>CAKSDC010000012.1 GCA_934444765.1 uncultured Oscillospiraceae bacterium
GCTTTACCCAATGAACCTCTTGACCGTCGAACACGGCAGTAACTATACCACCAAGCAACGCAGGGGCTACATTGTCAGGGTGACCTTCAATTTCAGCGGAAAAGTTTACTAACTCATCTAAAGTAAGAGGATTACCCATAAGAGTATTTGCTCCTACTAAACCACCCACTATACACGCAGAAGAACTTCCCAAACCTCTGGTCATAGGGATATTATTTTCTTGAACTATCTTTAAACCCTTTAAAGACTTACCACACACACTGTACAACGTCTTAGCGGAAGTATATACTAAGTTAGTCTCATCGTTAGGGACTTCTACACCATCACAAGAAGAAATATCTATACGGTCGCATTCTTCCATACTAATGTAGTTGTAATAGTTTAAAGCCAAACCTAAAGCGTCAAAGCCTGCACCCAAGTTGGCACTGGTAGCAGGAATTTGAATTTTAATCATAGTATCAACCCAATCTATAACTACTTAATATCTAATACTGGAATAGTAGAAATAATACTACCATTGTTTTCGCTAATATTAGAAGATAGTTTTTCAGCCTGTTCCATACTCATAGGCTTAGTAATAAATACTATATAGTCATCATCAGCGTTAGAGATAACTTCAGCACCTTGTGGTATCATGCTTTCGTCACCCTTAATTCGGAAATACATTTGAGATACAAATTCGCTATAATGAGCTATAAAGTCGGTATTACCGCAGTCTTCCCAATATTGAGATAGTACTGTGTTATCGTGTTGTAGTTCGTTAATGATATCGCCTAATACTGCACTTGCTGTAGGTAGCTTACCAGCACCACGACCATAGAATAGAGTCTTATCTATACCGTTACCGCAAACCATAACGGCATTGAATACGTCGTCTACTTTAGAGATTAAGTTACTGCCATATACTAACATAGGGCATACTAATGGAATAATTCTGCCGTCTTGTAACTTTTTAACGTATGCTATTAGCTTAATAGCACCGCCCCATCTCTTAACGAACTGAACGTCTTCTAAAGAGATATCAGTAATACCCTTAGTATATACGCTATTAGGGTATACGTGTTTACCGTATACTAAAGAAGATATAATACATATCTTTCTGCAAGCGTCTTCGCCTTCAACGTCAGCGGTAGGGTCTTTTTCTGCATAGCCAAGTTCTTGAGCCATTTTTAAAGCAGTATCAAATTCCATACCTTCGTTAATCATCTTAGTAAGAATAAAGTTAGTAGTACCGTTTAGTATACCAGCAACTTCGGTGATATCGTTAGCAGCTAAGCACTTATGGAGTGGTCTAATAATAGGAATAGCACCACCAACGCTTGCTTCAAAGAAGAAGTTACAGTGATGTTCTTTAGCAATCTTTAATAGTTCAGCACCCTTTTCAGCGACTAACTGCTTATTAGAAGTGGATACACTCTTACCATTTTCCAAGCAAGCCTTAGTGAACTCATAAGCAGGATGTACACCACCCATACACTCAGCCACTGCACACACTTCATCGTCAGACAAGATAGTTTCTATACTCTTAACAAACTTATCCTTGTAAGGACTGTCTGGGAACTCTCTAATATCTAAGATATACTTTAAGTCTACAGGTTTACCAACCTTAGCGATAATACCCTCTTTATTAGTATAAAATAGCTCTACTACACCAGAGCCAACCACACCGTAACCAAGTACAGCAAATTTAACCATAGTTTAGTTCAACCTCCAATTGAAATATATAGTATTACTTAGATATTTTAACACACTTTTGTAGATATGTCAAACTATTTTTTTAGTGTTTTAATAGAGTTAGTTTTTAAAGTATTAAAGTTAATCGGTAACTAAGGCATTTTTGAACAGTTCAAAAGTCTGTGGATATACACGCTTTAAAGCTATAGGTTTAAAGTTATTATCTACAAATCCGTGAACGCTTTCACCAGTAGCACAGAGTTCCCCGTTGGTAGCGTTTTTAACTTGATAGGATAGGGTTATCTTAGTATTAGTATAGTGTATCAACTTAGTTTCTATGCTGAACGTATCGCCGAACTTTAAAGGCTTGTAGTAGTTTGCACTTACCGAAACTACTGGCAACATAACGCCCATACTTTCAAGAGTGTCATAAGCAAGGCTATGTTCTTCAAGCCAATATAGTCTTGCCTCTTCAAAGTATCTAATATAGTTGCTATGATGTACTATACCCATTCTATCGGTTTCGTAATAGGCTACTTTTCTCTTAAACATAACTACACATATCCTTTCGTTTGACATTTTAAAATAGACTGCTTAGTAGATACAAAGAACCACACACTACCAACACAGAATCTTCTCTTTTAGCTATACTCTTAGCGTACTCTAAAGCGTTACAAAGTCCTATAGTATGAGTATTCACTGTAAATAGTTTAGATAGTGTTTGACTATCTATAGCGTTATATATATAACCGTCGGTACATACTACTTCTTTAGCAAAGGAGTTTATTATACTACTACAAGAGATGTAGTCTTTAGTAGATATCATACCAGTTAGCACTATAGGTTGAGATACTCCACATAGTCTTAGTGAACGCTTTAAAGAGGTAACTCCGTCCACATTATGAGAACCGTCTACTATCATAGTAACGCCGTCTTGAACTATCAACTGAGTTCTAAATGGTACTTGTGTACTGGCTAAAGACTGCTTTAAAACTTCCTTAGATATGCTATATCCCATGGTATTCAGTAGGTTGCAGACTTCTATAACGTTTATAGCGTTTGCTACTTGATGTTCACCTATCATCTTGACGTGGTAGGTATCGCCACGATATAGAAACTCTTCACCATACTTAGAGAAGTTCATAATAGTAGGTACTTCTGGAATAGTCAGCTTAGAGTTCATACTATTAGCATAGTCGGTAACTACTCTAATCACGTCACCGTTAGTATTATCTACAGATAGAATAGCTGGTCTGTTAGGTTTAATAATTCCTGCTTTTTGATACGCTATCTCTTCAAGAGTGTTTCCCAATACTGCTACATGGTCGAAAGATATAGAAGTTATAACACTTATTAGAGTGTTCTGTACTATGTTAGTACTGTCCACCAGACCACCAATACCAGTTTCCAACACTACCATATCGCAATGCACACTCTTAAAGTACAAAAATGCTATAGCCATAGTAACTTCAAACTGAGAGTATTCGTTACCCTTTATAGCGTCCTTTACCACTTGTGCAAGGTTGCATAGTGCCTCTTTAGTGATGTTTTTACCGTTTACTCTAATTCTATCCTCATAGCAGAACATATATGGTGAAGTAAAAGAGCCTACAGTATACTTAGATAGTGTTAGAGTGTTAGCTATCATTTCTACTGTAGAGCCTTTTCCATTAGTTCCTGCTACGTGAATAAACTTTAAATCTTTTTGAGGATTACCCAAAGCCTCTAATAGAGTAGCAATTCTATTAAGATTTTTAATAGGCTTTCCTGACTTAGTATAACCGTTTATGTATTCTATCGTCTCTTGATAGTTCAAAATATATTCACTTCCAAAATAGTATTAGTCTAACCAAACGACGATATACTTACCGTCTTCCGCAGACTTATTAAAAAAACTCTGTAGTTCTAAAAAGTATGAGTATGAATATTCAAAGATTTCTTTAAAGTCCCAATGAGATAGTATATTGTTAGCACTAAGTTTTTCTACGTCTATTTTAGACTTAAAGTCTTCTTCTGTAACGCCGTCTAACTCTTTAGCCATTTCTTTAACGGTTTGAACGTCTATATATACGGCTGGACCCATACCCATATCTTCATCGTTTAGAACGTTTTTAAAAGACATTGGAACTATGTTATCTAAAACACTACCAGTAACACCTACTCCACCGGTTAAGATGTACTTTAAAACGTCCCAAGACTTTTCAATATCAATATGATTTTCGTTGTTGTATAGATACTCACAAGTATCTACTTCATAGTTTTGTAGCTTCTGTAGTTCATCTAAAGTTACAGAAGTATAGTTTGCTATAATACCCATAAAAAATCCTCCTGAAATAGATTAAAAATATAGTGTACACTGTATGTATATAGTAGCACATAATATTGGAAATTTCAAGTAGGATATGTACTAAAAAAGGGACAGATTTTTTAAAAATTGTCTGTCCCCATAGATTTTAGTACTATTGTAGGTCTTCTATAGATTGGATAATCTTTTCCATCTTTTCTTGAGCCTTAGCAAGTTTTTGCTTTTCGTTTTCAACCTGTTGTTGAGGAGCTTTAGCTAAAAATCCTTGATTGCTTAACTTCTTAGAGGAAAAGTCTATATCTTTTTGAACCTTTTCTTTTTCCTTGTTTAAACGAGCAAGTTCTTTGTCTTTATCTATAAGTTCGTCCATAGGGATAAAGCATCTTGAACCGTCGGCTACTATAGTAACCACCTTATCTAAGTTGAACTTTTCAGCAACTTCTACAGAAGATGCAGAAGCTAACTTTTCAAAGAACATTTCGCAAGAGTTAAATAGGTCTACGTCTATAGTTTCGATATATACCTTAGCCTTTTTGCTTGGAACTATGTTCATTTCGGCACGTTGATTTCTAATACCCTTAATAGCAGATATAACCTTTTCAAAAGACTTTTCATCTTTGGAATAGTTAATCGTTTCATCATAGATAGGGAACTTTTCAAGCATGATAGCAGACTTACCGTCGTTAAGTACTTGCCAAATCTCCTCTGTGATGTATGGCATAAATGGGTGTAATAGTTTTAGCATACCGCCCATAGCCCAAACTAACACGTTTTGAGCAGTAGTTTTGGTATCGCCACCGGCTGTAATTCTTGGTTTAGTAAGTTCTATGTACCAGTCGCAGAATACGTCCCAAATAAAGTCGTACAGTTTAGATACTGCTATACCAAGTTCAAACTTTTCAAGATTTTCGTTTACTTCCTTAGCAAGGTTATTGAACTTAGATACTAACCACTTATCCTCTATATTCAAGTTAGAAGGAAGTCCAGTATATACGAAGTCTTCAGGAAGGTTCATCATAATGTAACGGGAAGCGTTCCAAAGTTTATTAGCAAAGTTTCTTGAAGCCTCTACCTTTTTAGGAATGTAACGCATATCGTTTCCAGGGGAGTTACCAGTAGCAAGCATAAACCTTAGAGCGTCTGCACCGTATTCATCTATAACTACAAGAGGGTCTACACCGTTGCCTAAAGACTTAGACATCTTTCTACCCTGTTCATCTCTAACTAAGCCGTGGATTAGTACGGTATCAAAAGGAACTTGTCCAGTATGTTCAAGACCACTAAACATCATTCTAACTACCCAGAAGAATATGATATCGTAACCAGTAACTAAAGTGTTAGTAGGATAGAAGTATTCTAAGTCTTCAGTCTTTTCTGGCCAACCAAGAGTTGAGAATGGCCATAGTGCCGAACTAAACCAAGTATCTAAAGTATCAGGGTCTTGACGCATAGGCTTATTACACTTAGGACAGTTGCAAGTATCCTGTTTAGTAACTACCATTTCTCCGCAGTCGTCACAATAGAATGCAGGTATTCTGTGACCCCACCAAAGTTGACGGGATATACACCAATCCTTAATATTTTCTAACCAGTGGAAGTATATCTTATTAAACCTTTCTGGAATAAACTTAGTCTTGCCGTCTTTAACAGCATCTATAGCAGGTTTAGATAGAGTGTCCATCTTAACGAACCATTGCTTAGATACTCTTGGTTCTACTGTAGAGTGACATCTATAGCAAGTACCTACGTTGTGACTGTAGTCTTCTATTTTAACTAAAGCACCTTCTTTTTCAAGGTCTTCGACTATCTTCTTTCTTGCCTCGTATCTGTCAAGACCAGCATACTCTGGATAGTCGTCTACTATCTTAGCGTCGTCAGTCATAACGTTGATTATTGGAAGGTTATGTCTTAGACCGACTTCAAAGTCGTTAGGGTCATGAGCTGGAGTAATCTTAACTACACCAGTACCGAAGTCCATTTCTACATAGTCATCTGCCACTACAGGAATTTCCCTGTGAACTATAGGAAGTATTACCATCTTACCTACTATATCCTTGTAACGTTCATCGTTAGGATTTACTGCTATAGCGGTATCACCGAGTAGAGTTTCAGGTCTTGTAGTAGCTAATTGAACGTAGTCGTTAGTGCCTTTAATTTGATATCTTAAATGCCAAAAATGACCTGCTTGGTCTTCATACTCTACTTCAGCATCGGATATAGAGGTTAAACACTTAGGACACCAGTTTATAATCCTTTCGCCACGATAGATTAGACCTTTATTATAAAGGTTAATAAATACTTCTTTAACTGCCTTACTGCAACCCTCATCAAGAGTAAAACGTTCTCTTGACCAGTCACAGGAACAGCCTAACTTTTTAAGTTGCTCTACTATTCTACCTCCGAACTTAGCCTTCCAAGCCCAAGCACGCTTTAAAAATTCATCTCTTCCGATATCTTCTTTTTTGATACCCTCTTTACGCATAGCCTCTACTATTTTAGCTTCTGTAGCTATGGAGGCGTGGTCTGTACCTGGTAGCCATAGAGCGGAATAGCCACTCATACGTTTCCAACGGATTAGTATATCTTGAAGTGTTTCATCAAGAGCGTGTCCCATATGTAGTTGACCAGTAATGTTTGGTGGTGGAATAACTATAGTATAAGGTTTTTTTTGCTTATCTACAGTAGCCTTAAAACAGTCGTTATCGAGCCAGTACTTGTATATTCTGTCTTCTGTTTCGTTAGGCTTATACTGTTTAGAAAGTTCTCTCTTCATTTCAATAAAGCTCCAATCTATTAATATTTTATGTTAGTCTAAAATATAAGGTATCGCACACGTACGATACCTTTAATTATACTACATATATGATATTTTGTCAAACATATTTGACGATACGTATACTAAGCCAATCCGAAGTATTCAGCTAAAGTCTTAGCTTCTGCTTTGGCTAAAGTATGTAGATTACTATCATCGAGTAGCCACTTAGTAGCACGAGTATTAGTATGGAAGGAGTGTTCTAAGAGTATAGCGGGAGTTCCTACAGACTTTGCACCGTGTAGAACGCCGTACCATTCATCGTTTAGAATGCCGTCGCCATTGTGGTCTTTTTCGGAAGCCTTAGTCCAAGTTCTGCCGACCTGTTTAGTCTGCATAACATTAGTAATAGTATCTGCTAATAGTACGCCTATTTCGGCGGATATCTCATCTATATTAGTGCTATCGTCTGGAACTAATACTATAGCTAATGGAAAGTCCACCTTTTCGTTGACGTAACTACCTACTGCGTTAGAGTGTATAGATAAGAATAGGTCACAACCTGCCGAAGCCTGTCCTCTTGAGATTAACGGTCTATCGGTTTCCTGACTTTCTCTGGTAGTTATGACTTTAAAGCCGTAAGCCTCTAACTCTTCCTTTAAGTATAGGTGTAGTTTCCAAGTCATGTTACTTTCATAGTAAGAGCCTATAGCTGGTGACCTATTATATAGTGCGTAGTGTCCAGCATCAAGACAGATAGTCTTAGTATCGGTAGTCTTATTAGAAGTTAAGACCATACTCTTTAAAGTCAAAAGGTCTAAGACGTTTACTACACCGTCGCCGTTTGCGTCTGCGTTCGGACTTATTTGGCATAGCGATAGTATATGCTTTTTAACTACTAATATATCGGCATAGTCTATTTTGCCGTCGCAAGTAGCGTCACAAAGCATATTAGTTTGAGTGTCTGTACTTTCTAACGGTTCATCTTGCATTATGGAAAAGTACTGACTGTGTCGATTGTAGTTATTAATGTGTTCTACTTCTGCACCTACTGGAACTGTCAAGTTACATATAGTCAGTATCGCAGAGAGTATTCCCAATACACGATTTTTTAGGTTCATTGAATTATCCTTTCATAGTAGTGTAGTCTTGAAATATTGTAAGTAAATAGTAGCATATTTAGGAAAAAAAGTCAAGTACTACATACTTTTCAAGATTAATCTTTAGAGTACACTATTAACACCAAACCGTCATGAACTATTACAGTAGTAGTATCTTTTAAAAAGCTATTACTAACTCCCAATGGGAAGTCCCTCGTAAGTATGGTATTAGTTAGAGGATACTCTAAACCGTTAGCAGATACTTCCGACCTTTCCGATACCGACAGTATGGAAAAGTACTTATAGTTTGGAAGTCTTCTATACTGCTTAATGGATATGCTTTGCATGGTAACTACGTTATTGTCGTCTATTAAGTAGCCCGTTACACCGTGAACGTCTAAGTACTCCAACGCCTGAACGTTAGCTATAGTATGGTCAAACCTACCTCCCAAAGCACCGTATATCAACACTCTTTCAGAACCTAACTCTATAGCCTTTTTGACGCATAACATAGTATCGGTATCGTCTTTGTGTGTTGGATACTTAATAGTAGTAGAAGTAGTATCTATACGGTTAGTATCTATAGTATCAAAGTCGCCGATAGCTACGTTAGGCTTAATACCGAACTTTAAAGCGTTGGTATATCCTCCGTCTGCTGAAATTATAGTAGTATCTTTAGTGATAGTTGGAATAGGTTCATTACCTGAAACGCTACCACCTGAAAATATTATACACTCTTTCATAGTAATAGTAAATCCTTTCTAAATCAAAAATTTTGGAGCGATACTTTACTATCGCTCCATATATAGTAGACTATAGTTCCCAGTCTTTAATCTTCTTTGCGTCTTCGTACATTTCGCAGTAGCTATTGTGACGACTTTTACATATATCGCCCTCTTGAACTGCTTTAAGCACTGCACAACCTTTTTCTTTAGTATGGGAGCAGTCTTTAAACTTGCAGTCTTTGGAATACTCTTCAAACTCTCTAAAGCAAGAGGCTAATTCATCTTTTTTAATGATAGCATACTTGTTAGTTTCAAAAGTAGAAAATCCTGCCGTATCCACTACATAACCGCCACTACTTAAAGGATATAGTTCTGCGTGACGTGTAGTATGTTTACCTCTTCCCAACTTTTCGCTAACTTCACCAGTAGGAATATTCAAAGTACTGTCTATAGCGTTTAATAGTGTAGACTTTCCCGCACCAGAGTTTCCTGTAAAAGCGCTAACCTTATCGGATAGATACTCTTTAAGACTATCTATAGACTGTGGTTGGTTATAGTCTATAATGAACACTCTTAAACCTATGCTACTATATACTTGATATACATTCTTAAAGTTAGCTAAGTCTATCTTAGTTATGGCTACTACTGGAACGATGTTCTTATATTCGCATACGGCTATAAACTTATCCAATAGCGATAAGTTTGGAGTAGGCTTAGCCATAGATACCACAAACACCATGCTATCTAAGTTAGCTAAAGGTGGTCTAACGATGTAGTTCTTTCTTGGTAGGATTTTTTCTATAGCACCGTTGTTTACTTCCACCATATCGCCCACTACAGGGGATATATTATCTTTACGGAATATTCCCCTTGCCTTGCAATCCATAATACTATCAAAGGACTTTACGGTGTAAAGTCCTCCAATAGATTTAATAATCTTACCTACCATAACGTCGTTATTAATAGCCATAAGTTTCGCTATCGGTATAAGCGTTAGTATCTTCTACTGTAGTAACTTGATATTCTGTATCACTGGAACTGTCCGAAACTTCTGGTTCATAGTAAGGGTCAGTAACAGGTTCAGTATTAGCAGGAGTATCATATATACTTGCTACGGTGTCTGTAGCGTACGTTGAAACTACTGGTTGAGTTTCTACTGCTATACCGTCTACGTCGGTAAAGGCTTGTAGTATCTTAGAAGATATAATCTCAGGTTCTTGTGATGGGTCGTCAAAGTTTATGTTGTATCTACCGTATTCAGAAGTCTTATCGTTAGCTTCGTTCTTTAGCATTACGGTTACTAACTGAGTTCCAGTACCTTCGATAGCTATAGTAACGCTACCGTCAGTAGCAGAGGCTACTATACCTGACCTTTCTTGTGATAGAGAACCGTCTAAGTATATCTGGAACGTAAACGTACCGCTTGCATTAGAAGGTAGTGTAAACTTAACCGATACAGAAGAAGTAGGTGGTATACCATTACTTACGTATATGACTACTTCAGTACCGCTTTCCACTTCGGTGTTAGGTTGAGTATTTTGGTCTAATACTATGCCTTCTGCCTCGTTGGAGTTTTGATACTCTACTTTCCAAGTAAGACCTTTACTTTCGATTAAAGCCTTAGCAGCGTCTAAGGTCTGTCCCTTTAGGTCAGGAACTTTAACTATTACGTCGTACTTACCTTGGCTGATATATAGTACTACCTTACTACCAGGGGCTATTTCTTCCTTAGCAGTAGGTTCACTCTTGATTACTACACCTTGTGCCACGTCGTCATCGTATTGGAACTTCTTTTCCACCAATAGTCCTTCGTTTTTGAGTGTCTGTTCTGCGACGCTGTATTCAAAGTTCGCTACGTCAGGAACTTTTACCATTTTAACGCCCTTACTGATTATTACGTCTACTCCGACACCGTTCTTACATAGTGTACCGACTTCGACGCTCTGTTCCATAATGGTATCTTTTTCGTACGTTTCGGAATATTGAGAGGCTGAAACGGATATATCCAATTCAGGATACATAGTCTTAACTTCGTTGTAGTCGTAGCCCACTATTTTTGGCATGGTGAACTCTGGTTTGCCATAGTCGTCACTTGCAAAGGTGCTTTTGATTAACGAAGCTACAAATACTACGGCTACTACTACCACTACTAATACTATACCAGTAAGTATAGGTAGAAAGTAAGAACGTTCAACTTCCACTTCTTCGCCAGTATCCGTAGTGACTTTACCGCCCTTGTTAGGAACGTCTACAGTGTTAGCACTTCCACCGCCTGCAAATACAGGAACTTTCTTTTCTACAGTCTCTTCTTTTTTGGTAGTTTCTTCTTCCGAACCATAGTTGAACACTATATCAGGATTACTCTTAAACATCTGTAGAGCCTGTATCATTTCGGAAGCTGATTGATATCGTTTAGAAGGCTTCTTTTCCATAGCCTTATTGATAATCTCTTCTAAGCCTATAGGAATGTTTGGGTTGATACTTCTTGGCGAAGGTGCTACGTCGTTACTATGCATCAAAGCTACAGTTACTGCGCCTGCATCACTATCGAAAGGTTTCTTACCCGTAAGCATTTCATATAGTACGCAACCTAAAGAGTATATATCGCTCTTTTCGTCGGTAAGTTGACCCTGTGCCTGTTCTGGACTTATATAGTGTACCGAACCAAGAGTATGTTCGGTAGAAGACTTAACTTCTTCTCTGGCTATCTTAGAGATACCAAAGTCCATGACCTTAACAGTGCCGTCCGTAAACAACATGATGTTGTGAGGCTTAATGTCTCGATGCACTACGCCTCTTGCATGGGCGTGTTGTAAAGCTCTTAGTATTTGAATGGTAAAGTGTACAGTATCTTTCCAACTTAAAGGGCCGTTATTAGTTTCCATGTACTCTTTTAGAGTAATACCGTCTATATACTCCATAACCATAAACTTAGGATTGCCGTCAAAGTTTACGTCAAAAATTTCTACTATACTTGGATGAGATAGACCAGCTAACACTTTAGACTCATTTACGAACTTTTTAACAAATTCGTGGTTGTTAGCAAATTCATCTTTAAGAATTTTAACTGCTACCACCTTATCTTCTTTAGTATCCTGAGCCATATAGACTTCCGCCATACCGCCCACACCGATTAGCTGTTCAATCCTATAACGATTACCTAATAGTGTACCGATATAGTTATCTTTTTCCATAAAATGTAATCACTCCATTCTAAAACGCACACAGTACGTCTTAAGATATTATTAATATTAATACTTACTTGTGTCTATTAAGGTTGTAAGATTGCTACCGATACGTTATCTCTACCACCGCAAGCCTTAGCCTTTTCTATTAACCTGTTAGGAACGTCTTCTAAAGTGTTGTCGTTTACTATCGTTTTAATATCGTCATCGGATATCATTCCGTGTAAACCGTCGGAACATATTAATACTTTAAAAGCGTCTATAGGCATAAGTTCAAAGCTATCCACTCTAATAGTATCTTCAACGCCCACGGCTCTAATAAGAGCGTTTCTGTCTGGGTGAGAAGGTAACTCTTTAGCGGTAATCTTACCTATTGAGTATAAGTATTGAGAATAGTTATGGTCTACAGTAATCTGTTTAATGTCGTTATTGGTTATTAGATACGCTCTACTGTCGCCCACGTTTACTATGTACACTCTTCCATCGTTTAGTAGTAGTACAGCTACACAAGTAGTACCCATTCCGTACTTGCTATCATCGGATAGTGATGTAGCATATACTGTATTGTTTGCGTTTTCCATGCTTTTAACCAATAGGTCGCAAATGGTATTACTATTAAAATACTCTCTGTATCCTGCCTTAAAAGTAGATATAAACTCATTAATAGCCAAAGTACTTGCTTCGCTACCGCAGTTAGCACCGCCCATACCGTCACATAGAACTCCAAGTATAGCATTATCGAAGTATTCTATAGCAACTCTGTCCTGATTTTCCTCTCTAATACAGCCAATATCTGAACCACATACAGCTTTCAACGAATCACCCTTTCTTAATTTTTACTATTTAGTCTAACGTTTAGATACGCTTAGTACCGTAGTAACTAACGTATCAATAGATATTATATCACTGTTACCGCAGTTTTGCAATAAGAATTTAGTATTAATGCTTATAGTACAGGCAAATAACGGATAATAGCAATAACATTATATCATCTTTATAGAAAATTTTCAATAACTTTTAATTATTTTCTGCATTTCGGCGTAGTTGTCCGCATGATGCGTTTATATCCGAACCTAAAGTTCTTCTAATAGTAGCGTTTACACCTAACCTTTCTAAAGTTTCCTTAAACTCCTGAACGGTCTTCTGTTTAGCCGAATAGTTTCTTTCTGCCACCTTGTTGATAGGTATTAAGTTCACGTGACAGTTGATACCCTTAATAAGATTAGCTAAACGTTTAGCGTCTTCATAAGAAGAGTTTACCCCGTCTATTATGGAGTATTCAAAGGTTATGCGTCTGCCCGTCTTGTCTACATAGTCTTTGCAAGCCTCTATTAGAGTATCTATTGGATAGGCGTTATTGATAGGCATTATCTTACTACGTGAAGTGTTATCACTGGCGTGTAGGGATATAGATAGTGTTAGACCCAGTCTTAAGTCTGCTAACTGATTAATCTTTGGAACTACTCCACAAGTGGACACCGTTACGTGACGTAAACTTAGACCGTTGCCCTCTGGAGAAGATACCAACTGGAAAAACTTTAACACGTTATCGAAGTTGTCGAACGGTTCACCTATGCCCATTAATACTATACTTCCTACTCTTTGACCACTATTTCTTTCGGTTTGATACAGTTGTAATAGTATTTCGGAAGGGGTTAAGTTTCTCTTGAAACCTGCTATAGTAGAGGCACAAAAACGACACCCCATTTTGCAACCAACCTGTGTAGATACACACAAGCTATAGCCATAAGAATACTTCATCAATACGGTTTCTACGTGGTTTCCGTCTTCTAAACGGTATAGATACTTAGTAGTGCCGTCTATTTTGGATATCAAAGTTCTTTCGGCTACTAAAGAGTATATTATATACTTACTATCTAAAGTATCCCTTAAACTTTTAGATAGATTATTCATACTTTCAAAGTCTGTGACCTTTTTTTGGTGTAGCCAGTTGAATATCTGTTTAGCTCTGAACTTTTTTTCGCCCATAGAGGTCAAGTCTAACTCTAACTCCTCTAATGACATAGATAGTATATCTTTTTTCATAAACTCTCCAATCTATTTAACTCTCTTAAGTTTAGCTATAAAGAAGCCATCGCTATTATAGTATTTTGGGCATACTGTAGCAGTACTACTTCCAAAAGGTTCTCCCAAACTTTGCAAGAATGGTATACCTATATAGTTATCGTTAAGGCTTAAAAACTTTTTGATTACGTCGTCGTTTTCTGCTCTGCTAAGAGTACAAGTAGAGTATACCAACTCTCCGCCAACCTTTAGATACTTACTTGCATTTTCCAATATCTTATACTGAACGTTCGGCAAGTTTTCAAAGTCTTTAAGATTTTTATACTTAATTTCAGGTTTTCTACGGATTACTCCCAAACCCGAACATGGAACGTCACATAGTATCTTATCAGCCATAGGTAGACTTGAGTTATACTTAGAACCGTCTCCCACCTGTGCGATGACGTTAGTCAAGTGTAAGCGTTCAGCACCGTTGCGAATTAGGTTCACTCTGTTTTGGTGTAGGTCAAAAGCGTAGATAGTGCCTTTATTTTCCATAGTTTCAGCAAGTGTGAACGTCTTTCCCCCAGGGGCAGAACATATATCCAACACTATATCGGTAGGCTTTGGACTTAACGCTTTACAACATAACTGTGAAGATAGGTCTTGAACGTGTAGCATACCCTGTTTAAAAGCCTCTGTACTGGTAATATCCCCAGAAGTTAGACTATAACTATGTTCTAAATGTTCAACCTTTTCAGCTTTTAGAGTTCCTAAAGCGTCTAAACATTCTGTATCGGAACATACTGTACTATTCACTCTAAAAGTAACGGGTGCTTTCTGTACAGAAGTTTCCAATAGACTAATAGCGACTTCCCTGTCATACTCTTTTAATAGCCTATCTACAAGCCATACTGGTGCGGAATACTGTATGGATAGCGAATTTAAAACGTCTTTAGGTAGCGGATAAGTCTTTCCGTCCCTGATAAAGCCTCTAAGTATAGCGTTAATAAATCCTGAAGCACTGGATAGCCTCAACTTTTTAGCCAAGTTTACGCTCTCATTTACTGAAGCACTATCGGGAATGCTATCTAAGTATAGTATTTGATAGATACCACATCTTAGAATATTAAGTACTGAAGTATCTAACTTATCGAGTGGCTTTTTACTATATCTACAGACTATATAGTCAAGAGTAATCTTACGTTCCAACACGCCATAGTATAGTATAGAACACAACTTTTTCTGTTGTGAAGTAAGGTTGGAACTACTAAGGGCATTATCTACTACTATGTTAGAGTAGCCGTTCTTAGTAAAAGTCTTATTGAGCATCTTTATTGCAAGAAGTCTTTCCATATAATATCCTCCGAATGTATACAAATAGTAAAACGCCCATTATATATTAATGGGCGTTCCCCATGGAACTATTCTATTGTAGTATAGAACTTTCTATACTCTTGCCTCTAAGGAAGTCTGTAGTCTTCATACGTTTACTACCTTCCAATTGAACCTCATCAAACTGAACACACTTTCCGTCACCACAAGATACTATGAACTTTTTAGTATCTACTATAGTACCAGCAGTAGCGTTACTATTACTATCTACTATATGACTACGGAACACTTTTAGACGTTTTCCGTCTAAAGTGGTGTATCCTGTAATACCTCTAATAGTATTATGAACCTCTTTAGCAGACCTATTAAAGTCCAGATGGCTCATCTCTTTGGTAATCATCTTAGCGTAGTTAGATTGGCTATCATCTTGTGGGGTTCTAACTAACGTGCCATTTTGAATAGCCTCGATAGTTTGGATTAATACTTTAGCACCCACGTTAGATAGTTCGTCGTGTAGTTCGTCGCATATTTCGTCTTCTCCTATAGGAACTTCCGCTTTAATGAGCATATCGCCAGTATCAAGACCCTCTTCCATGTACATGGAGGTTACTCCTGTGACGGTTTGACCGTCTAATATACACCTTTGAATAGGTCCTGCACCTCTATAGTGTGGCAATAACGAAGCGTGAACGTTAATACACCTATACTTAGGCAACTCCAATATAGACTTAGGTAGTATCTGACCGTATGCGACTACTACTATCAAGTCAGGATTTAGCTCTTTTAACACTTGCAATGACTGTTCAGCGTCTTCACCCTTTTTTAAAGAAGTAGGTTGATAGACTGGTATGTTACACTCTAAAGCGTACTTTTTAACAGGTGTTGGAATGTACTTGTTTCCTCTACCCCTTGGCTTATCAGGTTGAGTAAATACCGCTTGTACAGTATGTTCGCTATCCACCAAAGCCTTTAAACATGGTACAGAAAATTCTGGACTACCCATAAATACTATATTCAAACTAAACCCTCCTATAACAATACTTTAAATAGACTTATTCTTCTACCCATTCTTCCACTAATTCGGTAAATAGATGACCTTTTAAGTGGTCTGTTTCGTGGCAAGCACAACGACAGAACATATCTTTTAGTTCCATTTCATAAGGATTGCCAAACCTATCCTGAGCCTTTAGCACGCAAGTTTTAGGTCTGGTAACGTAGCCGTATCTATTAGGTACAGATAGACAACCTTCTACATCTCTAACCTGTCCAGAAGTTTGAGTAATAGTAGGATTTATAACTTCAAGTTTACCTTCGCCAACGTCTATTACTACCACTTGTCTAAGTACACCCACTTGAGGGCCTGCTATTCCGTAGCCGTTAGCCTTGTACATAGTTTCGGCCATGTCATCGAGTAGTTGCCATAGTCTTTCGTCGAACTTTTCTACTGGTCTACACTTTTTGTGTAGTATTTCATCTTCCTGAGTAACTATCTTTCTAATTGCCATAATGTTTAAAAACTCCTTTACTTTACTAATATACTTCTCCATTGATATCTACGAACACGTATAGTTTAGAAACGTTCCGTTGATGGATAGTGTTCATAACACTTCTAATATAGTCTCTAAAGTAGACGTTATTCTTGCACTTTAGGACTATCTTATACCTATACTTGCCGTCTATACGTTCGTGTGAGAACTTAACAGGGTTCATAACCCTTAATGGAAACCTGTTTTGAATACTCTGTGCATTCTTGCTAATGGCATCTAAAACCATGTTGCAACCTTGCTGAACTATACGTTCTTCTACTGAAGATAGTCCGATAGTACATATATCACATATAGGCGGAAAAGTGTTTAAACGTCTTAACGCTATCTCTTCATTATAGAAGCTGACGTAGTCCTGATTGACTGCTAAGTTTAATACGTAGCTATCGGGATTGTTAGTCTGTAGTATAGCTCTACCGAGTTTATCACCACGACCACAACGACCTATTACCTGTGTGACTAAAGAAAAAGTCTTTTCATAACTTCTAAAGTCGCCCGTGTATAGCATACTGTCAGCGGATATTATACCCGTCAGTGTGACGTTAGGGAAGTCTAAACCCTTACCCACCATTTGAGTTCCCACCATAATATCGTACTTACCCTCCGAAAAGTCCGAAAAGCACTTTTCGTGTGAGTATCTTGAATAGGTAGTATCCGCATCTACACGTAGAACCCTTGCTTTAGGAAATACTTTAGTCACTTCTTCGTACACCTTTTGAGTACCATATCCACCGTATCTAAGGTTTACAGAGTTACAGTACGGACAACTACTAACTGCATCGATAGTATATCCGCAATAGTGACATATTAGCGAATTATTAGCCTTATGGTACGTCATAGATACCGAACACTTTTTACACTCTATAGTCTTTCCACAGTCGTTACAGGTTACTGTAGTATTATAGCCACGTCGATTTAGTAGTAGTATGGACTGTTCGTTACTTTCCAAATTTCTAAGAAGTTCTAACAGTAACTTATTGGATAGGTCGGAAGTGTTTCCATTCTGACGTTCTTGTCGCATATCCACTATGGAAGTACTCGGTAGTTCGCTATCGTTATAACGCCTATCCAAAGTGAGTAGAGTATACACTCCCTTTTTAGCTAAGTAGTAGCTTTCTACAGAAGGTGTAGCGGAGGCTAATACCATAGTAGCGTTATGGTTTTGACTTCTAAAGCGTGCGATATCCTTAGTAGTGTAGCGTGGCGAACGTTCCGACTTATAGGAACTGTCGCCTTCTTCGTCCATAATAATAATGCCAATATTCTGTAAAGGTACGAATATAGCACTACGTGTACCTATTACTATATCAGCATAGCCGTTGAGTATTCTGTTATATTCATCTTCACGTTGTTTTAGTGATAGTCCACTGTGAATTAACGCTACTCTCTTGCCGAAACGACCTTTAAACCTCTTCACCATTTGCGGTGTCAAAGAGATTTCTGGTACTAACAGTATAGCGGTCTTATTCAACGCTATGCAGTCTTGAATTAACCTTTCAAAGATAGCAGTCTTACCACTGCCAGTTACACCATGGATTAAGTAACAGTTAGACTTATCTATTATTAGACTATCGTATATAGCGTTATATACGTGTTGTTGCTTTGCAGTTAATACTATAGGACTACTATCGACTTGAAGTTCGTCTTGTGGGGTAGGTTCGTACTCATATACGTATACTATTCCGTCACTTTCAAGACGTTCTATAGTCTTTTTGGATACGTGACAACTATATTCCACCTCTTTGGAAGACACTGCACCGTGTTCCAATATAAAGTCTACCACTCTTTTCTGTGCGTCTGATAGAGTGTACTCTCTACTGTTAGAGAGATACTGTATAGTAACGCCTAACATCTTAGACCTACTATCTATAGACTTGCTATTCACTACTTTTTGAATGCCGATAACTCCTTTTTTGATTAACGACTTAACGGCTAAAGTATTCTTATCTTTTTCGATAGCGTTACTTAAAGAAGTTTCAGTCCTTTTTTTGCGTAGCTTATCCAGATAGTCCAGTTCATCAAAAGATATTTCGCAACCTTCCAAACTGTCTTCATTTAGATAGTATCTATCTACTACTTTAATAGTATATATAGCAGGTAGAATAGTCTTAACGGCTTCATAATAGGTACAAAAAGTATGTTCCACTAAGTAGTAGACGAGTCGTATCTGTTCGGAATTTAGTATTGGTCTTTGGTCTTCTATGGAGTATACGTTCTTATACTTATTCGGAGTATCTTCCACCACTTCAAGAACTAATACTATGCCTACCCTTAAAGAGTTTCCTCTGCCAAAAGGCACGGAAACTCTTACACCTACCGATATACTATCTTGTAAGTTAGCAGGCACACAATAACTATATAGCATATCAAAAGAACTTAACGTATCGCTAATAGCAACTTTAACTATCTTCATAATAACAGCAACCTATAAGTATATACTATAATAAGATACTACTTAATAATATCTTCTTCGTCTGTTTTGCACTCTACTATCTTGTATCTACCACTTGCAAAGTCGTCTACTGCCATCTTTACAGGATTTTTAACTTCTGCGGAAGTATCTTTTTTAGTAAACTCATGACTATTTACCACAGTATTTTCTTTAGTTTCCTTTTGACTTTCTTTAACGCTTTCGATGTATAGTTCTTCAGTAATCTGTCTTGCTCTTTTAGCTACACCTATTACTAAAGAGTAGTAGCTTTCGTTCTTAGTAATAATTTGAGTAATGGCTGGTCTTAACATAAAAAATATCCCCTTAACATATTATTTAACTTTTAGTTCACAGGCTCTAATAACAGATTTAAAGTCGTTTATAGCGTCGTCGATATCGTCATTAACTATAACGTAGTCATAATATTTAGCATATGAAAGTTCTCTTTCTGCCTGAGCCACTCTTTCTTCGATAACTTCTAAAGTTTCAGTACCTCTTTTTAATAGTCTTCTTTTGAGTTCTTCAATAGAAGGAGGAGCTATAAATATAAAGGTAGCGTCTGGACGGAGTTTTCTAACCTTCATAGCACCTTGAACTTCTATCTCTAATATTACGCACTTACCCTTAGCTAAGTTTTCTTCCATCTTATCTTTAGGAGTGCCATAGTAGTTTTCACAGTATTCAGCATATTCGAGCATCATGCCCTTGTTGATGTATTCTTCAAAAGTATCCTTAGTGATAAAGCGATAGTTTACGCCGTCCACTTCACCTTTACGAGGTTCTCTGGTGGTAGCGGATACTGAATAGTAATACTTATCGTCTTTCAATATTTCTCCTAATATAGTACCTTTTCCGCAACCAGAAGGAGCGGATACTACTACTAACATACCGTCTTTCATGATAAAGCCTCCAATAATGTTTCAATCCACAGTCGGTAATTTCACAGAGTCTGACAAGCCAGCAGAACACTGACTGTAGTTTGCCTCATGTCAGTGGGGGATACCGATTTCTCTCCGCCCACCACTGCCGTTATTTTTCCTACTTGCAAATCATCTCACTCACCTATAGAGGTGGGAGAATCCTTGCTATTATTTGTTAAAACGTTCTGCAATAGTTTCGGCTTGTACGGGAGATAGTATAACATGGTCGCTATCCATAACTATAACTGAGCGTGTACGTCTACCAAAAGTTGCGTCTATCAAACGTTTGTCTTCTCTTGCTTCGGATACTATTCTTTTAATAGGTGCTGATTCGGAACTGATGATTGCCACTACCCTATTAGAAGATACCACGTTTCCAAAGCCTATATTTACCAACTTCAAGAAAAACCCCTCCTTAAAGATGCTATTCAATATTTTGAATCTGCTCTCTAATCTTTTCTAATTCGGACTTCATCTCTACTACCGTACGGGTAATAGTGATATCCTGAGCCTTTGAACCTGTAGTATTAACTTCCCTGTTCATCTCTTGAACTAAAAAGTCTAACTTTCTGCCTATAGGTTCTTCGGAGTGTATCAGTTCTCTAAATTGAGCGATATGGCTTTTAAGTCTAACAGTTTCCTCATCGACCGCCAACTTTTCGCTAAGTATAGCACATTCGGTAACTATTCTTGCTTCGTCGATATCTTTACTCTCTAACACTTCCGAAAGTTTTTCGTATAGTCTGTTTCGATAAGCCTCAACGGTCTTAGGGGAAGCCTCTTCCACTATAGCGACCATACTCTCTATGCTATCTAAACGACCGTTAATATCTTCGAACATCTTTTGACCCTCAACGGTACGCATATGGATAAAGTTATCTACTGCTTGTTGAGTTACCGTTTTAACCACTTGCCAAACTTCCTCTTCATCGTCTATAGTCTTAACTACTGTGAATACGTCAGGAAGTCTTGCAAGTTGTGATAGTGTCAAATCGTCTGGTAGCATTAGAGTACTATTTGCAGTTCTTAGAGCGTCTATGTAGCCTTGTGCCACGTTCACGTTTACCGAAATAGTTTCGTCCTTACCGTTTACGTTGTTAATGGTTACTAATACTTCTACTTTACCTCTTGAGATGCTATCTTTAATGTAAGACTTCAACTTTTCTTCAAGATAGCCCATATTTCTTGGTACACGTGCAGAAAATTCATAGTATCTATGGTTTACAGAACGAATTTCTACCAATATATCTCTGTCGCCTATAGTTTGCTGACTTCTGCCATAACCAGTCATGCTTTTTATCATATAATAATCTCCTAATACTTATAGTATAATATACTAATATTATATTTAGGGCGGATAGTATCCGCCCCTTACTATATCTAATACATAATATTATAGAACATTTTTTACCTTTTGTCAATCAAATATTTATCCACACAGGCGTGTGTATTAACATACTAAAACTTTAACTTTTCGCACATACTATATACTTCGTTAGCGTCTACGGTTAAGTACTTTCCGTCCTGATATAGTATGTTACCGTTTACCATAGTAAGTTTTACGTTAGTCTTAGAACCGCTATATACTAAGTTTTTAGGAACGTTGTATATAGGTCTCATATTAGGTTGGTTTAGGTCTATTACTATAATATCTGCTACCTTGCCGACTTGTAGAGTGTCTATACTTTCAAGATGCATAGCCCTTGCACCGTTCACGGTAGCCATTTTTAGAACCTCTTCGGCACTACATGAGGAAGCGTCTTTCGTCTTGTACTTTTGCAAAGCGGTAACTAAGAACATCTCTCTAAAGAAGTCTAAAGCGTTGTTACTGGCTGGACCGTCTGTACCTATGGCTATATTGACACCTTTGTTTAACATTTCAGTGATAGGAGCTATTCCACTTGCCAACTTCAGGTTAGAAGACGGATTGGTAACTACCCACAGACCCATATCTTTAAAGATGTTCAAACCCGTTTCACTCATGTATACACAGTGGAAACCTCCGCCACCGTGTTCAAACAGACCTATATCTTTAAATAGTTGAGTAGGTGTCTTACCGTATCGTTCTATACAGTCGGTGACTTCTTTTTTGGTTTCACTGGAGTGCATATATACTGGTGCTTTGTACCTATCAGAGAGTTCTGCTATACCTTGCATTATGTTCAAAGAGGTGGTATACTCTGCGTGAAATCCCAACTGATAGGATAACAGTTCGTCAGTATTATTGTACTTTAAGTAGTAGTCTTCTAAAGCCTCTACACTATCTTTAAAGTTGTTTACCGTACCGCAAAAGACCGTTCTAAAGCCGATATCTAAAGAGGCACGGGAAACCTCTTCTGGCATGACGTACATATCAAAACAGGCGGAAATTCCACTACTTAGATACTCCAACATAGCAAGTTTAGTATACCAGTATACCTGTTGGTGTGTCAGTGTAGCCTCTAACGGAAAAACCTTTTCGTACAGCCACTGTTTAAGAGGCAAGTCGTCGGCATAAGAACGTAAACAGGTCATAGGGGAATGTGTATGTGCGTCTTTAAAACTCGGCATTAACAGATTACCTTCTAAGTCTATCTCTTTATCGAACTTAGTAGTATCGTCTTTTAAAGGTTCGCCAACGTAAGAGATTATACTACCGTGAGTATGTAGTTCGCAACCTTCTAAGACTTCCACACCGTCAGCCATAGTCAATATTTTGCCATTGTAAAATCTAACGTTCAAGATTAGTCTTCCTTTCTATTAGTGTGTAGATATGCTATTACTATAGTATACTTTATAGTTTAGATACTATTCCACCGACTAAGCGTTTAAAGTCAGGTGCTACACTGTCGGCTATCTTCTGAACCTCTTGATGGTTTAACGGTTGGTTTAGTATACCACTTGCCATATTGGTTATACAAGATATTCCACACACTTCCATTCCTGCATGGTGACCAGCTATAGCCTCACATACGGTACTCATACCGACCGCATCCGCACCCAATATAGATAGCATCTTAATTTCTGCTGGGGTTTCGTAACTACAACCAGTAAGCTGAACGTATACTCCTCGTCGTATAGGAACGTTCAACTCTTTAGAAGTCTGTACTATGATAGACTGTAACCTATCACTATAGACGTTGCTCATATCTGGGAAGCGTGTACCCAAAAAGTCGAAGTTTTCACCTATCAAACAGTTAGGCACGAACGTGGATATATGGTCAGTAATCATCATAAAGTCGCCAGCGGAAAAGTCTCTGTTAATTCCACCTGATGCGTTAGTCAAGAATAGAACCTCTGCACCCATAAGTTTCATTAGACGAATAGGCAGTACCACGTCTTTAATAGAGTAACCCTCATAGTAGTGTACTCTACCTTGCATGGCTACTATAGGTACTCCTTTATAGTAGCCTAAGATGTACCTTCCCATGTGACCTTGCACGGTGGATATTGGGAACTCTTTAATATCCTTGTAGTCTATAGAACATACACAGTCTATACTATTAGCGAACTCACCCAAACCAGAACCTAACACTAACGCTACTTTAGGTTTAAAGTCGTTGGTATAACGCTTAACTTGACTATAACAGTATAGCAACTTTTCTCTATCGTTCATATACACACCACCTTATTATAGTTTTATATAGTTTTAGATATCTATTTATGTTCGTTGTGCTATTAAGAACTTAATCTTTATGCCCTCATCTGAGAACATCTTTTCATGTTCGGTTACATAGTTAGGCTCAAAACCGCTACTGTGTAGGTCGTATGTGATGTACTTAATATCAAAGTTAAGTTCTTTAAAGTACTCCAATGAGTGTTCAAACAGTACGTCGCTATCGGTCTTGAACCATATCTGACCGTTAGACGCTAAAAACTGTAGATACTGTGTAAGCTGTCTTGGGTGAGTTAGTCTTCTCTTTTGATGTTTAGTCTTTCTATCCCAAGGGTTACAGAAGTTAATATAGATACGTTCTATAGTATCGCCGTCACCAAAAGTATTGCTTATGTACTCAATATTCTTTAGGAATATTCTAATATTGTCGGTAGGTAGGTTAGCTTCAGCATAAGACTTTTCTATACTTCTTTTGGCAAGACCTAACATAGTATTCACTACGTCTACTGCTATAAAGTTCACGTCTAAATTTTTAGGTGCTATTTGGGATATAAAGCCACCCTTACCACAACCGAGTTCCATATATATGGGAGCGTCGTTAGTAAAGACGTTAGTATTCCACTTACCCTTGTAGTCATCGGGATTAGGTATACAGAACGGACAGGCTTTAAGTTCAGCTTCACACCAAGGCTTTTTTCTAATTCGCAAAATGATACGTCCTCCAATTATATATTATACTAATATTATACCACACACGCATGATAAAATCAATAGAATACGTGGTAACGCAAAAAAATAGCAAACTAAAGAAGAGGCTCTTCTCAGCTTGCTATCACGTATCCATTAGCCGATACTATGCGTTTACTATGTCTAAGACTACAGTAGCTACACGTTTAGCGGCTATCTTTTCAAACTCATCAAAAGACATAGCCCCTTCGTCGTCGGCATTGTCGGAAATACACCTAATGCTTACACTTGGAACGCCGTTTATATACGCACAGTGTCCAATAGCAGAACTTTCCATATCTACAGCGTAAGGGTTCAGCCTGTCTATGATATCCTGTTTCACCGTCTGACTGGATATAAACTGTTCACCTGAAACCACTCTGCCTATATGATAAGTATATCCGAACTTAGTACACGATTTGGTAGCAAGTTCTATTAACTGTGGATTGGACTTATACACGCTACAGTGTGGCGGATACTTTTCTAAAAACTCTAAGTTTACATCGTGAGAGGCTACCTCATTAGATACTACTATATCGCATACTTTGACGTTAGGGTTCATACCACCAGATACGCCAGTATTTATAACACACTCTACCTTAAAGTTATCTATTAACATCTGAGTGCATATAGCGGAGTTCACCTTACCCACGCCACAACATACGTTTATAATAGTCTTGTCGCCTACTACGTTCTTGTAAAAGTCGAACTTACCGATAGTTATAACTTCTGCACCTGTAAGAGTTTCTCTAATATCGTGTAGTTCCGAAGGCATAGCACCTATAATACCTATAGTGTTCATAATATATAATACTCCCTTTTCTAATAGTCTAAGTAAAGTTTCGCTTTAGACAGTATAAGTCTTCACCGTTACCGTCTATGACCAACTTTCCAGAACTCTGTGCTTCGCTAATAGAAACCTTTTTATAGAATATATCGAATAGCGTCTGCTTATCGATATACACGGTAGCGTCTTTATTGTTATACTCATAAGGTTCTATGGATATCTTACCGTCTTTAGCCTCTATATAGAACACGTCGGGTTCAAACTCTTTAACGTGAACCTCTATAGCACGAGTGTTAATAGGTAAACCGACCAACTTTCTGTCTTTAGCTTGGTTTCTAACGTAGTCGCAAAATTCACATATTTCCTTAGATGGCATATAGTGTCAACTTCCTTTCAACTTTAATGTGATAATAATATAATAGCATAATATTTATTAGCCGTCAATACGCAAAAGTAGGCACTAAGAGTATTAGTCACAGAAGATAGGAATACCCTATTAACTTGAACCGTCTGTAACAGAAGTCTTTTGCACTCTGTTGCAGTCTGTTGCACTCTGTTGCACAATAAAGTACGTAATTATGAGGTTTAATATACCTTGCAACAGAGAAACAGAGAATTAGGGTAAAAACATTTTTTCTGTGTATTTAAGTATTATAGTATATATAATCACATAGGTGTGTGATTATATCAATAGCGTATATATATATTTTAAAAAAAGTTTTAAAGACACTGTTTTTCTGTTGCACTCTGTTGCAAAGTCAACTACATACTCTTTTTTAGATATACGTTTCAATCCACAGTCGGTAATTTCACAGAGTCTGACAAGCCAGCAGAACACTGACTGTAGTTTGCCTCATGTCAGTGGGGGATACCGATTTCTCTCCGCCCACCACTGCCGTTATTTTTCCTACTTGCAATTCATCTCACTCACCTATAGAGGTGGGAGAATCCTTGCTATTATTTGTTGGATACTACCAAGTAGTTATTCCGAGTAAGTACTTCTTTAGTAAGAGTAAGTCTATAGTGGTAGCTTTGCCGTCGTCGTTTACGTCACCACTAACGCTAATAGATTCGCTACTACCTATAACTACGTTGCTATTAGAAGGGATTATGTATATATCGCTAAACATACCGTCTTCCCCACCTGACCTTGGTACTCTAAAGCCCATGTACTTACCGTTAAGGTCGTATACTATTTCTACATCACGACGAAGACCTTCACAGTTCAATACTGTACCGTCTGGTAGAGCGACACTATCGCCTAAAGGCTTATGCTTTGTGTATTGGCTTGAATGAGTACCATCGTATATATATTCGTTTTCGTCTTCAATATTGCCTGTGAACTCATGCACGTTAGCACAACTTACAGTATAACCTAATACGTAGTAGCATTCATTACTCATATCTACGGTCTTGCCCTCATCGTTGGTATATATAACGGCTTCTTTACGAGGGTTTTGTACTTTACTTGAAAGTATCAAGTTGGAAAAGTTTGCAGGTACGACCAGAGTAGAACCATTTCCGAACGTGAAAGTAGCAGTCTTTTCTACTTCGTTGTATATTACGTTCTTTATATCGACACCGTTTTCAGTACATACCGTTTCAAAGGTAGACCTATCTACTCTGTAGTCGTGTTTTTGAACGTAGTCGAACTTATAGTCGTTTCCATAGGTAGTTATTCCAAGTAGATACTTCTTTAATAAGAGTAAGTCTGCGGTAGTAACTTTACCGTCACGGTTTACGTCACCACGAATGCCAGTAGTTTCGCTATTGCCTACTGTGACGCTATCGCCTAAAGTTGTTTTATCAATTTTACTTGTTAATTCCACCCATGTTTTACTTTCATCCCAACAAAAATAGGTGTAACATGAAGGAGTATCTATTAAAACAGAATTACTATTCTCTGTAACAGTAATAACTTTTAAATCAGCAGTATCCATATCATCATTTACTTTAACAGGATATCCTGATTTTATAGTATTTATATCTTCTTCACTTAAAGTAGAAGTATCTATAGAAGCTTCCCCAGTTTGAGAATAGTAAGTATTAAAATAATACATACCCTTATCATCGCCATAGTCTAATACTATAAAAGCCTCTCTTACAGAGTTTTCTTGATAGTACTCTAAAGTTTTTTGAGAGTTATTATCGTTATCCTTAAATATTACTGCATCTGTAGGTATAGCAGATACACAACCTAAGGTAGCTAAAGCCATAACAGTGGCTAAAATCTTTTTAAAATCTTTCATAAAAGTTTCCCCCTTACAAATTGAACTATTTAATGTAATTATAGTATATTATTACAAAAACGTCAATATACAATATGCACAAACCTGAAGCAAATCTTTAGTAACATCTCACAAAGTGTATAAAAATAGCACCATACAAGAGGTAACTCCTGTATAGTGCCATTCTATTATATCAAAGACCAACTTATTACCACTTAACTATTCCAAGTAGATACTTCTTTAATAGTAGTAAGTCTAAAGTAGTAACCTTACCGTCGTAGTTTATATCTCCACGAACGCCAGTAGGTTCGCTTTCGCCTACTGTGGTGCTTTCACCTACTGTGGTGCTGTCGCCTAAGGTTGCCTTGTTTATACCGCCCTCGTCAATTAACCACATTTTCATGCCATTGTACCAATGTAGATGGGTAAACCAACCTGGAGTTTCAATAGATATATAGTTGTTATCTTCATTAACGGTAATGACTTCTACATCGGCAGTATCAACGTCATCACTTACTTTGATAGGTGTACCCTGTTCAAACGCCTGTAGTTCCTCAGCACTTAGATTAGAAAGGTCTACGGCAGACTTTCCAGTTTCAACATAATAAGTATTAAAGTAGTAAGTACCTTTATCGCCGTCATAGTCTAATATTAGAAAAGCTTCTCTTATGGAGTTCTTTTGGTAATATTCTAAAGTTTCTTTTGAATTAGTATCATTATTTTTGTTTATAGTTGCATATGTAGGCATAACAGATACACAACCTAAGGTAGCTAAAGCCATAACGGTAGCTAAAATCTTTTTAAAATTTTTCATAATGGTTCCTCCTTTATATTAAATATATTATTTATAAATTAGAATTATTATATACAAACTGTAAAATTTCACTGGTTATTCTAATTGATGAATTACCATTGGCATTGTGAATGCCAATAACAATTTTTTGATTATTATTTATTATATATGCTGGACTACCGCTATTTCCTCCAATAGTATCAGTATTATATGTAATATGTCCACTATCAATACCTGTAATATTGCCTTTTGCGGTAGTTCTTTCAGTACCGCCACCAAAACCAGTTACATATAATGAAGGATTTGCAGATTTAATATTATCTCTTGCAACACCTAAATCAAAGCAAATATAATTACTTAAATCTTCTTTTACAGTTAATATAGCATAGTCATATTCACCATAATTTGCCATTGCATTTGCGTACTTTGCTGGAATATGAACTTGCACAGGGTTTATAGTTAAAGTTGCATTATTATAATCAGCAGTACCATCGCAAATGTATATCTTTAAGTTTGTTTCCAATTTTTCGCTATCCATATTATAGATACAATGTGCTGCCGTTAATATAGTATGCTTATCTATTATAAATCCAGAACCATTTGCTCCAATATTAACTACACCTTTTAGAGTAGGGTCTAAAACCCTATCATCATCACCGATAATGGAACGACCAGATGCAGTACTAATTTCTGGAATAGTATTAGAATTTAACACATACGAGTTTAATTTGTTTCCAGTATTCGCATCGTATTTATAATAATTTCTTGCTTCATAAGTTGGTAATGCTGTAGTATATGTAGACGGAATACTATCTGAATTGCTACTATTTAAGAAATGATTTTTTAGATATTGAACATCTTGACTGTCTATGATGCTATCTAAATTTACATCAAGTCTTTCTGCAACTGTACCTTTAGAAGTACGAGAATTACCACTTAAAAACTTCGATAGGCAATATAGGTCTTGTGTAGTTACGCTACCGTCTCCATTAATATCACCTTGAACATACTCTGTTGCGCTTGCACTAACAGGCGTTACTGTTAAGCACATGATACCGACTGAAAGCCCAACTAAAATTCTTTTAAGCTTATTCATGTTAAGCCCTCCTTAAACTTTAATTTTAATGATTATATTATACAACCATTATTACGAAAAGTCAATATACATTACGTACAAATTACCATGATAGTTTTAGGTATATTTCACAAAAGTAAACCTATACACATAATAGTATCTTAAATAAGAGTATACAGTCTATTTTTTGGTTATTCCCCTAAAAGATACTCAATAGTACCGTTATTGACAAACTCCCGTGAGTATGCTATAATACACTATATATTGTAACGGTCTTTACTATAGGTAAAGATTAACTTTAGTATGAAAGGGCTATTTAACCATGAGCGGTCGTAAGAAAAAAAAAGTTAAGTATAAACTACGCTTAGATAGGGTAGGTATTCTATTAGTAGTGATATTGTCGCTTATAGTATTAATAGTATTTTTCTTTAAAAGCTGTTCTAACACTACAGATACTACTCCCGATAGCGACACTTCGGCAGTACAACAGGACGGAAGTAGTTTAGCCTCTTTTAGTGCCTACGAAACCGCTATCGAAAGGTTGGGTTTTAAAAAGATTACAGTACCTAAAAGTCAGGTATACTCTGGAGCGTTAATATTAGTAAATTCGGAACATGGATACGTTGCAAGCGATGAGCAAGTATCTGGTGAAGTTTCGGTACAGTCTAACAAAAACGATAGCTACAACGTTATAAACTCTACTCTTATGCTACAGGGTGAAACCGTTAAGTATCTAAACGCTATGATGCAAGACTACTCTACTAAAAATTCCGATAACAGTTTTATGATAACCAGTGGATATCGCACTATGGCAGAACAGGAAATACTATACGAACAGACTACCTATAACGACTATGCCGAAAACAAAGCAGGCTTTAGCGAAAGTCACACAGGATACGGTTTCGATATGTGCGCATATCCTACCGACGCTACTAAACAGTCTTTTAGCGAATACGTCAACTCCTCTTGGATACTATCTAACTGTGCTAACTATGGCTTTATACAAAGGTATCCCGAAGCTAAAAAGAATACTACTAACATTTCAAACCCTTCACATTTTAGATACGTAGGAGTTCCACACTCTAACTATATAACCGAAAAGGGTATATGTTTGGAAGAGTATATCTCTATGCTTAATAGCTATAAATTTGGCGTTAAGTCGTTAAGATATTCTTGTGGCGATAAAGACTATATGGTATATATTTGTGATGCAGGAGATACTGACAGTATAGAAGTATACGTTCCAGCTGATAAAAACTATACGCTATCTGGCAATAATTTAAATAGTATAATAGTCACTGTAGAGTTATAGTGCGAAATATTTTTTAAGATATTTTTTTAAAAAACTCTTGACTTTTTTTAGATAGTGTGATATAATATATACCGTTGACATGAGCTGTCTTAGCTCAGTAGGCAGAGCACTTCCTTGGTAAGGAAGAGGTCGTCGGTTCGAATCCGATAGACAGCTTATATTAAAAAGTCTTTCATGGTTATTCATGAAAGACTTATTTTTTAGTTTGGATTAGTCATATTGTGGTATAGTTTAGAGTTAATGTAGCCGTCCTTAGAACCGAAGTACTTCATCTTAGTACCCATATGGAGGATTTTATTACCGTATACTACTGCCATTTCTATATCGTGAGATACCATCATAATGGCTATTCCCTCTTTGTTAAGGTTGGCTATAGTGGTATACATTTCGGAAGTAGCTATAGGGTCTAAAGCGGTAACGGGTTCATCGAGTATCAGCAGTTCGCCAGTAGAACATAACGCTCTTGCTAAAAGCACTCTCTGTTGTTGTCCTCCTGAAAGGTCACGGTAAGACTTTTTGGCTAAGTCTTTAATGCCCAGTCTTTCAAGATTGCTAAAGGCTAAGTCTTTTTCTTTAGCAGTATAGAACGGTCTTAAACCTATCTTATTCAAACAGCCTGAAAGTACCACTTCAAACACACTGGCTGGGAAGTCTTTTTGTACTACAGTCTGTTGAGGTAGATAGCCTATTTCAGTCTTTTTGATGTTGTATACTATTTCGCCGTCGCTATACTTTCTAAGTCCAAGGATACCTTTCATTAGGGTACTCTTACCAGAACCGTTTTCGCCTACTACACATAGATAGTCGCCCTTATCGATAGAAAAAGTAGCCCCGTCTACTGCAAGGTGGTTTTCATAGTACATCTTTAAGTCTTTGCATCTTATTAAACACATAGTATTTCACACTCCAATTTGAAATTGAAATTCATTTTCATATTTAGTATATTATACACCATATAGTGCAATAAGTCAATACGTGATATCGATATAGTAACTGTAAATAACTTTCAACACTATATGGATATATTTGGTTAATCATACAAACATCAATCTAAGTTATTGCAATCCATTAAAGATATGTAGTATAATATACTCAGTTCTATTAACGGACTAATCACCTATATATTGGAGGGCATTTAAACATGAACATGAAAAAGATAGTCATAGGCGTAATGGCACTAAGTCTACTAAGTAGTGGATACGGTGTATACGCAGAAACTCAATTAGGAAGTAGCATAGGTAGTTCTATAGGAAGTTCCACTACTATAGGTACTTCTACACCTAAGATATACATTTCAGAAACTAAAGCACTCGACGTAACTTCCGCTACTGTAGAGTACGACGGCAAGTCTAAAACTCTAAGCGATGAAAAGACTGCTACTTTAGTAGACTATATCAACTACTTCCACACTGCAAAGATAACCGAAGCACTTAGCGAAGGCGACATATCCGCAAAGGTAAGCGACGGCTACACTAAACAAGATGCTGTCAACTATGATATAAGCAGTATGTACCAATCGAGCATTCCTATGCACCTTGATTTAGACCTATTCACTCTAACTAAGGATAACGATACTATATACGTAGCATACCTAAACTTACTATTCCCTGATAATAGCAACATATCAGAATATGCTAAGTTTAATAACGTAGAAGACTATAATAAGTTCGTTCAGTTGGCACAGGACAACTCCAACCTAACTACTTCCGACTTACTAAAGGTTAAAAAGTATCTATTAGGCATTACTACAGAAATCTCTAACGACTACGACCTTAACGGTGACAACAGAGTAACCAGTACCGACTTACTAATAATCAAAAAGGTACTATTAGGGTTAGCATAGGCTATCTATCAAGCACTATAGTTCGTTAATACTTGACATTTTAACTGCAAAGTGCTACAATATTATTGAACATAGTAGCATATTAGTGCTATACTAATAATATTTTGGAGGTCGTTTAAGATGTCAAAGGAATTTATAGTAGAAACTTCTGCACGCCACGTGCACGTTACTCAAGAAGATTTAGAAACTCTATTCGGTAAGGGTGCAACTCTTACTAAGAAGAAAGACCTATCACAACCTGGACAGTTCGCTTGTGAAGAAAAGGTTACTATAGTAGGTCCAAAGTCACAGACTAAGGCTTCTATCCTTGGACCAGTAAGAAAAGCTACTCAAGTAGAACTTTCAGCTACTGATGCCCGTTCTTTAGGAATAGTAGCTCCAGTTAGAGAGAGTGGTGACGTTGCAAACTCTGGCGTCTGTAAGTTAGTAGGCCCTGCTGGTGAAGTAGACCTAAAAGAAGGCGTTATCATCGCAAAAAGACACATCCACTTAACTAACAAGGATGCCGAAGAACTTGGCGTTAAAAACGGTCAAATCGTTTGGGTTAAGTTAGACACTGCCGATAGAAAGGCTATCCTTGGCGACGTGGTAGTTAGAGTTTCCGACAGCTACGCAAAAGCTATGCACATAGACACCGACGAAGCTAACGCAGTAGCCTCTAACGGTAAACTAACTGGCGTGATAGTAGATATCGCTGAATAGTACTTAATATACTAATACAAGACACTCTATACTATATAGGGTGTCTTTTTTGTTACTATATGCCATGTGTTATTATCGATATGATAAGAATATTTTTTAAAAAACACTTGACAACTTAATCTCAATGTGATATAATCAAAAGTACAAAAACATCAAGAAAGAAGGTTATAAACTATGAAAGATATCAGCTTTGAACTATCATCTTATGCTGAAAGTCTTAACTCTAAGCCTGAAATGTCACTTAAAGACTACTCTAATAACGATACGGCTCTAATAGTAGTAGACGTGATAAATGGATTTACTATAGTAGGTGCGCTATCCTCCGAAAGAGTAACTCAGATTATCGGAAAGGTTGGAAAACTTATGCGTTCCGCTATAGAACGTAGTATCGATATAGTGTTCTTTGCAGATAGTCACACTAAAGATAGTACAGAGTTTAAGTCTTTTCCGCCACACTGTCTAATCAACACTACCGAAAGTGAAGTAGTAGAAGAACTTAAAGCTATAGGACACTACACACTAATAGAAAAAAACTCTACTAACGGATATCACGCACCTAAGTTTAAACAGTACCTAAAAGACAATCCTAACGTGAAAAACTTCATAGTGTGTGGGGACTGTACCGATATATGCGTATTAAACCTATGCCTATCTTTAAAGACTGCTTTCGACCAAGACGACAAGGAATGTAACGTGATAGTTCCTATGCAGTGTGTGGAAACGTTTGACGCTCCGTCCCACTCTGCTGAACTTATGAACGTCATGGCTTTTAAACTATTAGAAACTAACGGCATACTACTCTACAACTTTAAATCATAAGGAGTAACATAATAATGAAGTGTTCAAAATGTGGTTCGGAAAATATCAATGGCACACACTGTCAATACTGTGGAAACCAGTACAAGTTTCCTACAAGTCTAACCGTTATTACTATAGTAACGCTAATACTCAGTAGACTATTTGGTATCATATGCCTATCTATAAATATGTTGGCTCGTCAATTCCTAAAAAAGGGCGACCTTGTACAGTATGAAAAGTATCTTAACGTATCTAAGATAGTGTGTATATCAAGTTTAGTAGTAGCTATAATATTAAACGTGTTATATATATTCGTAAACATTCTATAGAAAGGTGATAATATTATGTTGGATAATAGAAACTTAACCATGTTAGTGGACTTCTACGAAATGACCATGGGTGACGGCTTTATCTACAGTGGCTACGCTGACAAAGTAGCCGTATTCGATATGTTCTTCCGTAAGTGTCCAGACAACGCCGGCTATGCTATATTTTCAGGTTTGGAACAGGTTATAGACTATCTTAAGAACTTAAAGTTCACCAACGAAGATATTCAGTACTTACGCTCTAAAGGGATATTCTCAGAGGAGTTTTTAGACTATCTAAAGAACTTCAAGTTCAGTTGTGACGTTTGGGCAGTACCAGAGGGTACGCCAGTATTCCCTAATGAACCGTTGATTACCGTTAGAGGTCCAGTAATTCAGGCACAGTATATCGAAACTATGATACTACTTACTATAAACCATCAAAGTCTAATCACCACCAAAGCGGTTAGAATAGTAAAGTCGGCACAAGGCAGACCAGTTATGGAGTTCGGTTCAAGGAGGGCGCAAGGCTATGACGGTGCTATATACGGTGCAAGAGCCTCATATATTGGTGGTTGTTGTGGAACGGCTTGTGCGATAGCAGATAGACAGTTTGGTGTACCTGCTTTAGGAACTATGGCTCATAGTTGGGTGGAACTCTTCCCTACTGAACTTGACAGCTTTAAAGCCTACGCTAACAAGTATCCTAACGCTTGCACTCTATTAGTGGATACTTACAACGTCTTAAAGTCGGGAGTACCTAACGCTATCAAGGTATTCAAAGAGTTGAAGTCTAAAGGCTATAAAAACTTCGGCATTAGAATAGACAGTGGCGACATTGCATATCTAAGCAAAAAGGCAAGAAAGATGCTCGACGATGCAGGCTTACCAGAAGTCAAGATAGTAGCCTCTAACTCTTTAGATGAGTTTATCATCAAAGACCTTATAGAACAGGGTGCTAAGATAGACAGTTTCGGCGTGGGCGAAAGGTTAGTAACCTCTAAGTCTGAACCAGTATTCGGCGGAGTATATAAGCTATCGGCAGTATACGAAGGTGATACCATAGTACCTAAGATTAAACTTTCCGAAAGTGCCGAAAAGATTATCAATCCAGCCTTTAAAGAAGTCTATCGCCTATTCGATAACGAAACGGGCAAAGCCATAGCCGACGTAATCACTCTTAAAGGCGAAACTATAGACGATACTAAACCTTATACTATATTCCACCCTATACAGACCTACAAAAAGAAGAGACTTAAAGACTTCACCGCTAAAAAGTTACAAGTTCCTGTATTCGTAAAGGGAAACTGTGTGTATAACTCCCCTAATATAGAAGATATCAAGCGATACTGTTCCGACCAATTAGACCTAATATGGGACGAAGTTAAGCGTTTTGAAAATCCTCATGAATACTACGTAGACCTTTCAAAACCTCTATGGGATACCAAACAGACACTATTAGACCAATACTTTAACGAATAGTAACGTATATACCTTATCGACAAAAAGTGCTACTTTCAATAACTTTTGAAAGTAGCACTATTACTATATACTTAACTCAAAATATTGAACATACTATACCATAAATAGTAGGTCGGAGTAAGTTGGGAATGGCCATACAGTCTTAGGCATAATAACTTCAAGTTCATCAGCTATTGCACGTAGTACGCCCATAGAAGCGAATATTTCATCTCTGTAGTATCTTGATAGAGTGAATATAGACTCTTCATGTTCAGATACGCCACAGAGTTTGCTTTCAAGGTCTTTAACTGCACCGTCTAACTGATTAGTTAGAGTGTCTATCTTCTTAGCTAAGGTTAGTTCGCAACCACCTTCAAGACCTACAGACTTCTTACCGTTAATAACTTCGCATAGAGAACCAGTGTACTTAATGCAAGCTGGAAGGATTTGCTTATTAACCATATCTACCATAGTTAAGGCTTCGATGTTAATAACCTTGCTATAGTTTTCAAGTAAGATTTCGGTTCTTGCTTGAATTTCGGTCTTAGTGTAAACCTTAAACTTTTCAAACATAGTAACGTTCTTGTCGTCTGTATAGTGTGGTAGACAGTCTACAGTAGATACGTAGTTAGGAAGGTGTCTAACGTTTACGGCTTCTTCTACCCACTCATCGGAGTAACCGTTACCGTTAAAGATTACAGCCTTGTGTTCTTTAATAGTCTTAACTAATAGTTCGTTTAGAGCCTTGTCGAAGTCGTCAGCCTTTTCAAGAATATCGGCAAACTGTGAAAGTTCTTCAGCTACTATAGTGTTTAGCATAACGTTAGTACAAGAGATAGAGTCTGCTGAACCTAACATTCTAAACTCAAACTTGTTACCAGTGAAAGCGAATGGAGAAGTTCTGTTTCTATCGGTAGAGTCCTTTTTGAATGAAGGTAGAGCGTCTACACCGATAACGAACTCTTCATTTTTAGCCTTAACGGTAGTACCATTTTCAAGAGCGTCTAATACGTCTTGAAGTTCTTCACCGATGAACATGGAAATAATAGCTGGAGGGGCTTCGTTAGCACCAAGTCTATGGTCGTTACCTGCACTTGCAGCGGAAATTCTTAGTAGGTCGGAGTATTCGTGAATACCCTTAATAATAGCACATAAGAAAGTTAAGAACTGTAGGTTTTCAATAGGAGTAGCACCTGGGTCTAATAGGTTTTGACCGTCGTTAGAGGAAATAGACCAGTTATTGTGCTTACCAGAACCGTTGATACCTGCAAAAGGCTTTTCGTGTAGTAGGCATACTAAACCATGTTCTAAAGCTATCTTCTTCATAACTTCCATAGTTAGTTGGTTTTGGTCTGCTGCTATATTGGAAGTAGTAAATACTGGAGCTAATTCGTGTTGAGCAGGAGCTACTTCGTTGTGTTTAGTCTTGGCAAAGATACCAAGTTTCCAAAGTTCCTTGTCTAAGTCCTTCATAAAGTCGGATACTCTCTGCTTGATGTTACCAAAGTAGTGGTCTTCAAGTTCTTGACCCTTAGGGGCTTTAGCACCGAATAGAGTTCTACCAGTTAATATTAGGTCTTCTCTTTCGTCGTATAACTTCTTATCTACTAAAAAGTATTCTTGCTCAGGACCTACAGTAGTAGTAACTCTTGTAGCCTTAGTATTACCAAATAGTCTTAATATTCTTAAAGCCTGCTCGCTAACTATATCCATAGAACGTAGTAAAGGAGTCTTTTTATCAAGAACTTCACCAGTGTAAGAACAGAAAGCAGTAGGTATGTATAGAGAACCGTCTTTAACGAAACAGTTAGAAGTAGGGTCCCAAGCAGTATAGCCTCTTGCTTCAAAAGTAGCTCTTAAACCGCCAGATGGGAAAGAAGAAGCGTCAGGTTCGCCCTTAATTAGTTCCTTACCAGAAAATTCAAGAATTACACCGCCGTTAGGAGTTGGAGAGATAAAAGAGTCATGCTTTTCGGCAGTAACACCAGTCATAGGTTGGAACCAGTGTGTATAGTGAGTAGCACCTTTTTCGATAGCCCAGTCTTTCATAGCGTTAGCTACTACGTCAGCAACTTCGATATCTAAAGGTGTACCAAAAGCCTTAGTCTTAGCTACAGCCTTATATACTCCCTTAGGAAGTCTTGCCTTCATTACATCATCATTAAACACTTCGCAACCAAAGTATTCTGCAACGTTTTGGGAACAACATTTTTCTTCAGACATGATAAAAAAATCCTCCTTAAAACAGATAAAGGCATTTCGATTAAGAATTTTTTATATTCTAAAAAACTCACTCAATCGAAACGCCATTGTTTCAATAATAATATTAATATGTAATCAGAACACAAACCATATACTTAACTTTTTTAATAACTAACTGATTACACTATGATTATATCATTACTTTTTAGATTTGTCAATAGTATTTTTAAAAAAATCTTGAAATAGCTAAAAAATTTTTTTTAAAAGTCTATATACGCTATAATAATACTATGCTACAAGGTAGTCATATATTACTAAAAAGACTAACCAATATCAGTATTAGTTAGTCTTAATATAAGTATTAATAGTCTAATAGTTTGTAGATATCCGATAAGTCGGTATCTTGGTCATCGTTAGTTGTCGGTCTGCTTGCTTGCTTAGGTTGAGGTTGTGGAGCAGACTGTACAGGCTTAGGAGCTTCTTGTACTTGTACTGGAGTAGGTTGTACAGGAGTAGGCTCTACTGGAATACTATTGCTGATATTAGATACTGGAGGTACAGGAACCGAAACGTCTTGACCTGCTATAACGTCAAAACCAGCAGCGATTACAGTAATAGTCATTTCGTCGTTCATATCTTCCTTGAATGCAGTACCGAATATACACTCTACGTCTGGAGCGGCAGAGTCTGTAATCATCTTAGTAGCAGTATCAACGTCGGAAGCCATAACGTCTTCGGACATTACTATGTTAATTAATAGACGCTTAGCACCTTCGATAGAAGTTTCTAATAGTGGACTTGAGATTACTGCCTTAGCAGCTTCGGTAGCCTTATCCTTACCAGCACCATGACCGATAGCCATATGAGCGTATCCAGCACCCTTCATGATAGTAGAAACGTCTGCAAAGTCTAAGTTGATAAATCCGTCGTCTACTATTAAGTCGGAAATACTCTTAACTCCTACTTTAAGAATATCGTCTGCTAAAGCGAACGACTCTTTCATAGTTAAAGGTTTTTCAAGACCTACCAATAACTTTTCATTAGGGATTACTATTAAAGAGTCTACATACTTTCTTAGTTCAGCGATACCCTTTTCAGCTTGAGCCATCTTAGCCTCACGTTCAAACTTAAAAGGTTTAGTAACTACTGCCACTGTAAGAATGCCCAACTCTTGAGCTATTTGGGCTACTACAGGAGCTGCACCAGTACCAGTGCCACCACCCATACCGGCAGTAATGAATATCATATCAGCATCTTTAATAGCATCTGAAATATCGTCTCTGTTTTCTTCTGCGGAGTCCTTACCAATAGCAGGCTTATTACCAGCACCTCTACCCTTAGTTAGTTTAACGCCTATTTGAATCTTATTGCCAGCACGTGACCTTTTTAATGCTTTAGCGTCTGTATTAATGCATATATACTCTATGTTTTCAACGTCGGAATCAACCATGCAGTCTAAAGCGTTACTACCGCCACCACCGACACCTACTACTTTTATCTTCACATCTGGGTCAAAGTTATCATTATTTTCATAAACAAAACTTGCCATTAAAAAATCCTCCTATATATATTTAAGTTTAATGTATATTTCCAAAAAAGAAAGAATAGTAAGCAATACATAACATACTATTATATTACCACAAACTCTAAAAAAATTCAAGACAGTTTTAAAAAAATATTAATACATATATTGTTAATACGTTTGAGTACCATATATTATAGTATCGTCGTCGGAAGTGTTATTGTAGTAAGCGTTAGTAGTACTTTGAGTATCGTTATAGGTATCTTCTAACGTAGTGGTAGTATCCATTTCGGAAGTATAAGTATAGCCATACTCATCGGTATAGTAGTATACTTCGGTAGTTTGAGTAGTACTATCGTCTGTAGAGTTAGCTGAAGTAGTAGTAATATCTTCTAAGTTTTGCATATACTTTTCGTACGTATCCTTATCTACAAAGGAGGCTACGTTGTTAGCAGAGTTATTGTTTATGAATATTAGATAGCCTGTCTTCTGTTCGCTGATATAGTCATCTATTACGGTAGCAGAGTATCTAATCTTATACTCTAAGTCGGAGTAGCTACCCAACTTGATATACACCCTGTTAGAGTAGTTTACCATGATATCGTACTTATCAGTAATGTCTATGCTTACCACGTTAGATAGCATATCGTTATCTTTTAGACTGGAATATATAGTATTCAGTATCTTAACTTTCTGTTCATCGTTAGAAGATACTTTAGTATTATTGTTTAGTAGAACGGGTTCAAAACCTACTACTTGCATAAGACCATCGTTAGAAGTCGTGTTAGTAGAAGATAGATTTTTAAGTCCTTCACTGGCTAATATGTAAGTACCGTCTTCAGCTAATACGTTCATAGCTGGAACGCTTGCTACCGTAACTATAGTTAGAGTATTAGGAAAGTCTTTTTTTATAGTAACGTCGTCTACATACATAAGAGTAGTTAGTATATTATTTTTAGCCTTGTCCGTATTAAGTCTAACTAAGTTGTCGCCCTTGTATACTTTAGAAGCCTCTACTATTTCGGAGGCGTTATATTCACTACTACCTTCCACACGGATAGTCTTAATGTTAAATAGCACCGTCATAGATAGCGTTAAACATAGTACTAATACTAACAATACCACTATAACGTAGCATAAAGACCTATACCTTTCACGTCTACGCTGACGCTTTACGTTGGTAGTCTTTTCTATTGACGTTTTTTGAACTTCTTTCACTATAGCACCTCTCACATAATATCTTTCTATTTTAGTGTTATGTACGGAACAGCCTATAGCCGTTCCAAAGTGTAATACTATACTCTTTTTATATCAGCACCTAAAGAAGATAGTACTACTTCTAAGTCTTGATAGCCTCTATCTATATAGTGTACGTTAGAGATTTCGGTAGTACCTTGTGCCGAAAGTCCAGCCACTACCAAAGAAGCACCACCACGCAAATCGGTAGCCGATACAGAAGTACCGTATAACCTATTTACACCTCTAACTATAGCCAAGCTATTGAATACGCTAATATCTGCACCCATGCGAATGAGTTCGTCAGCGTGCTTATACCTACTATCAAATATAGTTTCCTCAAATATAGAAGTTCCATCACCTAAGCACATAACAGCCATTAACAGAGCCTGCATATCGGTAGGAAAGGCAGGATATGGCATAGTCTTTATACTTCTAATGGAACGTATCTTTTTATTAGACTTAATATATAACCTATCGGTATAGGTATATACGTCGCAACCGAGTTCTTCAAACAGATTGATTAATAGGTCTATGTGTTCTATACTTACGCTATTAAGTAGCACTTCCCCACCAGATACGGCTACACAACACATATAGGTAACGGTAGCCACTCTATCAGGAATAATGGTATGTTCACAAGAGTGTAGACTATCCACACCTTTAACATATATAGTACTCTCACCGTCCCCGAATATCTTAGCACCACAACTTCTTAGATAGTTAGCAAGGTCTACTATTTCGGGTTCTCTTGCGGAGTTTTTGATAGTAGTATCACCCTTAGCTAATACGCTCGCTAACATTATGTTTTCGGTAGCACCTACAGAGGCGAACGGTAAAGTTATATTAGCACCGTGCAGACCGTTTTTAGCCTCACAGTGTATGTTGCCATACTCTTCCGTTATGCTAACGCCCATCTTTTTGAGTGCCAAAAGGTGCATATCTATAGGACGTGAACCTAATTGACATCCCCCTGGTAACGATATAGTACACCTTCCGTACCTACCTATCAGTGAACCCATAAACAGTATAGAAGACCTCATCTCTCGCATTAGACTGCTTGGAATGTTCACGTTGGGATTAGTACCACTATTAGCCACTCTTAGCACGTCGCCATTGAATACACAGTGTACTCCTATGCCGTTTAGTATTCTACAAGATGTGTACACGTCAGATAGTTTTGGACAGTTATACAGTGTAGAAGTACCTTCCACTAATACCGTACCTGCCATTATGGGTAAAGAACTATTCTTAGCACCCTGAACTTTAACTTCCCCGAATAGTCTATTGCCACCGTTTATTAACAACTTTTGCATACTATATATACACCGCCTTGAGATATACTATTTTAATACACTCTACAAAGCTATAATATGCAAAAGTTATACTATATGTTAAAGTATGCTACTTAGCTATAGACTGTATTACCTTCCAGATACGTTCGTTAGTATCCGAGATACTACAGGACTTAGCCTTTATACTCATTTCCTCTACTTTGGTAGGATTGGTAGATAGGTCTTTGATGTACTCTATCATCTTGTTAGGAGTAACGTCTTTCTGTTCTATAACTATGCCTGCTCCTGCATTACCGAGTACCATAGCGTTATAGTATTGGTGATTTCCTGCAACGTTAGGAGAAGGTATCAGTATAGAGGCTCTACCTACTGCTTCTATTTCAGCAAGAGTAGAAGCTCCCGAACGGCACACTACTAAGTCACAAGCTGAAAGGCAAGTATCCATATCGTTGATGTACTCTGTAATTCTAATACCGTTGCCGATTAGGTCTATGTTAGCGTCTTTCATAGCTTTAGGAAAACTCTCTCTACCCATACCGCCGTAACCGTGAATGTGATTAATCTTAACACCACTACTTCTACTCCATTTGATGACTTCCGCCATAGTTTCGTTTATGCAACCTGCTCCCAAACTACCGCCAAAAGATAGTATAGTAAAGCTATCGTCAAAACCGAGTTCTTTTCTTGCCTGTGCTTTAGACTTATTCATAAGTTGAGAACGTACTGGTAGACCAGTAACTACATAGTCTATGTTGCTATCGAAGTAGTCCATAGCCTCTTTAACGGTAAGCATTACCTTGTTTACCTGTTTAGAGAGTATCTTATTAGTCATACCGGGGTAGGCGTTCTGTTCGTGAATGGCAGTAGGAATGCCCATTTGCGACGCTTTTTGAACTACTGGACCGCATACGTATCCGCCCGTACCCACTACCACATCGGGGTTGAAGTTAGAGATAATCTCTTTAGCTCTGTGTCCTGCCGTAGTAAGGTATGCTAAAGTTTTAAAGTTTCTACCTATGTTCTTTAGAGTAAGTTTTCGTTGAAATCCTGTAACCTTAATAGGTTCAAAGTTGTAATTAGCCTGTGGGACTAACTTAGCCTCCATACCAAAAGGAGTACCTGCGTATAGTATTTCGGAATTAGGTTCATGCTGTTCCACTATAGAAGCTATAGCTAAAGCAGGGTTTATATGTCCACCAGTTCCGCCACCAGTTACTAAAAGTTTCATAATACTAAAAAACCTCCATGTATATATAGTACTGATATATAATTATATCACATAGCAGACTACTTTTCAATATGTGACTGCCGAGAAACGTTTAATACTATGCCCATCTGTGCAAGTAGCATTACTAAAGAAGTTCCACCATAACTGAAAAATGGTAGACTGATACCAGTATTAGGTATTAAGTTACTAACTACGGCTATATTCAAAAACGCTTGAATGCCTATTTGGAATACTAATCCTATAGTAAGCAATGCACCAAACTTATCGGGAGCGTTATTAGAGATTAATATTCCTCTAAATACGAACACTGCAAATAGTAACACTATAGTAACCGCACCTATAAAGCCTAACTCTTCACATACTATGGCAAATACGAAGTCGTTTTTACTCTCTGGTAGATACATATACTTCTGTCGGGACTCCCCTAAACCTACGCCGAACATACCGCCTGAACCTATAGCTATCAACGATTGACAGGTCTGCCATGAGTCGCCTTGAATATCCGCAAAAGGGTCTAACCAACCACTAAATCTCTTAGTAAAGTAACTAAATCCGTCTACAGCAGTCTTGTATAGTACTATACTGCCTATACCTATGATACCTATACCGAACAGTCCTAATAAGTGAGGAATCCTTGCACCACCTACAAATACTATTATTACACCTATAGCACATATTATCAACGTACCCGAAAGGTGTGGTTCTTTCATCATAAGAACGGCTACTACTCCCAATATTAGCAAGTATGGAAGTATCCCTGTTTTGAACTTGCTCATCTTATCCTGATTGTTAGATATCAAATAGGCAAACAGTACTATGATAGCAAACTTCATAATTTCGGAAGGCTGAAAGCTAAAGCTACCTATACCAAGCCATCTTTTAATGTCAGTACCGTCGGTAGATATTCCTAAAGGAGTAAGTACCAGTATCAACATTATCAGCGATACTCCAAACAGAGCGAACGCTACCCACTTCTTACCTAAAAAGTGATAGTCTAAGTGTGCCAAAAAGAACATAGCTATTATACCTATTATGGCAAACTTTAACTGATTTTGTGCGTAATACGTACCACTATAGCCCTCACTGATAGCCCAAGCATAACTTGCTGAAAACATCATTACTATGCCTATTATCAACAGAACCATAACTATTAGTAAAAAGGGTCTATCCACCTTACCCCACGAACTGCCAAATCTAATAGGACTAACGAACGTCTTTCCGTTATCCTTAGCTTTAGAGTTGTATATTTTTTTAGTCAAATGTTATCACCTCATAAAAGTTCAACTTTACATTAACGAAACGGAACGACTTACATATCGGTCGTTCCATTAATTTAGACTATAATACGCAATACTTAATAGTCTACTGTATCTGAAGCATCACTGACAGTATACCGGCTAATAAGGATACTATAGAAAATACTGTTACTATCTTATATTCGCTAAAGCCACAGAGTTCAAAGTGGTGGTGTATAGGTGTCATCTTGAATATTCTCTTACCTTTACCCTTTTCACCAGTCTTTTTGAAGTGTTGCTTAGCGGTAATCTTAAAGTAAGTAACCTGTATTACTACTGATAACGCTTCACATACGTATATTATGCCTATAACAGCCACGAGTAGATGCTGATGTGTACACATTCCTATAGCTACAAAAGAACCTCCTAAGAACATAGAACCAGTATCGCCCATGAATATCTTAGCAGGGTGTAAGTTCCATACTAAAAATCCTAAACAACCGCCCGCTATAGCTATAGCAAATATAGATATTTCGTTTAGTTTGAGTATTCCACATATGGTACTTAAAGCTAACATAGTTACTACCGTTACTGAACCACATAGACCGTCTACACCGTCGGTTAAGTTTACTGCGTTAGATAAGAATATCATAAACAGTATCATAATCGGATAGTAGAATATACCAAAGTCAACCTTAGCGAATATAAAGTCTATCTCGGTAGAAGTATCTCCTAACAGTCTAAGTACTACTAACAGTAGTAGAGAGAATATAGCTTGAAATAACATCTTCTGTTTAGGTGTTAGACCTAAGTTCTGTTTCTTAACGGCTTTGGTATAGTCGTCTGCAAAGCCTATTCCACAGAAACATATAGAGTATACCACACAAGCTAATAGTCTTAACACATTAGTAGTAGTGGTAGGTGAAGTAATATCTAAACTAACCACTCTATATATAACATAGCCTACTATAGTCATAACTATACTACTAATTATGAACATAAAACCACCCATTATAGGAGTTCCTTGCTTTTTTTGATGACTTTCTAACTTAGCACCTACAAACTTTTCTATAGTCTGCCCAAAACTTATCTTGTGCATAAACGGAATTAAAAACTTACCTATTAATACGGCTATTCCAAAGGATACTAACGGAATTAGCAGTTTTAACCAGATAGGTATAATAGTCATAATACATTAGTCCTTTCTAATCGTATAGATTGTTAATAACTTCTTCTAACTTCATGCCTCTACTTGCCTTGAATAGTACCACGTCGTTTGGTAGTAGATACTCTTTAAGAGTGTCTGTTAGTAGTGACTTGTCGTCAAAGTAGTACACCTTCTTGTTAAAAGTTAGAGCAGTATTTCCTATATGTTTAGCCTGTTGACCGTAACAGAATAGAGTATCTACTAAAGACTTACCTACATACTCTCCTACCATGGAGTGTAACTGTGTAGACATTTCGCCGAGTTCTAACATATCGCCGAGTACTGCTATACGTCTTCCGTTCTGTTTAGGATTAGTCTGTGATAGTACGGTTAAAGATGCTTTCATGGAGTCTGGACTGGCATTGTAACAGTCTATGATTACAGTCTGTTGTCCTTTTTGAGTGAAGTTCTGTCTTAAAGCGTCGGCTTTGTACTTGCTTAAAGCGTTAGCGACTTCTTGAGGAGTTAATCCTGAATTTACGCCTATAGCAAAAGATACTAAAGCGTTCAATACGTTATGACTACCTATAGCAGGTAGAGTAATACTATCTGTACCACCTTTCCACTGTACGTCGAACGTAGTATAGGTATCGTGTTGGTTTACGTTTATAGCTCTAAAGTCGCTATCAGGATTTTCTATACCGAACGTGTAAGTAGGTCTTCCTAACTGATAGGATACTTGATATAATGAAATGTCGTCGGCATTCAAGAATATAGGTGCTGAACCGTCCATTCCCTCTAAGATTTCTAACTTAGCCTTAAGTATTCCCTGTTGAGAACCTAAGTTTTCTATGTGTGAAAATCCTATGTTAGTAATTACACCCATAGTAGGTAAAGCAGTTCTTGTTAAACGGGATATCTCACCAAAGTGTGACATACCCATTTCTATTACTGCACACTGATATGTACTATCTAAATTGAATAGCGTCTTAGGTAGACCTATTTCGTTATTAAGATTACCACTGGTCTTTAAAGTGTTGTACTTTTCCGACAGTACTAAAGATATCATATCTTTGGTAGTAGTCTTACCCACGCTACCAGTAACGCCTACTAATTGGATATCGAACTTACTTCTGTAATATCTTGCTATATCCAACATAGCCTTTCGAGTACTTGGAACTACTATACAGTTGTAACCGTCTATAGCCTTTTCGGATACTACAGCCTTAGCACCCTTTTCAAAAGCCATAGGAATGTAGTCGTGACCGTCAAAGTTTTCGCCCTTAATGGCTACGAACAGACAACCATTAGGAATAGTCCTTGTATCGGTACTAATTTGACTTATAGTGCCGTCTTGTGCTACAGTAGAACCTACTGCTTTAGCAATTTCTGATAATTTTATACTTTCCATGTTTCAACTTCCCTGTAATGTATTTATATATTAGTTAGTCTAACTCTTTAAGAGCGTCGGCTACTATTTCACGTTCGTCTAAGTGGATATGAACGTTATTTTTTAGTATTTGATAGTCTTCATGACCCTTACCGGCTAATACTATAATATCGCCAGCTTTAGCGATTTTGACTGCATGGTGTATAGCCTCTATTCTGTCTACTACCACGTCGTAAGGAACTTCAGTTTCGCCTTGTAGACCAGTTAGTATGTCGTCTATTATGGATTGAGGCTCTTCATTACGAGGGTTATCACTGGTGATGATTAACTTATCGGCGTACTTCAATGCGGACTTACACATTAAAGGTCTTTTAGCCTTATCACGATTACCACCACAACCGAATAGACAGATTAGTCTACCAGTAGTATACTCTTTTACGGAACTTAGTATATTCTCTATAGCGTCAGGAGTATGGGCATAGTCACAGATGACAGAAAAGTCTCTGTTAGTAGGAATGACTTCACACCTACCCTTAACACCTGTACACTTTTCGACGGATTGCTTGATGTTTTCAAAAGGAATACCTTCCATAATACAAGTGGTAATTACTCCTGTAACGTTAGCCACGTTGAAAGAACCCACCATCTTCATACTTATGTTGTAGCTATCGTCAGAAGTGTTATACTTAAACTGTGTTCCGTTAGACTTAATAATAGTATCGGTAGCGTAAAAGTCTGCTTGATGCTTGATACTATAAGAATACTTTTCACAAGTAACTTCATTGAACAGTCTAACGCCATAGTCATCGTCTGTACAGATTATAGCCTTATCGCAAATATCGAATAGCATCTTCTTAGCCTGATAGTAGTCTTCCATAGTCTTATGATAGTCTAAATGGTCTTGTGTCAAGTTGGTGAATACTGCCACTTCAAAGTGAATAGCACCTATTCTATGTTGCACCAAACCAAAAGAAGATACTTCCATTACTACGTAGTCGCAACCTGACTTATACATTCTATCCAATAGTGCCATTAAGTCGAACGCCATAGGGGTAGTATTATCAGTATGGAGTACTTCATCACCTATTTCATTCTGAATAGTACCTATTAAACCTACTTTATAGCCGTTATCGGTTAAGACGTGTTTAATAACGTTGGTCATAGTAGTCTTTCCATTAGTACCAGTAACGCCTATAAAACGCATCTTCTTTTGAGGATTGCCAAACCATGCACAACATAGTTCACCATAGAACTCTCTGGTATCCTGAACTATTATCTGATTAGGTAGGTCAAGATTATGGTCTACTACTACTACCGCACCCATGTTTACAGCCTCTTGGGCTTTAGAGTGTCCGTCAAAAGAACCACCCTTAACACATACGAATATACAGTCTTTTTCGATATGGTTAGAGTTATCAGTAATAGAGACTATCTCTCTATCTGGAATATTGGTATTAGCAATACCTTTAATTAAATCATACAGTTTCAAAAATGAACACCTCAATTTTAATATATTATCATAGTATGGAACTTATACTATATAGATAAACTCCATACGATTTTTAACTTAGTCACCTTGTTCTTTAACCACGAAGGTTAATTCTATAATAGTACCTACTGGAACGTGTTCGCCCTCGTTATAAGACTGTGAATATACTGTAGCGTCTTCACGTTCTGTAGAAGCTCCCGAAGCTACGTAGTTCAAGTTTAAGGAACTTAATAGACTATTAGCCTCGGTTAAAGAGTATCCTGTTAAGTTAGGAACTTCCACAAACTCCTGTTCTTGATTAGCTTCAGTATATAGGATAATCTTTCCACCTTGTGCGATAGAACTTCCTGATATAGGGGTCTGTGATACTACCATATCACCATGACCTACCACTTCATAGGTCAAGCCTAAGTCGGTAAGAGTATTTTCGGCATTGTTTAAAGTAGTATCTTCTACCGACGGAACGGTAACGTCTAAAGTAGCTAACTCTTCGTCGCTGTATTCAGGATAGTATCCTAAGTATGGAAGTACTTCTTCTAATATACTCCTTGCACAAGGAACGGCTACTACACTACCATAATACTCACCAGTGGTAGGTTCGTCTGCCATTATAAGCATTATTATTTCGGGATTATCTGCCGGAGCAAAACATACGTAAGACGCTACATAACGCATATTAGCCTCGTTGTACTCGTCTAACTTTTGGGAAGTACCAGACTTACCACCTATTCTATACCCCTTTATGTACGCATTAGAACCACCGTTAGTATTTACTACGTATTCAAGACAGTCCCTCATAGTAGCAGAAGTATCTTCGGATATTACTTGCCTTTTTACTGTAGTTTCGGTAGTCTTAATAGTGTTACCGTCACTATCGATAACCTTATCTACTACGTAAGGAACTAACAACTTACCACCGTTGATTACGGAAGCGTAAGCGGTAATCATCTCTATAGGAGTAACCTTATTAGTTTGACCAAAAGATGAAGACGCTAACTCTACAGGACCTAACCTATCTTCTGGTGCATAGTAACTCGAAATTTCTGAAGGTAGGTCTATACCAGTTTTGTCGGTAAGTCCAAACGCCTCAAAGTAGTAGAAAAAGTTTTCAGCTCCCAAACGCTTACCTATCTCCATGAATGCAGGGTTACAAGAGTTAGTCAGTGCGTCTTTAAACGTCTGTGAACCGTGACCGTTACGGTTCCAACACCTAATAGGCTGACCTGCTACGGTTAAAGAACCTGAACAGTAAAAAGTATCGTCTAAAGACAGTACGTTTTCTTCAAAGCCCGCCGAACTGGTGAACACTTTAAATACAGAACCTGGAATATATATTTCCGATACCGCTTTATTCTTCCACTGTAACTCTCTTGCGTTAGCCTCGGCATTGCTACGTTCTTCTTCGTTAGCTATAAGTCCCAACTCGTTTAGTGTACGTTGGTCTGTAATCTCCGACGGACTATTTAAGTCGAACCCTGGACAAGTAGCCATAGCCAGTATAGCCCCCGTGTTAGCGTTCATGATAATTCCACACGCTCTATTGTCCAACTGATACGTATTATACATATCTTGAAGATTTTTTTCCAAATAGTACTGTAGAGTAGTATCTATAGTAAGTTGTAAAGAGTTACCGTCTTCGGCATCGTACAGTTTAGAGTACTTATACGGCATTTCCTGAGAATAAGCATCCTTAGCTGAGATAACCTTACCGTCTACACCTGAAAGTTCGTCATCATAGTAAGCCTCTATACCGTACCAACCCTCGCCGTCGTAGTTAGTAAAGCCTATTACTGAGGCGGCAAGTTCACCTTGTGGATAGTAACGTTTTACGTCCTCACTGGTCTTTATGGAAGTCATATTATGTTCGTCTAAAAAAGTATTAATCTTATCTACTATGGGCTTTTCGACTTTATTTTTAAGTACTTGATATTGGGTATCAGTCTTATTAATCTTATCTATAATGCTCTGTCTATCCAGTTCAAGAGTTTCGGATAGAAAGTCCACAGTAATATCCAAATTTTGCTGGTCGTGTTCCTTAAAGTTTTTAGGGTCTATGTACACTTTGAACACAGTAGCACTTTGGGCAAGTATACTACCATCGGAACTATATATAGAACCTCTGTTTGCCGAGATAGTCATAGAACCAAACTGCGTTTTGTTAGCTTTTTCTTGATAGTATTCGTTATCTACTACCGAAACTTTAAATACGTTAATAGAAACGGCAAGCGCACAAGCAAACATAATACCCATAATTACTATGTTACGCTTGTTCATATTAGCACTATTCAAATAAAAGTCTCCTTTCAAATGGCAAAATATACAATATAATATCAACATAAAAGGCGGATAAATACTTAATAGATATATATCCGCCTGATGTTATTTTTATGATACCTACAGTGGCTAACCAAATAGATACTCTACTATGTCGTCTAACTTATTCTTAATAGAAACGAATATGTTACTTTCAGTTTGAGTAACTTCAACCACGTCTTCATTTTGAATTTGAATATATGTAATCTGTGACTTGTCAAGTTTTTTAAGACCTAATACGTCTTCGGCATAAGCCTCAACATTTTTTAAAGACATATTAGCTTCTATTTCGGTTTGCATTCTAACGTTTTCACTCTGTAGTATTTCAACGGCACTCTTTTCGTCAGCAACCTGAGAATATAGTGCAGTAACTTGAACCTTAGTATATATAGATAGAAAGAATATTACAGTACCTATGATACCGAGAAAAGTCCATATTATAGCATTTTTTCTCTTTTCAAGTCTTTCTTTTTCAAGATTTTTCTGTTTTCTTTGATGTATCTCTACCCTATGATATTTATATTCGTCTTTTAAAGCCGTATTATCGTTTATTTTCATTATTCACACCACCTAAAGCCTTTCAATAACACGAAGTTTAGCACTTCTACTTCTGTTGTTAGTTTCCAATTCTGTCTGAGTGGCCTCAATAGGTTTTCGGTATACCAACTTACCTAAAGGTTTTCTACCACATACACACTTAGGAAAGTCAGGGGGACATATACAGCCTTTACACCAAGAGGCAAAGCGTTGCTTAACCAGTCTGTCTTCTATGGAGTGGAAAGTGATTACTGCAAGTCTACCGCCAGACTTTAGACTGTTAAAAGCACCGTCTAAACCTATAGAAAGGTGTTCTAACTCTCCATTGACTTCCATTCTTATAGCCTGAAAAGTCTTTTTACAAGGATTTTTTTCTCTACGAACCTTAGCAGGTACGCTAATCTTAACTATTTCGGCAAGTTGAAGGGTAGTATTAATAGGGCTAACTTCTCTGGTTTTAACTATATTTGAAGCTATACGAGGGGCAAACTTTTCTTCGCCAAACTCAAACATTACTTTACATAGTCTTTCATAGGAGTAAGAGTTTACCACGTCAAAAGCACTAAGTCCCGACTTGCTCATTCTCATGTCAAGAGGAGCATCGTAGTGGTAAGAAAATCCTCTTTCGGCAGTGTCTAATTGGTATGAAGATACCCCTAAGTCCATTAATATACCGTCTACATCGTCCACGTTAAGACTTTTCAAAGCGGACTGTATTTCGGAGTAGTTTATATTAACTATGGTCGCATTGTATTCTTTAAGACGCTCTTTAGCTACTGCTACGGCATCGGGGTCTCTATCAAGACCTATCAACCTACCCTTATTGGATAGTAGTTTGGCAATCTGTGTAGAATGCCCTGCACCGCCAACGGTACAGTCTACATATATACCGTCTGGATTAATATTTAATGCCGTAATGGTTTGATTTAGTAGCACTGGCACATGAGTAAACTCCATTATAATACACCTCTTATACCGTTTGAACGTAGTTCAAACTTAAAAATATTCCTTATATATAATCGGTATATCACAAAGACTTTACTGCTAACTATATGCGACCAAAATCGGATACTTTCCCAATTATATTTTCATAGACCATTATACTACATATACAAAAAAAAATCAAGGCTATTAGTACCTTGATTTCCAAAAAAGTTTAAATTTTTTGTCACTTATAATAGTATATATACATATTTTCCCAGTAAATAATTATGCGTTCAGCTTGTATAAGATGTATAGTCCATCGCTTACAAGATTTTTGTTACTAATAAAGCGTTCGTTACAGTAAGGAACTATCAAGTCGGATAGTCCACCAGTGGCGACTAATATAGTATCGCTTCCAAGAATTTTTTTGTATCGTTGAGCCATACCGTCCATAAGACTTGCCATACCTAAAACCACTCCTGAATGCATAGCCGAAGTGGTATCTCTACCAATGGTTTCTATGCAGTCCTCACAAAGGTCTATGTGTGGCAACTGAGCCGTAACGTTAGATAGGGTTTTTAGCGAACTGTACACCCCAGGGAAGATAGCACCACCTAAAAAGTTGCTATCCTTATCGATAGCGGAAATAGTAGTAGCAGTTCCCAAATCACACACCACCGCAGGAAAAGAGTATAAGTGTTTTACGGCTACGGCATCGCATATTCTGTCGCTACCTAAAGCGTTAGGATTTTTTAAGCGTATGTTCAAACCCGTGTTCAGCTGATTGGAAACTACCATAACCTTACATTTAAATATTCGTTCCACTGCGTGTATAAGAATAGACTTTAGTTGCGGAACTACTGTAGAAAGTATAGCACCTTGAAAGTGTTCAGCAGAACAACCGTTCAACTTTAAAATGTTTAAAAAGTCTATAGCGTACTCATCTTCCATCTTATTCGAGATGGTAGAAATTCTTGAAGAAAACAACATAGTATCGTCTTTGTAAACCGATAGTACTATGTTAGTATTTCCAACGTCTATAGTTAATATCAAAAAGTATCACCTCTGTATATTAGAAAAGAGCCGTCAAAAGACGGCTCTAATATATAAAATTATAGTAACCAAAAACTATTCATTAATCTTAGTAACTACGCCAGAACCTACAGTTCTACCACCTTCACGGATAGCGAAACGTAGACCTTCTTCGATAGCGATTGGAGTGATTAGTTCAACGTCCATAGTTACGTTATCGCCAGGCATACACATTTCCTTATCAGCTGGAAGTTTGATAGTACCAGTAACGTCAGTAGTTCTGAAATAGAATTGTGGTCTGTAGTTGTTGAAGAATGGAGTGTGACGACCGCCTTCTTCTTTCTTTAGTACGTATACTTGACCAGAGAACTTAGTGTGTGGGTGAATAGAACCTGGCTTACAAATTACTTGACCTCTTTCGATGTCAGTTCTTTGAATACCACGAAGTAAAGCACCGATGTTGTCACCAGCTTCAGCGTAGTCAAGAATCTTTCTGAACATTTCGATACCAGTAACTACAGTCTTAGCCTTTTCTTCCTTAAGACCAACTATTTCAACTTCGTCGCCAGTCTTTAATTGACCTCTTTCAACTCTACCAGTAGCAACAGTACCACGACCAGTGATAGTGAATACGTCTTCTACAGGCATTAGGAATGGAAGGTCAGCCTTTCTGTCAGGAGTTGGGATATATTCGTCAACTGCGTCCATAAGGTCTAAAATTGGCTTGTAAGCTGGGTCGCTTAGGTCGTCTGGAGCTTCAAGAGCCTTTAGAGCAGAACCTCTGATGATTGGAGTATCATCGCCAGGGAATTCGTACTTGTCAAGAGTCTCACGGATATCCATTTCAACTAAGTCTAATAGTTCTTCGTCGTCTACTTGGTCAGCCTTGTTCATAAATACTACGATGTAAGGTACGCCAACCTGACGAGCTAATAGTAAGTGTTCCTTAGTTTGAGCCATAGGACCGTCAGAAGAAGCAACTACAAGGATAGCACCGTCCATTTGAGCAGCACCAGTAATCATGTTCTTAACATAGTCAGCGTGTCCTGGACAGTCAACGTGTGCATAGTGACGATTCTTAGTTTCATACTCAACGTGAGCAGTATTGATAGTAATACCTCTTTCTCTTTCTTCTGGAGCAGAGTCGATATTAGCATAGTCTTTCTTTTCTGCAAGACCTTGTAATGCAAGAGTCTTAGTAATAGCAGCTGTAAGAGTAGTCTTACCGTGGTCAACGTGACCGATAGTACCAATATTTACGTGTGGTTTAGTTCTTTCGAATTTAGCCTTTGCCATTGGAATTTCCTCCTATAATCAAAAATATATAAATATAGCTTATCTGCAATATTACCATAATTATAACAGATAAGTGCAAGAATTTCAAGCCTTTTTTGAAAAAAATTTCAAAATCCTTACGTGTAATATTAATAAAGGTTATAAGAGTACATAGGTACGTACTCTTATACCCATTATAGTTAATATAAAATTAGTCTCTCTTCTTCTTAGAAGCGTTAATCTTTTCAGCAATGCTCTTAGGAACTTCTAAGTAGCTGTGTGGTTCCATAACGAACTGACCACGACCTTGAGTGTTAGAACGTAGGTCACTCGTGTAACCAAACATTTCAGATAGTGGAACTAAAGCGTCTACTTGAACTGCACCAGGTCTGCTTTCTTGACCTTGAATCTGTCCACGTCTTGAGCTTAAGTCACCAATAACAGTACCAGTGTAGTCGTCAGGAACGATAACAGAAACCTTCATGATAGGTTCCATAAGGATTGGGTTAGCCTTTTCCATAGCTTCCTTAAATGCCATAGAACCAGCAATTTGGAATGCCATTTCGGAAGAGTCTACTTCGTGGTAAGAACCATCGTATAGTTCTACGCAAACGTCAACTACTTGGTAACCAGCTACAACACCAGACTTCATAGCGCCTTGAATACCCTTATCAACGGCTGGGATGTATTCCTTAGGAATAGCACCACCTACTATGCTGTTCTTAAATTCGTAACCCTTACCGCTTTCGTTAGGTGATACTCTAATCTTAACGTGACCATATTGACCTTTACCACCAGATTGACGAGCGTACTTTTTATCTACTTCAACAGAGGACTTAATAGTTTCCTTGTAAGCTACTTGTGGAGCGCCTACGTTAGCTTCAACCTTAAATTCACGAAGTAGTCTGTCTACTATAATGTCAAGGTGTAACTCACCCATACCAGCGATAATAGTTTGACCAGTTTCTTCGTCTGTCCAAGTCTTAAAGGTTGGGTCTTCTTCAGCAAGTTTAGCAAGAGCTAAGCCCATCTTTTCTTGACCAGCCTTAGTCTTAGGTTCGATAGCTAATTGGATAACAGGTTCTGGGAATTCCATAGATTCAAGAATTATAGGGTTCTTTTCATCACATAGAGTATCACCAGTAGTAGTATTCTTTAAGCCTACTGCTGCTGCGATATCACCAGCGTATACAGTTTCGATATCTTCTCTGTGGTTAGCGTGCATCTGTAGGATACGACCTAATCTTTCCTTAGCACCCTTGTTAGCGTTTAGTACGAAAGAGCTTGCGTTAACAGTACCGGAGTACACACGGAAGAAACATAGCTTACCTACGAATGGGTCTGTAGCAATCTTAAATGCTAAAGCAGAGAAAGGTTCGCTATCGGAAGAGTGTCTAAACTCTTCTTCATCAGTATCAGGATTTACACCCTTAATAGAAGGAATGTCTAAAGGAGAAGGCATATAGTCAACTATAGCGTCTAATAGCTTTTGAACGCCCTTATTCTTGTAAGAAGTACCACAAGTTACAGGAACCATCTTATTTTCTATAGTTAGCTTTCTAATAGCACCCTTAATCTCTTCTATAGTTAAGGTTTCTTCTTCTAAATACTTTTCCATTAGTTCGTCGCTTGCTTCAGAAGCAGCTTCTACTAACTGTTGGTGATAAGTTTCAGCCTTTTCTACCATATCTGCTGGAATATCTTCAACACGAATGTCTTTTCCAAGGTCATCATAGTAGATATAAGCCTTCATTTCAACTAAGTCTATAATACCCTTAAAAGTATCTTCAGCACCTATAGGTAGTTGAATAGGAACGGCGTTACACTTTAGTCTATCATGCATCATATCTACAACACGGTAGAAGTTAGCACCCATGATATCCATCTTGTTTACGTAAGCCATTCTTGGTACGTGGTATTCGTCAGCCTGTCTCCAAACTGTTTCGGACTGTGGTTCAACACCGCCCTTAGCACAGAATACTGTAACTGAACCATCAAGAACCTTTAGTGAACGTTGTACTTCTACTGTAAAGTCAACGTGTCCTGGGGTATCAATAATATTAATTCTGTGGTTAGCCCAAAATGCAGTGGTAGCAGCAGAAGTGATAGTAATACCTCTTTCTTGCTCCTGTGCCATCCAGTCCATAGTAGCACTACCTTCGTGAGTTTCACCTATCTTGTGGTTTACACCAGTATAGAATAAAATTCTTTCAGTAGTAGTAGTCTTACCTGCATCGATATGAGCCATTATACCGATATTTCTTGTTTTTTCAAGAGAGCATTTTCTTGACATAGTATAATCTCCTTATCTAAAAATATAGACTACCATCTGTAATGAGCAAAAGCCTTGTTAGCTTCAGCCATCTTATGAGTATCTTCGCACTTCTTGTAAGCACCGCCAGTCTTATTTAGAGCGTCAAGGATTTCGCCTGCAAGTCTCTCTTGCATAGTCTTTTCGTTTCTAAGTCTGGAATACTTAGTTATCCATCTAAGACCTAAAGTCTGTCTTCTTTCTGGACGAACTTCCATAGGTACTTGATATGTTGCACCACCCATTCTACGAGCCTTAACCTCAAGAACTGGCATGATGTTTTCCATAGCTTCTTCAAAGACTTCAAGAGCTTCTCTACCAGTCTTTTCAGCTACTATATTAAATGCACCGTAAACTATCTTCTGAGCAACACCCTTTTTACCGTCTAACATTACGTTGTTAATTAGTCTTGTAACTAACTTTGAGTTATACATTGGGTCTTGTAGAACGTCACGTTTAGCGATATTACCTCTTCTTGGCATTTTCGCTTCCCTCCTTCATTATTAGTAATAGAATGAAATCATAGGTACTCGCACGCTTGAAAGTGCGTTTTACCTTCAAACGCACGTTAAAGACCAAAGCAGAGGGTTTTATAATCTATATAAAATCTCCACTTTATCTTTTGTGGTAGATGTATCCTATTTTCAAAAGTAAAAAAAATTAATGTGTAAAAAAGTTTTTAGCCTTTTGGCATATAACAGTAAATAAATAGTATAATAAGCAACCTAATACACAACCTATAGTATTCATAATAATGTCGTCTATATCAAGATACCCCAAACATGAGATAAACTGAAAGACTTCTAAACTCACAACTATTATAAAACACCTTAGCACAACCTTCCAAAACTTTTTGTGTTTTGAGAGTGCTATTTCAAAAAAGCCCATAGGAGCGAATGCCATAGTATTGCCTAATATGTTTAATATCAAAGAACCCCATATATGTTCACTAATCCAATACGAATATGCCTCAAATGGTATAAAGTTATAGTTCCAATAACCTAACTTTCTATTCATTTTAATCTCACGAACGATTGAATGCACATAACGTCCTTCTTCAACATAATAGTATATTTCATTTATCTTACAAGTAACTAATGCAAGCAAAATTACAAAATATATAACATATAAGATTTTTAAAATTTTTTTGAGCTTAGCATTTCCCATTATATTAAACTAATATTGACATCAACATTAGTAACTTCAAAACCGTCCATTGGCTTAGAAAATTTAACATAATATCTTGCGTTATTAGTATTTTCTAAATTCTCAAATACTGCACCAGCACTATTTGAAGTATTCACTATATGAACGTTTTTCACTACTCTATCATAATATTGATTACCAGTTAAAAGAGTTAGTGTGTAATACTCATGTAATTCAACATCAATATAATGGTTTGGACAATATTGTCTAAAATATTGAAATAAACTGTCACCATTTAAAACGGCATGAATTCTACTATTGTTTTTATTAAAAGTAAAACAATAATTTGTATAAACTACATGCTTAAAAGAAGCCTTAACAGAACCATTTCCATAAGAATTATAAGATAAGTTCCAAATATTACTTGTTGATGGAACTTTATCTCCACAGGGTACAAGACCAACTTCAGTATAACCATTATAAAACTTAGGTGGTTGACCATTATCTTCTTCATTCAAAACGATAACATCACTGCTAATATCAGTAGTATCTTCTTCAGCTGAAACACCTAATGCAGAAACATTAGTTAATATACAACTCATACTTAATAATAAAGCAACAACTTTTTTTAAATTATTTTTAATCATAATATATTTTCCCTTCAAAGTCAAAACAAAAACGAATAGCTTAAACTGTTAATGGTTAATATATTAAGTTGTTAATAAAAAAACTATCTATTACTTACCAGCCTTAGGCTTCTTAGCACCGTACTTAGAACGAGCTTGCATTCTCTTAGCTACGCCTTGAGCATCAAGAGTACCTCTAATGATGTGGTAACGTACACCAGGGAGGTCCTTAACTCTACCGCCTCTGATTAATACTACAGAGTGTTCTTGTAGGTTATGTCCAATACCTGGAATGTATGAAGTAACTTCTTGACCGTTAGTTAGCTTTACTCTGGCAATCTTTCTCATAGCAGAGTTAGGCTTCTTAGGAGTAGCAGTTCTAACTGCTGTACATACGCCTCTCTTTTGTGGAGAGCTTTGGTCAATTTGAACCTTCTTCTTAGAATTGTAACCCTTTTGTAGTGCTGGGGCAGTAGACTTTTCTTCAAGAACGTTTCTACCCTTACGAACTAATTGGTTAAAAGTAGGCATTTTTCAAACTTCCTCCTTCTTTAGAATATTTTAATGTGGCAATAATAACACACCACACAATTACATATTATACACGCTATAACTTGCTTTGTCAATAGGTTTTATAAAATTTTTTTACTAATATTAGTATGCTCTGCTATTAGTGATTAATGCAATACGCCCCCAACTAAAGTTAGGAGCGTATACTATTATATAGTATAAATATCTAATCCATTAAACTACCACTTAACTATTCCAAGTAGATACTTCTTTAGTAAGAGTAAGTCTGCGGTAGTTACTTTACCGTCGTAGTTTATATCTCCACGAACGCCTGTAGCTTTACTATTGCCTATAGTAAGGTCATCTTTATTATCAGGTTCAGGAGAAATAAGATATGGAGATTCAAAAATTGTCTTATTAGTTACTTCACTTTCAGGAAAGTGTTCTATATCTCTCAAAGCATAACAAAAGGAAGTATCATCGTTGTTTTCCTCAACAAAATTATAATGATAGTCTATTTTATCTTCTGGCATAAATTCTTTGTTATGGTCGTGTATCTCTATTCCTTCGAACTTTAACTTTTTACCATTCAATACTATAGTTTGGTCTTCATCATCTAATACCGTCTGAATAGTAAAGTCATCAGGTAGGTAATAGGTTATATAACCACCTTCACTTGTAGTAGTTTGTAAATCGTCATATACTACTTCTGCGGAAGTAGGTATAACTAAACAAGTACTAAGTGCAGTTACTGATAGTACTCCGCATAAAATCTTTTTAAAGTTTTTCATAACAGTTTCTCCTTTTCGTATTTATAATATCTCTTTTAGTACTAAAAGTGTAA
>CAKSDC010000013.1 GCA_934444765.1 uncultured Oscillospiraceae bacterium
TGAAATAGGCAGACACGAGGGACTTAAAATCCCTTGGTAGAAATACCGTACCGGTTCAAGTCCGGTCAGTGGCATTAAAAGGTACAAATTTTATTTGTACCTTTTTTGTTTAAGTATGATACTAAGAAAATCACTCTAAAAGTTTAGAGTGATTTTCTTTAAATACTTATTTATCGCCTTTAGACTTTAACTGTTTTAATACGTCCTTCAGTTTTTTGGGTAGTGGAACGCCTACTTTAGAGATGTTTTCTAATATGCTAATACATTCGTTTACTAAATAAAAGCCTATTACCGAAGAACGTAACACTCCGCTATCGGATAACAAGTGTAAATCTATAGTATAGCTAATAGAAACGACTACTAACATCAGTACTTTTTTTAGTATACCTTTAAAACCCACTTCGGAAGATAGTCTTTTTTCCAATATAGCACATAGTATGCCCGTAGCGTAGTCCAACACCATTAAAGTTAATAGTGAATACATTAAGCCGTCAAACTTTCCGAACATATACCCTACTAAAGAAGTAGTTAAGGTTATGGTATACTTTAATACATCATACTTATTCATAAATAGTACCACCAATCTAAAAGATATATTAAGACGAAGTCCCTCCTCAATATTAGAAGATATTTAGTAATAATATGCAAATAATAGTGCATATTAATAGAATATGCCGAAAAAAAAGCCTTGACAGTTTAGTATCAAGGCTTTAATATATCATATTAAAAATATTATGTTATTCTTTTTCTTCCTTCTTAGACTTAGTAGAAGTAGCTACCATAAATACTATTACAGCCACTACTAATACGCCTATAACTATATACTTAATCATAGGATTGCTTTCGGAATTATCTTGACTATCTTGAGGAACTTCTAAAGTAATGCCCATATCTTCAAGAGCGTATGCACCGTCGAGTTCTTCGTCCCATTCGCAGATAAAACCAATCTCTTGAATACTATAGCCAGAAGCTACACCACCTTCTTTAGAGATGTCAGACCAAGTACCACAAGGAGTATCTTCACCGCTATCGTAAGTTTGAATTACTACTGCAACGTCTAAGTCGGTGACATAGTTTACTTCAACACCGTTTATCCAGTTGTTATAGGATAGGTCTTCACCAGTAACCCAAGAGTAAGAACCGTCAAGATTACGTTCTGCACCTATCCAAAGGTTAGGCTTAGGATTATTATTAATAATAGCGTTTACAAACTGTTGTTCTTTTTCATCTGTAATGGTTACTAAGTGACCACCAAGAGCGGTACAGTAAGCCTTAGCGTTATTCCAGCTTAGGTTCATATTTTCAAATATTTGGTAAGTATGACCATTATATAAGTATCTAATATTTTGGTTAGACTTATCTTCTATAGTAGTAACAGTTTCGGAAGAACCTATAGTTTCAGCAGTAGTAACTAAAGAAGTTTGAGGAGTTACTACAGATATGCTAAGTTCGGATTGCTGATTACTCTCTGCGGTGGTACTCTGTTCATTCTTAATTACGTATCCTTGACTGTTAGTAAATACAGGAGCGCCATTTTCATCGGTTACCACGTTTCCGTTTTGGTCTATTTGATAGTCGGTAGCATCGGTAACGGCGGTAGTCTGAGCGGTAGTTTCGGAAGAAGTAGTAGAGTTATCCCATTCACATATAATAGCAATATCGTTTACGGTAAATCCTGATACTGTACCACCACTTGCTGAAATATCGTTCCATTCGCCAAGATTTACTAAGTTATTAGAGTATGTATACATCATAACGGCGTTTTCGGTACCGTCATAGTTAGAAGGTTCGCCAGTACTCCAGTTACTAAATTGAGCGTGTTCACCAGTAACCCAAGCGAACTTTCCGTCAGCATTTTTTACAGCACCAAGCCAAATATTCTTCTTAGAAGAGTTACTTGCTAAGTTAGAAACAAACTGTTGTTCATCTGCCGAGGTAATAGTTACTAAGTGACCGCCTAAACTTTCGCAATACTGTTCAGCGGAACTCCAATCCATGCTTTGGTCTATAAGTTGATAGTCATGTCCGTTATAACTAACTTTATCATAATTAGAAGTAGCAGAAACAGTATTGAACATACTGCCATACATAGTAGTAAGTGATAGTAATATAGAACCTACTAATGCTTTTCTAAAATTTTTCTTCATAAAAAAATCCTCCATGTACTTAATTCTATAAAAGTACCGCAACTATACGGTCAAGTTTTAATCTTTTGTATTAACTAAAAAGATATAGTACAGACTTAAAATATTCCTTACATTAAGTCCAAAAATATTTAAAGAGTATAGGCACTGGAAATATTTTCACATTTAAGCCCATATATATTTCCTCTTATAGATACATTAAAATTATACCACAATTTTTTGAATTTGTCAGTTAATTAAGTACCAAAAATACACTATAATATAGTGGAATATATAGTACAGTTGCACAAACAAAATTTTCCAATATACGATTAATACCATTGGTATAGCCATAATATATATAGTAAGTGCATAGTATAATTATATCAACAATCCAGATAAAAAGCAAGCAAAATAATAAATTTTAGGAATAAAAATATTTCCTACCGTAGCATAGTAAAAATATCTACTTGACAAACACATAATAGAATATTATAATAGACTTAATTGCTATACTTCTAAGTTAGTACTATCTACTACAGGTAGTATAGTTATAAATAGGGAGGATTTACATGATACTATTTTTCACTAAGTCTTTACCTTTTTTTGATATTTCGTTATTTCAGATGTTCTATTTTTTTTGTTTTTGGTCGGTGTTCGGCTGGTTTTTAGAAGTCATAGTACGTAGCGTAGAGACTGGCGGTTTTGAAAATCGTGGATTTTTAAACGGAGCATTCTGTCCAATATATGGATTTGGAGTATTAGGCGTTACCACTCTACTAAGAAGTTTTGTAGAAAAAGAAGCCCTAATGTTTATACTTTCGGCGTTAATATGTACGGTTCTTGAATGGTTAGTTGGCAGACTGTTACTATCAGTATTTCACACCAGATGGTGGGACTATAGCAACTATAAGTTCCATTCCCCTGACGGGTTAATCTCTTTAGAGTCCACACTATTTTGGGGTATAGCCTGTGTTAGTCTGTTAAAGGTATTGCAACCTATGGTATCTAAAGCGGTATCGTACATACCTATTAAGTTCGGAATAGTCATGATATTCGTAATACTAACCATAATAGTAATAGATATCATAGTAACCGTAAACGAAGTTAGAAAACTTTCTTATAACTTAGGAAAACTACAGACCATAGGCGATATATTAGACGTATCTTCTCAATCGGTGGGCAAAAAGATTGCTAATAATACCTTAAACTTAAAGTCTAAATACGATGAGCAAGTAGTACAGTATAACCTACTGGTTAAAGAGATTAAAAGTTCAAGACTTGCTAAGGCTTTTCCTAATATGGAGTATCAAAAAAATAAGAAGATTAAACCATCTTTACTAAAAGAACTTCCTACTATGGTATCTAATGCCGTAAAGGATAAACTTCAAGAGACTACCGAAACCGTAATAGACAAAATATATATCAACAAAGAAAAGCGTCACGAACGCCAAGAAAAAAAGCATAGCCATGATGGATAATTAGTGGCTAAACTTTTTTTGAAAAATCACTTGACTTATTACTTATACTGTGATATAATATATAAACGTCAAGTATTCAAGCCGATGTGGTGGAATTGGCAGACACGAGGGACTCAAAATCCCTTGGTAGTGATATCGTGCGGGTTCAAGCCCCGCCATCGGCATAAAAATAGTATAGTTTAAGTACCGCATTGCCTATAGGTTTGCGGTATTCTTATTATTACCAGTTAATAATTAGGGTTTACAAAGTACAAATATTATGCTATAATATCTTGTGCAGAAGTACAAAAGTTATTACTTTACACTTAAAAAAATATAGTATCCTAAGAAAAGAGGCTTATCCTTTGAGTACAAATAATATAGTATCCGTATCCGTGTTAAGTGCAGACTTTTCCAACTTAGAGAGAGTATGCCAAACCATAAAAAATTCTAAGGCAGAGTGGATACACTATGACGTAATGGACGGCGTGTTCGTAGACAATATAACCTTTGGTAGTCACGTACTAAAAGCCATTAAAAAAAATTCCGACTTAGTGTTAGACGTTCACCTAATGATAGTAAATCCTATTAAGTATATCAAGGATTTCTGTCAAAACGGTGCTGACTACGTTACTTTTCACTATGAAAGCACTACCGAACCTATTAAGGTGATACAAGAAGTTCATAAGTACGGAAAAAAAGTAGGTATATCCATAAAGCCTAATACTCCAGTATCGCAGATAGAAGACCTTATAGGGTTAGTGGATATGGTGCTAATTATGACTGTAGAACCTGGTTTTGGTGGTCAAGGCTTTATAGATAGCACCTTAGAAAAGGTTGCACAAGTAAAGCAGATAATAGATGCTAACGGATATAACACCCTATTAGAAGTAGACGGTGGTATTAACTATCAGACTTCTAAATTGGTTAAACGGGCAGGTGCTAACGTATTAGTATCTGGTAGTTACTTATTTAAGCAATCTAATATGGCTGACGGCGTTAAACTATTAAAAGAGTAACGCATAACTATAAGGAACGTCTTAATATAGCATGGCGTTCCTTAATATAGATACTATATAGTTAAAGATTGCAATCGCTGAATAGCGTTATCATAGGCTAAACATTCCCAATATTCGTTTACCAGTTCGGCGGAAGGTCTTTTTATAGAGTATTCACAAAATTCTATTACACTGTATAGTATCTTTTCAAAAGATTTTTTAGTAAACTCTATACATAGTAAAAAGGTACTGTCTTGACGGTACAAAGCACTATTAGAAATATCCATAGTCGAAAACTTAACCAACTGTTTAGAAAGTCTAACTAAAACGTCTAAACTATTAGATTTGCAGACCATAAAGTTACTAACTGGCAAGTCTAAACGTGACCTATCGTACCTATTAACTAAGGATATATATATTATACAGTTACCATTATTACAAGAAAAAGCCTCTACGTACACTTCGTTATTGCTAAAATCAACACTTATCGACTGTTTAGCTTCAGCAAAGGCTATTAAGTCGGCTATTAAACTTCTGGTATATACGTCGTACTTACTCATAGAGTGAAAGTTTAGATTATACTCATCAAGTTCGCTTTTAGATAGTGTATACTTAACCGAAGAGTTGCTTAGTTGTTCTATAGTCATAACGCATAGTCCCTCCCATACCAACTATTATATAGATATTATTTTCTAAGGAGAGTGAGTTTATCCATGAAAAGTATTCTAAAAGAGTATGCACCTTTTGGTAAGTCAGAAAATAACCCTCAACTAAGACCTAATCCTTACGACGACGAAGTATACAGTCCTTTTGAAGAACTTTTGGAAGTAACCAATACAGACAAAGACAACTGCAACCAGTAACTACTTATCACTTTAAATATATATGGGAGTATTTTAATCTTTTTGTAAATCTATTGTAATTGATTTTTACTCACTAATTTGATATACTATAGCTATACTATAATAGTTCCCATACTAATATTATATACACAGGCTTATTTAAAGTTCTAAAAAATTTTAGCTAAATCTAATAGAAAGGAAGTTGATATTGAATGAATAATGGCGATAACAAAGGCGTTAAAATTCAACATCATCGCTATAACAACGGTAGCAAACGTAGAAAAAGACGTTTGCACAAAGGACGTGTAGCTGGTGCTATAGTAAGTTTAGCATTAGTAATAGGTCTTGGTATTGGTGGTTACAAGTTAGCAGGAAAACTTTCTACCATAAGCAGAAACGACGACTCTTTAAGTGCTAACGGAAACATTAAAGATGAAAGCGTATCTTCATCGGACAGTACCGAAGATACCATTCAAACGGTAGTGCCTTCAATAGATACCATAGTATCCACTACCGAACCTACTACTACTTCGGTTACTACCACTAATAGTTCCGAAACTACCGACAAGGCTAAAGTTACTACTTACATAGATGAAGACGGAAACATAGTAATCTCTCAAGAGTACGTCGGCGGTGACATAGAATACAACATAGGCAACGAAGAACAGAACGACCAAGACGGTCAAGACGACTACTACTCCTCAAATGGAAGTCATAGTAACAATGGTAGCAGTAGTAACAGTAACAGTAATAGTAATCGCTATAACGAAGATAAAGACGGTAGTTCTAATAGTAGCAGTCAAAGTAACGCTCACTATCTAACTGAAGACGATATCTCTAACCGTGATAACCTATCGTCGGCACTTAGCAAAATAGACAGTTCGGAATGTAACATAGTAGTATTACCTTTAAAGGCTCAGGGCGGAACGTTAAACTACTATTCACAGATAAACTCAGCTAAGAACTCAGGAGTAATCGGTTCGGACTTCTATCTAACCGATATGGTAGACCTTATTGAAGACGCAGGCTTTACGGCATACGCTCAAATTAGCGTGCTATACGATAATATATATCCTAAGACTTTTAAGTACACGGCTTATAGATTTGAAGACGGTACGGGTTCATGGTGGGATAACGACGCTGAAAATGGCGGTAAGCCTTGGCTATCCCCTTTTGCTGACGATACCAAAAACTATCTTTCAGCAATTTCGGCTGAACTTACCGAAGACGGTATCAAAGGCATAGTATGTACAGACGTAATATTTCCACCATTCAGAGAAAAAGACCTCAACTACATCGGCGACAGTGTTAAGAGTGAAGACCGTTACACCGCCCTATTGGACGTGCTTAGCGTCATAGAAAACTCTGCTAACGGTCAAAGAGTAATGTTCCAATTTTCATTAGTGGACGCTCTACGTGGCAACGTGGAAGCCCTAAAGGCTGACGAACTAAACCAAAACATAGTGCTATCGCCTACTATAGACCTTTCGGAACTTTCAAGTACTTTTTCATATGGTGGAAACTCTATATCTTTAAGTAGTCAATCCACTTACAATAAGATTAAACTATCTATGGAACTATTCCAAAAAATGTCTGGCGATTTAGAGGTAGTACCTTGTATCGACGTAAGCGACCTAACAGCCTCACAGAAAGCCGACGTTATAGAGGCTCTACAAGACCTAAACTATAGCGAATACATCTATTATTAATCACGGACTAAAATTAGTATAGAAAAGATGGCGTACTATCAAGTATGCCATCTTTTTGGATATATAGAATAGATATTATGTATTACTTTTTGCTTCTTTTAGACCTACTGGAAGTAGTCTTCTTAGTAGTGTTCTTTTTAGCAGGAGCTTTTTTAGTAGTAGTGCTTGCAGTAGCGGTAGTCTTAGGTTCTGTTTTAGCGGAAGCCTCTACTTTAACTTCTTCTTTTTTAGGTTCTACGCTTTCAGTCGATTTAACAGGTTCTTCAGCTTTAACAGAAGTATCTGCTTTAGTAGTATCTTCATCGGTTACTACTACGACAGGTTCAACAGGGATTTCCATTTGAACGTCTTCGACAACAGTAGCCTCTACAGGCTTTTTAGCACCAGATAGTACACTGTTAAAAGTTACAAGAACGTCATCATTAGTAGAAGTAATATCGTTAAAAGCCAAAGCATTTAACATATTAGCAATATCTTCAGCAGTTACGGTAAATATAGCGTCTCTGTCGAAGTATTCGTAAGGTTCTACATTGATATAGCCGTTAGAAAACTCTATATAAAAAGCACCTTCTCCATTACCAGTAACGTTAACTTGTACTGCAAGATGATTTTTATAGTCACTAATGTCTAACTTAGATAGACTATCCTTTACTTGTGATACTATTTCTTCATACTTCATAATAAAAATACCTCCATAGTGTGAAAAAAATATATAGAATAGATACTAAAGTACCTAAACTTATTACTATATTATATATTATAACACAACCACCACATAATGTCAAATATGTGGGGTGCATTAGTATAGAGCGTAAAAGTTATGTACCCAGTTAATACCATTGATATGTTCCGAGCATTGAAAAGTACATAGCATATTATTATCAAACCAACTGCTATCGGTAAGGTAAGGATTGCAATAAGATACTGCTCCACTTAGATTAGAGAGTATATAGCTATCGTATCCAGCAAAAATTCTTGCCACGGCAAGTTTGGTATCATCGTCTACTGATACGTTGCCGTTATAGTAGTTGCTAATACTGTTAAACTGTCCAGACTGAGTAAGCACTCCATATACTGAATTAGGAAAGCTATTGCTATATATACGATTATATATTATACCCACAATGTACTCTTTAAACTCCAAAGAACCACTATCCGCTTCTACTTGTACTACCGAAGCTATCATGTTAAATTCAGCGTCGGTTAAGCCTGTATAGTAAGAGTTATAGTCTTTGTAGTCGTCACATTGTGTAGTAGTTTGAACGCTATCGGTATTAGTAGTAATATCGTAATAAGAGTAGTACCAAGGTGTAGTAGTAGTATCTTGTATAGTGGTAGTAGTGGTATCTTCAGTAGTCGTGAACTCTGTAGTAGTACATTCAGTAGTCGTAGTGGTAGTAGCAGTAGTAATAGTAGTGGTATACTCTGTAGTGGTAGAGTGTTCTGTAGTAGTAATAACGGAAGTATCTTCTATGGGATTGTTAGCCATTACAGAACTACTTTGTACAGTAGCAGTCTTACCACAAGCCGAAAGTATAGCCATAACAGATACTATAATAGCTGTAAATATAGTCTTACGATTAGTCATTTAAAAAATCCTCCTATTAATGCTTTAAACACCTTTTAGAGAGTATCTAAAAGGCACACGCACATTAAGAGTGCAGAATGTCGTATATGCTGTAACAACATAGATATTATATCACAAATCGAATAGTTTGTCCACACCTTGAATTAAAACTAAGGCTTAATCCAAAGAAGATTGTTAATATTAAGTAGTATTATTAAATATTTTTCCTAAATATTGATAATATTCACAAACGCATATTGACATCTTCAGACAGTTTTTGCCATTTTACTGGCTTTATAATTATCGTATTGCAAAATATTCAATCACATGATATACTTATAGTATATATGCTATTAAACTATATTTAATATATTGAAAGGAAGATTATACCATATGCTAAACATACAAGGCGTAATATTCGATATGGACGGACTTATGATAGATACCGAAAAGTTACTATGTAAGTTCTGGTGTGATGCTTGCAAAGAGTTTGGTTACCATGCTACTCCTGATATGATATATCCTATGAGAAGTCTATGCTCTAAGTACTCATTACCAATGTTTAAGAAAATGTTCGGTGAAGACTTCGACGTAATGACTATCCGTGAAAGACGTAAAGAACTTATGCAACAGTACATAGACGCTCACGGCATAGAAAAAAAGAAGGGCTTAGACCAACTTTTGGACTTTTTAAAACAGAATAACATCAAGCGTGCCGTAGCTACTGCTACCGACTATCCAAGAACTGAACAGTATCTAAAAAGTGTAGGCGTGTTCGATAAGTTTGACAAAATAGTCTGTGCAACCATGGTAAAAGTAGGCAAACCTGAACCATATGTATACCTTGAGGCTTGCAAGGAATTAAACCTACCACCTAATAAGTGCATGGCTTTAGAAGATAGTCCAAACGGAATACTATCTGCTTACCGAGCAGGTTGTATTCCTGTAATGGTTCCAGACCTTACTCAACCAGACGAGGAAACTAAACAGTACCTTTACACCTATGTGGAAAGTTTAGACCAAGTTATAGATACTATTTTGAAAGGATAAACTATATACTACCATGAATGAAACTATCGAAAGACTAAAACACAGCATAGAAACTGTAATAGTAGGAAAGTCACAAGTTATAGATATGCTAATAATTAGTATGTTATGTGACGGTCACATACTAATTCAAGACGTACCAGGGGTTGGAAAGACTAAGTTGGTTTCTGCACTATCTAAGGCAGTAAACGGAAAGTTTAACCGAATACAACTTACTCCCGATATTATGCCATCGGATATAGTAGGATTTTCCATAATAAACCAACGCACTTTAGAGTTTGAATATCGTGAAGGTGTGGCTATGTGTAACTTTTTATTAGCGGACGAAATTAATCGTGCCTCACCTAAAGCACAGTCAAGCCTTTTAGAGGTTATGGAAGAACGTCAAATAAGTTTAGACGGTAAGACTCACGAACTACCTAAACCTTTTATGGTATTAGCCACTCAGAACCCTATAGAAACTTATGGCACGTATCACCTACCAGAGGCTCAAATGGATAGGTTCTTTATACGTATAAGCATGGGATACCCTACACCGACTGAAGAACTTGACATATTAGAACGTTCTAACAATACTACACATACCGAAAATTCCGCAGTGGTAACACTACAAGAGATTAACTCTATTAAAGAAGTAGTATCTACTATAACGGTATCACAAAAGGTAAAAGAGTACATAGTAGCACTATCCAATGCTACACGTAACGATGCTAACGTATCTTTAGGGGTAAGTCCAAGAGGTAGTATAGCCATGTACAAGGGTTGCAAGGCAAGAGCCTATATCCTCGGTAGAGACTACGCCACTCCTGACGACGTTAAGGCGTTAGCAGAGTATGTATTTTCACATAGAATAATACTATCTGCCAAGGGTAAGAGTGTATTTGAAAACTCTAATGAATACGTAAAAAAACTATTAGATACGGTATCTGTACCAATGTAAGGAACTCACTATGAAAAATAGACTAAAGATAATATTCAACTCTATTAAAGTAATGGTATCGTACGTTACGTGCCTGATAATAGTAATATTCTATACCATGTTTGCAGACGGCAACTCTGGAATACTGCTATTAACTTTTATGGTATTAGTTCCCATACTATCTTTAATAGCGATGTTAATACATCTAAAAGATATTAAGATAACACTAAGCAGTACCACAAACGATATAAAAAAAGGTTCTAACGCAGAAGTACTGCTAAATATATCCAAACAGAAGATAGTACCTCTACCGTTTGTTAGTGTGACTTTAAAGTACACTCCGCACCTATCCTATAAAGACTATGATAGAACGTACTATCCTATAGTAAAGACTTCCATGGCTTTTGAAAGTTCCACAGAATGTTCTTATACGTTTAGGGCGAACGTTTCAGGAATGGCAGAAGTATACATCAAAGAGGCTTACATATATGACTATCTTGGATTTTTTAGAGTTAAGCTAAAAAGTATCGACTGTAGCACACCAATATATATCACTCCAGAAGTTAAAGAGATTAACGCATCTAAAGAGTTATTTAACAGTATAAGTAGTAGTGTAATAGTCAACGATGAAGAAGAGAACACTCAAAACGATACTATATCTATCGGTTCTAACTTAGGATATCTACACCGTGAGTACGTAGAGGGCGACTCCCCTAAGCGTATAAACTGGAAACTATCTTGTAAAAAGGATAAGCTAATGGTTCGTTTAGATGAACCTTCTCCACAGTCCAAACCGTACATAGTATTAGACGCTTCTATAGACTACACTACAGACGATACACTACAGAGTATAGTCAACTTTGAAAAGTTAGTAGAAAGTTCTCTATCGTTAGCCAATATGTGCGTACGCAACGGAATAGAATGTTACTATATAATCACCAACTGTGAAGATACTACAGAGTATCTTTTAAAATCGTATGATGATATATACCACTTAGCCGTTATGATTTCACACTGTAAGTGTAACGATAACCATAGCTTACCAAACAGTATACTTAGTCTAAAAAGTTCCGATAGTATGTACTTAGTATTCACCGACTGTTATACTAATAAGTTAATATCACAGATAGACGATTTAAATAGAAAAGGAATACTAACATACACCATACTATCTAAACGATACGCTAATAAGTATGCTAACTCTAACGTTTGGTTAGTAGATAACGACCTATCTATTAATAGCTCAGAATACTAAAGGTGGTGTTATATACTTATGATAATTAATAGATTAAAACAGTATAAGTCTAAGATAGTACCGCTACTATTTGGAGTACTAATAGTTACCAGTTTTATGTATAATTACAATAGTAGTTTAGGTATGGTGCTTTTTATAATAGCTTTTATACTACAGAGTGCAATATATACTTTTTACGACTACATAGCTACTAAAAAAAGAATACTACAGTATATTTCTATATTAGGTTCTATGGCAGTAATATTGATAGTATGTTTGCTAATAGGTTCAGTGACTAACCGTTCCGAAGTGATAGACTTTATAGTATGGTTTTTAAGTCCACAGGATGCCGTGGAATATTCTGCTAACTATATAGTTATGGTATTTATAGGAATTAATTTCTTTATAGCGTCTACAGTATACTATTTTACTCAGGTACGATATAGAATGTTTATAACGTTCCTGTTAATGCTAATACCTTTAGCAATATTTACCAAAGAAGATAATACCGTACCTGTAATACTGTTCTTACCATTGGTGGTATCGTTTTTCACTACTATTATAGTATGTGGACAGAATAACCTATACGAACAGAACCACACTATTATAGTACAAAATAGTTCTTACGTAAAGTCTATAGGAGTATTTGTGCTATCGTTTATGGTGATATGTTCTGCAATACCTAAACCACAGATAGAGGCTAATAGAAACGTATTTGAAAATATGATATCCGCCGATAGACTGACCAATTTTTTACTATCTCAATTGGGTTCTTTTAGTGATACTTCAGGTTCTTCTGGAGGTTCACTATTAACTAATAGTAAAAGATTATACTCTATCCAATGTGATGAAGATATGACTTTAAAGACCAGAACTTTCAGTTACTACGATTTCAACCAAAATACTTGGACACGTTCGGACAACTATAGCACACTAATAGAAAGTTCTTTGTCGGATACCAACTTATACTATCAAGATACTTATACTAACTTACTCTACTATGACCGCTACGGTTCTGCATTACAAAATAATACTACTAATACTTTTCAACAGAGTTTAAATCCATCGGAACTATTAAACGCTATAGTATATGCCACTTCCAAAGATACAAGTTTCAGCAAGCGTTATAACTTACAAGATATTCCAACTGATACACAGTTTACCGAAGATATCGGAACGGTATACGTTACTACTTTAAACTTTCCGTCTTCTTTTATACTGAATAATACTCGTGGATTTAGCGTAACACAGAAAGATTACAATCTACCTATCAATGCCACATATAGTGACATCTTATATGAAGCTGACGGTGTAACGTTTCCTAATAGGTTAGAATATTCCGTTCAGTACTACTCTAAAGATATACTATCTAATCAAGACTACGCCTATCAGATAGTAAGTAGTTTAAACTATTCTAACTATGGCAACTTTTTAGATAGTCTGTACTCCATAGTGCAAGATACTAAGTATGAAAGTACAGTAAAAGCATACGTTCAAGACTATCAAAATGCCGTTAAGTATTCCACGGTGTTCACGGATTGCCACAATGAAAACATTACTAATCTTGCACAAGAGATTACCAAAGACTGCAATTCCGACTTAGAAAAGGCTACCGCTTTAGAATACTACTTTATTCAAAATGGTTACACCTACGATGCGGAATACTATAGACCGAACGACGTTACTATTGAAGACTTTCTATTCAACTCTAAAATAGGTGCTTGCTATGAGTATTCAACTTCCATGGTGCTACTTGCAAGGGCTATCGGACTACCTGCTCGATACTGTGAAGGCTTTTTAGTGGACAAAAACAAAAACACTACTAACTATATAGCCGTGGGAAATTCTCACGCATTCCCAGAAGTATATATCAGTGGCTTTGGTTGGTGTTATTTTGAACCTACTCAAATATACGGAGATATCGGCAATGATACCAATAGCGATAGCCTCTCACAGAACCAACAACTATTTATAGTATCCATAAGTATACTAATATTGGTAGTATTAACCGTACTGTTCATAAAGTGTGTATATCCTAACCTATACGAACGCTACTTTAGAAGTAGACTATTAAAACAGAGTCTATCTACAGGAACTTCAATGATAGTAAACAGAATAAAAGTCATTACTAACATATCTAAATCGAAAACTTTAGAAGAGGTTCAACAGATAGTATATAGTAGATATTCGATAGATATTTCTAACATAGTAAACATATCCAATATGATACTATACGGAAACCCTAAGCAAGACAGTTCACAGATACTTAATACTCTACTAACCGACTACATAGAGGTATACAACCTAATTAAGCAGTTCAAAAAAGAAGAAAGACAGTCCAAAAAACATAGTCGATAGAGCAAAAAGAACGTTCTTAATATAGAACGTTCTTTTCTGTATACTATAGGTCCATAAACTCATCACGTTTATTTTCGCTTGCATGAGCACCCGAAACTCTAATATCTTCACCTAAGAACTGTATACCCTTATAAGAAAATAGTCGGGAAGCTATTCTTTGGTCATACTTTGTACTGATATCCTTAGCCTCATAGTTAGTACTTATTATAGTAGGCATTCCGTGAATATATCTTGAGTTTATTATGTTATATATCACCGACTTAGAAAACTGTGTGTTGAACTCTGCACCCAAATCGTCTATTATTAGCAAGTCGGCATTGATGTACACTTCAAGACTATCTTCCGAAAAGTCTCTATCTTTAGAAAATTTTTCTCTTTCGATAGTAGAAACCATATCGTTGCAAGCGTTGTATACCACATTATAACCAAGTTCCATAACTCTTTTTGCTATAGCCAGAGATAGATGTGTTTTACCTACGCCAGTCTTTCCGTACATTAGAATGTTCGGCTTATCCATATCGAACGTATTAGCATAATTGAGCAGTTTTTCGTAGTAGTCGGTCATAATTTGACGCACAGTAGCATGATATCTTGGTAGAAACTCAGTAGAATATCGGTTCAAGTCGAACGTTTCAAAAGAACAGAGTTTAAGTTTAGAGTTTTTATTAATTTCCTTAGTAGCTAACTGCTTGATTAGTAACTTCAAGCAGTCGCAATAGTCGTCATGATAGTAACCAGTATCGGAACACTTTTCGCAAGTATACTTAATGTTTAGATAGTCTTTATCGTAACCATTTTCAACCAATAGTTTAGCTATTCTTGACTGTGTATACAGATTATTTTTTTTAATCTTTTCGACTTCTTTTTCAACGTCCACATTTTTTTTCAAAGATGCCAATATTATACTATGACTGGTATTAGCCAAATAAGCGTTCAAACCAGCTATCTCTGGAACTTTACTTTCCACTTCCACCCTACGACTGTTATAACCATCTATAGCACTTGCACGCCTTTGAGAGATGATATCAAAAGCACTGTTAATATATTTAGTATTCATAATATTATATTATACTCCTCCTAATCTGTTATACTATAGTTCAAGTCTATTTTCTATAAGCATACGTTCATACTCTGCAAGATTATAGCTTGGTTCGTTGTTACTATAAGAAGAATAACTATGTTCGCCGTTTAGTTTATAAGGATTTTTTTCATACTCTTTAACCTTTTCAAGGGTATCCAAACCGTTATTGATATACTTACGAATTATAGCGTTTACGTATGGAACGCTCTTTTTAGAAGACGGCAAAGAGTTACTATCGGTATCAGGTATAGAATTGTACACGTGAGCGACCAGTTCTAAAGATATATTCTTAGCGTTCCAAAAGTTTACTATATCCCTTTGATTAGGTAGCAGATAGTTCAAGTTGAATATTTTTGCCACACCACGCATATAGTCTTCAACGCATAGGTAGTAATTAGCCTCTTCCAAAGTTTTAACTCCCATAGATGCCCACTTAGATATTACACTATTGAATAGTTGCATATTCAAGTTATTGTGTTTGCAATCGGAATAGAGTGTTAATATTACGTCTTTAGGCATACCCAACACGTCATAAGCGGATATAAGACTACTAATTTCAAAAGGGGATATCATTTGACCGTTAGTAACACGTTTAGCATTTTCGATAATATCCTTGATATCGTTAGAAGTATTAGACATTTCGTCTATCACGCTTGGACTTAGTACTTCTGGTTGATAGTTTTTGTAGTCTGTTTTTTTATTGGAACTGTCTACTATAGTAATGACTTTGTTATCCGACCAAAACTTTAAAGCCTGTTTTACGCTCTCTAAAGATAGTCCAGACTGAATGGTAAGCTGTTCCAAAGAAGGAATAACTTTAGTATTACGTAGTATTATCAACAGTATTTTAATGGCGTTACCGTTAGCAGAATGAATATAATCATCTACTATAGCATTAGGCACATAAAAAGCATTCCCGATATATTTAGTATTTAAGTAATAGTTTACTTGCATAAAAATTCCCCCAATAGTTTATACGCTATACTGTAGTAAAAGTTCCTCAGCATTTTTTAGAGCCAACTCTGAAGGACTTTCGCCGTTCATAATTCGTGCAATCTCTTTAACTCTGCCTATGTGGTCTAACTCTAATACTTGTGTAGAAGTACTACTTTCATCAAAAGACTTTTCTATCAATAGATGATGGTCGCCCATTACTGCTATCTGCGTTAAGTGAGTTACACATATAACCTGTCTATACTTAGAAACTTCTTTAAGTTTAACGCCTATCTTTTGGGCAGTCTTACCACTAACGCCAGTATCTATTTCATCGAATATCAAAGTAGAAACGTTATCTTTATCGGATATAACAGTCTTTAAAGCAAGCATAATTCTTGAAAGTTCGCCACCAGAAGCTATTTTGGATATCGGCTTAGGAGGTTCGCCAACGTTAGCAGAGATTAAAAATTCCATACTATCCATACCGTGTATAGTAAGTTTTCCCTCTTGATGACTTACCGTAAATACCACGTTAGGCATATTAAGGAATAGCAACTCTTTAGTTACTCTTTTAGTAAAGTCTTCAGCTATTTTGGTACGATATTCCGATAGTGCTTTAGCCTTCTTAGTAACTTCGCTTAGTAGAGCCTCTTTTTGAGCCATTAGACTTTCTAACTCATTAGATGAGTTTTCCAACTTAGAAATTTCTTCCAAAGAGTTGTTGTACATATTAACTATATCGTTTAGTGGCATGGAATACTTCTTTTTTACGTGATTAAGTTCAAGTCTTCTATTGGTTAAGTATTCCAGTCTGTCTTCGTCTAAGTCTATGGAGTTAGATAGTATGAGTAGTTCTTCCGAAACGTCTTTAAGTTCTATGTATACGCTTTCAAGTCTTTCGATTAACGGTTTAAGTTCTGGAATAGTCTGTTCATGTTTAAGAATATATCCTTTAGCCAATCCGACGTTTTCCATAGCAGAGCCGTCACAAGTATTTAGAACACTATAAGCACTATCTAACGACTGTATTAGGGTATCAGCATTTACGCATACGTTGTATTCTTCTTCTATGGAAGTATCTTCATCAGGTGTTAAGTTTAAAGAGCTTAGTTCGTCTATCTTTAACTTTAGAAGTTCTAAACGTTCAGCCTTAGAGCGTTCTAACTTTTTAAGTTCGCCTATTCTACGTGCAAGGTTTTGCAGTTCCTTAAAAGAACGTTGATAGTCTTCCAATAAAGAGTAGTCACCACCAAAGGTATCTATAATAGAAAGGTGTTTTTCTGGGTTCAGTAGTATTTGGTTATCGTGTTGACCGTGTACGTTTACCAACATCTGTCCAATCTCTTTAAGTACCGAAACTGCCACGGCTCTGGAGTTTATTCTTGCCACACTTCCGCCGTCCGCTAATACTTCCCTTGTAATAGTAATCATGCGTTCATCATGAGCAATATTAAGTTCGTCCAAACGGTTACATACAGTATCGCTTAAGTTAGTAAATAGAGCAGTAATAGTAGCTTTTTTTTCGCCAGTACGAACTATGTCTTTAGTCATACGTTGCCCAAGAATACTATTAATACCATTAATTAGTATCGATTTACCCGCACCAGTTTCGCCAGTAAACACGTTAAAGTGATTAGAAAACGGTATATGTGCAGACTTTATTACTGCAAGATTTTCTATATATAGTTCGTATAACACTACAATAAGCCTCCCCATTAATATTTGCGTAAAAACCTTTTAGAGAAGTCTTTAACGAGTTCAAATGCGTTCTGTTCGGAACGCATAAGTATAAATATAGTATCGTCACCAGCTATAGTGCCTACTACGTTGTTAAGTTGCATAGCGTCTATAGAAGCACATACGGCTTGAGCCATTCCTGTATGACACTTAACCACTACAGTATTTAGGGCGTAGTCTATTTTAGAGATTAGTCCTTTTAATATTATATACTCTTTCTTATCCGAAACTAATTCTTCCTTAGCACTAACGGGACTTTGGTATATATACTGTCCATCTTTAGATAGTGACTTTATAAGGTTAAGTTCTCTAATATCACGGGAAACTGTAGCTTGAGTAACCTTATAACCATGTCGTAACAGAATATTTTGTAGTTCCAACTGTGTAGAAACGTTATCTTTTTCAATAATCTGTAGTATTAAATGTTGACGACTTTCTTTCACACGAAAACACCTCTTTAAAAATATAAGTTATGCTACTTAAATACGTTCAACTTTTTATCCAAAGAGTTATAGAACGTATTACCCATCATATCTATAATGTTTATATAGTATTTAGACTTTTTAATAGTAATCTTTGTACCGCAATCGATTTTTACAGGATTGCTACCGTCTACAGAAAAGAAAATATCTTCTTCTTTACAACTATGTGAGAATACCAAACTACGTTCAGGAGAGAATATCATAGGGCGTGTACCTAATGAATGTGGAGCTAACAGTACCATTTCTATACATTCCGCATCAGGTTCGATAATAGGTCCACCCGCTGAAAGTGAATAGGCTGTAGAACCTGTAGGTGTACTAAACACTATCCCGTCAGCACGATAAGAACCCACACTTATATTGCTATTGTCGAACCTTATAGAAAAATCGAATATACGTGAAAACTGTCTGAATATAGAAATATCGTTTAAGGCTTCAAAAGTTTCACCAGTAGATAGGCTAATGTTTAACATCATGTGAGGTAGTACACTATAAGAACCTTCTACTAAACGCTTTAGTTCGTTAAGTTCGGAAGGTTCTACCGATGCCATAAATCCGAGCCTACCAGTATTTATACCCAATAGTTTGGTATTGCTACCCACTATATGTTTAGCACAGTTCAATATAGTACCATCGCCACCTATAGCTATTACCACATCGCAAGACTTAGCTATAGTACTAAAGTCATCAAAGTGCATAAACGGTTTAAAGGTATAAAAGTCTTTTCTATCGTAGCCAGAAAATACTTCTATACCACAGTCATGTAGAATATCTGCAACACGTAACGCACAATTATCGGCGTTACGCTTTTTTGAATTGTGAAAGATTGCTACTTGCATATACGGTAATCACTCCTTAGACATATATATAAGATATTCAACATTTCCGTCACCGCCAGTAATAGCCGATTGACATACTCCTAAAACTTTAAAACCTAACCCTATAGAAAAACTCTGTATATCTTGCACTACAGATTGGCGAACCTTTTCAGACTTTACTATTCCGCCTTTGCTAAGACTTCCCTTCCCTGCCTCAAATTGAGGCTTAATTAATGCCACTACAGAACCGCCACTCCTTAAAAGAGTATATACCGTAGGTAACACTAACTTTAAAGATATAAACGATACGTCTATAGAGATAAAGTCTACTAAAGAACCCTCAAAAGTAGAACTATCTACATTACGGATATTAGTACCCTCCAAATTCACAACCTTATCATTAGATAGTAGCTTACTATCCAATTGACCGTGACCAACGTCTACAGCGTATACCTTGCAAGCACCATTTTGAAGCATACAGTCAGTGAAGCCACCAGTAGAAGCCCCTATATCTATACACACTAAGTCTTTTAGAGTAATACCGAACGTATTAATAGCAGTTTCTAACTTAAGACCGCCTCTACCGACGTACTGTAAGTTTTCACCCGTTATAGTTATAGTATCTTCAGGAGTAACTTCCAATGAAGGTTTTTCGCACACTCTACCATTTACTAATAGTCTGCCTTCTTTTATGATAGTCTTAGCGTACTGTCTGCTTTTAGTATATCCGTTTTGAAATAGAAACACATCAACTCTCATTAGTAGCCTCTACCTTTCTAAGAGCGTTTTTAACGTAGTCATGCATAGTCTTAGTAGTTAGGGAATACCTTTCCAAGCAACTATCCACAGAACCTGCATACACAAAGCCGTCTATAGCGGATACTTTAAAGTCACCTTTAAAGCCAGCCTTACATAGACTATACATAAAGTGTTCAGCGACACCACCCGATTCTATACCCTCTTCAAAGAATACTATCTGCTTATAGCCGATACATTCTTTAATAGCGTCTTCAGGTATTGGGAATATCTTAGTAAGTTTCAAGATATCGGTAAAGATGTATTCCGAATTTAATAGCTTAGTAGCGGAGTATAGACTGTCATAGGTTCTTCCATAACCTATTACTAAGGTGTTGCTACCTATATTATGTTCTATAGTATAGTCGGTAATAGTATCCTGTTTAGGATAAGAAGTTTCATCTACACCACGAGGATATCTTACACAAGATATCGCAGTATCGTGATATATAGCACGGTCGAAAGACCATTTCATTTCTTGTATACAGGCTGGAGCATATATAGTACAGTTAGGAATAGTACTTAAAAAAGCCACATCGAATATACCTTGATGTGTTTCACCGTCATCGCCTACTATACCCGCTCTATCTATGGCGAATACTACGTGTAACTTAGGTATAGCGATATCGTGAACTATCTGGTCGTATGCACGTTGTAAGAACGTAGAGTACACGGCAAATACTGGAATATATCCCATAGAAGCTAATCCGCCTGAAAACGTTACGGCGTGCTGTTCGGCAATACCTACATCGAAACACCTTTCAGGGTGACGCTTTGCAAACATATTAAGACCAGTATTTTCTTTCATAGCGGCGGTTATGGTACATATTTTCTCGTCCATATCGCCGAGCTTGTTTATATACTTGCCGAATGCAGAAGAGTAACTCTCTTGATTAGACTTATTCTGTTTTCCTGTAAGAATATCAAAGTCCGAAACACCATGGTATATATTAGGATTATTTTCTGCTGGAACGTAACCTTTACCTTTAGTAGTATGCACATGAACTACTACTGGACGCTTGTACTTTTTAGCAGTGTTCAAAGCCTTTTCCATAGCCTCTACATTGTGACCGTCTACTACACCGATATATATATATCCTAACGCTTCAAATATATTATTCTCTAAAAAAGCACCTTTAACGGCACTTTTAGAATGTGATATAACGTTACCAATATTTTTTCCGAATGGAACTTTATCTAAAGTCTTCTTTACTGCTAACTTAGTATTAACGTAGCCTTCACGTTGTCTAATTCTGCTAAGGTATTGAGCGAAACCACCGATATTTTTAGATATAGACATATCGTTTTGATTAAGCACTATTATTAGATTAAGGTCTGTATTACCACCATTGTTAAGACCTTCATAAGCCAAACCGCCAGTAAAAGCACCGTCTCCGATGACTGCTATAGCATAGTTAGTGTTATTACCTTTAAGTTTCATAGCCTGAGCTATTCCGCACGCTACCGAAATAGAAGTACTACTATGACCGCTAATATAGGCATCGTGTTCACTTTCGGTAGGTTTAGGAAATCCTGAAATACCGCCTTCTTTTCTAAGAGTATCAAAGTCTTTGTATCTACCAGTTAGTAGCTTATGAGTATAACATTGGTGTCCCACGTCCCAGACTATCTTATCGGCTGGCGAATTAAATGCACGGTGCAAAGCTACTGTAAGTTCCACCGTTCCCAAATTAGAGGCTAAGTGTCCGCCATTCTTAGAAACGGTATCTATTAATATAGCTCTAATCTCTTTGCAAAGAGTATCACATTGAGAGTAGTCTAATCGTTTAACGTCCTGAGGCAAAGACATATTGTTTAAACTAACCACATCGGTGAAGTTGTACTGTGTGGTTTCGTCTTTGTGGATACTCTTATTTATTTTGTTAATATCTTCCATAATTACTTGACTGGCACTATTAAGCCTATAATAATGCCTACTATTGCACCTCCAACGACTTCAAGAGGTGTATGCCCCAAATATTCTTGAAGTTTTTTTTCGTCAGATTTAATATCATCATCTGTTTGGACGTTTTTAAATATATTAGAAATAGATATTAAGTTTTTCATGCGGTTAATCTCTTTAGCGTGTAGACCTGCATTACGTCTAACGCCCATAGCGTCGTATATTACTATAGCACCTAATATGAACATTATACCAAACTCACAAGAAGCAGTACCTACGCTTTTGCCCACGGTAATCAGTGCAGAGATAACCATAGAAGTATGAGAACTTGGCATACCGCCCGCCCCTATAAGGCGTTGAGCATAAAAGTGTTTAAACTTAATACCATGTAAAAGGGTCTTTATAATCTGAGCGACTGCCCACGCCGTTACAGCCGAAACGATTACTCCATTGTAAATCAAAATAAAATTCTCCCATCTATAGAAGTGACTATACTATCTAAAATTAATACTCACGGTTTAAAAGATTATTAGTCAAGTCTATTAAAAAATCACTATTATCCATTTGGGTTAATACCTTTAAAGCCTTACCAGTGTATACTTTAGCCTTTTTTTGAGCAGTCTGTAGACCAAATAGAGTAATAAAAGTAGTCTTATTCTGTTCTTGGTCGCTACCGATAGGTTTACCTAATACTTCCTGAGTACTGGTAACGTCCAAAATATCGTCTATAATTTGAAAAGCTATGCCTAAGTTTTCGGCATATTCACACGCTAAAGGAATGTAGTCTTGATGTTTATTAGCACATAGACAACCACATACACAAGCAGTTTTAATTAAGTCACTGGTTTTTTTAGTATAGGTTTTAAGTAGAATTTCTTCTGTAACGTCTTTACGATGTTCATTTTCCAAATCGAGTACTTGACCACCTATTATACTGCTAACACCCATAGATAGAGTTTCCATAATCTTAACTTTAGTAGTATCGTTAAGATTAGTATTTTTAGCCACTACTTCAAAAGGTTTAATTAAAAGATTATCGCCAGCTAATAAGGCTATACTTTCTTCAAACTGCTTATGACAAGAAGGTTTACCACGTCTAAAGTCGTCGTTATCCATGCAAGGAAGGTCATCATGAATTAGCGAACTTGTATGTATCATTTCTATACAACAAGCCACGTCTAAAGCGTCTTGTATAGAACCACCACACACTTTGCAAAATTCCATAGCCAATACAGGTCTAAGACGTTTACCACCTGCCGATAATGAATAGTTCATAGCATCTATAACGCTTCGGTGTAGCTGAGTATCTTCAGTTACTACGTTATACTTATATAGACTATCTTCTACTAACTTAACATAGTTAGATAGTAGTTCTTTATTTTCAAGTTTCATAATATATCATCTCCAAAATAGACTATTAATAGTTAGTGTATATCATCATATAGTAGCTTGCCATAGTATGCCACGCCCAAAGCGTTATCACAAGAGTATTCTGTGGTAGCAAAACTACACCTAAAGTCTTTAGATAGCTTACTCTTTATAATACTATTAGACATAACTCCGCCAACGTATAGTATAGGCATACTACCGTATAATCGTATAGCGTGTTTAGTCATACCGTGGATAGCCTTGTATATATGTTCCAAACAGAACATAGCTATATCGCTATGATTTTCCCCAGACAATAACATCTTATTACAAAGGTTTTCTATACCAGATAGGCAACAGTTACCATTTTTTAGTGTAGCCTTAACCTTAAAAGACTTATCGCTTAACATAGCAAGACTTTCCAACTGTTTTCCACAAGGAAAGTCTAAACCTAAAGATACTCCTACTCTGTCTACCAACTGACCGCCTTTTAAATCCAAAGAAGAAGCTACTAACTTTATATCCAAAACGTGTTCACTATTAGGCGTACACAATAGACAGTCGGTAGTACCTCCGCTAACGTGAAAAGCTATAAACGGACTGTTTAACATATCGTACTGCTTAGAAGATACTATTCCAGCTAATACGTGTCCCACTTGATGAGTAGTATTGTACACGGGTATATTAGCAGTAGTTCCTATAGAACGTGCTACAGTTTCGCCTACCAAAAAGCATGGCATATAAGAACCTTCTACTGAAGTAGGCTTTACAGATACCCCTATAGAAGATATATCCACATTGCCAACCTCATCGAATAGACTTTCTAATAGTACGGGTATCTGTTTAGTGTGATGAAATACCGCATCACTTTGACGAATACCCTTTTCACCCTTTTTGACAGGTAATAACTGTCTATACTGTATTAGGTTGAAGTTTTGGTCTATAATAGCTACCGAGGTTGTATAGTTACTGGTATCTATACCCAAATAGTACTTATTGTTAGTCTTCATTAGTAGAAAGTTCTCTTGAGTAAGAACCCAATACTCCGTTTACGTACTTAACGTCTTTAGAAGTAGCATACTCTTGAGCAAGTAGTACTGCTTCGCTAATAGCGGAGTTTGTAGGAATTTTATCGTCGAATAGTATTTCGTATATAGCCATTCTTAGAATTACAAGGTCAACCTTGTTAATACGATTAATACTTCTGTTTCTGCTATACTTAGATATTACTTCGTCTAACTGTGGCTGACGTTCTAACACTCCAGATATTAATAGTTTAACGTCATCGTTTAGTATTATGCCATCTATTTCGTAGTCTAAATAGATACTATATATTTCTTCTATAGTATCTCCACGTAGATAGTATTCAAATAGCAGTTTAAAGGCACTATCACGGATAGTATGTCTTACAATATGTTCCGTATCTTTCATTTACAAAAATAACCTCCGAAAAAATATTATATATGTATTCTAAAATATTATACCACAAAAATAAGTTCTATGCAACAATATTTAATATTTATTTTTAGACAAAAAAGTCACGAAATGATAGTATCATTTCGTGAAACGCATTGGTATATTACGGAAGTTTGTTATACGTTAGGACATTTCTATAATCTTTATGTTTTCGGCAGGAATAGTAATTTCGCTAAGAATAATCTCTTTAATAGAGGCTACCTGTTGAGCGTTTAAGCCGTCGGACTTTACTACTATCTTAGCACTATCGTTTTCAAGATAGGCTATACAGTCGGATATGTTCAGAGCCTTAACTAAAGTTTCTATAGTATTTTCACTCTCAGAAAGTTGTGAAATAGATACAGCCTCTAAAGCCTTAGTGACCATTTCGTCGTTAGTAAGGTCGCCACCACCTATAGCAGTTTGAATAGTCTGTATAGCGTTGTCACGACTGGTAAGTCTATCCAATCGAGCCTGTGCAAAATAGTCGTCAGCCTCTACCTCTGCGGAGTTACTGTTGCCATTAGCGTCTACGTTGACGTACTCGGTATCACCATAGTTTTTAGTATCACTTTGGGTTAGCTGATTAACTTCTGCTACATCGTCGATGCTCACTAAACCGTTACCGTCGGCGAGTATGTAGTTTACGTATACTGCTATAGCTAATATCATAGTCAAGCAAGCAAGGATTATCTGTTTCTTACCAATAATTAGACTAAACTTTTTCATAGTCCAAAAGCCTCCCATAGTATTGTATTAATCTTCTAACTGCCCAACGTACACTCTATCGGAAGATAGTCCCGTTAGAGCAGTTACTATTAAATAGATACTCTCTTTAACCGAACTTTTAGAACCTCCTTTACATAGTATAACCACACCTTCTATTTGAGGTAAGTCTGTAGAACTTATTAAAGCAGACTTTCCCTCAGAAGAATTGATAGTAATATAGTTACTCTGATACTCTATAGTACCGTTAGAACTCTCTTGTTGTTTAACGTCTTTTACGTAGTTATTAATTTGACTGCCTTTAATAGTAACCATAACTTTCGTATCGCCTGCACCCTCTACCGACTGTATTAGATTGCATAGACTGTCTTCTAAGTCTTTTTTGTAGTCTGTAGAGGAAAATTCAGTAGTACTGACGGCATTGGAACTATCGCTTGCACTATTAGAAGAACAGTCCGAAAGTAGTATTAATAGCAATCCTAACAGACCTACACATACGCTAAACTTAACTCCATTTTTAGACTTTAAAAATACACATAACTTGTTATAGTATAGTTTTATACTTTGCATAGTCTACCACTCCGAAATAATAATACTATCGCCAAAGTTCTGCCTTAATAGATAACAGGCTTTTTGAAAATCGTCTACGTTGAGTAGTACCTTATTAATAGATATGCTACTATCTTCTGTTATATTTATGTCCAACGAAATATTTTCACAGTGTAAGCCGTTATCTTGTAATAGTTGCTGAATAGAAGTTTCTACTTGTGTAGTCGCCACTTGCTTATATACTTCCGATTGGTCGGTATACTGTAAACTTTCACCCAGATAGTCCCATTGTAAGTTGGAAGTATCTATGTTAGCTACCGATTTCAACACCGTGGTGATTAGTATACTAAAGAATATCAAACGGAGTTCTTTTTCAAACTTAGAAGTATCTATCACGTTAGACACTATACAGAATATTATACTTACTACGCATACTATCAATACTGTGGACTGTATAACGTTCATGATATGCACCTCAACTTACCAATAGAATAATAGCCCCTGTAGAAACTATAAACGTAATAGCAAAGCACACCGCACAAGAAAACAGTGCCGAAAGTACTGCCGAAACGTCAGAAAGAAAACCTTTTATACTCTTTAAATCGAACATAGTGCATAACGTTTCACATAGTGTTATTATTAGTCTAACTATTCCCACGTTGACTATAGGTGGTAGTACGTTGATTAGTAGTACTACTATGCCTATAAGTCCAACACCAGACTTTAATAGTATCAAACTTGACTTAATAGTTCCACAGATATCCGAAACGGCACTTCCTACTATAGGCACTCCATTAGATACCACGAACTTTAAAGCCTTAGCTGAAACTTTATCACTGGCATTAGATATTGCAGTCTGTATTGACATTACCCCCGAAAAGATAAACATGGCTACACTCATGCTCCAGTGTACGCACTGCTTAATAGACTTTATAACCTCACTTAGCGAAACCTCTGGACAGATACTATTCACACACGATATAGCCAAAGATATACTCATCAATGGAAGTACTATACTATTAGCGAACACTATCCATAGTTGACAGGCAAAGTATGTAATCATGCTATAGGTAGCAGAAGTTCCTAACATACCAGTAGTAACCAACATTCCAGACAGTATGGGTATATACGAACTTATAAACATACTGCTATTTAACATAGTATCTTTTACTTCCAAGATAGCATAAGATATAGGTTGTACTACTATCTTAATACATATCAGCACGCATACTATGTTATATATCTTTTGATGTTTAGTAGCATCACTAAACGAACGCATCAACGCAGTAATTAGTATACAAGCTAACAAAGAAGTTATTAACTCTATAGGGAATGTGATACTCTGCTTTATACTACATAAGATGTCCATATATATATCGCTAAAAGATAGGTCGTTTAAGTCGTAGTTAGATATGTCCACATTAGAAATATCCTCTAAAGATTGCATAACTTCTTCTAAAATGGTTATCACCTTCTAAATATTTTAACTTTAAAAAGCTATTAGACTTTTTACCATATAGAAAAATTCTTTTAATAGTGGAAGCGTCATAGTTAGTATACATACTTTTCCAGCCATAAGCACTACCGAAGATAGTGTATTTTCGCCTGCATCTTTGCAGATATCCACGGCTAAGTTGGTTACTATGCACACTCCCAAAGTTTTCAATAGAACGGTATATATACGTTCGGTATCGTCTACTATGGCGGTCAGCTGAAATACATAGTCTAAAACGTCGCTAACACGTACCAGTATATAAGATAACAATAGTATGCTTGCACATATCGAAACTACTATAGTATACTCTTTAGAAGACTGTTCTAAAGCCTTGCATAGTATCACCACGCATACTATCACGCCACTAACGGCAAGTATATTTATCATAGAGCAAATAACAACTTAACGGTTTCAAATAGAGAGGCTATCTCATCTATAAGCATTAACAGAACTACCACTATACCAGCTAAACACATAAGCATAGCTTGGTCTTCACGGTCTGCTTTTTTTAGGACTATATTAAGTACTGCGGTTATTATACCCACACCAGCAATCTTAAAGATTAGGTCTAAGTTCAAAAGACGTTCACCAACCTTATACTTATATTACACTATTAGTATAGCTATCATCAAGCCACCCAATAGACCAAGCCATCTAAACAGATTTCCTTTTTTAGAATACTCTTGTGTAGCCTTCAACTGTATAGTCTTAATACGTTCCATAGCCAAGTTTAGATTAGAAATACTCTCTTCTAAGCCGACTTTACCTAAAGAGTTTCCCACACTGTATAAGATGTTTTTTTCTTCCAACTTGATAGTACTATCTAAAGATAGGCTATAGTTCCAAGCCTCTTCAAAAGATACTTCTTCTAAACTTTTAGACTTAAGTATGCTCAGGAACTTTAAGCTTTTGTATTCAGGATTTTCACAAGCACTGTCCATAAGTTGCCATACTGTAGGTGCGGTATATCTTAACGATACGCTAAAGTAGTTCAATAGAGAATATATACTGCTAATGGATAGTATTCTGTTACGCAAACCCATAGAAAGATATACTCCTACTATTCCACCAGATAGTACTATAAGTATAGCTCCTAATACTTTTAACATACGGCATACCTCTAAGATTAAGATAGTCTTTTTACGTCTAACACTCTTCCAATGTTGTTTCCGTTACCCAGTAGAACCACATAGTCAAAAGCGTTAGAGTTTAATATCTCATAGTAGTTGGAACTTTCCATAACCGATTTAATGCTATCAAAATGAGCAGTACACAGAAACTTAACTCCGCATATAGAACCCAACTTTATAGCGTTGATATCCTTAACAGAACCTATTTCATCACAAGCTATAATATCAGGTGACATAGTTCTAATAGCCATGTTTATACCAACATCTTTTGGATAGTTGTTGAATATATCGCACTTGATACCAATATCATTTTGAGGAACGCCAGCATATACGCCACACAGTTCGGAACGTTCATCTATAATAGAAAGTTTATACTTATTGGAAACCATTCTGCATAGGTCACGTAGAATGGTAGTCTTAGCACTTAACGGACGACCTACTATTAGTATACCTTTAGGGGTAGAAAAGTCTATTCTATCAAGAATATCCACTGCACAGCCTCTAACCTGATTAGCTATTCTAAAGTTCAAAGCGTTTACGTCTTTAATGGTGCTTACTCTGTTATCTTTAAAGATATATGTACCACATATGCCTACTCTGTTTCCGCCGTTTAGAGTAACATATCCTTGAGATAGTTCGTTAGTATAGCTATGTACTGAATAGTCACATATACTTTCAAAACTTCTAAAGATATCGTTTTTATCGCACACTATACCGTCTTGATAGTTATCTGAAAGAGTTCCGTTACTGTTAAGATACTGTTCTTTACTATAGATGTCTATACCTATAGGTCTGTTCACACGTAGTCTTATTTCTTGAATATCTTGTACGTTAAAGTTAGCTTTTAATAGTGGCGTTCTAATTCTTTCAGGAAGATACTTGTATACTGTATTAATACTCATCATATATCACCTCACGTTAATATAGATATGCTCGTACTTTAGAATAAATACATAATTCATAAATGTGTAACAATTTTGCTAATATTTGTGATATAATTATTGTATAATATATCCGTAAACTATACATACTTACAGAAAGGAACGTATCTATGAACTTAAAAACTACTATATTAAGTGCTATTATGATAGTTAGTATACTGCCTACTATGAACACTAACGCATACATTCAAGGCGATAACAACCAAGACGGCAGTATCAACGTATTGGACTTAGTAAACCTTAAACAAGCAGTGTTGAACTCCAACGCTAACAGTAACTTCGACGTGGACGATAATGGCACTACTAACTCTAAAGATATCTTAAACTTAAAGCAGATAGTATTAGGACTTAAAGAACCTATCACTAAACAAGATAGTTCTACACCTTACATATTAACTTCTAACTTGAACTTTCGTGACGGTGCAGGTACAGAATACTCTTCTTATGGAATAGTTCCTAAAGATACCGTAATATCAGTAATAGAAACTGCTATAAGTTCCGATGGTGTTACATGGGGAAAGTATACCTACAATGGAAACGTCGGTTGGAGTTCTTTAAAGTATGCTACACCTTTACAGATAGTAGGTACTACTTCTAATGGACATACTATCTATGATGCCAACGGTCTAACGTATGTGGACGGCGTACTAATAGTAAACAAGACGTATTCCATTCCAAGCGACTATGCACCTGCTAACGATACCATAACTACAGATACTCAAAACGCATTCAACGTCATGAAAACCGAAGCCTCTAAACAGGGATTGAACCTATACATATCTTCGGGATACCGTTCTTATACGTATCAAAAGGGACTATATCAACGATACGTAAATCGTGACGGTAAAACTTTAGCGGATACTTACTCAGCAAGGGCAGGACACTCCGAACATCAAACGGGACTATGTTTCGATTTAAACACCATATCCGATAGTTTCGCATACACCGACGAAGGAAAATGGGTAGCTAAAAACTGCTACAAGTACGGCTTCATAATCAGATATCCTAAGACTAAAGAAGATATCACAGGTTACAAATATGAACCTTGGCATCTAAGATACGTAGGTGTTGACTTAGCTACTACACTATATCAAAACGACCTAACCTTAGAAGAGTACTTTGGTATAACGTCATCATATGCAGAATAATATTTTTGCACATAATATATTTACTAAATACAAAAAATCTGTTATAATAGACTAAATACTATCTATTTAGGAAGTGATTATTTGGGAAAACATTTAATATATATCATGATAGCTTTAGTCATAGTAGTGGTAATGTGGTCTATAGCGTCAGTAGGCACTAAAAAAAGCAGTATAGCTAACAGGGAAATAGTAACTAATACCAATATCACCGTAGACGCTACTAACATAACTACTAACGTTTGGGACTATCTCAACTCTAAAAAGAATACTACAGTAGGTTCTTCCGACGGTGAACCGGAAGTTACTAAGCCACCTAAAGACCCAGACCTTACCATTACTATAGAATTAAACTAACAGAAAGGAACTATTATTATAATGGATATTAAGTATCATCTACCCGACTTTGTTAGACACTTTAAGTTAAACATTCTGCTATACGAAACTATGCGTATGCGTCCGTACTACTTTTACGACGGCGTAAAGATAGGTTCGGTATACGGTGCTTTTCCTACTGCGGTATGGAATGGCGGACGTTCTATAAGCGGACGTATGGACAGACAGTATATGAGAATTATTCTAAATGAATTTAATAGGCGTGGTATTCCATGCAGATATACTTTTAGTAATCCTATGATTACCGAAGACTTACTGAACGATGAGTTCTGTAACTGGTGCTTAAAAGTAGCCGAAAACGGTCTTAATGAAGTAATAGTCATGTCACCTATTCTTGAGGACTACATAAGAACTAACTATCCTAAGTATAAAATAGTATCTTCCACCTGTAAGCAGATAGAAGATACTTCCAAACTAAACCAAGAACTACTAAAAGACTATAGCTTAGTAGTACTGGATTACAACTATAACAACAAATACTCCAAATTGGAACAGATACCTAACAAGGATAAGTGCGAACTGTTAATAAATCCATGTTGTATTCCAAACTGTCCACGTAGAAAAGAACACTACGAATACATAGGCAACTTTCAAATTCAGCTTGCCAAACACATGAAGAAAAATCCTAACGCACCTATGCAGTCAGAAGACTTTAAATGTCCATATATGGAAAAACAGTTCTATGAAACTACTAAACTTGCAACTCACATAAAACCAGAAGATATATACAATAAGTACGTACCTATGGGATACTCTAACTTCAAAATAGAAGGTAGACCTCTACCTGACCTGAGCGTATTAGAAAGTTACATCTACTACATGGTAAAACCTGAATATCAAGACGAAGCAAGACTGTTTATAAGCCTATGGCTAACTGAAAACGTTAGACACTTCAACTAAAACTATACCTGTAATACTCTAAGGAGATGATTTTTTTGAAGCCAAATCCAAAAATATTAGTAATCATGACGGGCGGAACTATTGGAAGTAAGTCCAACGATGGAATTATAGACGTAGCTACAAACTCTTATAATATCGTGGATATATACAGATTGAAGTATGATACAAGTCTTATAGAGTTTGAAACTATTCAGCCTGTAAATCTATTAAGTGAAAACTTTACTTTAGAAACCCTACAGACTTTAGGAAATACTCTATTAAGTATAAAACTCTCTAACTATGACGGAATAATAATAACTCATGGTAGCGATACTTTAGCATATACCAGTGCGTTCGTGGGAATGATAACTCGTCACTTTAAGATACCTGTAATAATGGTAGCAAGCAACTATGAACTTTCCAATCCAAAAGCTAACGGTTTAGAAAATTTCGAGGGTGCTATAGATATCATAAGAAATCAATCTTTAAGAGGATGTTTTGTGGTTTGGAAAGATAGTATTACTCATAGTATGAACATATTCCTATCTACAAGGTTAAACGAATGCGATAGCTACACCGATAACTTTTCTGCATTCGGTGGTCAACCTTTTATGACCATACAGAATCACAACTTAGTACACAGTACCTATAACTATATCGAAAACGTAAATCCTGAAGTTATAGACATAATGGCTAACAGAAGAAGTCTATTTCAAGACGGTATAGACCTATCCAATAGCCACCCTATGCTAATTAGAACCTATACAGGGTTAGACTACTCTGCAATATCCGTGCCAGAAGATACTACCAGTATAGTGATATATCTATATCATTCTGGAACGGCTTGTACTGTCAATGGAAAGTACTCACTATTAGAGTTTATATCCAACCATAAGGACAAGCGTATATATGTAGCCTCTATAAAGCGTACTAAAAATTCCTATGCTACCAAAGACGCTATACTAAAAAGTGGAGCTATACCTTTATACAATATATCCGTTGCAAGTGCATACATTAAGAGTATGTTAATAGAGTGTTCCCAAAGTGAATATTTAATGAAACATAGTGCATTTTTTGAGGAAATCTAAAAAAATTTTAAAAAAGTACTTGATTTTTTTGTACAATTATGATATAATACAATCATAATAATTAATACAATTAGTGAATATCACAACATTGTATTATTAAGGAGGAATTACTTTGAAAACTACTATTACAGCTAAACAGATGCAAATACCACAAACTTTTGATGAGTATGCAGAAAAGAAGATTAATGCCAAACTTAATAAGTTCTTTGGCGAAGATGCTACTGCTAAAGTATTAATATCTGAACATAAAAACTTAATTATTATAGAAGTTACCGTTAGATACAACGGTATAATCTTCCGTGCAGAACAGTCCGCAGTAGATAAGGAAGACGCTTTAGATGCTTGCGTAGATAAGATTATCCGTCAAATTCGTAAGCACAAGACTAAGGTTGAAAAACGTCTTAAAGATACTGCTTTTAAAGATATATCTACTACCGATACCGTGGAAGAACAGACTTCTTACGATGTAGTTAAGCACAAAAAGTTCACTCTTAGACCTATGGACGTAGAAGAGGCTATTCTACAAATGAATATGCTTGGACATAACTTCTTTATGTTCTTAAACGCTACTACTGGCGAAACTAACGTAGTATACAAGCGTGAAGAAGGTAACTACTCAGTATTAGAGCCTACCAAAGAATAATGATATTAATTAAATAAAAAGTATTAAAAATATAGTCGGTGTATCGTAAAGATATACCGACTGTTTTTGACTTATTAGTAGTTTAAACTTTTTTGCTTGCTATGGTAGTAGCTACTATTCCAGATACACCTAATACTATAACCACTATAGCTAATATGGATATCGTCTTAATAGACTGCCAATCTTGACAGTATAGCACATAAGGTAGTACCTGTTGTGAGATTTCAGAAGTAGTTTCATCGCCAAAGTAGTTAGTACTTTTGCACCAAGAGTACAACATACTCTGTAAGTCGCCGTCCATATCGGATAGTCTTCCTTCGACCTCTAAGTTAGTAGTAGTATCTTGTAAATCACCCTTTAGATACTCATACGTCTGTGAAGCTATAGTATTTAGTGTATCTATTTGGGTTTGATTACTGGTAGCTACTATCAAATACTTTTCCGACTTAGTAGGAACTAAGTAGTATATAGTATCGTTAGCGTTAGCTATGGTATCTATCGTATAGTACACCGTACCGCAAGCCATGGTATCTTTAGTATACTGTGAAGTATCGTTAGTGTTGATATCTACAGTAGTACCGAACGTTATCTTAAAAAAGTCACTTGCCCCCGAACTGAATAGCACTATACCGCATACAGTAGTAACTACCGATAGAGTATATAGTATTATCTTTAATAGTCTGCTCAAACTTTTTTCCTCCTATAGTAGTATATAATATATACTATTATAGCACATAGCGGATATATAGTAAATAGCTATATTACAGTAATCTCACGGCGTGGAACTGGTGTAGAAAATACTATCTGAGTAGAGGTACTTCCAAAAGTTTGAAGATGTCCAATGAACATATCCAATTCCTGAGTGCTTGGAAAAGCCACTTTAATTAGCATAGAATACTTACCAGTTATGCAGTCGCACTCTAAAACGTTAGGACAGTCTCTAATAAATGGATAAAACTCAGTCTTTTGATTAGCAGCAAGTTCAAGGTTTATAAATGCTGTAATATGATATCCAAGTTTTTGCATATCCACGGCGGTGTTGTATCCTATTATTATGCCTTGCTTTTCTAACTTATCTATTCTGGAAGATACTGCGGGTGCAGATAGAAACACCTTAGATGCTAACTGTTTTAAAGGGTATCTTGCGTTTTCCTGTAATAGATTGATTAACATAACGTCTATTTTATCCATAAAAAAGTCCTCCTAATATATATACATAGTTGATTAAAAAAAGGGCATATCGATACTATATGTACTGATACGCCCCGTTGCGTTTAACCTTATGTAAATATTATAGTATACATTTATGAACTTTTCATCAACAAACTGTTAATAGACTGTGTATTTTTTAATATATTAAAGTGGTTCGTTATTTTTAGAATGGTTTGCTTTAAGTATTACGTCTTTAGTCTTTACAATTCCTTCTAAACTTGCTTTAAGAACGGCTTCAGAACTGGTTAAATTTTTAAGAATATACTCATTAGTAGCAGTTTTTAGAGCGTTAGCATTATTTTCGGCGGTATTAATGGTCTTATCTGCTTTTTTCTGAGCGTTAGTAGTAATTTCTTCCGCCTTTTTTTGAGCAGTATTAATAATAAGTTCTGCCTTTTTTAAAGCCTCTTGAGTGATACTATTTTCATTAATTAAGTTTTTAGCCTGTTCCTTAGCATTAGTAAGAATTTCGTTAGCCTTAGCGTTAGAAGTATCCACTAACTCTTTAGAACGTTCTTCAGCGGTACGCACTAACGAATTAGAACGGTTTTCGGCAGTACTGACTAAATCGTCAGCTTTTTTTCTGGCTTCGGATAGTATCTTGTCCTTGTCGTTATCGATATACCTTGCACGTTTAATCTCTTCTGGAAGATTTTTACGCATATCTTCTATAATATCTCTAACACGTTCATCGTCTATTAGAACCTTATTAGCAAAAGGCATCGACTTAGCACTGTTCACCAACTCTTCTAACTGATTTATAATAGTTTCAATATTCTTACTCATAATCAATCACTACACTTTCCTATTCTATCTTGAATATCCTTTAGTATTTCGGCAGGTACAAAGGTACTAATATCGCCACCGTACATAGCTATCTGTTTAACCACACTGGAACTTAGATACATATTTTCCGAAGCGGTAGGAATAAACACGGTTTCGGCATTAGGATATAGTTTTCGGTTAGCCAAAGCCATTTGAAACTCATATTCAAAGTCACTAACGGCACGTAGACCTTTAACTATAGCACAAGCTCCAACACGTTCAACATAGTCAGCAAGAAGACCGTCAAGAATATCTATTACTACGTTATCCATACTGTTGGTAACACGTTCTATCATAAGTATTCTTTCCAAAGGTGTAAAAGAAGGTCTTTTGGTAGGATTTACCGACACTAAAACTATAACCTTATCAAATAGCTTAGAGGCTCTATTAAAGATATCTATATGTCCTAAAGTAACGGGGTCAAAACTTCCTGGACACACTGCTATTCTTCTCATACTTAAAGAACCTCCTCAGAACCGTAAGTATATATAGTAACTTCTATCTTTTCGCCATAGGAATACTTTTTCTTACGCTTTTTTTTGATAAGTTCGCCGACGGTATCAGGGAGTTCTAAACCCTTTTCATGTTCGCATACCACTACACCGCCATTATTCATCTTACCTTGTAGTAGAGGCAGTATTTCAAGTATTAATCCTTTAGAGTATGGAGGGTCTAAAAATACCACATCGAACTTAGTAGTAGTAGTCTTAACGTAGTCAACGGCGTTAATATTGAACACCTTAGCACTATCCAAAAATCCTAACGACTGTAAATTTTCCTTAGTGCAGTTTACCGAGGCTTTGGAAATGTCAGTAAAGTATACCATATTAGCTCCCCTACTGATAGCCTCTATGCCCATCTGTCCGCTACCAGAGAATAAGTCTAACACTGTAGCACCTTCGATATTAAACTGTATAGCCGAAAATATAGCTTCTTTAACCTTATCGGTAGTAGGTCTAACGTCAAGACCTTCTAAAGACTTTAGCTTTCTGCCACGAGCAGAACCTGTAATAACTCTCATGTTAAAATATCACCTCATAGTTTAAATACATACACAGTCGATTGACTACCTGTGTTTAATTATAGATATTATATCATACTATTATTAGTTTGTCTACTCTATTAAGATACTAAAAAGTAGAGTGTAAATAGTCATATAAAGCGTTGGCTACATCATTAGAGAGTTTAGCTACGTCTTTGAGTTCTTCAGCAGTAACTTCTTTCATAGCGTCTATAGTCTTGTAGTGTGACATTAATAGTATAGCCTTCTTTTCGCCTATACCCTTAACGGAGGTCAAATCCATAGATATGGTACTTTTAAGATGTTTTTTTCTTGCATAGGATATCGCTACACGGTGCATCTCATCTTGAATGTATACCAATAGTTTAAAAGCCTCATCTAACTTAGAAAGGTGTATCTCTTTGCCGTCGTAAGAAGATATCGCTCTGGTATTGTGTCTATCGTCTTTTACTATTCCGAACACTTCGATATTTAAGCATAGCTTAGTAATCAACTTCTTTACTACCTGAACGTGCATAGAACCGCCGTCTACAAATATCAAGTCTGGTCTTTGTGAAAAACTTTCATCTTTTAGCGTATTGGATACTAACAGATACTTTAACCTTCTGGTTAGTACGTTTTCCATGCAAGCGTAATCATTTTGAGTATATATAGTATCGATAGAAAATTTACGATACATACTCTTGTTAGGTCTACCATTTTCAAACACCACCATAGAACCCACCATTACAGAGTTACCTATATTAGAAATATCGTAAGCCTCTATACGTTTAGGAACGTACGCTAAACCTAACACTTTAGATAGTTTCTCTAAAGCCTTAACTTCTTTAGAGGTTCTACCCTCTTTAATAGAAAGGTATTCGCTTGCGTTGACGTTCGCCATAGATAGATATTCTGCTATAGCACCTCTTTGACGATATAGCACCTTGCATCTAATAGCTTTAGAGAGTTCTGTAACGTCTTCCAAAGGTTCGTCTATATATACGTTTTTAGGAAGTTCATCTTTAGGTATGGAGGTATAGTACTGTAATAGAAACTCTTCAAGAACGCTCTGTCCTAATATGCTACTTTCGGAACTATCTTGAATATAGTAATTCTTTTTATCGAACAGTCTGCCTAAGCGATACTTCAATACAGATATAGAAGTACATTCAGTACCACTAACTTTTCCTATAAAGTCGGAGTTATCACAAGATACGTCTTTAACTTTCTGTACTGTAGAGGCTCTTTTGATGTACTCTATTCTGTTTCTGATAGCTATAGCACGTTCAAAGTCTAAAGTTTCAGAAGCCTGTAACATCTGCTGAGTAAGTTCTTCAATAGAACGTTCCGAACCGTGTTTGATGTAATCTATAGCTTGCTTGACTATTAAGTTGTACTCTGCTTGTGATACTTCACCTTTACATAGACCCATACACTTACCGATGTGATAGTTCAAACATGGACGTTGTTTTTTAAAGTCTTTAGGAAAGTTCTTCTTACAGGTAGGAAGTTTAAATACACTATTGACTTCATCTACAGTATTTTTAGCCACAGAAGAACTGGTATATATACCTATATAGTTGCCGTCGTCGTCTTTGTGATTTTCGGAAGTGATGCGAGGGTACGACTCTTTAGACACTTTAATATAGCTATAGCCTTTGCTATCCTTTAAAAGAATGTTATACTTAGGCTTATACTGTTTAATAAGACCACACTCTAATAGTAGACATTCTTCTTCGGTATCGGTAACTATAAAGTCGTAGTCGTGAATTTTAGAAATCATCTTCAAAGTTTTAGCGTTGTGATTTACACTCTCTCTAAAGTAGCTGGATACTCTGTTTTTTAAGTTTTTAGCCTTACCGATATATATAATGTTTCCGTCTATATCCTTCATTAGATACACACCAGAACGGGTAGTTAGTCTATAAGTTTTATCTTTTAGATACTCAATATTAGCGTTTAGAATACTTATCACCTCCAAAAAGTTAAAAAAATCGTTGACCAACAGTATAGTATGCCAAGTCAACGATATAATCTTATGCTAAATATACAGCTTATACCATAGTAAGACTACTTTTTTAAGTCTATACAGTATTCAGCCTTACCTTTTCCGTCTACAGTAAAGAATATTTTCATTTCAGCTGGCTTGATATAAAAAGCAAACTTTTTAACGGTATCAGTTTCTTCATTTAAAGAAGATAGTATGTCTTTAGCTTTTTCTATTAAATTTTCTTGACTTAGTTGAACGTCATCGTACTCTATATAAGTAGAAATAGCTGGCTTTTTGCGAACATAACTTCTTTTAGGTTTAACGTCTTCCACCTTAGTATTAGTAGTCTCTTTAGGTTCTTTAGTTGACTTAGTAGCCATAGATATCATACCCTTTCCATAAAGTTTTAATATATTCCAAAGTTTGTGCACTTGATAATAGTTTTATTATACTATCATATTCTAAGTTTGTCAAGATACAAAGTGTATATATTACCATTTTTAGATTAATATGCACCTCAAAAATTTTTAAAAATACTATTGACAAAACTAAATATTAGGTATATAATAAACACATGAACAGATGTTCATATGAAAGGATGATAATATGCAAGAAAAAAATCCTATTAACGAAATTCTAAACTGTTCTGAATATATGCACTTACATGAGGATATTATTGAAAGAGTATATAAGGCTACCCCTAATGATGATACCCTATTAAACCTATCCGAACTATTTAAAATATTCGGGGATAATACCAGAATTAGAATACTATATGCTCTATCGGTATCCGAAATGTGTGTATGCGACTTAGCTAAAGTATTAGGAATGACACAATCAGCAATATCTCACCAACTAAGAATACTTAAACAGGCACAACTGATTAAGTATCGTAGAGATGGTAAAACTATATTCTACTCCTTAGCTGATGACCACGTTTCTACTATTATTAATCAGGGTATGGAACACGTTCAAGAGTAGTTATTAACTTAAACTAAAATTTTTTGGAGGTATTTACTATGAAAAAAACTTTTAACATGACTGTAGACTGTGCAAACTGTGGTGCTAAAATGGAAGAGGCTATTAAAAAGATTAAAGGCGTTCAAGACGCTACTGTAAACTTTATGGCTCAAAAGTTAGTATTAGAGGCTGAAGAAAGCGACTTCCCAAGAATACTAAAAGAAGCTAACAAGGCTTGCAAAAAGGTCGATGACGACGCCGAAATAGAGTACTAATACTTACACTATGTGGAGAACGTTCTATAGTACAGTATATTTATTATTAAGTATGCCATATAAAGAACCTACTCTACTAATAAATTAAAACTCTTTATATGGCATATTAATTTAGTGTAGTCTACTATGGACGTTCTTTATACATAGTATCTATTATAAGGAGATAACGATATGTTTAAAGAAAAGTTTAAAGTGGGTGGCATGACCTGTACTAACTGTAGCTCTCACGTTGAAAAGAGTGTAGCTAAAGTAGAAGGAGTATCTAACGTAAACGTAAACTTAATGAACTCTTCTATGGTAGTAGAATATGATGAGAATAAAACTAATTCTAAAGATATTATAGACGCTGTAGTTTCAGCTGGATATACTGCTACTTTGGAAAATGATAAGGATAGTTTACAGTCGTCACCTACTGTGGACACTGCAAAGCAGACTAAACTACAGTTAATATATTCAGCTATATTTTTTATACCGCTATTCTACCTGTGTATGGGACATATGTTAAACTTTCCATTACCAAGCATCCTAACGGGCATGGAAAACATGGGAATAAACGTAGTAGCACAGTTAGTATTAGCGTTTCCGTTGGTGTTCATTAATAGAAACTACGTTATTAGAGGCTTTAAGGCTTTAAAGTCTAAATCGCCTAACATGGATACTCTAACGGCTTTAGGAATAGTTTCATCGTTTGCTTATAGCCTGTTTTCGTTGTTTGCCGTAATGTACTACATAGGCAGAAACGACTTAGACACCGCTATGAACTATCATCAAGATATGTACTTTGAAACCGCTGGTATGATACCTACTATAGTATCTATAGGCAAGTATATGGAAGCACGTTCTAAAAAGAAGACTACTTCGGTAGTAGAAAAACTATTGAACCTCTCCCCTGATACGGCTACTATCTTAAAAGACGGAAAAGAAGTTCAAATCCCTTTAGATAGACTATCTGTGGGTGGTACTGTAATAGTTAAACATGGTGACAAAATAGCTTGTGACGGTACTATCATAGAGGGCAACTGTTTAATAGACCAATCAGCCATTACTGGCGAAAGCATTCCAGTAGAAAAAACCGTTGGAGATAACGTAATAGGCGGAACAGTAAGCGTAGGTGGTTATTGCAAGTTCACCGCCGAAAAGACTGGCGAAAACACTATGATATCTCAAATAGTGCAACTTGTAGAAGAAACTGCAGGTACTAAGTCGTCTTATACCAGAATTGCCGATAAGATTAGTTCAGTATTCGTACCTATAATAGTATCTATTGCTATACTGGTTACTGTAGTATGGTTAATATTAGGATATAGTGTAGGCTTTAGTATAGGCATGGGAATCTCAGTATTAGTAATATCTTGCCCATGTGCTTTAGGTTTAGCCACTCCTACGGCGGTTATGACTGGTACTGGTAGAGGTGCTGAAAATGGTATACTAATCAAGTCTGCCGAGGCTTTAGAAAAGACTTCATATTCTAATACGGTAGTATTGGATAAGACAGGTACAGTTACAGAGGGCAGACCTACAGTAACAGACGTTATATCTATTAATATGGACGATAACACTCTATTAAGATACGCTAAGTCTATAGAAATACTATCTCAACACCCATTAGCTAAGGCTATCTGTGAATACACTAACACTTTAGATAGTAACTACACAGTTACAGACTTTCAATCTTTAGCAGGTTCGGGACTATCTGCAAACATAGACGGTAACGTTCTACTATCTGGTAACGTTAAACTTATGAACGAATACTCAATAGATACTACTTCGGTAGCCTCTAAAGTAGAAGAACTTTCTAATCAAGGTAAGACTGTAATATACTTCGCATTAGACGGCAATCTAATAGGTACTATAGCTTTAGCAGATACCGTTAAGCAATCCAGTATAGACGCAGTTACCGAACTTAAAAAGTTAAACATGGAAGTAGTTCTACTAACTGGTGATAACTCTAAAACTGCTAACTATGTAGGAAACATCATAAAAGCCGATAAGGTTATAGCAGAAGTACTCCCACAAGATAAGGAAAGAGTAGTCTCCGAATTGAAGTCTAAAGGTAAAAAAGTAATAATGGTTGGCGACGGCATTAACGATGCTCCAGCACTCATGCGTGCAGATACTGGTATTTCACTCTATTCAGGAACTGATATAGCTATCGACGTAGCCGATATAATACTTATGAAAAATAGTCTATTAGACGTAGCTACAGCCATTCAGTTAAGTAAAGCGGTTATGAGGAACATTAAACAGAACCTATTCTGGGCATTCTTCTATAATGCCATATCTATTCCTATAGCTTCAGGCGTATTCTACCTATCTTTGAACTTAAGGCTAAATCCTATAGTATCTTCTATAGCTATGAGTTTAAGTTCTATATTTGTAGTATCCAACGCACTAAGACTAAGGAAGTTTAAGACGACGTTCCACGGTAAGTATGGTAACACTAATCCCCCACAAGCTAATACTATAGATAGTAGCATAAGTATTTCTGATATTCCTACTATTAATACTAAAAAAGTAGTATATATCAAAGGTATGATGTGTTCCCATTGCACCAACAGAGTTGAAAAGGCTCTAAACGAATTAGACGGCATATCCGCAACTGTAAGTTTAGAAAAAAATTGTGCGTACGTAACCTTAACCAAAGACGTTTCTAACGACACCATATCACAAGCTATCGAAAAAGCAGGTTATAGAGTAACTTCTATAAAGTAATACTATATTAGAAAGGTGATGTTTTTTATGACGTTTACTAAAAAACAGAAAAAAAAGCTCCGACAGATTGCTATAGGTGTAGCATTATTTATAGTCTCTCTGTTGCTACCTTTAAAAAACTTCGATTGGTACGTTCAAATAATACCATATATTATAACCTATATAGTGTTAAGCTATAAGGTAATAAAAAAGTCGTTTAAGAACATTTTAAACGGCAACGTGTTCGACGAAAACTTTTTAATGGTAATAGCAAGTATAGGTGCTTTCTTTACTGGCGAATATCCCGAAGCAGTAGCAGTAATGTTATTCTTTAATGTGGGAGAATTTTTTGAAGACTATGCCGTAAATAAGTCAAGAAAGTCTATAACTTCCCTAATGGATATAAGACCAGATACCGCTACTATAGAAGTAGACGGTCAGTTAAAACAGGTATCACCTGAAGAACTTAAAATAGGCGACGTAATAACCGTATCTGCTGGTGAAAAGATTGCCATAGACGGCGAAGTTATCGAAGGTTCTTCTTCTGTAGATACTTCCGCTATTACTGGAGAGTCCGTTCCAAGAAGTCTTTCTGTAGGCGATAAGGCTACCAGTGGATACATCAACTTAACAGGTACTATAAAGGTAAAGACCGAAAAGTTATTCACAGATAGTACAGTATCTAAAATTTTGGACTTAGTAGAAAATGCTTCTTCTAAAAAAGCCAAAGCAGAAAAGTTCATTACTAAGTTTGCTAAATACTATACTCCTATAGTAGTAATATTAGCAGTATTATTAGCTATACTACCACCTATAGTAACACATTCCGCATTTTCGCCATGGGTATATCGTGCGATGACGTTTTTAGTAATATCTTGTCCATGTGCATTAGTAATATCCGTACCGCTTGGATTTTTTGGTGGTATAGGCGGAGCGTCTTCCAGTGGTATATTAGTTAAGGGTAGTAACAGTTTAGAAACTCTTTCCACTATAGATACTATAGCTTTTGATAAGACGGGTACTCTAACACAGGGTGTATTTGAAGTTACTGAGATATCACCTACTAACAAAGTATCAAAAGATAGACTATTAGAAGTTACTGCTTTAGCTGAGGGATATTCAAACCACCCAGTATCTAAATCTTTAAAGAAAGCGTACGCTAAGAGTATAGACCTAAATAGAGTATCCGAAGCTAAAGAAATCGCTGGTAAGGGTATATCTGCTAAAGTGGACGGAAACACTATCTATGTTGGCAATCTATCGTTAATGAACAGTATCGGTATCAAGTGCGAACCCTCTAACAGTATAGGAACTATAGTATACGTTGCTAACGATACTGAATATTTAGGCTATATAGTAGTATCCGATATAGTTAAACCTTCAGCTAAGACTACCATGGAACGTTTGAAATCTTTAGGTATTCAAAAGACTATCATGCTAACTGGTGACTTAGACGCAGTAGCTAATGCAGTATCTAAAGAAATAGGCGTAGACGAATACCATGCCGAACTAATGCCTCAAGACAAAGCCTCTATAGTAGAAGGCTTAAAGAATGAAGGTAGAAAGACTATGTTCGTCGGCGACGGTATCAACGACGCTCCAGTATTAGCACTATCTGACGTATCGGTAGCTATGGGCGGTTTAGGTTCTGACTCTGCTATAGAAATCTCTGATATAGTAATAATGAACGATGACATCTCTAAAATAGCCGACGCTATAAACATTTCTAAACGTACACTTGGAATAGTTAAGCAAAACATAGTATTCGCTATAAGCGTAAAAGTTATAGTAATGATATTAGGTGCTTTAGGTATAGCCAACATATGGTTAGCTGTATTCGCTGACGTTGGAGTATCTGTAATAGCCATTTTGAATTCTATGAGAACGTTAAAATTCAAAAACTAAAAATATTCCAACATTTTGCAGTGCGTGATATTTACTAAAAATATCGGCTAAACTTTAAAAATATTAAGTTAAAAATCCCATTAGCTAAATAACTAATGGGATTTTTCGGTGAAAAGCCTAAATATATTAAGAATTTTAGCAAAAAAATTTTTCTAACCTGTTGACAAATAAAAATTTATGGTGTATAATAACTTTCAGAAAGATGTTTATACGTTATATATCATAGGCAAAGACGCTTATTAATTATGAATGAAACTTAATTGTAGCATTCATAGGTGGGTGTCTTTGCCTTTTTTTGGTATACGTACAGACGGTTTCTATTAAGACTTTCATATCTAAGAAAAAATAGTTCATAAGGAGTGTGTTACTTTTGGATAACTTTAAAATACAAGAACCTTTTGAAAAGCAAGGACTATACAATCCAAGGTTTGAACATGATAACTGCGGTATAGGTTCGGTAGTTAATATTAAAGGTATTAAATCAAGAGAAGTAGTGGAAAACGCTCTTCGTATAGTAGAAAATTTGGAACACCGTGCAGGTAAAGATGCTGAAGGCAAAACTGGTGACGGTGTAGGTATATTATTACAGATATGTCACGAATTCTTTAAAAAAGAATGTGACCAACTTGGCTTTGACATCGGCGAAGAAAGAGACTATGGTATAGGTATGTTCTTCTTCCCACAAGACGAACTAAAGAAAAATCAGGCTAAAAAGCTATTTGAAATTATAGTACAAAAAGAAGGTATGGAATTTATCGGTTGGAGAACCGTTCCTACTAATCCTGACGTGTTAGGTTCTAAGGCTCGTGAGAGTATGCCATGTATCATGCAAGGCTTCGTTAAAAGACCTACCGACTGTCCTAAAGGCTTAGACTTTGATAGAAAACTATACATTGCAAGACGTGTATTTGAACAGAGTAACGAAACTACTTATGTAGTATCTCTTTCAAGTAGAACTATAGTATATAAGGGTATGTTTTTAGTTACTGAACTTCGTTCATTCTTTGACGACCTACAACATAAAGACTTCAAGTCTGCTATTGCCACTGTACACTCACGTTTTTCAACTAATACCAATCCAAGTTGGCAAAAGGCACACCCTAATAGATTTATCGTCCATAACGGCGAAATTAACACTATTACTGGTAACGTTGACAAGATGCTTTCCAGAGAAGAAATAGTATCTTGTGAACCTCTAAAAGACCCTATGCACAAGATACTACCTATCATCAATCCAGCAGGTTCTGACTCTGCAAGATTAGATAACGCTTTAGAGTTCATGATTATGGGTGGCGTGCCTATGCCTTTAGCAGTTATGATTACTATTCCTGAACCTTGGAAGAATAATAGAACTATGCCTAAAGAAAAGAAAGACTTCTATCAGTACTACGCTACTATGATGGAACCTTGGGACGGTCCAGCCTCTATAATCTTTTCCGACGGCGACATGGTAGGTGCAGTATTAGATAGAAACGGTCTTAGACCTTCAAGATACTGTATAACTTCCGATGACTTTTTAATACTATCTTCCGAAGTGGGCGTTATAGATATTCCAGCAGAAAAGATAGTTAAAAAAGACCGTCTACGTCCTGGTAAGATGTTATTAGTAGATACCGTTAAGGGTAAACTAATCGACGATGACGAACTTAAAGAATACTATGCTACCCGTCAACCTTATGGTGAATGGTTAGACGCTAACCTTGTTAGACTTAAAGACTTAAAAATTCCAAGCAAAGGATTAATCCACTACTCACACGATGAGTTAGTAAGACTACAAAAAGCGTTCGGTTACACCTATGAGGATATCAGAACCAGTATCTTACCTATGGCTAAGACTGGTGGTGAACCTATGGCGGCTATGGGTGCGGATAGTCCATTACCTCCACTATCCAATATGAACCCTCCTCTATTCAACTACTTTAAGCAACTATTCGCACAGGTTACTAACCCTCCTTTTGACGCTATAAGAGAAGAAATAGTAACTGATAACTGCGTATATATTGGTAAAGACGGTAACATCTTAGAGGAAAAACCTGAAAACTGTCACGTATTAAAGATAGAAAATCCTATACTAACAAGCCTTGATATGTTAAAAATCAAGTCTATGAATATCGAAGGTTTTAAGGTAGCTACCATTCCTATGACATACTATAAAGGTACTGCTATCGAAAAGGCTATACATCACCTATTTGTAGAAGCTGATAAGGCTTTCAAAGACGGTGCTAATATACTAATTCTTTCCGACCGTGAAGTGGATGAATATCACGTACCTATGCCATCGTTATTAGCCGTATCGGCTTTACAGCAACACTTAGTAAGTACTAAAAAGAGAACTTCTGTAGCTATAATTCTTGAAACTGCTGAACCAAGAGAAGTACACCATTTCGCTACACTACTTGGTTATGGTGCAAGTGCTATAAATCCATACTTAGCACAGGAAACTATTAGGGACTTAATTAGAGATAACGTTCTTGATAAAGACTACTACGCAGCAGAAACTGACTATAACAAGTGCGTATTAAAGGGAATTATCAAGATAGCCTCTAAAATGGGTATATCCACTATACAATCCTATCAAGGTTCTAAGATATTCGAGGCTATAGGCGTTAGCAAGGAAGTTATAGATAAGTACTTCACAGATACTGTCAGTCGTGTAGGCGGTATAACCATGAACGATATCTCTAAGAGAATAGAGGCTCTACACTCTTCCGCATTCGACCCACTTGGATTAGACGTAGATATCGACGTAGATAGTGTAGGTAGTCACAAGTTAAGAAGCAACAAGGAAGAACATCTATACACTCCAGAGACTATTCACCTACTACAACTATCCACTCAAAGAGGCGACTACGGTCTATTTAAACAGTACGTAGAGGCTATCAACAGAGAAGATAGGTTTATGAACCTACGTAGTATATTAGACTTCAAGTTCGACGAAAACGGTGGCATTCCTATAGACGAAGTGGAAAGCGTAGATAGTATAGTTAAGCGTTTCAAAACTGGTGCTATGTCTTATGGTTCTATTTCCAAGGAAGCACACGAAACTATGGCTATAGCTATGAACAGATTAGGTGGTAAGTCCAACTCTGGTGAAGGTGGCGAAACTCCTGACAGATTAGAAGACTTCCCTTACCTTGGCAAAAAGAACCGTGATAACAGATGTTCTGCTATTAAACAAGTAGCTTCTGGACGTTTTGGCGTAACTTCGGAATACTTAGTAAACGCTAAAGAACTTCAAATTAAGATGGCTCAAGGTGCAAAACCTGGTGAAGGTGGTCACTTACCAGCCGGCAAAGTATATCCATGGGTAGCTAAAACAAGACACTCCACACCAGGTGTAGGATTAATATCCCCACCACCACACCACGATATATACTCTATTGAAGACTTAGCACAGTTAATATACGACCTAAAGAACGCTAACAAAGATGCAAGAATTTCTGTTAAGTTAGTATCCGAAGCTGGCGTAGGTACTGTAGCAGCTGGTGTTGCTAAAGCAGGCGCTCAAGTAGTATTAATTTCGGGATATGACGGCGGTACTGGTGCAGCACCAAGAAACTCTATCTACAATGCAGGACTTCCATGGGAATTAGGACTTGCTGAAACTCATCAAACACTCATCATGAACGGTTTACGTTCTAAGGTAGTAGTAGAAACCGACGGTAAGTTAATGACTGGTCGTGACGTATTAGTAGCTTTACTATTAGGTGCTGAAGAGTTCGGTTTTGCTACTGCTCCATTAGTAACTATGGGTTGCGTAATGATGAGAGTATGTAACTTAGATACCTGTCCAGTAGGTATAGCTACTCAAAATCCTGAACTTAGAAAGCGTTTTAAAGGTAAGCCTGAATATGTTGAAAACTTTATGAAGTTTATCGCTCAGGAACTACGTGAATACATGGCTAAGTTAGGCTACAGAACTGTAGATGAATTAGTAGGTCGTTCCGACTTACTAAAGATTAGAGACGATATTAAAGATACCGTAGCTAAAAAAATAGATATGACTAACATTCTATACAATCCATACGTAAACGATAGTTCAGTTAAGAGAGGTTTCGATAAAGACGATATCTACGACTTTGAACTCAACAAGACCGTAGACGAAACCTTAATCTTAAAGAAGATGAACTCCGCTTTAAAGAATAAGACTAAAAAGACTATCGAAATAGACGTTACTAATACTGATAGAACTGTAGGTACTATCTTTGGTTCTGAAATCACCAAGAGATACGGCGACCACGAACTTGAAGACGATACTTACACTGTTAAGTGTAACGGCAGTGGTGGTCAAAGTTTTGGTGCTTTTATTCCTAAAGGTCTAACCCTCGAACTAATCGGCGATAGCAATGACTACTTTGGTAAGGGTCTATCAGGTGGTAAGTTAATAGTATATCCTCCAGCAAACTCTACATTCAAGCAAGATGAAAACATTATCATTGGTAACGTTGCACTATATGGTGCTACGAGTGGTAAAGCGTTCATCAATGGTGTAGCTGGCGAACGTTTCTGTGTACGTAACTCTGGAGCTACCGCAGTAGTTGAAGGTGTTGGCGACCACGGTTGCGAATATATGACTGGTGGTAGAGTAGTAGTACTCGGCAAAACTGGTAAAAACTTCGCTGCAGGTATGAGCGGTGGTGTAGCTTACGTTCTTGACGAAAACAGAGACCTATACATGAAGATGAATAAAGAGTTAGTATCTTTAAACAGTGTTACCGAAAAGCACGATATCAACGAATTAAAATCCATTATCGAAGAACACGTAAACGCTACTAATTCTCAAAAAGGTAAGGAAATCCTCGATAACTTTGATGAATACCTACCTAAGTTTAAGAAGATACTCCCTTATGATTACGCTCGTATGCTATCGACTATTATTAAGTATGAAGAAAAAGGTATGAGTAGCGAAGAGGCTCAAATAGAGGCTTTTTACGCTAACAAAGCTCATTAATTTAAGGGAGGTATTATATAATGGGTAAGCCTACAGGTTTTTTAGAATATGATAGAAAGGTTAGCACTGCTATAGAACCTACTGAAAGAATTAAAAATTTTAACGAATTTCATATACCTCTTTCTACAGAAGAACAGAAGTTACAAGGAGCTCGTTGTATGGACTGTGGAGTTCCATTCTGTCAATCTGGTAAAAAGTTATGCGGAATGGTATCAGGTTGTCCACTAAACAATCTAATTCCAGAATGGAACGACCTTGTATACTGTGGTCAGTTAGACCAAGCCGTCCATAGACTACTATTAACTAACAACTTCCCTGAGTTTACATCAAGAGTATGTCCTGCTCTATGTGAAAAGGCTTGTACTTGTGGTCTAAATGGCGACCCTGTATCTGTAAGAGAGAACGAACACGCTATCATAGAAAACGCTTTCGCTAACGGATTGATTGAGCCAAAAGTTCCTACTTTAAGGACTGGCAAAACTGTAGCCGTAATAGGTTCTGGACCTTCTGGTTTAGCTACCGCTCAGCAACTAAACAAAAGAGGTCACAAAGTAACAGTATACGAACGTGCCGACAGAATAGGCGGTCTACTAATGTATGGTATTCCTAATATGAAGTTAGAAAAGTCTGTAATAGACAGACGTGTTGACCTAATGAAGGCTGAAGGCATAGAGTTCGTAACCAATGCTAACGTTGGCGAAAACGTAGACGCTAAAAAGATTATCGAAGATTACGACGCAGTAGTTCTTGCTTGTGGTGCTACTAATCCAAGAGATATTAACGCTACAGGCAGAGATGCTAAAGGTATCTACTTCGCTGTAGACTTTTTAAAGTCTACCACTAAGAGTCTATTAGACTCTAACCTTGCTGAGGGTACTTACATTTCCGCTAAGGATAAAAACGTAGTAGTAATAGGCGGTGGTGATACTGGTAACGACTGCGTAGGTACTTCTATCCGTCACGGCTGTAAGTCTGTAACTCAATTAGAGATGATGCCTAAAGCTCCTGACGAAAGAACCGCTGATAATCCTTGGCCTGAATGGCCTAAAGTCTGCAAAACAGACTACGGTCAAGAAGAGGCTATAGCAGTATTCGGTCACGACCCAAGAGTATACCAAACTACGGTTAAAGAGTTCTACAAGGACGAAAATGGAAATCTATGTGGTATTCAAACTGTAAAGGTTCACTTTGTAAACGAAGACGGTAAGAGAGTACTTAAAGAAATAGAAGGTTCTGAAAAGTATCTTGACGCTGACTTAGTATTAATAGCTGCTGGATTTTTAGGTTCTCAACAGTACGTTACCGACGCTTTTGGCGTAGAGGTAAATGCAAGAACTAACGTTGCTACTGCTGAAAATAGTTACGCTACTAACGTTCCAAAAGTATTCACTGCTGGTGATATGCACCGTGGACAGTCTTTAGTAGTATGGGCTATTCAAGAGGGACGCTCAGTAGCTAAAGAAATAGATAAGTATCTTATGGGTTATACTAACCTTAGATAAATATAGTCTTAATTTAAAACAGAAGACAGGCTTACTAAATACTCGTAAGCCTGTCTTTTGTCGTATTATAAGATTAAAACTCTTATTTGGAATACTCTTTTAACTGATGATTGTAGAATACATTAAAAGTATCCATATCGTTATAGTAAAAAGTATTATCGTATCCTGTACCAAGTTTTAGATTAGGTTTAGCGTGTTCTCCGTGAAAGTCTGAACCACCAGTTATCAACAGACTGTACTTTTTAGCGACTGCGATATACTTTTCAGTCATAGCCTTATCGTGTTTGGAATAGTAACACTCTAAACCGTTTAGACCCAACCCTTTTAATCGGCATATTAGACTATCAAAAGTAGCATCGTCCAACTTTAAAGAACTCGGATGAGCCAATACAGACATTCCCCCAGACTGCTGAATAACGTCTAATATTCTTTCGGTAGTAGGTTTATGACTATCTACACTTTGGAACTCCTTAGTATCTAAATACTTTTCGAAAGCCTCTTGAATAGTATCGACATAGCCTCTACTTTTTAGAACCTGTGCAAAGTGTACTCTGCTTATAGCTTCACCTGAACATACTGCTTTAACTTCCTGAATACTAACGTCTATACTGTGTACCCTTAAAAGATAGTCACATATGCGATACGCTCTTTCCTTACGACCGTTAAGCCACCTATCCAAAACGGTCTGTAGAGTATCGTTAGGATATTTAAATCCTAAACATAGTATATGCATAGACCTATATTCACCGGAGGCTAACTCTACACCGTTTAAAAGACGTATTCCAAAACTATCGGCGTATTGGTGAGCCTCTTTTAAACCTGAAATAGTATCATGGTCAGTAATAGCCATATGTGTTATGCCTATATCTTTAGCCATTTGCAGAACCTCTTTAGGTGAGTATTCACCGTCTGAATGGTTAGTGTGAACGTGCATATCTATCATAATAAATAAAAACCTCCTTATGTATTTAGTCTACAACGTTAGCCTATTTTAGAAGTACATATTATCATCATCATAGGTTTGATACTGTTGTGTATTTTGATTAGGGTCTGCATAAGAAGTAACTATAGGGGTATCTTGTGAAGTGACCGTTATTACTGGTGCAGTAGTAGTATATACTATTTCTTCTGTAGTAGTGATTATAGTAGTAGCCTCCGTAGTGGTAGTAGTATCTGGAACGGTAGTCACTGTAGTAGTGTCTTCGGTAGTAGCTTCGGTCGTAGTGGTGGTTATTTCTTCTGTAGTGGTAGTAGTAGTTTCTTCTGTGGTAGTTTCAGCAGGAGTAGTAGAAGAAGGTTCTTGACCAAGGTATACTAAATACTCATCGTGAAGTTCATTAATCATAAGAGTTAGATTACAAAAGAACCCTGCGTCGCTATCTAAACCTTCGCTATCGGTCATGACTACTATTACGTATGGATGTTCACTTAGTACTATACCCGTATCGTGATATCCAGGGTCTGCCCAACCTGATTTATGAGCAATCTTATAGTCATATCCTGCGTTTTGAAAAGGCCAATTAAAGAAGTTATACTTAGCATTTAAAAGGGTATCGTATAACATACCTATTTCTTTTGAAGTATCTTTTTGATTATATATTTCCGTCCAGACGTACCCTAAAGCGTGAGAAGATATCTTTCCCCACTTAGTACCACCGTCAAGATACGTTTCAAATCCCCAATTAGATATCATATCGTTATAGCCTTCATAACCGAAATAGTCCTGTAGCATTAAGTATGCTACGTTGTCGGAATCGTTAATCATGTAGTATAAAAGGTCTTCTATAGAATAGTAAGTACCAGCACCGCCACCTTTTAGTACTCCCGTACCGCTGGAATAGTATCCGCTTTGATAGAGTATTTCCTCATCAAAACTATGTTCACCGCTTTCCACTTCCTTATAACAGTAATAGGCAAACGGACACTTTATAGTACTTGCCGTAGCTATGTACGTATCGGAATTATATCCAAAAGTTGCATAGTCTTCAAGATTTACCATATAAAATGAACAGTTATGTGGATAGTCTTGTATATAGTCCATCATTTTTTGATTAAGTTCATCGGAAATCTTAAAGCCCTCTTCTGCATGATATATGGATATTCCCTCATCGTTAAAAGTGTCTTTGGTTAAGTTGTGATAGTCAAAAGTAGTAGTGGTAGTTTCTTGAGTAGTAGTAGCTACAGTAGTAGTGACTTCCTGAGTGCTATCCCCTACGTTAATAGAAGCGTCTTGAGTATCGCTTGTAGTATTAGAACAACCTACTACAAACGCCATTGCTACTATGAATGTTATTAAACTTGAATACTTTTTCATATAGTTTAAAAAGTCCTCTCTTAAAAGATATATATACACTATAATAATATCAAATTAAGGGAAATATTTCAATACGCATATTAGACAATATCAAAACTTTTTAAGATAATATTATAGTAGATTTGTAATCTACAGTTGTAAATTCAATAGGCTACATCTTTACTATAGGAACTTTAAAGTGAAAGTTTGTACCCTCCCCGAGTACACTCTTAGCGTATATACTGCCACCATGAAGATTTACTATCTTTTTAACCATAGGAAGTCCCAAACCCGTACTATTTTCTTTAGAATGGTCTACTCTAAAGAAAGGTTCCCAAATGTTATTTATATTCTCCTTGGATATACCTATACCGTCATCAGAAACCCTACCGATTAAGTACTCATCACGCTTATATAGGTATACGTCGGTATGTCCACCGTCTACACCATACTTCATGGAGTTAGATAGTAAGTTTATAAACATTCTGGTAATCATAATTCTATCTGCTATTACCACGATATCCTCATCATAATGAACCTTTATAGTAATATCTTTATCTTCATACTCCATAGAAACTTCATCGGCAGTAATTTCTACAAGTTCATTAATAGAAAACTCCTCAAACTCCAACAGTTTTCTATCGTTTTCCAATTTAGATAGTAACGAAAGTTGAGAGATGATATTAGATATCCTTTGTGCCTGAACGTTAATAGTATCTAAAGTTTCTTGAAGTTCTTCTTTGTCGTCGATATCTAAGCAGTCTTGAGCGTACTCACAGTTAGAAACTATTACCGATAGTGGCGTTTTAATCTCATGGGATATGTTTATAGAAAACTGCTTTTCACGTTCAAAGGACTGTTGAAGTCTATCGAACATTCTATTAAAAGTCTTAGAAAACATTTGAATTTCTAAACCTGCCCTACCCATTTTTATACGCTTAGATAGGTCTTTTCCGTTATTAATTCCATTAGCTACGTTTAAAAACTCCTGTAGTGGTCTTAGATACTTTTTTAAAGAGTTTTTATCTATAATAGCTACTATTACAAAAGTACATATGAACATTATAACAGATAGTATTAAAGTATCTTCTCTTCCCATATTGTAATAGTTAGAAAGTCCTATTATAAATAACGATACTGCCATTACTACTCCAACAGTCTTTAAATGCCACCAGAACACCTGATTTATAATAGACTTTTTATTACTCTTTAATAGTAGCATACACACATTAAATACTTTACGCATATATAAATACCTCTAAATATATATTAAGTTTCGGGGCAGACAGTACACAGTCCACCCCGAATATGTTAATAGTTCTATTAAGTTTTATAGTTCAACAGGTTCAAAACGAACTCTAACTTTAGGAAGTTTTTCAATAGTAGTATAGCTATTAAATAGACCGTCTTCGGAAGTGATATCGTTTTCACCAGTAGTAGGAGGAGCGAATATCTTTAAAGTTAAGTCACAAGGTTCTGTTATAGGCTTTTCAAAGAATGCACTCATAAGGTCTATAGTCTTAGCCTTAGGGGATTTGTAGAACCATGTTCCGTTAATTTCCATCATTAGATTGCTATCGTCATCGAAAGTTACTTCACAGAAGTGAGGATTTTTTTCAAAGTGTATAGGAATAGCTATACCTTCGGCATCTTCCGAACCGCCCCACCTTAAAGTAATAGGTAAAGATACTTCTTCGCCCATGGTCATCTTAGGAGAGAACCATTCTTGATGTATAATATCCTTGTAAGTCTTTAAGACTGGCTGTTCGATACCACATTCGGAGTTGTTAGGGTCTTCAATTTCTAAACCTAAACGACCTCTATCTCTAAACTGATAGAAAGTAAATCCACTGAACCACTTAGCGTCATCTTTTTGTAGTAGTTCACAGAACTGTTTAACCATTTCAGCCTGTTCGTAAGCACCTGTAACGTCGCCGTCCGCATTAAATTCAGACATAACCATTGGCTTAGCTACGCCACCGTTTAGATACTTAAAGCGTTCAAAACTTGCTTTAGTCATTTGATAGTTAGCTTCAACGGTATCTCTCTTATGAGAGTTTCCGCCTCTTTCGGCTACATCATAAGGCCAACCCCAGTGTAGAGCCATATACTTATCTACCGACCAGATATCGGCTACTGGAATAGTCTGTGCGAACTCCTGTTCCCTTTCCATTTCCTGTTTAGAAAGGTCTTCTATACCACCTATACATATAATCTTAGATACGTTAGGAGCGTATTCGGTTAGTATGTTGCAAAATCTAACAAAAAAGTCTGCTACTTCTTGATAGGTGCATCTCTTATTAAATGAGAACCAGTTACCAGTAGCTTCATGGTTAATTCTTAGCATCATACGACCAAAAGGTCTTAAATCCTTAGCTATAGCTATTAGATGTTCGTCTGAAACGTGAGGGTCTATAGTAAGTGTTAGGGTTACGTCTTGACCGTGTTGTCTAATTTCACGCATATAGTTAAAAGGTTCGACGGACTTGTCGCCATTGCCTATTAGACCGCCCTTGTAGGTAAAGTAGTCATCATATGGGAAGTCCCACGCAAAGGAAACGTCAGGGGAAGCGTGTACTACGCTTGCACGTCCAGGGAAGCCGTCATCTAATGGATAGTAGCAATACATAAGACTAATACTTCTATGAGGTCTACCAAGTTTATGTAGTATATAGTCCTGATTTACATATTCTCCTCTTTCGCTACCGTCTCCTAAGTCTACCGAGCATATAGCCTCTCCCATATGGATGGAATAAATTTTTTCATTAGCCATATAAATATGTCCTTTCTTATAAATATTATGCACAGAACCGTATCAAGTCAACGTATAGATAGACTATTCCTATTCTATACTTAGTAAGTAGTTATTACGTTTAGAAGGTTTTGTAACTATCTTTAATCCTAAGTGTACATTCTCTATTTCTGCATGAGTAATTTCGCCACCAAATTCACCGTCTAAGTTCCACTTAATAAATTCGTCGCTATCTATTATAAGTTTAGAGGTTTTAAAGTGTTCAATACATTCTGCGTGAACCTTATTAGACTTAAAGTTAATAAGTTCGGTTACGGCGTTCTGTAGTTGAATTAGGTTATCAGGTTTTTTTAATAGTAGCACATCAAATACACCGTCGTTCATATAAAAATCCTTAAAAGAGAATATTCCACCTACAGAGTTAGAGTTTACTATCATACCTACTATATACTCTCCAGAGTGTTCTATGCCATCGTGTTTAAACCTAATATGATAGTTTTTTATATCTCCTAAATGCTTAATAGCTTCCATAACATAAGCAGTATGACCCATATAGTTTTTAGCCTCTTGAGGTGTTTCGTAAGTTACGTCTGTAAACGCTCCAAAAGCACACACGTATGTGAAAACGTTTTTATGATTAAATAGTCCATAGTCTATTAACATTTCCTTACCGTTTACCACGCTAAGTGCAGACTTTTCTATACCTTTTGGAATATAAACACTTCTTGCAAAGTCGTTAGTACTACCAGTAGGAATATATCCTATAGGCAGACTACTATTACTTGACACTATACCATGGACGGCTTCATTAAACGTACCGTCTCCACCAGAACAGACTATTAAATCGTACATATTACTATTACAAGCCAACTTTACGTTTTCGTAGGCATCGCCTTGACACTGAGTAGGTCTAACAGTAACATCATAACCAGCCTTTACCCAACAGTCTATAATATTAAATAACTTAGAGTTTATGGTATTTTTTCTATTAGCACTTCTTCCTGAATATGGATTATATATAAAGTACAACTTTTTCATACTATAGTCTAACTACCTTTCAAATAAGTTTACACAGTATAATTATAATAGTATATAGAGTATTTGTCAATACATTTTTAGATATTCTAAACTAAAATAGTATAGATATAGGAATACTCTTAACTATGTGAGTATTCCCATATTAGCGACTTATTATAGATATTCTCTTAAATCTAATACTAAAGTTTCTTCTATATTTATTAGACGCTTAGCTATATCTTTTACCCTCTCTTCAGCAGACTGATATTCGTTAAGATATTTATACAAAGACTTAACTCCCATATTACAACCGTCCACTATAAGGTCTGCTATGATGCTATCGGAACCGTTGTTGGTAATTTTGAAGTTGGTCTTAATCCAAGACATAGCCTTAGCCATAGGATTAGGTTCTTTTCCCTCATCGTGATACTCTCCAAGTAACCTGTAAGTTTCATTTTCAAGAGTTATATGTTTGTCTTTAGCCTTAGTTAGTATCGTCTTTAAAGTATCGTCGTCGACTTTGTCCAACACTTCGTCTATAGAACTCACGCCCATTTTTAGACCTGCATTGCACTCTTTTAAGAGTTTAATAGTATCGCCATTAACCATAGTATACTCTCCTTTTTTAACGGTATAACTATATTATGATGGTTTTATAGCCAAAATATTCACAAATACAGATATCTAAATTAGTAAATACTATGTGCTTTTTAGAATATGCAATATATTTTTAATATGCTATATTGCAATATTATTGACTTATTCAAAAAAACGGTATATAATTATTGGTGGTCGAAATATAATATATAGAAAGGATATTTGTTGAGTATATGGTAACTATAAAAAAGGCTATCACATCTGGTATTTTTATTGCTATGGGGGTATTTGTATATCTATCCTGTGACGTTAAGTATGTCGGAGCGGTTCTGTTTAGTTTCGGTCTATTTGGCGTGTGTGAGTACAAGCTGAACCTATTCACAGGTATGATAGGCTACGCTGTGGAAAACACCAAAGCAAACGGCGTATCTGCTATTACAGACTTACTAAAAGTATTGATTTGCAACTTCTTGGGAATTGCAGTTACTACTTTCCTACTATCTTTTACGGCTACTCAGGAAACCTTCGACAAAGCCGTGACTATCGTGGAAAGTTCAGTGAATTTGAACATATTTTCACTACTTATAAAGTCCATGATGTGTGGCGTTATAATGCTAATAGCTGTTGACAGATACAAATTGGCTAACGGAATGGCTAAGTATATAGCTATATTTACAGGAATTCCAGTGTTCATACTTAGTGGATACTACCACTCGATAGCATACGTTGGATATTTAACTCTTGGAATATGCAGTGGTCAACTTTCAAATAACGTTACTCCTATTAAGATATTAGTAGTAATATTAACCGCAGTAGTTGGCAATGCATTAGGTAGCATAATAGTTAGATATCTTACTACACAAAAAGAAAAATCCTCCAATTAAGGAGGATTTTTTCCTATACTATTAACGATATACTACAAAAAATCCTTTAGAAACTAATCTAAAGGATTTTTACTATGTTAGCACTGCTCTATTTTCACAGGTCGTCACCAACCAACTATCTTCGACATTACAGAGCTTAACTTCCGTGTT
>CAKSDC010000014.1 GCA_934444765.1 uncultured Oscillospiraceae bacterium
AGATACTTCTTTTTGAGAATTTAACACATTAATTAGTGTGGAAGTCTCTTCACTTGAAAGGCTATCTAAAGTTTGGCGATTGACCTTATCTAAGATATTTAGAATAGTACTATCCGCTTTAGATACTTCTTTTTGAGAATTTAACACATTAATTAGTGTGGAAGTCTCTTCACTTGAAAGGCTATCTAAAGTTTGATGATTGACCTTATCTAAGATATTTAGAATAGTACTATCTACTTTAGATACTTCTTTTTGAGAATTTAACACATTAATTAGTGTGGAAGTCTCTTCACTGGATAGACTATTTAAAATTTGGTGATTGACCTTATCTAAGATATTTAGAATAGTACTATTCGTATTCTTATGGGAGGTCAAGGTATCTTTTAAATAGTTTAAGAGTATAGTATCAGCAGAAAATTTCTGTATATGTTCAGTTTCATTAAGATACTGGTTGAAACTTTTGGAATTGAATATATCATTGATAGTGTTTAAAAAGTCTATCTTTAGAGTGTTCTCAAAAAAAGACTGCATATATCGATTTTGAACAGTATCATAATAGGCGTTAATTTTAAAGTTATCGATAGTATCGTACCAGTCAGTTAAGGAATTTAAACTTATAGCTTTCAAAGAGAGTATACTCTTGTTATACTCTTTCATGGATACTTTAGAAAGGTATTCTGATAGACTGTCTTTTAAGTGTAGAGTTTTAACTACTTTTTTTTTGTCTTCAGAGTTCATACTGTTGAATGTTTCCAAAAACTGCTTTTTAGAGCGTACATAGTTTACGCTTAGAATGTTAGACAGCTCATTTTGAATAGTTTCCTTGTATCGTGTAATTTTGGCGATATTATCTTTTTGAAAGTTCTGTTTTAGAACACTTATTAGTTCATAGAAGTTATCAGTAGAGGAGCAATCGATAACTAAAGCTATGCGTTCTTTAGAGGACATACTTTCACTATCGGTTAAGGATAGTACTTCTTTAGAGAGTACGTTATTATTAAGGATAGTCTTCCAGATGTAGTCAGTTTGAGTGTGTGAACTATTATATATCGCATTAATAAAACTATCTTTTAATTGGGCATACTTTGAACTTTTAAACTGTTGTGATATACTATCCATTAATGAGGAATATTCTCTGTTTTGACTAATTAAGTATCTAAAGGAGTTGTTATTTAGCATATTAAAAAAAGAGGTATTAGTAGAGTTTAGTTTGATAGTAGGCTTAGAATAGTCGTTGTATTTTGAGATATTCTGTTTAAATAGTTCTAAACGATTTTGAATATCTTTACTATAAGTAGTAAGTTCTTGGTCGTTAGATAGGCTATCAAGTTTAACACGTAGACTATTCAAAGAAGAGTATGTTTGATAGTTCCTATACTTTAGCATATTAAGGCAGTATTCCAAAGTCATGTTTAAGTTTAATTTGACTATTGAATTCTCTTTGCTTTTAGTATTTTTGGATAAGTTGCCTATTCTTTGTAATAGATTTAGTATAGATAGTATCAGTTGACTATTATTGCTATCATTATCTAATGTGTTGGATATAGTCTTATGTATCAAGTTGGAACGTTCAAAGGTCGAGTACATACTCTTAGAAGTTGGTCTACTTATGGTGTATCTATCTATAATGTTATCTGCAATAGCGTTGTTGTAATAGGTTTTAATAGGCTTACATATAGGTTTAAAAGGTTTTAGCACGAATATATTCCTCCAAAAAGTGATATTAAAAGCGTATCTTGTTAGTATAAGATACTTCAAAGTTTTCCCAAAGTACCTGAGAAGTTAGAGCATCTATATTAGATATGTTATACTTAGTAATAATGCAGTCTGTAAGGATATACTTTCTTGGAGTGATACTATCATTTGCAAAGTAACTAAAATCTTTATTTTTTATACTACCAATGCTTATAGTGATATCCGATATATACTTACCCACACATAGCTTGCTAAGTATATCGTTACTTTTAGAAGATACTCCTTTAGAAAAAGTTACTACTTTAGGTTTGCTTGTATACTTAGGTACTAAGTGAATTTTACCATTACCTTCTATTATAGTTTCACATTCCGCCTCATCTTGAATGGAAGATATTTTGGAAAATCCTATTTCATAGTAGCTATCTAAGTTAAAAGTTACTATAAAACAGTACGAATGAAGCATATCTTCACCATTAGATATATTATATATATCAGACATATTAATAAATCCTTTCTGTAATAACGCTATAACGAGAAGATGTTTTTAGGTTTAGTTTCGCCATGAGTATCGTTAATCTTAGAGTTGATTTTAGATATTTCGTTACACCAACGCACTCTTTCTGAGTGTGGTAACGATAGTATTTCTTCTCTACTCCAATGCATATAGTAGCCTATAAATGCAGTTTCCTCATAAATTTTTTCTGCCGAATACACTTTTATGTTTCGGCTTCCATAAAATTTATAGGCACTTCTATTTCCTTGCCACAATGAGGACATATAGTCTTGTAAGATGGCATATCCATAGAGTTTATTCTTTCGTACATATCTTGTAGGTAGGCTAAATCTATAGTGAATAGTTTTTCTATAACGCCAGTATTTATAGGTCTAACCGTACCCAAACTGGTTATAACTCTTGTTAGCAATATTATGGTTAAGTACGCTGGGTTCTGTTGAACTCTTGGGTCACGTAATGGAAGTATTTCGTCTCCTGCGTTAGCTAAACGCATAGTACCGTTGCGATGTAGTACGCCGTCTGCGTCCACATATCCTTTAGGTAGTACAAAATCGAACTCTGTTTGAAAAGCCATAGGTATAAAACTCCTTTTATAAAATAGTATATTACACAGAACGACCACCCCAAAAGATAGCATTCTGTGTAATATTAGCGGATATATTGTATACGTTGTTATTTAGTTCTCTTTAGTCCTTCGTGAGCTAATTCTATAGATTCTACCGCTGCTTCGTTAGACATTGCGTTGAAGTCTGGAGCGGTATACTTAACAGGAAAAGCGTTTTCGATAGACCATTGTGCTGCTGTTTGACCTTCGTTATTTAGTAGAGTAACAGTAACGTCACGTCTTTCAACCTCTTTGCCGTTAGCTATAGTCCACCAAGACCAAAGTTGGTCAGCATTAGCAGTAGATACTGCTCTTTTTAGAGTAACGTTGCTATACTTTCTAAGTCCCATAACCTTAATAGGAGTAGTTTTTTGGCTACCTTCACGATATTCGTAACTATCTACACTTGCATCAAATCCTGAAACTTCGGAAAAAAATTCGGTTAGACCGTCACACTCTACTTTAAATCTAAACTTTGAAACTGGATACATATCAGCTTTATAGTCTGCTGTTGCCATATAAATATTACATCCTTTCTAAACTCTATTCATTGGTTTTTTGACTAATTCTAAAGATAACGAATTCAGCAGGTTTAACAGGAGCTACACCTATTACGCAGATAAGTCTTCCGTTATCGATATCTTCTTTAGTCATAGTAGTACTATCTACGTTACAGAAGAACGCTTCGTTTTCGCTTGAACCTGCCAAAGCACCACTTCTCCATAGACTGGTTAAAAATCCATTGATAGTACGTTGTACTCTATCCCAAAGTTCAGGGGTATTAGGTTCAAATACTACCCAGTTAGTGTTAGCCTTAATAGATTCTTCAATATATATAAATAGTCTACGAACGTTTATGTACTTCCAACTTGGGTCACTGGAAGTGGTTCTTGCACCCCAAACCCTAATGCCTTGACCAGCAAAACTTCTAATTAAGTTTACACCCTTAGGGTTTAGAATATCCTGTTCGCCCTTGTTGTAAGGAATGCTTAGACCAGTACAAGCCCTAACGACTTCGTTAGCTGGAGCCTTATGTACACCCTTAGTGTTATCAGTTCTTGCGTATATACCTAATACAGAACCACAAGGTGGAATAAAGATGTTCTTTTTATCTAATGGGTCGTATACTTCTAACCATGGGTGATACATAGCGGAATAGGTACTATCTACTATGTTTCTGTGAGCTATAACGTCGTCTACCTTTACGCAGTCTTTAGGAACGTCTAATACTGCAAAACGGCTTGCAAGGTTTTCACAATGTGCCACTAAAGTTAGTTGAACGTTAGGGTCTGTTACGCCTGGTACTGCCATAATAGATACTACGTCATTATCGATAAACGATTGTATACCACTTCTTTGACCTGCACCATTGTCTACACCTATGAAAGTATCTGGTGTAATAGCAGATAGTGAACCGTTGCTACCTCCAGTTAGAGATATCTTGACTACACTATCGTTTTCTTCCTCAGAGATTGCATTAAATGGAGCGTCAATAGTATCAACTTTGCCTACTACCTTAACGGATATTAGGTTAGACTTTTCTAAGACCTTTTCTATGTAGTTAGAAGCCTGTACGTTAAAGGATAAGTTTTCAAAAGTTTCTACTTGGTCGTCATATCTTGCAGTTAGGTTGAATTCACAAGTACAGATAGTCTTAGTAGGTACTAAAGAAGTGTCTACTATGGTATCGCTTACGTCCTCGGCGAACTCTATAGTGTTATCGGATACCTTTACTATCTTGTTGTAAGTGGTAGTAGAGCCATCGTTAAAAGATACTATATCTCCTGTATTAAATCCAGTAGATTTTTTAACTACGCATACCTTTTCGTCTACTGATAGTACCTGAGTTTTAGCCTTACTGACTGGAGTTATTACTACTAATACGTCGTTGCCCCAAACTCCCTGATTTTTAGCCGTTACTTCTAATACGCCCTTAGTATTTTTAGAAGACTTTGCGTCGTTAGGAACTACTCTTGCTACGTAACATCTTGAACCACCGTTGATAAAAAAGTGTTCTACAGCGTATGCTAAGTAACGATAGTCTCCAAATTCGCTTGCAGATAAGTAACCGCCGAACTTTCTCTTGTAGTCAGAAAAACTTGTAACTAACTGTGGAAGTCCAACTACAGAACCTCTTTCTGCTAAGCCTATAAAACCAGCAGTACTCGTTCCAACTCCCTCCATAGACTTGCTACCAGAGTCAACTTCTTCAACATATACTCCTGGTGATAGATACTCTGCCATATACTTTTTACTCTATTTCCTGTAGGTAGCATTATATAATACCTTGGAAATAGATACCTCCCTTCAAAAATTGGATTTTGCTATATTATACCATGACAATTTCCAAAAGTCAACATAATATTTGAAATTTTTTTGATTTTTCTGTTTTTCCAAATATATCTATATATGGAGATTATAGTTTTATTATGCCGAAAATATTGTATTTTAGTATTTATGCTTAGATATTATGCTATATTAAACGTTTAGTTGTGCAATATACCTAAATTTTAGTCAGAAATTTCTAAATATATTTTGCTAAATACTTCTTGCTTTTTTGAAATATCTATGTTAATATTTATTTACAGATACTACTATATTTAAAGTATCCATAACTATAGACTGTGCATTATATTTTTAGGAAAGGAGACTGTTTTATGAAAAAATATGCTCTTATTGAAGAAAAAAGTCTAAAATCAAAACTTTTAAGTATTTTGACATCTGCGTTAATGGTGGTTACTACTGTAGTTCCTACCTTGCCTATTAATTCTGTGTATGCAGAAGACGGAATGGTCAACAATTTGAATAGTGGCATAACTGATAACGATGGTTGTAGTATAGGAAGTCTATCAGAGGCTACTCTATTAGCTGGTGATGGTAATCCACTTACTACAGGTGTTACGACTGCAAAAGATGTTATCGCTAATGCTGATAAGACTTATCTATTAGGTATTGCAAGTCAATTTTGCGTTTTTTTGGAAAATGACTTTACACCTAAAAATGCCGATGCGGAAGGTCGTGTAGCAGTTGGCGGAAACGCTAAATTTACTGGTGGATATAACTATCAAATAGGTAGTGGTGACTATGCCAGTGCAACCGCATTAAAAAATACTGATAATTATGTTGGTGTTAGCAATTTTGCTCATTTAATCGTACAAGGTAATGTAATTAACATTAATACACTATCTCAAAAACATGACAACTCATACTATTCAAAAGATGAAGACTTATATAAGCGTATAGTTATTAATAAAGTTATTAATGCACAAGATATGCAATCTAAGGATAGTTATAGTCACTACACTTGGAGTGGTGGCGACGGTAGAGAGATATATGGAACTCATACTCATGATAGCATATATGTTAATGAAATGGCTCAATTTTATAGTGCAGAATTGATAAACTTCAATCAGGAATTTGGTAAGTTAAGTAACACATCAAGCAAACTTGCAAAAATTTCTACTAATGGTACTGCAACTTGGAATGATAAAACATTAACTCTTACTTGTAATAATCCAAATGCAAAAGTAGTATACTTCAATTTAGATAGTTGGAATAACGAAGTAGACACTATAGACTATGTAGATATTCCAAATGACGCTTATATGATAGTTACTTATAATGGCGAAGAGGTTTCTATAGGTAAGACTACTAATCAAATATTGACTACTATTAATGGTACTCAAATTTCTAATGATTCGAAAATCGGTAATGCTTCTAATAATAATAAAAATTCCGAAAGAATACTATATAACTTCCCAAATGCTAATAAAGTATATATTAGTGCTAACTTTAACGGTACTATACTATCACCTAATGCAGATGTTACCTCTGCAGAAGGTTGCGAAGGACACCTTTCAGGTTCTTTGATAGCAAAGTCTTTTGAAGGTGGTTTAGAGTTCGGTTATAGACCATATCAAGGTACTATTGAACTACTTAACGCTGATAACGGCTATGCAGTAGCAGTCAGTAAGGTAGAACCTAAAAAGGTTGGCGACAATATAGAGAACAGACCTTTAGAAGGTGCTACTATTGGTTTATTCGATAGCAAAGATACACTCTTAAGTTCCATAATTAGTACTGGTAGTAACGACTATCTTATAGTTCCTACTAAAGTAGACTATTCAGGTGATACTGAGTATACCACGGGACAAGTTTTAGAAAACACATATAGTATTCAAGAGGTTAAAGCACCTTCATTATATACTAAAAGTGACGTTAAAACTACAGTAAATGTAAAAGAAACTATCAATACAATCGGTGAATTAGACACCCAAAAAATTCCTATTAAGGTTACTACCAAAATCACTATAGATACTAACACATTAGAAACTATAGTTACCTCTTTTTCATACAATGGTAGTAATACTCTTACTAATAAGGATATCGCCATAGGTGATAATACTTTTAAAATCTTATTTGATGAAAACGGTAGCGTTAAAAGTATAACTTTAAATAGTGCTACAGATGATATAAAGATTGAAGACTATACTAATTCTCAAGTATTTAGGGCAAAAGATAGACTATACTATTATGACGCTGAAAACTTTTCTATTACTCCAATATCCAATCCAGTTCTTATTAAAAATACTAAGATAGAGTATAACATCACTTTAGCTAAGGTAGACCAAAAAGGAACTTCATTAAACGGTGCAACTTTCAAACTATATAAGCATGATAGCACTAACGATGAAGATATACTATTAACTAACGACGCAGTTTCATTAGACGAAAATGGAACTATAGACGTTACCAAATATGTTGATAGTGTAGGTATCTACGCTATAGAAGAAGTTACTGCTCCAGAGGGTGCTACTAAAATAGATACCCGTCAGTACTTTGAACTAAAGGAAGACGGTACAATATCAGTGTATAGTTTCCCTAAGACACAAATATCTACTCATACAATATCACAAATGGCTTGGAGCGATGGAAATCTACCTGATGATGTAACAATAAATAGAGTAACCTATTACTATAGTGATGGTACTTCTCGTTCTATTGATAATGTTACTGCTAAAGGAAATAAAGATTGGTGTCAATTTGATTTAAAGGAATTGGCTACACAACCTTATAACAATAGCATTATAGGTATTCAAATAACTACTACTGGTAATGGTCAAGCAAGATTATTAGTTCAAGACAATAGTTATAACAATATTTCAGTATTTTCAGGATATATAAACCTTGGTGAAACTGTTACTTTAGGTAACATTGAAATTCCTACCAGTCCACAAAGTGAAAGTATTAGCGTAGTTAAAAAAGATACTACTAAGAATGACTATACTATTAACTTCCAAAACATCGTAGAAGAAAAACCAGTAAGCGTTACTATAAGTAAACAGGATATAGCAGGTAAAGAACTTGCAGGTGCTACTTTAAGTATCGTTTCTGAAAAGGGTTTTGATATGACTAAAGCTACTGCAAAAAGAGGCAATGAATTAGTAGAAGTCACTACGGCTGAAGACACTATAAGTTTTGTTTCTGGTACAGAACCTACCACTATAGAAGGTCTAACTGCTGGTACTTACACTTTAATAGAAACTACTGCTCCTAATGGTTACACTATAGCCGAAAAGATTACTTTCACTATAGACGAAAATGGAAAGGTCAAGATTGATGACAAAGACCACGAAAACGTAGTTATGCAAGATAGAAAGACTTCCGTATCCATTAGCAAACAGGACGCTACACAAAAGACAGAACTTTCAGGTGCTACATTAACTATTACAGCTAAAGATAAAAACGCAAACTTTAGCAACATAGAAAATCCAAATAACGTTCTAACTATTGACGATACTAACAAGACTATCACATTTACTTCAAGTGAAAAGCCTACCGTTATTGAAGGTTTACCAATAGGTGAGTATATCTTAACAGAAGTATCTGCACCAAATGGTTATACTGTAAATGAAGTATCTGCTGAATTTACTATCAAGGCAGACGGCACAGTAGAAGGTAATACCACTATCGAAGACGAAGTAGTTACAGTAAACATCAGCAAGATAGACGTTACTAATGGTAAGGAACTTTCAGGTGCTACATTACAAGTTGTCTCCAAAGACGGCATAGACCTAAGCAAAGTAACTTCTGCTAATAACACTATCGAACTAAGCGAAGACAAGCACACTATCACATTTACTTCTAAAGATACCGCAACAGAGTTAAATAGACTTCCTGCTGGTAAGTATGTACTAATAGAAACTTCTCAACCTGACGGTTATACTATCAACAAGGTAGAAGCTGAATTTACAGTAGACGAAAATGGCAAAGTAGTTGGCGAAACTTCCATTAAAGATGACGTTACTACAGTAACTATCAGCAAGCAAGACGTGGCAGGTAAAGAACTTTCAGGTGCTACTCTAACTATTACTAACTTAGATGAAAATAAGTCTTTAGAGAACGTAATAGTTCTAAGAGGTACTGAAACCGTTAATGCTACCATATCTAAAAATAGTGTATCCTTCGTAACAGACGGAAAAAACCAAACTATCATAGATAAGTTACCAGCTGGTACTTACAGACTAACAGAAACTACAGCTCCTAACGGTTACGAAAAGGCTGAAGACATCTTCTTTAGAATAGATGAAAACGGTACTATCTTTACAGGTAAGACAGCAGACGAAACTAAAGATACTATCGACAATAAGACTATCATAATGATAGACGAAGAAACTCCAGAAGTTACTACTACGACTACAGAAGTTACTACTACTACTCCAGTTACTACAACTACAACAGTAACCACTAAGGAAACTACAACTACAACTACGACTACACCAGTAACTACTAAAGAGACTACAACTACGACTACTCCAGTAACTACTAAGGAAACTACAACTACGACTGCACCAGTAACTACTAAGGAAACTACAACTACGACTACTCCAGTAACTACTAAGGAAACCACAACTACGACTACTCCAATAACTACTAAAGAAACTACAACTACGACTACTCCAGTAACTACTAAAGAGACTACAACTACGACTACTCCAACAACTACTAAAGAGACTACAACTACGACTACGCCAGTAACTACTAAGGAAACTACAACTACTACAGTTCCAACTGAAACTACTATTATAAATAGTGGTAGCGGAAGTGTACCTTCTGGATTTATTAACACAACTTCAAGCTTTGATGAAGATATCGAAACCACTACAGTTACTACCACAGTTCCAACCGAAACCACCACGACTAAACAGACTACCACAGTTCCAACCGAAACTACCACTACTAAACAGACTACTACCACAGTTCCAACCGAAACTACCACTACTAAACAGACTACTACCACAGTTCCAACCGAAACTACCACAACCACTCAAACCACTACTACAGTTCCAACCGAAACCACCACAACTACAGAAACTACTACCACAGTTCCAACCGAAACTACCACGACTAAACAGACTACTACTACAGTTCCAACCGAAATTACCACAAATACAGAAACTACTACTACAGTTCCAACCGAAACTACCACAACCACTCAAACCACTACTACAGTTCCAACTGAAACTACCACGACTAAACAGACTACTACCACAGTTCCAACTGAAACTACCACAACTAAACAGACTACTACCACAGTTCCAACCGAGACTACCACAACTACAGAAACTACTACCACAGTTCCAACAGAGACTACCACAACTACAGAAACTACTACTACAGTTCCAACAGAGACTACCACAACTACAGAAAATACTACCACAACTACAGAAACTACTACTACAGTTCCAACCGAAACCACCACAACTACACAAACCACTACTACAGTTCCAACAGAGACTACCACAACTACACAAACCACTACTACAGTTCCAACCGAAACTACCACAACTACAGAAACTACTACCACAGTTCCAACAGAGACTACCACAACCACTCAAACCACTACTACAACTCCAACTGAAACTACCACAACTACAGAAGCCACAACTACTACTATTCCTGTAATAGAAAGAGATATAACTACTACCACTTTAGCATCTACTACTACTATCGATACCACCACTAAGACTACTACTACCACTAATACTACTAAAGGTACTAATATGACTACCACTTCTGCAACTACTAATAAGACCAGTCCAAGCACTTCCGATAGTGGCTTTGGAATAGCTTTAAGTGGTTTAATAGTAGCACTATCATTAATGGTAGCCACTACTAAGGAAAAGAAAGACTAACATCTTTATGTAACAGTCATAGTTAATCTATAGTCAAAAAATAGCTGATACTCAAAAGAGTATCAGCTATTTTAGTGTATAAAAACTTTGTTAAGACGTATGCTTACATTAATACTTCAAGTGAGTCTACTCTCCAACCGTCTTCTGTAAAGACCAATCTGTAGTTATAGGTTTTAGTAGTGTATGGAATAGTAGGTTCTTGATTGTAGAAGTAGTCGCCTTGATAAATAGCATAGTCGCAGTCGGTAAAGTCTTGATAGTATGCAGTGACTGTAAAGTCTATAGTATCGTCAGTTTGAGAACTCAAGTTAAAACTGTGTCCAATATAGGTTATGTCGCCACCTCTGGCAGAGTCTACACCGTATACTTTGCCATTGTATTCAGTAACGTAACTCATTAGACTGTGGGAGTCGATATAGCTATCTGTGAAGTACTGTCTATAGTAGTTTCTAACGTCTTCTAATGAAGTTATTTCGGAACTCTTTATTCTGTTATAACTTCTATCATCGACTATTATACTATCGGAAGTGTAGTCAAAAATGCAACCGAATGCCACGCCCTGTTCAATAGAATAAGCGTCTGCGAGAACCTGTTTTTGAGTATCGTTTAAAAATTGTGGTAGAGTGTTATAGTCTTGAGTAGTGATAGCGTACTTCAAATCAGGTGTAGCTAATTGGAAAGTCTTTTTGACTGTAGCCTCTGTAACGGTAGTAGTTACTGGTGGGGTAGTGGTAGTAATGGCTTCTTTTGTGGTAGTAGCAGAAGTAGTAGTGGTTGCGGTGGTAGTCTTAGTAGTAGATGATGTAGTAGTAGTATCTTTAGGAGTAGTAGTGGTAACTGTAGTAGATTGACTATCTTGTGTAGTGGCGATAGTGTTAGAAGTATTTATGTTTTGCGTAGCTAAAGTTAATAGTCGTTGATAGTCTTCCTCTAAGTTATTAGAAGATAAGCTATAGTACATAGCTATGGTATCGGTTGTAGTAGATGCTAATACCTGAGCTAATATAGTATTGTCATCACCGTCGTGTCTGTATAGATTTATAGTATAATCAGCATTATTGTAGAATACACTAAACGTTAGGGTAGGATAGGTATTATCATAGGAGTTCCAATCTGTAAGTGAGTTTTGCTTCCACTTTAAGGATTGATATAGTATAGAGTTCAAGTTTGATAGAACCTCTTTATCTTTTATGTCGTCGCTTATGGTGTGCTCTTCGTCGTTGTTATAATGATAGGTTACTCCTAAACTGCCATTAGGAGTTCTATTAAAGTCTATATAGTTATACTCGTTTATTGTCTGTTGTAGATACTGGAACGTATCATTATCTATTAAGTAGCAGTGGTCTAAGTCTGAGTACGTATCGTTAATACGAACGTATACACTATCGTCACCACTCTTTAGGGTATAGAACGTAGCGGTTACTATAGGAGTGACATAATATTCCACTATAGCGTTATCCTGTATAGATGAAATGTTTAACTGACTGCTTAGTATTACGTCAATTTCGTTGTTGTTAGGAATAGGGTTAGTATCTAAAGTCCAACTATCAGTATTAAAGCTATTTAAAACGTTATTAATATCTTCACCCTGACCACATATATGCGGAACGTTTTGACTATCTGTAGTAAATACACAGTTTATATACTTTTGGTCTACACCGAATACTTCTTTGAAATTGTCGTTGCTAACGTTGTAGTTAGCTAATAGCGTAGTATCTGTATTAGAGGCTAAAGTGGTAGTCTGTGAAGTGACCGTATTACTAACGTCTGTAAGGTCGGAACGTCCATTTTGATTTATCAAGTGACTAAATACGCCTACACTACCAGCTACTAATACTATACAGGTAGCAAATACTATTAAAGCGTTAGGTCTAACCTTATGGGATACTTTAGTATCTTCTTGAACTACGTTTAACGTATCGTTGTTTTGAGTATTATCTAACTTTTTAGCCATATTAAGAACCTCCTCTTTTATGCCACGGGGAGCGTGAACGTTATCAAAAGTATCAGTATATATCTTTTTAAACTTACTCATTAAACATATCCTCCTCAAGCATAGTCTTTAACTTTTTTCTTGCACGTAGCAAGCTGGAACGAACAGTAGTCTCTTTTTTATTTAGCATAGTAGCGATATCTTTAGTAGAGTAACCCTCGTAATAGAATAAGTGTATAACTATACGATAACTCTTAGGAAGTTTCATTATTACGTTAAATAGGTCAGCATTAGACTGCTCGTTAAAGGAAATATTTTCATCAAGGGGTTGCGTACGCTGAAACCAAGGGGATATTAGTAACTTTTTACACTGATTAATAGCAACTTTTATTAGCCATGCTTTTATATGTTCATCGCTCTCAAAGTGTACTGTACTTACATAGTATTTTAAAAATACATCTTGTGTTACGTCTTTAGCGTCGTTACTGTTTTTGCAGTATGTAAGAGCTATCCTATATACCATGTCTTGATAAGTATTTATTACAGTTTCTAAGTCTAATTTTGGCGGTATACCTGTAGTGTTGTTGTCCATGTTTATAATCCCCCTTTGTGTTTCTATAGATAATATCTTTTATGTAGAAAAAATGTTGCACATAGTATTAATATTTTTTAGAAAAAAATATCCTTGCCCAAAGTGAGCAAGGATACTTTTAAGTATATTATTAATAGACTATAACTCTATAATGCCTAATAGATACTTTTTAAGCATTACTAAGTCTGCCGTAGATACTCTATTATCAACGTTGATATCTGCATTAGTAGTGTTAATAGAAGTATCGTCTATAACACCTAAGATATACTTTTTAAGTGTGATTAAGTCCGCAGTAGATACTTTTCCGTCGTCGTTTACGTCTCCTAATAGTGCTTTGGTGGTGTTATCCTTAATGCTTTCAAGGTCGTAAGGGTTTATTGAGTACATATTGACCTTGTCGCCATCAGTAACGTACCAGTTGATTAATCCACTGCTATTTAGGATAGGTTTACAGTCGGAAAGTCTTAGAGTAGTATCCATTATTTCGGAAGTTAAGTTTCCGTCGTCGTCTATGGTTACTATCTTAGTAGAAGAGTATGTATAGTCGTCGTTGTACTCTTCCCACATTATTAGATACTGACTATCGCCAAACTTTACTATCTGTGGAGTGTAAGGGTTTATGGTATCACTTTCGGAATATTTAGTCAGCCATATTACGTTACTATTTTGAAGTTCCTTATCTGTAATAGTTACGAATATGTTACGCTTATTAGAGTTACTATAAGCCTCTGCACTGCTTTGGTCTACAGAGTTTCCAACTATTACGCAACGTTCTGGAGAGAGTTCAAAACCACCCACAGATACGCCAGTATAGTTATCGCCAACTTCACCGAATATATTCAATGGTAGAGTATAGGTTACGTCTGTAACCTGACCGTCTGCCTTGAAGCGTGTAATAGATACTGCTCTTGGGTATGCGTCGCCATGGTCTACACGATAGACATACTCCCCGTCAGTCTGTATATACTGATTGAACGAATGGCTTACATATCCCCAACCTATGTTCATAACGTCGTAAAAAGATTGCTCTAATGCTAAAGTATCTTGATTTACTACGAATATCATATTGGCTTGATGGTTTAAGCCGTCGCTACTGGTGTACATGGTGTGGCAAGTATGAATGTACAGTCTTCCACCAGTTTCGGTCATCCTTAGAGAACCTGCATTGAACGGTACAGTAGTATTAGAACCAGTTATAGAACACGCTCCTATACGTTCCCAATCTTTAGAGTACTTGACTACTCTAACTACTTCATAGTCGTCCTTTTCGTCCGAATTAGACTGTCCGAATACTAAGAAGTTGTAGTCTTTACCACTGTAAAATCCACCAAAGTAACTTAGTTCAGGTTCTATAGTCTTAGTGCTTATTAGGGAGTAGTCCTTAGAGTAAGTTTCTACTACTACTCCAGTATCGGAAATGTATTCCACACGTGTGAACGTTCCGTCGGAATTTTCTGCAACGTAAGACCTTACCACGCTACCATAAGTACCATAATTGTTATCGGATACGTTGTTACTCATTACACCGTTGAGGGTGCTAACTATATTAGTAGGTGTAGTAGGAACGTTACTATCTGCTAATACTTTTATAGTATAGGTTGCGGTAGTCTTTCCGTCAAGACTGGTTGCAGTAATGTCCGCAGAACCTTCATGCCAAGCTACTACTTTTCCGTCCTCTGAAACTGAGGCTATAGAGTTATCGCTACTTGACCACTTATAGTTTTGAGTAAGCAAAGAGTTAGTCTTAATCGATAGCGTTTGTGACTGTCCTTGTGTTATAGTATCACTTTCGGCTACTATGGTAGCTTCTGTAGGAGATTTCCAGTTTAAGAGTTCCATATAGTATTGGTCTTCAGACTTTTCTATTAGTAGAACCTTATCTTGATAGTTTAGCATATTAAATACACTATGCTTTGGACTATATGTGGATAACGCTTCTCCAGTAGATGCACTATATTCTGTAATAGTATCATCATCAGTGGAAACTATAAAGCTATCGTTATCGGAATTGTATAGTGTTTTAGTGCCTATGCTGTAAAGGTCATAGTTGCTAAAGAAGTCGTTATTGCCTAATATATCACGACTTAAGTTCATCTTAACGTCTGCGGTGTGATTAGTGTAGTCGATAGTATCGGACTTTAGTACAAATAGCTTACTGTTTGGATTATCACATATAGCAAGATATTCATTATTTAGTAGTTGTACGTTATACTTATGTGTTAGATATATATTTGAAGTTAGTATCATATCTTTAGAAGTTTCGTATCCGTCTTCATTAATATTTATGTTTAGTATTCCGTCTTGAGTAGTAATAGTCAAATCTTTAGATACGTTTCCTACTTTCAATGCACGGGAGTTAGAATACTCAACTTCTAAATAGAAGTCTCCTGTAGTGCTATTAAAACCACAGAAATTGTATACTTTACTATCTATAGTAGCTTCCGATTGAAAGCCATTATCATATAGTGATATACCATACTTTCCGTCGTCGTCAGTAGCTACGAATACTCTGTTACGGGTATCTACTCCGATAGCAGTTCCAGTATGTCCAGTAAGCGAGTATGAGGATACCTCTGTACGATTGATTAAGTCATAACATAGTACGTAAGCGTTGCCATCTCTATTGCATAGCACGTATAGGGTGTTATCATAGTAGTATGCACTTTGACAGTCTTTAAAAGTATTAACTATGCTATCAGTATTAGATACTAAAGAGTGGAAGTATAACACGTCATCGTTTAGTATGTATACTCCTTGTAGAGGCTCACAAGGTATCTGTAGATACTCATTCTCTGTGGTGGTGTACTTTAAGTATACGTCTTTTTGAACGTCGTATTCGTTGTAGTCTTCTTGTGCTATAGTTCCTGTGACCGTAACAGAACACTCTGCCTTAGACTTTCCGTCGCTACTGACTACCTGAATAGTAACTTCACCACTCTTTAAGGCAGTAACCATGCCGTCGTCGGAAACTGTAGCTATAGTGTTATCGCTTGAAGACCATTCTAAAATAGGGGAGATTGCTGGGTTGATTTCCGCTTTTAACTGATACGTTTCGCCTGCTTTTACTTCTAAAGTGTTAGGCGTAATAGATAGTGTATCACTACTGCCTAACTGTGCTAAATCATGGAACTGTGTACTTTCTGGGAATACGTTGGAAGTATCGATATCTTCCCAACCTTGTGCTTCAGAACTATAGTATACGTTGAGTATCTTAGAAGAAAATACTGGAGTACTAAACGTTGGTGCATCTCCTAAGAATATTACACTCTTTAAAGCGTCGCAACCGTCAAAAGCTTTATAGTATATAGTATCTATACTTTTAGGGATTACTATACTCTTTAGGTTTAAACAGTCTTTAAAGCATTGGTAGTCTATATACTGTAGACTATCATTTAGAGTTACGTTCTGTAAGTATTGGCATTCCATAAAAGCACTTGAACCTATAGTGGTTATACTATCAGGAATGGTAATGTCACTTATGTTGCAACCTCTGAACGCATACTCTTCTATAGCAGTAGTGCCGTCTTCGATAGAGGCTGTACCTTCCGCTTGATTAGGATACCTTACTAAAGTATCATTTGAAGTGTCATATATAGCACCGTCTACAGACTTATAGTAGCTGTTACCACTCTGTACGATGTACTCTTTTACGTTCGAAAGGTTATTAAAAGCACCATATTGAATAATATTTACTGTATCAGGTATAGTGATAGTTTCGATATCACTTAATAGTACACTGTTGAACGCATACGGTTTTATGTCTACAGTATTAGAGGCTATCGTAAAGTTAGGACTATTATTAAAGCAGTATTCTAAAGACGTACCGTCTTTGGAGTATAGTGCGTCATCTACGATAGTGTAGTTAGTGATAGAAGGATTTAGTTCTATATTGGATATGGTATCCATATAGTTTAGATACGTATATAGTTCTGTTACGTTTTCTCCGACGTGTAGAGTTATAGGTGTACTAATTTCTTCTAAAGTATTGGAGTAGCAGTTTGTTATATTGCTATTCACGTATAAGTCAGTTAGACTGGTGCAGTCTCTAAATGAGTGGTACTCTATAGTGTCTAAGTTAGAACCTAAGTGGATACTCTTTAATGCAGTACAACCTTTAAAAGTAGCAGTGCCTAAATCGGTAACACTATCAGGAATAGTGATACTTTCTAAACTGGTGCAGTCTGTAAAGAAACCGTCTTCGGAAGAGTATCCCTGTATTTCCTCTATGGAGTTTGGAAGTACAACTTCGGTTAGACTACTACAACCTAACAGTACACAGTATCCAAGACTGGTAACACTATTAGGAAATACTATACTACTTAGACTGCTACAAAAAGTAAAAGCGTCGTTACCGATAGTGGTAATACCGTCTGGAAGGTCTATACTCTGTAGTTCGTAGCATCTTTTGAATGCGTAGTCGCCTATAGTGGTTATATAGTTAGATAGGTTTACACTCTTTAAAGATGAGCATTCAAAAAATGCAGACTCACCTATACTGGTTACGCTATCTGGTATAGATACTTCGGCTAACTTTTCACAGTAGTAATAGGTTTCGTCTTCGATTGAAGTAACTCCATCAGGAATGGTAGTACTCTGTAAGTTGTAGCAGTCTTTAAAAGCACCTTTACCGATAGTATTTACACTATCTGGTACGTTTATAGTGGTTGCGTTTATAAGTCCACAGAATGAGTACTCTCCAATAGAAGTCAATCCGTCTGGTAGCGTTACAGAAGATATTTCATAACGTTGGCTATACCATGGTGTTTCATCTTCTGCATAAGAGTTCATTTCGCCAGTACCTTGAATGTTTAGTGTATAGTCGTCCGTACCGTTTGATACTATCTTCCAAGATAGGTTTGTACCGCAAGTACCATTGGCTATTACTTCTTCAGCTTCGGAGCTATCTGCATAAGAAGTGACTAAGTTACTATACTGTGGTACGTACGCCGTACATATAGATAGAGCCATAATAGTGGCTAATATTTTTTTATAGTTCAAGATTAATACCCCCAATGTATTAGTAATATTACATACTATATCATACCATATTTCCGAAAAATTGTCAACTATGACATATAAATTGCAAAAAAAGGCAGATACTGTAAGTATCCGCCTAATATATATTAATATTTTAGTATCACTAATATTAGTGACGTTTTGGAGCAGGGTTCATAGCACCGCCGTTTACGTCGTTTAGAGTTTCTAAATCAACTTCTTGCGTATCCTTATCAGTAGTATCTACAGTTTTTTTAATATCTTCATTCATGTGAAAACCTCCTTAATAAAAGTTATTAACTGGTAATTATAGCCTATCTTTTGGTCTTCCTTTACCGCCAACTACCTTTTCGATATCTTTTAAAGATAGTTCATCTTGTGGTTTTTTAACGTCTTTGTTAGGAGTTTCTTCTTGGGCTTTTAATTTTTTGAATAAGTCTTTCATATATAATCCTCCAATCTTAGTTATATACCCTACATGGTGTAGTGTAATACCTTTGTTTTCATAATGATACCATATATTTTGGAAAATGTCAATAGTCATATTAACCAAATATAGGGGACTTATATGTGCAATATATACTATATTCCGACGTTTTAATAGATAATTATAGTCAAATAGTTATGTTTTTAGGTGGTTGAAAAGTTGGAAATATTATGGTATAATGATGGAAATATACTTATCGATTAAGGAGGTTTTTATTTGAACTATTTAAAAAAGTATTTAAGTATGTTGGTATCGTTGGGATTAGTACTATTGGTAGGGTGTTCAAAAGGTGATACTGTAGGAGATAGCCTCAACAGTATAGGAACTTCTAATAATAGCGTATCTATAGGAGTAGTACTCAGTAGTGATAGCTATGACAATATAAAAGATTTAGCTTTACAGGACGTTGAACGTTTAAACTCACCAGTAGATATAGTACTAAATGTGGCTTATGATAATCTGGACTACACCACAGGGCTATATATAGCTCAAAGTTACTGTAAAGACGCTTCCACTGTGGGTGTGGTAGGACACCTATATAGTAGTCTGTGTCTATCTTTAAAGAACGTTTATGAAGATGCTAATATGCCTTTAGTAGTACCTTATGTAAGTTCTGAAAAGTTACTCAACGACGACGAACAGTATATCTATCAAAGCGTTTCGGATATGTCTTGCGATAGTAAGTATTTTACTACTATATCTTACTATATGAATACTGTTCATAATGCGGTAATAGTATATTCCGATACCGATTATGGCAACGAATTTTCCAAAACTTTAGAAAATACTCTAACAGAAGATAAAATTATTAACGTAATAGATAAAGTATGTTCTCCTAATGTGTACCGTGAATTTCCAGAATGTCTTGAAAAGTGGCAGTCTTTGGACTTTGATACGGTGTTCTTAGTAGGTGACGTGGACTTATACCAGTACTACATACCAGATATTAAACAGGTTAATCCTGATGCTAATATATTTATATCTTCCGATATAGAAACTACTATACTATACAATCCAGAATCTTATACTTATTATGATGATGTGTACCAACTATCATGGTCACAGTACGACCAAACACAAGAACTTCAAAACTTATATGATAGATACTATCAAGCATATGGAGAGTATCCAAGCGTTAGAGAAGTTCAAATATACGACGATATTATGGTCATTGCTAAGGCTATAGCTAACGAAAACGTTAGAACCTCTAAAGACTTAAAAGACTACTTAGATACTTCTAACGATATACAGAGTATCTTTGGTGACGGTCTGTACTTTAAGGAAAATCGTATACAGAATAAACAGTGCTATATTCATAGCTATAATCAAGACGGACTTATTAGTAATAGTTATAGTCTAACTATCGAACAGATAGAGGATATCTGGTACAACTATTACGACGAAAGTCTAATTAATGAATATCTAAAGGTTGGTGAATACTATGAAAGATAGTCTATTTAGAAAGACTGCTATGGATAGAATATCTTCTCCTGACGACTTGGACAAGAACGTTCAAGTGGTATCTATGCACGGTTGGATAGCCTTAATATCTGTTATGGTATTGATATTAATAACTATAGTATGGAGTTTTTTGGGTAGCATATCTACATTCGTTGAAGGTAGCGGAATAGTAATGTATGGTGACGGCATAGAGAACATAACCGCTAACTACAGTGGAAACGTTACAGATATAAACCTTGAAATCGGCGACAACGTGGATAAGAATGGTGTAATAGCTCGTATCAGTCAAAATGAGTTAGTAACTCAAATAAATACATACAAAGAGTATTGCAATCAAATTAAAGAGTTTAAAGATAGTAACTATACCAACTTAGATATACTATCTTATGACTTATACTTAACTTTTCAGGAGGATATATTTAACTATCAATCTACTAAAGATGCTACTCAAAAGAACACTCTACGCAATAAACTGAATACTACTTGTGATATACTACTATCTAACTATACTCAACAGATTTCTGAACTACAACAGAAACTTATCAACGATAGCACTATTACAGCACCTTCTAACGGTAAAGTTTTGGAAGTGTACAAGCAGACGGGGGACTATGTTGAAGTCGGTGACGTGATAGCAAGCATAATAGTTCAAAGTATAGACGATGAAGACCAAGAGCAATCCTTAAATAATGAGGTTATACTATATATTCCAGTCAGCGACGGTAAAAAGATTACTAAGGGTATGTCTGTACAGGTTAGCCCTTCCACTGTGGATAAGGAAAAGTATGGTTGTATAGTCGGTTCGGTTCAGTCAGTTTCGGAGTATGCAGTCAGTGAAGAAAGAATGTTAAGCGTTCTTAATAATGAACTGTTAGTTAAGAATATCTCTACTGGAGATGCTCTAATAGAAGTACACATAGAACTCCTTAAAGACGGCAACAAGTACAAGTGGACCACCAAAGACGGTGCACCTATAACTATAGACCCTGGTACAGTATGTTCCGCCCGTATAGCTATAGAAGATAACAAACCTATTGAGATAGTATTTCCATTTATTAAAAATCTACTTAATGGTTCTAATACTACGGAGGAATAGCTAATATGAGTATCTATAAAAAAGTTAAAACTCCTACAGTACTTCAAATGGAAATAGTAGAGTGCGGTGCTGCGTGCTTAACTATGATACTATCTTACTATGGAAAAATCATTCCGTTAGAACGTATGCGTGTAGAATGTGGCGTATCCCGTGACGGCGTAAAAGCGAGCAATATAGTATTAGCCGGCGAACGTTTAGGATTAATCTCTAAAGCGTATCGAAAAGAACCTGACCAATTACGCTCTATGAAACCTCCTATGATAATACATTGGAACTTTAATCACTTTGTAGTCCTTGAAGGGTTTAAAAAAGATAAAGTATACTTAAACGACCCTGCTATAGGTCACGTAATAGTGCCATTTAGTGAGTTTGATGAGTCTTTTACTGGTATAGTACTAACTTTTGAACCTAAACAAGACTTTCAATGTAGTGGTGAAAAGACTTCTTTAGTTAGTCTAATCGGTAAAAGACTTAAACATTCTAAGACTGCCGTGGCATATATGCTTGCTATAGGAGTACTATTAACTATTACTGGAATAGTAGTTCCATCTTTCTCGGAAGTGTTCGTGGACGACGTACTGATGGGTGGTAAGACTAACTGGTTAGTTCCGTTGCTATTAGCTATGGGACTTTCGGTAGCAATGCAAACTCTGTTAATGTCCTTACAAAAAAAGTACTTACTACGATTAAAGACTAAAATGGCTATGTCCAGTAGTGGGGCATTCTTTTTGCACTTGCTGAAACTACCTACAGTATTCTTTCAGCAAAGGTCTTCGGGAGACTTGACTTCAAGAATGAACGCTAACGATACAGTATCTTCATTCTTAACCGACAGGTTAGCTGAAAACGTAATAGATATTATAACGTTGATATTCTATATGGTTATAATGTTTCAATATAGCGTATCGTTGACTATTATTAGTATAGTATTGGCATTAGTGAACGTTATCTGTTTTATACTATCTTCCGATAGGGTTAAGGAACTTACTAATAAGTCCATGAACGATAGCGGAAAACTATATAGTACTATGGTATCTGGTTTGAGTACTATCGAAACTATTAAGGCTATAGGTGGTGAGTCCGACTTTTTCGTTAAGTGGGCGGGTTATCACTCTAAAGAGTTGAGCAATAAACAGAGTATCGGTAAGAGTGAACAGCTACTATTTTCAGTCCCTAACTTTATGAACTCCATAGCTAATGTGATAGTAGTAGTAATAGGTAGTATTCAAATAATAAGAGGTTCTAACGATATGACGATAGGAGGTTTAGTAGCCTATCAGATATTACTATCTAACTTTATGTTGCCTATAACTTCCATTACTCAAATGGGCATGGAGATTAAAAACTTTCAAGCCGATATGAACAGAATAGACGACGTTATGAAGTATCAAGCAGATACAGACTTTGGAGAGTATTCCGATACTATTACAGACTACGAATGCAGACTACTTGAGGGTTACGTATCTATAAAAGATGTATCTTTTGGATACAATCTACTATCTCCACCATTGATAGAACACTTTAACTTAGATATCAAAGCAGGGGAACGTATAGCTATAGTGGGTAGTTCTGGCAGTGGTAAGAGTACTATACTAAATATGCTCAACGGTGTCAATAAGCCTTGGAGTGGTAGTATATGCTTTGACGACGTGGATATTAGAAAGCTATCTTCATTCACTAAGTCCAACTCTATATCCTGTGTGGAACAGAATATTGACATCTTTGAGGGTACTATTTACGATAATATTACTATGTGGAATAGTATGATATCCGAAAGTGACGTAATACAAGCCTCTAAAGATGCCATGATATATGACGATATATCCAAAAGACCTTGCGGTTTTAAAGACGTTATGACTTCTGGTGGTAGAAACTTTAGTGGTGGTCAGCGTCAAAGAATTGAGATAGCAAGAGCGTTAGCAGTAAATCCTTCTATAATACTTATGGACGAGGCAACCTCAGCTTTAGACCCTAACACCGAAAAGGCGGTATTGGATAACATTCGTAGACGTGGTTGTACTTGTATAATAGTAGCTCATAGACTGTCTGCTATTAGAGATTGCGACAAAATAGTAGTAATGCAAAAAGGCGAAATAGTTCAATGTGGTACTCATGAAGAACTTAAATGTGTAAACGGACTATACGCCGACTTAATCAATATGAACTAAGGGGGTATCTTTTTTGAAAGTATATAAGGATTGCGAATACTTCTTTGCAGATACTATAAACCGATACTATCATATATTAGAGGGTTCTTGTAATGTGTATCTATCTAAGGTTAAAGACGGAAAACCTATAGGAAAGAGGTACTATCTATTTGAACTAAACTCTAAAGATATAGTATATCAACTTCCACGCTTACAAGAAGTATCTATATTGATAGTTCCTACTTGTGATACTACTATAGAAGATAGTCTTAATTTGGATTTGGCTACACTGACCGACAAAAAAGTCTATCTGTTTAGAAGTATGGCTACTTCGATAGGTTGGAGTAAGTCTAAAATAGATAGTTTTATATCCAACTTTAATGATGATAGTTTTAACTCTTTTATAGCAGAGTACACTTCTACTGCTAATGATATGATATTAGAGCGTAACACTCAAAGAGTGCTAAACAATAAGCTATCTTTGGAAAAGGAAAAGTCTACATACTACAAAAGTTTTGATATCCTAAACGATGTACTAAAGAGTAAACGTCAAAAAGAACTATCGTTAAGCAATACCGATAGTGTAGAAGATAGTCTATTTAAGGCTTGCAAAATGATTACTCGTTACTTAAAGATTAATATAAAAGTTCCACTATACCTTGAAAAGGGACTTACAGTAACTAATCCATTAGAAGAAATATCTACTGCTTCCCACTTTAGATTTAGAAAGGTATCTTTAAGTAGTGGTTGGTATAAAAATTCTACTATACCATATTTGGCGTATCTAAAAGAAGATGACGTTCCAGTAGCGTTAATACCTACACTGTTCGGATACAATATGTACAACCCAGAAAAAAATTCCATAGTTAAAGTCAGTAAGTCGATAGCTAATACTATAGACTATCAACGTTGTTACGTGTTCTATAGAAATCTACCTTCTAAGAGTGTTACCACTAAAGAGTTGATAAAGTTCTGTTTTGAGGGGGTTCGTAAAGCAGACCTATTTGGTATGGTATTAGTAGGTGTGATAGGTGGTCTGTTGAGTGCTATAACCCCGTTAATAATAAGTTGGATATTCGATAGTGTAATTCCTGACGCTAATGAAGACTTATTGAAGCAGTTAGCCTGTATACTGATAAGTATCACGTGTGTGCAGTATATATTCGAGTTGGTGCGTTCCTTTGCCGTTATGAGGCTTGAAAACTTTTTTGAAATGGACGTACAGTCTTCATTATGGGATAGGTTGTTAAGTCTGCCGACTACGTTCTTTAAAGACTATTCCCCAGGTGAACTGGCTAAAAAAGTAGACGGTGTATCTCAGATAAGAGAGGTAGTCTCTGGTAGAGTAGTAAATCAGATACTATCTTCTATATTTGGAGTGTTCTATATTATAGTAATGTTTTCGATAAGTTCAAGGTTAGCGTTGGTGTGTCTGTTGGTTATACTGTTAATTACTGTGATATCCATACTGTTCGGACTTAAAGAGATAGCCTACTATAGAGATGCTACTAACCTTTCGGCAGACCTTTCGGGTAGAATGATTTCTTGGCTTAACGGCATAACCAAGATTAGAACCGCAGGTGCAGAAGGTAGAGTATATAACCTTTGGGCTAAACAGTTTACAAAAATCCGTGACTTAGACGTTAGCAGAACTAAGATACACAACGTATCACAGATATTCTGTTCGGTAGTTAGTGTAGTAGTTTCTATGTGTATGTATTATTATATAGTCAATAGTACCAACTTACAGTTAGAAACGGGTATGTTCGTAGCGTTCAACACTGCTTTAATGGTAGTGCTATCCAACTTTATATCTTTAACTGGTACTATTACAGAGTTGAACTCAGTAGTACCATTATATCGAAACGTTAAACCTATATTTTCTACCGTTCCAGAGTATGACGAAACTAAAGAGGATATCGGCGAAGTTACAGGCGATATAGAAGTTAGTCACGTATCGTTTAGATACTCCGAACATACTCCATTAGTGTTAAAGGACGTATCTTTTAGTATCAAGGCAGGTGAACATATAGCTTTGGTGGGAACTTCCGGTAGTGGCAAGAGTACCATGTTAAGGGTTCTATTGGGTTTTGAAAAGCCTGAAAGCGGTCAAATATACTTCGACGGAAAAGATATATTACAGTATAACATACGCTCTTTAAGAAGACAGTTAGGAGTAGTATTACAGACTGGTCAACTACTATCAGGAAGTATATTTGAAAACGTAGTCGGTTCAAGTAATACGCTTACCGTTAAAGACGTAGAAGAGGCTCTTGCACAGGCAGGAATACTTGAAGAAGTACAGGATATGCCTATGGGTATTCATACTATGGTATCCGATGAGTTTGGAAGTATTTCAGGTGGACAGAAACAACGTATACTAATAGCAAGAGCTTTAGTATCTAAACCTAAAGTACTATTCTTTGATGAGGCAACCTCAGCTTTAGACAATAAAACTCAAAAGATAGTTAGTAATAGCATCAACAAGCTGAACATTACCAGAGTTACTATCGCTCATAGACTATCCACTATTACCGAATGTGACAGAATTATAGTATTCCACGACGGCAAAATCGTAGAAGAAGGTACTTATAACGAGCTAATCGACAAAAGAGGGACGTTTTTCAGCATGGCTGAAAGACAGTTAATATAGTAAATATCTGCTATAAATATCCCCTTTAAAAACAAAGCAAGTTCGGAATATGACTTAAAAAATCAAAAAAGTATCGGAGTTTTTTTATTATTACTTGAAATATTGCCAATGCTGTGTTATAATATTAACATAAAAATTCTAATGGCTTTAATATTTTTAGGAGGTTATAACAATGGCTATAGAAAATGCATATTTAGCTGGCGTTTTAGAAACTGTTAAAAAAAGAAACGCTAATGAACCTGAATTCATTCAAGCAGTAACTGAAGTTCTTGAATGTCTTCAACCAGTAGTAGAAAAGAGACCAGACTTAGTAGAGGCTGGCGTAATCGACAGATTAGTAGAACCTGAAAGACAGATTATCTTCCGTGTACCTTGGGTAGACGATAATGGTAAGGTTCAAGTAAACAGAGGCTTTAGAGTACAGTACAACTCTGCTATAGGTCCATACAAGGGCGGTATTAGACTACACCCATCCGTATACATTGGTATTATTAAGTTCTTAGGTTTCGAACAAGTATTTAAGAACAGCCTAACTACTCTACCTATGGGTGGCGGTAAAGGTGGTTCCGACTTTGACCCTAAGGGTAAGAGCGACGGAGAAATCATGCGTTTCTGTCAAAGTTTTATGACTGAACTTTGCAAGCATATCGGTCCTGACTGCGACGTTCCAGCTGGTGACATCGGTACTGGTGCAAGAGAAATCGGCTTTATGTTTGGTCAATACAAGAGAATTAGAAACGAATTTACTGGCGTACTAACTGGTAAGGGTCTAACTTATGGTGGTTCTTTAGCAAGAACTGAAGCTACTGGTTACGGTCTATGCTACTTTACCGACGAAATGCTAAAGGCTAACGGTAAGAGCTTTAAGAATAAGACTGTAGTAATTTCCGGTTCTGGTAACGTTGCTATATATGCTACTCAAAAGGCTACTGAACTCGGTGCTAAGGTAGTCGCTCTTTCTGACTCTAACGGTTATATCTTCGATAAGAACGGTATCGACTTAGCTTGCGTTAAGCAAATTAAGGAAGTTGAAAGAAAGAGAATTAAAGAATACGTTAATACTCACCCAGAAGCTGAATATCATGAAGGTTGCTCTGGTATTTGGGCTATCCCTTGTGACATCGCTCTACCTTGTGCTACTCAAAATGAAATCAACAAGGAAAGTGCTGAACTATTAGTAAACAACCACTGCTTCGCAGTAGCTGAAGGTGCTAATATGCCATCTACTCCTGAAGCCATTGAAGTATTCTTAAAGAATGGTATCCTATTTGGACCTGCTAAGGCTGCTAACGCTGGTGGTGTTGCTACTTCTGGTCTTGAAATGAGCCAAAACAGTGAACGTCTATCTTGGACTTTTGAAGAAGTAGACGGTAAGCTACACAACATTATGAAGAATATCTTTAAGTCTTGTGATGAAGCTGCTAAGGAATACGGTCTTGAAGGTAACTACATGGCTGGTGCTAACATTGCAGGTTTCTTAAAGGTTGCAGAAGCTATGAAGGCTCAAGGTTGCGTATAATATAGATATTCTATAGATACTACATCTTAATATTGATATACAAGGAGTTCTATGTACTGTGTGCATGGAACTCTTTTTTGTAGTTTGACTTTGCATACTTAGTATGTTATAATACGGGAGTATCATATTTTTGGAGTGTGTATGTGTATGAAGTCGGTTTTGTTTGAACGGTATAATCCTATAGTACCTACGTTGTACTATATATCGGTAGTGTTGATAGTTTCGTTGAACTTGCACCCATTCACGTTGATAGCCTCTTTAGTGGGTGCTGTGTGTTGTGGTGTTCTGGCGTGTAGAAGAGATATCTTAAAGTATGCTATAGGAGGTATTCCTTTTGTACTGATAGTAGCTATAATAAATGTGGCTACTAATCATCGTGGAGAAACTATACTGTTCTATCTGAATAGTAACCCTATAACGTTGCAGTCCATAGTGTACGGTTTGGTGTTAGGAACGCTATACTTGACTATTATACTATGGTGTCTATCTATGAGTAGAGTATTAACTTCGGATAGACTATTGGTGGTTACTGGATACTTTTCCCCAGAAGTCTCTTTGGTGATATCTATGGCCATGAGGTTCATTCCAAAGTACAAGGCTAAACTGAATGAGATATTCTACGCTCAAAAGTGCATGGGAAACGGTTTAGATACTGCTAACATATTAAAAAAAGTTACCATATCGGTGAACTGTATCTCTATACTTATAACTTGGGCTTTAGAAAACGCTCTTGAAACTGCCGATAGTATGAAGTGTCGTGGATTTGGTAGCAATCCACACAGAACGGCATATCACCCTATAAGGTTCAAGCGTTTAGACGTTATCTTATTAGTTGTTATAGTGCTGTTAGACGTTGTAATCATATCCACTTATAGTAGCGTTAAGTATTCTTATGATACCCACATCTACGTGAGCATGAACCCTAAAGTATATATATTCACTATAGCTTATGGGATACTATGTATACTACCCACGATATTAACTATAAAGGAGTTCCAAAAATGGTAGAGTATTTAGACTATTCGTTTAGTTATCCTAATGGAAAGCAAGTATTACACAACGTCAACTTGAATATATCTACTGGCGACTTTGTGGTGCTATTTGGAAGTTCAGGTTGTGGAAAAACCACTCTAATTAAGCAACTGCTTAGTATAGCTCCTAATGGTAGTAGTACGGGTAGTGTATTGATAGACGGTGTATCTTGTGATAGCGTACCTATAAACAAGGTAGGTTACGTATCACAGAGTATAGAAAATCAAATAGTCACTGATAAAGTTTGGCATGAATTGGCTTTCGGCTTGGAAAGTATGGGTGTACCTTCTAATATTATACGCTCTAAAGTTATGGAAACTGCTACCTACTTCGGAATAGATACTTGGTATGATAAGTCTATTAACGAACTGTCTGGTGGACAACGACAGATATTAATGGTAGCTTCTATTATGGTTACCAATCCTGAAATTTTAATATTAGATGAACCTACCTCTCAGTTAGACGCAGTATCCATTAACGAACTTATGTCCATGCTTGAACGTATAAATAAAGACTTAGGCGTAACTATAATAGTAATAGAACACTCTTTAGACTATGTATTTTCTTATGCTAATAGGTTAGTATATATTCAAGATGGTGTTATACTTCATAGTGGTTCTAAGTTGGATACTCTGAACTTTAAAGAGGCTATTCCATATCTACCACCTTATATTAAAGTGGCCTACTTTCAAAGATATCCTAATGACGCTATATACGTTTCTAACTTTAGAAGAGAATTTTTAAAACGTGACTATCCTAAACTATCTTGTAACGGTTACACTCCACCTGATAAAGATAGACTATCTATACAGATTAAAAGTCTATACTATAAGTACTCTAAAGAGGGTGACTATGCACTAAACGGTATAGACTTAAAGTTGTACTCTAATCAGATTACCAGTATTATAGGTCCTAACGGTTCGGGAAAGTCTACTTTAACGTCTTTAATAGTAGGTGCTTTAAAGTCTAAGTATGGCAAGGTTAAAGTCTTAGATACTATATGTTGTCTACCTCAAGACGTTCAAACGGTATTCTGCAAGAGTACGGTATATCAAGACCTACTATCTACTAAGTTGAACGGCATAGACTTAGAAAGTTCAGTAGTTACTGATATATTAGATAGGTTCGGTTTGCTACACTTAAAAGACTGTCACCCATACGACCTTTCAGGTGGTGAACAGCAGATGCTTGGAATAGCTAAAGTTTTGCTATTAGATACTAATATATTAGTCTTAGATGAACCTACCAAATGTTTGGACGTGTTCAAAAAGGCTATCCTTAAAGAAGTATTAGTCGAATTGGCTAACCATGGCAAGACCGTAATATTAATCTCCCACGATTTGGACTACGTTTGTGAAGTATCTAACCGACTAATAGTAATGTTCAAAGGTGAGGTGGTTTCCGACGGTTCACCTAAAGAGTTGCTATCGGCTAATAGATACTTTACTACCTCTATAGGTAGGGTATTGGGTTCTAATAATAGGGGATATCTTATAAGTAAAGACTTTGATACTAAGGGGTGCTTATCATGTTGATTACTATACTACTTATGGTGATATCTATAACTATCGGTGTAGTTACAGGAGAACGTCACTATTATATAGTGAGTATCTTGTTGATGATGTTGTCTATTGGCTTGTTGGTCAAATCTGTGGGTAGAAAACTAAAGGTTAGAGAAGTAGTATTAATATCTTCTTTGACGGCTATAGCAGTAGTAGGAAGAGTAGCGTTCTATTGGTTGCCACAGTTCAAGCCAGTAACGGCTATAGTGATAGTTTCAGCGGTAGCTTTGGGTTCGGAAGGTGGAATGTTAGTAGGTATGCTTTCAGCATTTATTTCAAACTTTGTACTTTCACAAGGACCTTGGACACCTTTTCAGATGTTCGCATGGGGACTTATCGGTTTAATCACTGGTAGACTGTTCTTTAATAGACCACTTAATAAGTACGTCTTAATGGTATATGGATTTATAGTTACTATGATAGTCTATGGTGGAATATTGAACCTATCTTCCGCATTGACTTACGGTTCAGTGTTGAACTTTAAGACTATACTGTCTTATTACGCTACAGGAGTACCTTTCGATTTGGTACACGCTATATCCACGGCGATATTCTTGTACTGTATTACTAATCCACTTATGGAAAAACTGCAACGCATTAGAGTTAAGTTTGGAATGCTACAGTAGATAAAAAATAAGCCACTCTATCGTGAGTGGCTTGTACTATTGTATGTAACCTATTAAGAACGCTTACTATGAAAGGCTTCATCTAAGATGATAGTTAGTACTACTACTAATAGTTCATCTGCTGGGTTTTGTACACTAATTTGATAGGTATCACCTATAGCCACTAACTTCTTTTTAACTGTAGCGTATACGTTCTTGCTTGCGTCGGTAAACTTGAAGTTTAGACCAAGAGCGTCACCGTCTAACTTCCAACCACGAGCGTCATAGTTCATATCTTTGGTGATAGCTGGGAACTTCTTCTTGATAGTACCTGCTGGTTGACCGTTAATAGTGATGTCATAAGTCTTAACGGCGTTTAGTACTTTTTGGTCTATAAGAGCTATGTTGTTTCCGTTAGCATCGAATACGTTGAAATCAGCACCTGCTGCTATAACCTTCTTTTTAGCGGTATACTTTAGTACACCATTGCATTTGATTTCATAGCTTTCTAATAGTGAAACCACTTTTTGATGCATTTCTAATTCTACTGACATATTAATTCCTCCAATATAAGTATTTTAGTTCAAAAAATATATTGGATATATTGTATCATATATGGAACTTAATGTCAAGGGGTTTTGAAAAAGTCTGGAAATATTTCCGTTTAACATAGATTTAATATTAAGATGGTTTTCCTTTTAACAATAACGTGTTATAATATATAGTACAATAATTCTAACTAATCCTTAAAGGAGGAATTTTTTTGAAAATATATATGCTTGAAGACGACGAGATTATTAGAAACTTTGTAATATACGCTCTAAAACAACAACCTGACTTTGAGGCTGTAGGCTTTGAACTTCCTTCGGAATTTAAAAAAGCCGTTAAAAAAGAAGTTCCTGATATTATACTATTGGATATTATGCTACCAGAAGAAGACGGACTTTCAGTACTAAAGCAACTCCGTGAAAATTCGGATACCAAACTTACACCTATCATCATGCTAACCGCTAAAAATACAGGCTACGATAAAATATTGGGTCTTGATAGCGGTGCAGACGACTATATAGCTAAACCTTTTGAAGTTATGGAGGTAATAGCAAGAGTTAAGGCTTGGGCAAGACGTTTAAAAAATTCCAGTGCCGATACTGGTATAACTTCCGACCATTATGAATATAAGATTGAAGGTCTATACTTATGCCCTGCTACTCATATTATCAAAGTAGACGGCGTTGAAATTACTCTTACTCTTAAAGAGTTTGAAATACTATGTCTATTAATTCAAAATAAAAATATGGTTCTTAGTAGAGAAAAACTATTCAATCAAGTATGGGGTTACGATATAGAACGTGAAAATAGAACTTTAGACGTTCATATTCGTACGCTTAGAGTTAAACTCGGTAAGTATGGCGACTTGATAGAAACCGTTAGAGGCATTGGCTACAAAATGAGGGATAACCTATGAAGTCACAAGTATTCCGTGGAATAGTATTAGTGTCTTTTCTGTCTATGTTCATATGTATAGCCTTAATAATAAACGTTCTGTATAGCTACTTTGAAAACGAACTTATGTTTAACATTAGAAATGTAGCTGAATGCGTTTCTTATGGTGTGGAAAAGTACGGAAAAGACTACTTTGATGACTTTCAATGTGACCAAAGAATTACTTGGATAGCTCATGACGGTACGGTTATATATGATAATCAAAACGATGCCTCTACTATGGAAAATCATGCTAACCGTGAAGAGTTCAAACAGGCTTTAAAAGACGGTGTAGGTAATTCGGTTAGATATTCTTCTATTATGTGTCAAAAGACTATCTACTATGCTATAAAGATTAATGACGGTTCGGTAGTTAGAGTATCTAACATACAGTATACTACGCTTATGTTCGTTATGGGGATTATTCAGCCAATATTGATAATAGTAGTAATTACCATAATATTCGCTGGCATATTGGCTTCCAGTATTTCTAAACGTATCCTTAAACCTATTAACGAAATGGATTTGGAACAGCTTGAAGTTAGTAAAAAGTATGAAGAGATTACTCCTTTAATACTAAAGATTAAAAATCAAAATAATCAGATAGAAAAACAGATGGCTACTCTAAAAAGACGACAAAAAGAGTTTAACAGTATCACTGAAAATATGAATGAGGGTCTATTCGTAATAAATAAAAGTTATGAAGTGCTATCGTATAACACCTCAGCCTTGAAGATATTTAAAATTCAAGAGGAAAACTTTAAGGTGGGAGAGAATATATACTCTATCGACCATAGCGAACCTTTTAAAAAAGCTATCGAAAATGCTATGGTGGGTAGTCATGAAGTTAATATCATGTCCATATACGATAGAAACTATAAGGTTATAGCCAGTCCAGTCGTGGAAAAAAAGGTGATTACCGGTGCAGTAGTATTGATTATGGATATCACCGAACAGGAACAGAGGGAAACTCTAAGACGTGAATTTACTTCTAACGTATCCCACGAAATGAAAACTCCTTTGACCTCTATACATGGTATATCCGATATGTTAGTACATAATATGATATCTCCAGAAGATATTCCACGCTTTGCACAAAACATATACGATGAGTCTTCCCGAATGATTAACCTTGTAAACGACATTATGAAACTATCGCAGTTAGACGAAAACGTAGTTCCTATGCCTAAGACTAACTTAGACCTCTACGCTATAGCTGACGACGTTATCCACAGGTTGGAAGTGGTGGCTAACGAAAAAGGAGTGAAGTTCTCTTTAAGTGGCGACCATGCTATAATTAACGGTGTATACGATATAGTTCAAGAAATGGTATATAACATATGCGATAATGCCGTTAAGTACAACAAGGATAACGGTTCAGTAGACGTTAGCGTGTACTATCAAGACAAAAAACCTACTATTAAAATTTCCGATACTGGTATAGGTATCCCTGAACCAGATATCGACAGAATATTTGAACGTTTTTATCGTGTAGATAAGAGCCATTCCCGTAAGATAGGCGGTACTGGTTTAGGACTATCTATAGTTAAGCACGCAGTAGCTTTTCATAATGCCGAAATTAAAGTTACTTCTAATATAGACGTTGGTACTACTATGATAATAACTTTTCCAAGCGTTGAAAACGCATAACATATTTTATAATCTTCTATGAAGGTAGCCTCAATTAGAGGCTATCTTTATTTGTTGTGTTATAACTTTAAATATATCCAACATTATAGTTAATTATAGTTTAAAATAGTTAAATATAGTATAACAAAATCCCGATATATGGAAGTACAAGGCTATATATTAGAAAATTCTTAACCTCTTAACATAGATTTAAACTAATATAGATTGCAAATTTAACATTTATCGTGGTATAATACTAAGTGTGAGCAGAATATTAAAGAGAAGAATAATATTAGTTTTTTAGGAGTTGTATTTGTATGAGTATTTTTGACGTGTTCTCATTATTAGGAGGCTTAGCACTATTCCTGTATGGTATGAACGTTATGAGTGCAAAGTTGGAAAAACTTGCAGGTAGCAAGTTAGAAACCATCTTTGAAAAACTTACTTCTAACATATTTAAGTCTTTACTGTTAGGTATTGGAGTTACTGCTATAATACAGTCCTCTTCAGCTACTACGGTAATGCTTGTAGGATTTGTAAACTCTGGTATTATGACGCTTTCGCAAGTAATACCTATAATAATGGGTTCTAACATAGGTACTACTGTTACCTCATGGTTGTTGAGTATGTCTGGTATTAGTGGCGATAGCTTTTTTATTAAGCTACTAAATCCTAAAGCGTTTTCGCCTATACTTGCACTGATAGGTATAGTATTAACTATGGTTTCTAAAAAAGACAAAAACAAAGATATTGGCGGAATACTGTTAGGATTTGCCATTCTTATGACTGGTATGGAAACTATGAGTGGTTCTGTAGAAGGTTTGAAAGAAGTTCCACAGTTTACCAGTATGTTCACACTGTTTAGTAATCCTATATTAGGTGTATTAGTAGGAGCAGTTTTGACTGCTATAATACAGTCTTCTTCAGCTTCAGTAGGAATACTACAAGCACTATCTACTACAGGTTCTATAACGTTTGGTTCTGCCGTACCTATAATAATGGGACAGAATATTGGTACTTGTGTAACTGCTTTACTATCCAGTATAGGTGCAAATAAGAGTGCTAAACGTGTAGCTATAGTTCACTTATACTTCAACATTATAGGTACTGTGATATTCATGGTAGGATTTTATGGTTTAAACGCTATAATAAACTTTTCTTTTATAGATGACCAAGTAAGTGCTTTTAATATTGCGGTAGTACACACTATATTCAACATTACCGCTACTTTGATACTACTACCTTTTAACAAGGTATTAGAGAAGTTAGCGTATCTTACTATCAAAGATGACCAGTCTAAGGAGCAGAACGAACTATTAGACGAACGTCTATTAAATACTCCTACTGTAGCAGTGGAAAACTGTCACTCTTTAACCGTTACTATGGGAGAAGTTTCTAAAAAGACTATTAGTACTGCGATATCTTCTATAGGTAACTATACCTCTGATGCTGAAACGTTCGTATCGGAAAATGAAACTCTTACTGACGACTATGAGGACAAGATAGGTACTTACTTAGTTAAACTTAGCAGTAAAAACCTTTCCGAAAATGATAGTAAGTACATTTCCGAATATCTTCACATTATAGGCGACTTTGAAAGGATTGCCGACCATGCTACTAACGTCATGGAAACTTCTAAAGAGATGTACGAAAAGAACATCAAGTTTTCTAAGACCGCCTGTAAGGAGTTAAACATACTCTACTCTGCTATTAATGAAATTCTTAGCCTATCGTTAGACGCTCTACAGAGTAACGACACCGTTAAGGCTTCTAACGTTGAACCCCTTGAAGAGGCTATCGACAGAATAATATTAGAACTAAAGAATAGACACATTGAACGTCTTAAACAAGATGCTTGTACTATCGAAAATGGTTTTATCTTCTGTGATATACTAACTAACTTAGAAAGAGTATCCGACCACTGTTCTAATATAGCAGTATGCATTATTCAAATAAACAACGGCGACTTTGAAACTCACCGTTATATCAACGATATTAAAAATTCTGGTGAAGAGTTTGAGGTTAAGTGCAAAACTTATTTAGATAAGTACGCATTACCTACTATGGCATAGTCTTCTATATATCTCCATATAATTATAGGTGTACAGAAAACGTTCATATATTGGGCGTTTTTTGTACTTTACTAACTTTTAAACTATGTTTTACTCTACTATGGTAGATAGTAACTTAGTAGTTGTGATATACTATATCTTGAAGTTAGAATTTAATTAGCTAATACTATACTATCTTATCTAAAATAATCAAGGTGGTGGTATATTATGGCTATTAAAGTTAATAATAAAATCTTTCCTTAATACTATTTTTTGTGTTGCAATAGAGTGTGTTCTATTGCTTTTTTTAATATCATACTATTTAACGTAAGATTAATTAATGTTAAATAACTTTTAACTTAAAAATGGTTTATCTTTTAACACTAACGTTGCTATAATAGTATTCGTACTAAAGATTAAAAGTCATATGGACTATTTGGGAGGATTTTTTATAATGAATAAGGTAAAAAAATCGATGATTGGATTAATGACACTATCTCTATTATTAGGCAGTCTAACTGGCTGTGGTGGTGCTGGTAACGATACTATTACAGTAGTATCAAGAGAAGACGGTTCTGGTACAAGAGGAGCATTCACCGAACTATTAGGCGTAGCCGTAGACGACGTAGACAACACTATCGATACTGCCGAAATTACTAACAGTACCGCCGTAATGCTTACTACCATATCAGGCAATACTAACGCTATAGGTTATGTTTCGTTGGGTTCTTTGAGTAGCGACGTAAAAGCAGTTAAAGTAGACGGCGTAGAACCTTCTGTTGAAGATATTAAAAACGGTTCTTATGCGGTTTCAAGACCTTTTAACATAGTTACTAAAGCAGAAGTTAGCGACTTAGCTAAAGACTTTATAACTTACATAGAAAGTTCCGACGGTCAGGCAGTTATAGAAGATGAGGGTTATATTAGCTCTAATGAGAACGCTCAACCATATACGGCTACTAACTTAAACGGTACTATTACTATTGCAGGTTCTACCTCTGTAGCACCGGTAATGGAAGTATTAGCAGACGACTACATGAAGTTAAACGGTGGTGTTACTATCGAAATTCAACAGACTGGTTCAAGTGCTGGTATAACTTCTACTATCGAAGGTGTATGTGATATCGGTATGGCTTCACGTGAACTAAAAGATAGCGAAACTTCTCAAGGAGTAAGTTCTCAAGTTATAGCTATAGACGGTATAGCAATAATAGTAAATAATGATAACACCGTGGATACGCTATCTGCTGAACAGATTAAAGATATCTACACTGGTGCTATAACTACATGGTCAGAGGTTAAGTAGTATATGAATAACAACGTTAAAGAAGTAGCTATGCATATACTGTTTATAGTATGTGCTTGTATATCCATAGTGGCAGTAGTGCTGATATGTCTGTTTCTATTTGCAAACGGCGTGCCTGCCATTACCGAAATAGGTGTGGGAAACTTTTTAGGCGGTACAGTCTGGAAACCTCTACAAAACCTATTCGGTATACTACCTATGATAGTAGGTAGTATATACGTAACTATAGGAGCTATCATAGTAGGCGTTCCTATAGGAATACTATGTGCCGTGTTTATGTCTAAGTTCTGTTCTCCAAGACTACATAAGGTGCTAAAGCCTGCTATAGAACTATTAGCTGGTATTCCGTCTATAGTGTACGGATTTTTCGGATTAGTAGTAATAGTTCCTGTGATGCAAAGACTGTTCGGTGGTAGCGGAAAGAGTATATTAACCGCTTCGCTACTGTTGGGCATTATGATACTACCTACTATAGTAAGCGTTACCGAAACTGCTATAAATTCAGTAACCGATAGCTATTATGAGGGTGCTTTAGGTTTAGGTGCTACTCATGAGCGTAGCGTGTTCTGTGCAGTGCTACCTGCTGCGAAGTCTGGTATTACTGCGGGTATAATTCTTGGTACTGGTAGAGCGATAGGCGAAACTATGGCGGTAGTAATGGTAGCAGGAAATCAAACTTCTATGCCTAACGGAATATTTTCAGGAGTAAGAACTTTAACTTCTAACATAGTATTAGAAATGGCTTATGCGGCTGACCTTCATAGAGACGCTTTAATAGGTACGGCTGTAGTATTGTTTGTGTTTATTCTTATAATAAACTTGCTATTTTCACTAATCAGCAGAAAGGGAGAATAGTATTATGAAAAAGTTACTAAATGAGTATAAAGGACACACGCTATCTTTAATAGTTAGACTATTAGTATATCTTTCGGCTATATTTACTATGTGTATACTGTTCTTTTTGATAGCTTATATACTAATCAAGGGCATTCCGAACCTATCGTTAGACCTGTTCGCTTGGAACTATGATAGTACTAACGTATCCATGATGCCTTCTATAATAAACACTCTGTTAATGACCGTATTAACGTTACTGTTTGCCGTACCTGTAGGGGTGGGTTCAGCGATATACATGGTTGAATATGCTAAAAAGGGAAACAAGTTCGTTAAACTGGTAAGGATAACTACAGAAACTCTACAAGGTATACCTTCAATAGTGTTTGGTCTGTTCGGATTTTTATTCTTTGTAATAGCTTGTAATTGGGGATACTCTTTAATCTCTGGTGCGTTGACTTTAGCCATTATGGTTCTACCTTTGATAATGCGTACTACAGAAGAGGCTCTGTTATCCGTTCCCGATAGCTTTAGAGAGGGTAGCTTTGGCTTAGGTGCTGGCAAGTTAAGAACTATATTTACTATAGTACTTCCAAGTGCTATGTCGGGTATACTATCAGGTATAATACTTGCGATAGGTAGAATAGTCGGCGAAACTGCGGCGTTAATCTTTACGGCTGGTACGGTAGCTAAAGTACCAAGTAGTATGTTCTCATCAGTTAGAACGCTTGCAGTACATATGTACGCACTACTATCCGAAGGTTTATATACTAATCAAGCATACGCTACGGCAGTAGTACTATTGGTTATGGTACTAATTATTAATGGAGTATCTAACGTTATAGCCAAAAAAGTAACCTATACTGGAAAGGAAAGATAATAACTATGGCTAATATTGATAAAACTAACTCTATAGATAAGTTCACTATTAAAAGTATGAACTTACACTATGGAAGTTTTCACGCACTAAAGAACGTCAACTTGAATATAGCTCCTAACGAAATTACAGCGTTTATAGGTCCGTCTGGTTGCGGTAAGTCTACACTATTAAAGTCTTTAAATAGAATGAACGATTTAGTAGAGGGTTGCAAAATAGATGGCGATATCCTACTTGACGGTGAAGATATCTACAAAGGTAGTCTTAACGTTACCACTCTACGTAAAAGAGTAGGCATGGTATTCCAAAAGCCTAATCCTTTTCCAATGAGTATATACGATAACATAGCGTTTGGTCCACGTACTCACGGAATACGTTCTAAGGCAGACTTAGACCAAATAGTAGAACAGTCTTTACGTAACGCTGCTATTTGGGAAGAACTAAAAGATAGACTTAAAAAGTCTGCTTTGGGACTGTCTGGTGGTCAGCAACAGAGACTTTGCATAGCAAGAGCCTTAGCCGTTAAACCTGAAGTTCTTCTTATGGACGAACCTACCAGTGCTTTAGACCCTATATCTACTACTAAAATCGAAGACTTAGCTAACGAACTTAAAAAAGACTATACCATAGTTATGGTTACTCATAATATGCAACAGGCTACTCGTATTTCCGATAAGACCGCATTCTTCCTATTGGGTGAAGTGGTAGAGTATGGCGAAACTGAACAGATATTCTCTATGCCTAAAAATAAAAAGACCGAAGACTACATAACGGGTAGGTTCGGTTAATATATACTATACTATTACGGAGGATTTATATATGAGAGATAAGTTTGAAGAACAGTTGGAACATCTAAAAGTTGACCTGATTAAAATGGGTGCTTTATGTGAAGTGGCTATTTCGGTTACTATAGAAAGTATGATTAAGTATCAGGAAATAGATGCAACTTCTAATAGTGGAAAGACTATCAAACTACTGAACAGTACTAAAGAGGCTTATCAAAAAGTAAGCACCACTAAGGACGAAATAGACCACATGGAACGTAGTATAGAAAATCAATGCTTAAAAATACTACTACAACAACAACCAGTAGCAAGCGACCTTAGAATGGTTTCGGCTACTATGAAGATGATATACGACCTTCAACGTATAGGTGAACAGGCTAACGATATAGCGGAAATTTCAAGATACATTAATAACGGCGTAGAAAATGCTACTATGTTACAGAATATCAGTCTAAAGCAAATGGCGGAAGCAGTCGTTAAAATGGTTACTAACAGTGTAGACGCTTTTGTACACTCTAAATTAGACCTTGCTAAAGAAGTTATAGCTTATGATGACGTAGTAGACGAACTATTTTCTAAGGTTAAGTCTAAACTTGGTAACATTATCAAACAAGACGGTGATAGTAGCAAGTGTTTGGACTATCTTATGATAGCTAAGTATTTAGAACGTATCGGCGACCATGCCGTAAACATCGCTGAATGGGTCGTATTTATGAAGACTGGTTCTCATAGTAACTAACACTTATTACGATATATAGTATTAAACTATAGTGGTAGAGCTATACATACTCTACTACTATCTTTGTATGTAAACTTACTATTGATTTTTTATCTATAGTGTGATATAATCTATTATAATATATTTAGATGGGGAGCTGTTTTAAACGGCTGAGAGGAAACTATTAGTTTCGACCTTAAAAGCTGATTTGGGTAATGCCAACGTAGTGAATTAATTAGTAGTATGTTATATTTAAAGTATCCCCATCTTTTGCCAGAAAGGGGCTTTTTTTATGTCAAAAGAGTATAGTACTCAAATGGAGGCTGCCAAAAAAGGTATAGTAACTCCTGAAATGGAAGTAGTAGCCAAAAAGGAATACATGGACGTTCAAAAACTTAGAGAGTTAGTAGCGTGCGGTCAAGTATGTATTCCTTGTAACGTAAACCATAAGGCTATATCACCTGAAGGTATTGGTACTGGTCTTCGTACTAAAATCAACGTAAACCTTGGTATATCAGGGGACTGCAAAGACTACGATGTTGAGATGCAAAAGGTTAAAATGGCTATAGACTTCGGTTGTGAAGCTATTATGGATTTAAGCAACTATGGAAAGACTAATACTTTCCGTCAAAAGCTAATAGATATGTCCCCTGCTATGATAGGTACCGTTCCTATGTACGACGCTATAGGCTATCTTGAAAAGGACTTATTAGAGATTACCGCTAAAGACTTTTTAAAAGTAGTAGAGGCTCACGCTAAACAGGGCGTAGACTTTATGACTATTCATGCAGGTATAAACAAGCGTTCTATTGAGGCTTTTGAACGTGACGGCAGAAAGATGAACATAGTATCACGTGGCGGTTCTTTACTGTTCGCTTGGATTAAGATGACTAACAACGAAAACCCATTCTTTGAATACTATGACGAAGTATTAGATATCCTTAGAAAGTATGACGTTACTATCAGTTTAGGCGACGCTTTAAGACCTGGTTGTATAGACGATAGCACCGATGCAGGTCAAATTGCCGAACTTATAGAACTTGGTAATCTTACTAAGCGTGCATGGGAAAAAGACGTTCAAGTTATGGTAGAAGGCCCTGGACATATGGCTATGAACGAAATTGCTACTAATATGCAACTTCAAAAGAGAATATGTCATAATGCACCTTTCTATGTGTTAGGTCCTTTAGTTACCGATATCGCTCCAGGTTACGACCATATAACCTCCGCAATAGGTGGTGCTATAGCAAGTATGAGTGGTGCAGACTTTTTATGCTATGTTACTCCAGCAGAACACCTTCGCTTACCAGACGTAAACGACGTTAAAGAAGGCATCATAGCTTCTAAAATAGCTGCCCATGCTGGCGATATTGCTAAGGGTCTACCTCATGCAAGAGACTTAGACAACAAAATGGCGGAAGCACGTCATAAGGTGGATTGGGACGAAATGTTCAAATACGCTATAGACCCTGAAAAGGCTAAAAGATACTTCGAGAGTACTCCACCAGCCGATAGACATACTTGCTCTATGTGTGGTAAAATGTGTGCAGTTCGTACTACTAACCTTATCTTAGAGGGTAAAAAGGTAGAGTTCTGTACCGAAAAGTAATATATATACTACATAGTATATCCGTATAGTATGGAGTGGCTAACCGTTTAGTCGCTCCATATATTTTATAAACTTTTTCAAAAAATTTTTAAAAGAGTACTTGACATGGAGTTCACTCCAAGTGTTAGAATATACTTAGCGTAATAAGTTACGCACTATTTAACCTAAGTGCGGAAACAACTGGCATATTCATCATGCTACTTCTGGCGGTGGACAACTATTGCTATGTGTGGACGGTGAAGGTTGGTATCAAGAAGAAGGCAAAGAACCTGTTACAGATGAACAGTATAACAGTCTACACTAATACTATAATACTTTAGGTGGTGCATATATATGACTATAGGTGAAGCAAGCAAACAGTATGACATCTCTTGCGATACTTTAAGATACTATGAACGCATTGGGTTAATCCCTAACGTTCCAAGAAACAAAAGCGGTCTTCGTGACTACGACCAAGAAAGTTGCAACTGGATTGGCTTTATTAAGTGTATGCGTGGTGCGGGTATGAGTATAGAGGCTTTAATAGAGTATGTAACTCTATTTAAACAGGGCGACAGTACTCTATTGGCTCGTAAAGAACTTCTACTTGAACAGCGTAAACTACTACAGGCTAAAAAGGATAACATCGAAAGTACTATCAATCGATTAGACTACAAAATAGAACACTATGATGAACTTATAGCTAATAGCATTACTATGCTTAACTCAAAAGATTGCAACTGTAAATAGATACCATTGACTTATCCGAATATATATGCTATACTATATCTATATCGGTGAGATATTGAACAGAATATTATTTATTTTTAGAGCATATTAGACTATGCGAAGGGGAGCACCACCACAGGTACTATACTTTCGTATAGTCTTTTTTTTTAACATTATCTGCTATGTATGGCGGATACATACTTAATCGAAAGGTGGAACTATTACTATGGTTACTATAAATGGTAATACTTTTGAACTTCCAGAAAGTTCAAACCTAAGCCTAAAAGACTATTTAGAGAGTAAAGGCTATAGTCTTCAACGTGTGGCTGTAGAGTGTAATGGCGATATAGTCCCTAAGTGTGAATACTCTAACAAGACTATCCACGATGGCGACGTGTTAGAAGTTATCAGTTTTGTGGGTGGAGGTTAAACGTATGGAAATATTAGAAGAAGACTACAAAAAGATTATCGACCTAAAGTATAATAATCCCGTATACGATATCTTTAAAGAGGCTAAAGTTGGTATAGCTGGTCTTGGTGGATTGGGTTCTAACATAGCCGTGGCTCTTGCAAGGTGTGGCGTGGGAAACCTATACCTTGCAGACTTCGACCGTGTTGAACTTAGCAATCTGAACCGACAGTACTACACCGTAGACGATATAGGTTCACTTAAAACAGACGCTATTAAACGTATACTTAGTAAGATAAACCCTTTTTGTAAAGTACATACCTATCCAGTTAGAGTTACCCCTGATAACGCTTTAACTCTATTTAAGGACTGTCCTATAGTGTGCGAGGCTTTCGACGTGCCAGAGGCTAAGGCTATGTTAGTAGATACTATACTATCCTATAGTAAAGATAAGTACATAGTAGCATCTTCAGGAATGGCAGGCTTTGGCAAAGCTAACGATATCCATACAAGAAGAGTATCTAATAGGTTCTACCTATGTGGAGATGAAAAGACAGACCTAAACGTTGGTGACGGTCTAACGGCTTCACGTGTGATTATCTGTGCAGGACATCAAGCCACTAAGGTTTTAGAGCTTATCATGGATACTAAAGATTAATATAATATAAGGAGAAAATATCTATATGCAAAATATCAACTTAAAAGACGATACTTTCACTTTGGGCGGACATGAGTTCCACTCAAGATTTATATTGGGTTCAGGAAAGTATAACCCACAACTTATAAAGGTAGCAGTAGAAAACGCAGGTGCTGAAATTATCACGCTCGCACTTAGAAGAGTGAACAGTCAAATCGATAGTATACTAAAGTATATCCCAAAAGGTGTTACTCTACTTCCTAACACTTCAGGTGCAAGAAACGCTAAAGAGGCGGTAAGAATTGCCCGTTTAGCTCGTGAGGCTGGCTGTGGCGACTTTGTTAAGATAGAAGTTATTCACGATAGCAAGTATCTACTACCTGATAACTACGAAACTACTAAGGCAGTAGAAATGCTCGCTAATGAAGGCTTTTTACCTCTACCTTATATGTATCCTGATTTAAACGTCGCTCGTGATATGGTAAACGCTGGCGCTTGTGCTATCATGCCGTTAGCCTCTCCGATAGGTTCTAATCAAGGACTATCCACTAAGCAGTTTATTAAGATACTAATAGAAGAGATAGACCTTCCTATAATAGTAGATGCAGGTATAGGAAAACCTTCTCAAGCCTGTGAGGCTATGGAGTTAGGTGCTACCGCTATCATGGCTAACACTGCTATAGCTACTGCAGGGGATATCACTACTATGGCTACGGCGTTCAACTACGCTATACAGTCGGGAAGAATGGCATATCTTTCTGGAATGGGAAGAGTATTAGATAAGGCTTCGGCATCTTCGCCATTGACTGGATTTTTAGGGGAGTAGTGACTATGTATCGTGAAAAGATTGACCATATGAAGTATCTTCCTGATATGGAAGTCATAGACTCCACTATTGGAGACCAAGTAGTTAAGTATCGTAACGAATACGACTATAACTCTTACACTGCTAAGGACGTAGAACTTGCACTATCTAAAGAGTATCTTTCACCCAACGACTTTGGAGCGTTACTCTCTCCGTCTGCTGAACCTTTTCTTGAACAGATGGCAGAACGTTCTAAGTTAGAAACGGGCAAACACTTCGGAAATGCAGTGTGTCTATTTACTCCGCTATACATTTCTAACTATTGCGAAAACCATTGTATCTATTGTGGTTTCAACTGCTACAATAAGATTAAACGTGCTAAACTCGACTTAGACGGCATTAGACAAGAGATGTCCGCTATAGCTAAGACTGGTCTTGAGGAAATATTAATACTCACTGGCGAAAGTAGAAAGATGTCCGACGTTAAGTATATCGGTGAGGCTTGCAAAATAGCCCACGAATACTTTAAGAACGTGGGTATAGAAGTATATCCTATGAATAGTGACGAATATAAGTACGTTCATGAATGTGGTGCGGACTACGTTACCGTATTCCAAGAAACTTATAACTCCGACAAGTACGAAACACTACACCTTGCAGGTCACAAAAGAATATTCCCTTATAGACTAAACGCTCAAGAACGTGCCTTAATGGGCGGTATGAGAGGCGTGGCTTTTGGTGCTTTGCTCGGTTTGGACGACTTTAGAAAAGATGCCTTTGCTACCGGTATACACGCATACTTGATACAGCGTAAGTATCCTTATGCTGAAATATCTTTTTCTTGTCCAAGGTTGCGTCCTATAGTAAACAACGATAAGATTAATCCGAAAGACGTACACGAAAAGCAACTGTTTCAGGTTATGTGTGCTTACAGAATATTCATGCCTTTTGCTGGACTTACCATATCTACCAGAGAACGTGCAGACTTTAGAAACCATGTAGTAGGTTTAAACGCTACTAAGATTTCCGCAGGCGTTAGCACTGGTATAGGTAGTCACGATAAGGAACACTCTAAAGTAGAGGGCGATAATCAGTTTGAAATAGCTGACGGTCGTACTTTAGATGAAGTATGCCGTGATATCTCTAATATGGGCTTACAGCCAGTTATGAACGACTATGTATACATATCCGAATAACGTTATATGCGTTACTAACAGAACTATATGTAGCCGACCTATTCCTGAACAGGTTTCAAGAGTGGCTGAAGTTGGTATTAAGACTATCATTCTTAGAGAAAAAGACCTTCCCGAAAGTGAATACTACTTATTAGCTGAACAGACCTTGCAACAGTGCAGAGTATACGGCATACACTGTATATTACACTACTATCCTAACGTTGCAAAGGCTTTAAACTGTAATAGTATTCATATGCCATACGGTATGCTTACCAAAGAGATTTCTAACAGTTTTGAAGTGGTAGGAACTTCTGTACATTCGGTACAACAAGCTATAACTTCGGAACGTAATGGAGCTACCTATATTACGGCTGGGCATATATTCGCTACCGATTGCAAAAAAGGTCTTGCACCACGTGGTACAGACTATCTTAAGAGTGTATGTGATGCAGTGAACATTCCAGTATATGCCATAGGTGGAATTGACAAGAGTAACTATACTGAACTATATCAGTATGGTGCTTCTGGTGTGTGTATGATGTCTGAACTTATGAAAGTATAACATACTACTAAAAAAGACTATGGAGTACTAACTGTTTAGTACTCCATAGTCTTACTATATCTTTTGTGAAAGCTCTTTTTTTAGATGTTTTACTATCTTTTTTTCCAATCGTGATATGTATGATTGCGAAATTCCTATAGTATCGGCTACTTCTTTTTGAGTCTTTTCCTTTCCGTCGTCCAAACCGAAACGCATACGCATTATAGACTGCTCTCGTGGTGTAAGTGTAGATAGTGCTTCCATTAGCATTATGTTTTCAGCTTCGGTTTCCACATTTTTGCTGACTATGTCGTCGTCTGTGCCTAATATGTCGGATAGTAGTAGTTCGTTGCCGTCCCAATCTATGTTTAGTGGTTCGTCTATAGATACTTCGTTTTTGTACTGAGAGGATTTTCTTAAAAACATAAGAATTTCGTTTTCTATGCACCTTGAAGCATACGTTGCTAACTTGATATTCTTACTGGGACAGAAAGTATTTACTGCTTTGATAAGACCTATAGTACCTATAGATATTAGGTCTTCTACATTGGAAGTGGTATTTTCAAACTTTTTAGCTATATATACTACTAATCTAAGGTTATGAGTTATAAGCTCTTGGCGAGCTTGGTGTGGGTTAGTTTCTAATAGTTTAAATACGGTAGTTTCTTGTTCTTTGGTTAGTGGTGGGGGTAGTGTTTCCGAACCGTTTATATAGTACACCTCGTTGACCGTGCCTTTTGACATAATGTTTTTAAGAGTAAGTTTGATAGTCTGTAACAGTTTAAACATATATAGTACTCCCTTTCTTATATTAATATCTTGGGGTTGAATATGGCACTCTTACAAGTACCAGATACTCCTATTAATACGTCTACCATTTTAGACCGCTTAGAAGTCTTATCGATAATCTGTACACTATCAGGGATAAAAGATACTATTACACCTCCTTGTGCTATAGTAGAGTATGGTATTAGTCTAAAGCCGTTCAGCTTGGTATTAGTAATATTTTCAACGTTTGGAACGTTAGTTAAGGGTTCTAAGGTGTGTTTAGAGCATACTATTACAGGCTTTCCGCTAAAGATGTCCGTTAGTGCGTTACCAGTATCTGCCAGTCCGTCTATGGTTATGGACTTTTTATCGTAAGTAATGGTTACGCTCCAACGGTTGTAACCAGTGCTATTCTTATCCATGCAATGCCTTATTACACATAGAACTCCATAGCATACGGCAGTTGAAACTATTAAGAAAGTTATGGAAAAGTTAGCGTATACGTAACTATTATTAGTGGATATCACGTTAGAATGTAATACGCTCTGTATAGCGTACATCATGCCAGCAAATATAAAACTTATTACACAACAGTATAGCGAATTTTTTAGCACGCTACGTATAGACTGCTTTTCAAAGGCTATATATACTAATCCTATCGATAGTGCATATTTAATTACGATATTAATTAAGTAGTTCATAGTGGGTATTAGTATTATCAATGCAGATACGCCACCTATAAATGATGATAGTATTAATCTATGCCGTTTAAAGCCTGTATGAGTGAGTTTTGCAGTGCCTAACAGTATAAAGTAGTTTATGTACCAGTTTAGTATTACTAATACGTCTATATAGATACACTTCACATAAAAACCCCCTTTTGATATTCTACTATATGTGCCATGTAATATATTGCCATATTCGGTCGACAGGAAAAAATTTTTAAAAATGTATTGACATACTGTGTATACTATGTTATAATCAAAATACCGCATGATTGTCGGTTATAGGTTTAAACACTCTGTATACTACAGAGTTACCGAACTCAGCGAGTATATATAAAGGTAGGTGCTACAAATGTACGCTATTATTGAAACTGGTGGAAAGCAATATCAAGTAGAAGTAGGTCAAGAAATCTACGTTGAAAAGTTAGGCGTTGAGGCTAACGAAACTGTTAATATCGATAAGGTTATCGCTGTAAGTGGTGAAGACGGTATTAAGGTTGGCGCTCCTTACGTTGAAAACGCTTCTGTATCTGCTACTGTTGTTAAGAATGGTAAGGCTAAGAAGATTACTGTTTTAACTTACAAGCCTAAAAAGGGTTCAAGTAAGAGAAAAATAGGTCACAGACAAGCCTACACTAAGCTAAAGATTGACGCTATCAACGCTTAGTACTTATTTGTAATGATTAAGGCAGAGTTTTGGTCTGATGGTGGTCAGCTAATAGGTTTTAGGGTAGATGGTCATGCTGGCTATGATGACTACGGTTTTGATATAGTATGTGCGAGCGTATCTTCAGCAGTGGAGTTGGTTTGCAATACTATTACAGAAAGTTTTAACCATAAGGCAGAAGTTGTAGTTGATGATAACTTGATATCCTTAAAACTATTGGACTGCCCTAAAGATAGTCCTTGTATTAAAGTATTAGAAGGTTTAAGACTTCACTTTGAGGGACTGTCTGAAAGATTTCCAAAAAATGTTAAAGTTTATACTACGGAGGTGTAATTATAATGATTAGAATTAGTATGCAATATTTTGCACACAAAAAGGGTGTAGGTTCTACTAAGAACGGTCGTGACTCTGAAAGCAAGAGATTAGGTGTTAAGAGAGGCGACGGTCAATTCGTATCTGCTGGCAACATTCTCGTTCGTCAAAGAGGTACACACATTCACCCAGGTGTAAACGTAGGTATTGGTTCTGACGATACTCTTTTTGCTACAGTAAGTGGCAAGGTTAAGTTCGAACGTGTAGGTCGTGACAAGAAGAGAGTATGCGTATACCCAGTAGAACAATAGTCTACTATCTATTATAATAGATATAATAATGAATAACAATCCTAAGCGTTACGCTTGGGATTTTGTTCTAAAAAGTGACCCCTGCACTATGTTAGGGTGTATATAAAAACTATAGATATGGTAAAACAAGGGAGGTACTATATGGCAAACTTTGTGGATAAGGCTAAGATAACCGTTAAGGCTGGTGACGGTGGCGACGGTGCAGTATCTTTTTACCGTGAAAAGTACGTCGCTACAGGTGGTCCAGACGGTGGAAACGGTGGCAAGGGTGGTGACGTTCTATTCGTGGCAGACGATAGCTCTAACTCTTTAATAGACTTTAAGTATAAAAAGAAGTACGTAGCCGAAAGAGGTCAAAACGGTAGCGGTAAACGTTGCACGGGCAAAAGTGCTAATAACTTAATTATAAAAGTTCCAAGAGGTACTGTGGTAAAAGATGCCGATACTAACCGTGTATTAGCAGACGTTTCAGGCGATGAACCTTATCTAATAGCTAAGGGCGGTGACGGTGGCAAGGGTAACATGAACTTTGCTACTTCTACAAGGCAAATTCCTAAGTTTGCTAAACCTGGATATGCTGGTGAACAGTATAACTTAATATTAGAACTAAAGCTATTAGCCGACGTCGGTTTGGTGGGATTTCCTAATGTGGGCAAGTCTACACTGATTTCGGTAGTAAGTTCAGCTAAACCACAGATTGCTAACTATCACTTTACCACTCTAACTCCTGTATTGGGCGTGGTTAGAGTGCAAGAAGAAAAGTCCTTTGTTATGGCTGATATCCCTGGTCTAATAGAGGGTGCAAGCGAAGGTATAGGTTTGGGTCATGAATTTTTACGCCACGTTGAACGTTGTAGACTTATAGTACACGTACTTGACGTATCAGGTAGCGAAGGTAGAGACCCTATCATGGACTTTGAAACTATCAATAAAGAACTTATGAACTTTAACGAAGAACTTGCTAACTGTCCTCAGATAGTGGCAGGTAATAAGTCCGATATCGCTACCCCTGAACAGATTGCCGAAGTTAAAGAGTATGTAGAAAGTCAAGGATACTCATTCTTTGCAATATCTTCAGCTACCCGTATGGGCGTTAAAGAACTAATAGACCATGTGGCTTCAGTATTAGATACTCTACCACCTATTAAACAGTTTGAACCTCAACCTTTAACTCAACAGGAAGTAGAGACTAAACAGTCCGCTAAACAAGACTTTACTATATCGGTACAAGACGGCGTATACTACGTTGAAGCTGACTTCTTAGACCCTATACTCCGTACCGTAAATATGGACGACTACTCATCGTTAATGTATCTACAAAAGGTACTGCGTAGTAGTGGTATAATAGCTAAGTTAGAGGCTATGGGCATCAATGAGGGCGAAACGGTAGACATTATGGGCTATCAGTTTGACTATATCTATTAGAGTGTATTCGTTAGTGGCTATATGCCACGTACTTATAATATTAAAGGTTTAATACAATGCAATATATCGATAAGCAAAAAGCTAAAATGTACTCTGCGTTGACTTTGGCGTTCTTAGGCGATAGCGTCTTTGAAATCCTTGTTAGACAAAAGATAGTCTTAATGGGCGACCAAAAGATTGACAAACTTCACAATATTAAGATTGGCATAGTATGTGCTAAGTTCCAAGCTAAAGTAGTACCTACTATTTTAGAACTTCTTACCGAAGAAGAACTTACCGTATTCAAAAGAGGCAGAAACTCTAAATGCCACGCTCCTAAGAATACCGAAATTGTTGAGTATAGGCTTGCTACAGGTTTAGAAAGTCTATTCGGTTACCTATACTTAATAGGCGATGAGGAACGCATTAATCAGCTTTTTTCTGTTATTTGGAATATCTATAAGGAGGAATTTTAAACCATGTCAGGACATTCAAAGTGGAATAACATTAAGAGAAAAAAAGAAGCTACCGATGCTGTAAAAGCTAAAATATTTACTAAAATTGGTAGAGAAATCGCCGTTTGCGTTAAGGAAAGCGGTGGCGACCCTAACAACAACTCTAAATTAAGAGACCTTATAGCTAAGGCTAAGGCTAACAACGTTCCTAACGATAACATAGACAGAGTTATTAAAAAGGCTATGGGCGATGGCGATAAGAATAACTACGAAAATATGGTATACGAAGGATACGGTCCTAACGGTGTAGCCGTAATAGTAGAATGCTTAACCGATAATAAAAATCGTACCGCTGGCGACGTTAGACACTATTTTGATAAGTTCGGCGGAAAACTCGGTACTAACGGTTGCGTATCCTTTATGTTCTCCGATAAGGGTATCGTAGTTATCGAAAATACTGGTCTTGATGAAGATACCGTAATGGAAGAATGCTTTGAATTGGGTGCGGACGACTTTAAAATGAACGACGATACTATAGAGATAGAATGCGAAACTGGTTTGGTTCACGACCTAAGAGAAGGTCTTACTTCTAAAGGCTATAACGTTATCTCAGCAGAGGCTGTAAAAGTTCCTGCTAACTATACCACTTTAACCGATGAAGACCATATTAACAAGATGAACCTTCTACTTGAACATCTTGAAGATAATGACGACGTTCAAAACGTTTGGCACAACTGGGATATGCCAGAAGATACTGAAGAGGAATAGTCTACTACTGTAAACTATATTTATATATGCGATATCACTATATATATGTGGTATCGCATTATCTATATATCAAAAAAAATTTTAAAAAAAATCTCTAAAAACCTATTGACAAACTATGAATTGTATGCTATAATCATACCATACTAAATCAATAGGAATAATAAGTATTTAACATATATTATTTTTGAAAGGATATGATTTTTAATGTCTAATAAGAATTACAAGTTTGAAACTTTAGCACTCCACGTAGGTCAAGAAACTGCTGACCCTACTACCGATTCCAGAGCAGTACCAATATACGCTACTACTTCTTACGTATTTAAAGATTCTGCTCAAGCAGCTAACAGATTTGGTCTAACTGAATCTGGTAACATCTATACCAGACTTATGAACCCAACTTCTGACGTTTTTGAAAAGAGAATGACTGCCCTTGAAGGTGGTGTAGGTGCTTTAGCTACTGCTACAGGTTCAGCTGCTATTACTTATGCTATTCAAAATATAGCTTTAGCTGGCGACCACGTAGTATCTTCTACTAACCTATACGGTGGTACACACAACCTATTTGCTAACACTTTAAAGGAACAGGGCATTAGTACTACTTTTGTAAATCCAAGCGACCCTAAAAACTTTGAAGATGCTATCCAAGAAAACACTAAGTTAATATATGCCGAAACTTTAGGAAATCCTAACTCCGACGTTATAGACCTAAAGGCTATATCTGAAGTAGCCCATAAGCATGGTATTCCATTTATAGTAGATAGTACTTTTGCTACACCTTATCTAATTAGACCTATCGACTACGGCGTAGACGTAGTAGTACATTCAGCTACTAAGTTTATAGGTGGTCACGGTACTGTAATGGGTGGTATCATTATAGATAGTGGTAACTTCGATTGGACACAGAACGATAAGTTCCCAGGTATCACTAAGCCTAACCCAAGCTATCATGGTGTAGTATTCTCAGAGGCTTGCGGTAACTTAGCGTACATCATGAAGATTAGAACTACTCTAATGAGGGACCAAGGTGCTACTATTTCACCATTCAACTCATTCCTACTACTACAAGGCTTAGAAACTCTATCTTTAAGAGTAGAACGCCATGTAGAAAACGCTCTTAAAGTAGTAGAATTTTTAAAGAACCACCCACAAGTAGAAAGGGTAAATCACCCATCTTTAGCTACTGGTAAGGAAAAGGAACTATACAATCAATACTTCCCAAACGGTGCAGGTTCTATATTCACTTTTGAAATCAAGGGCGATAGCAACACTGCTAAAAAGTTCACCGAAAGTTTAGAGTTATTCTCACTATTAGCTAACGTTGCTGACGTTAAGTCTTTAGTAATCCACCCAGCTTCTACTACACACTCTCAACTATCCGAAGAGGAACTATTAGAGTGCGGTATCAAGCCTAATACAATCCGTCTATCTATAGGTACGGAACACATAGACGATATTATAGCAGACCTTCAACACGGTTTTGACGCTGTAAAGTAGTCTTTATAAACTTGATAGTATGAACTATTAGACATATTATATCTTTGTGGGAACGTTACGGGCAATAGCGAACCTATTGCCTTATACTTCCTATACTCTATAGTATATCTAACTAATTAACGTTTTTTACATTTTTGAAAAGAGGTTTTTTTAAGATGGCTATATATACATCAATATTAGAACTTGTTGGTAAAACTCCATTAGTAGAACTTACTAAGTTTGAAAAACAACACAATCTTGAGGCTAAAATATTAGCTAAGTTAGAGTACTTTAATCCAGCTGGTTCAGTTAAGGATAGAATAGCTAAGGCTATTATAGAAGATGCAGAACAGAAAGGTCTATTAAAAGAAGGTTCAGTAATTATAGAACCTACTTCTGGTAATACTGGTATAGGTTTAGCTTCAATTGCTGCTTACAAGGGCTACAGAACTATCATAGTTATGCCAGAAACTATGAGCGTTGAAAGACGTTCCCTAATGGCTGCTTATGGTGCTGAATTGGTACTAACAGAAGGTGCTAAGGGTATGAAAGGTGCTATAGCTAAGGCTAACGAACTTGCTAAAGAAATTCCTAATAGTTTTATACCAAGTCAGTTTGAAAACCCAGTAAACCCTAAAACTCACAAAGAAACTACTGGTGTTGAAATTTGGGACGATACTAACGGTAACGTGGATATATTCGTAGCTGGTGTAGGTACTGGTGGTACTGTATCGGGTGTAGGTGAATACTTAAAGTCTAAAAATCCTAACGTTAAGATAGTAGCCGTAGAACCTGCAAGTTCTCCAGTACTATCTAAGGGTGTATCAGGTTCACATAAGATACAAGGTATAGGTGCTGGTTTTGTACCTAAAACTCTTGATACTTCTATCTATGACGAAATTATTACCGTAGAAAACGACGACGCTTTTGCTACTGGTAAGGAAATCGCTAAAGAAGAAGGTTTTTTAGTAGGTATTTCAAGCGGTGCTGCTCTATGGGCTGGTCAACAGTTAGCTTTACGTCCAGAAAATAAGGGCAAGAATATAGTAGTACTACTACCAGATACTGGCGATAGATACCTATCTACTCCATTATTCAGATAGTCTTAATATACAACTCATTTAAAAAAATAGTCTAAGTTGGCAGTCTGTGGTTATAGCGGACTGCCAACTGTTTTTAATATATTTAAGGTTTTTCTGATATATACTTAATATTATTAAGGAATATTTAACACATTATTAATTGACAATATTCTCCTTATATATTAAAATAGTAGTAGTATTTTGAAAGGAGACTTTTTCTTATGAGAAAGACTAAGATTATTGCAACTATCGGGCCAAGTACCGATAACGAAGAGGTTATGAAGAGCTTAATGTTAGCTGGTATGAACGTAGCTCGTTTTAACTTCTCACACGGTAGTTACGAAGAACACCGTAAAAGGTTTGAGTTAGTAGATAGGGTTCGTAAAGAGTTAGACCTTCCAGTAGCTACTATGTTAGATACCAAAGGTCCTGAAATCCGTTTAGGTGACTTTGAACATCCCGTTGATATAGTAGACGGTGATATGTTCACTCTTACTACTAAGGATATAATCGGAGACAACACTAAGGCTTCTATATCTTTTAAGGGACTACCTTATGACCTAAAGATTGGCGATATGGTATACATCAACGACGGTCTAATCGAACTATTGGTAGAAAAGATAGTAGACAACACCGATATAGTATGTAAGGTAATCCATGGCGGAAAGCTATCTAACCATAAGGGAATTAACGTTCCTAACGTTAGCCTATCTATGCCTTACGTTAGCGAAGCAGACCTTTCCGACCTTGAATTTGGTAAGGAGATGGACTACGACTTTATAGCTTGCTCATTCGTTAGAAGTGGTGCGGATATAGACTATCTTAGAAAGTGTATTAAGTCTATCGGTTGGACTACTCCTCGTATTATCGCTAAGATTGAAAACCTTGAGGGCGTAAACAACATAGACGAAATTCTAAAGTCTGCCGACGGTATCATGGTAGCCCGTGGCGATATGGGTATAGAAATACCTTTCGAAAAGATACCTGCTATTCAAAAAGTATTGATTAAAAAGTGCTACATGGCAGGCAAGATAGTAGTTACTGCTACTCAGATGTTAGAAAGCATGATTACTAATCCAAGACCTACAAGAGCCGAAATTACCGACGTAGCTAACGCTATATACGATGGTACTTCTGCTATCATGCTTAGTGGTGAAACCGCTGCAGGTAAGTTCCCAGTAGATGCAGTAAAGACCATGTCTACTATCGCTGAAACTACCGAACAGAACATAGACTATCGTGGAAGACTTCACAGAAGTGAGGAAAACTATGATAAGAATATGAATATCACTAACGCTATCTCTCATGCTACCGTTACTACTGCTTATGACGTAAACGCTAAGGCTATAGTTACGGTTACTAAGAGCGGTACTACTGCAAGAAACATCTCTAAGTTTAGACCAGCTTGCCCTATTATCAGTGGTACTACCGATGAACGTGTACTACGTCAACTAAGTCTATCATGGGGTGTTACTCCTATGCGTATAGAAGAAAAGAATAACTCCGATGAACTATTTGAACACGCTATCCAAAAGAGCATGGAAAATCACTATGTAGATATTGGCGATACCGTAGTAATTACTGCTGGCATTCCTTTAGGAAAGTCTGGTACTACTAATATGCTAAAGGTAGCTAAAGTAGAAGAGTAACTTTTACGACACCTTAAACGTTTAAGCATCAGTACATACTATATATTAACTATCGGGAATGGCTAACGTGTCATTCCCGATAGTGTTATTATATGCAATAGTCATCGCCCATTAGGTTGGTATCTTGATTATCCAATAGGTCTTGTAGTGTTACCGATTGTAAGTACTCTTTAATTCTGCGATAGAGTTCTTGCCACATAGGTAGCGTTTTACAGACGCTTGAAAGTTCACACTGATTAGGTGTAGCCTCTATACACGATACAGGGGCTAAACTACCTTCAGTTAAGGTTATGATATCCCATACGGTGTATTCTGTGGGTGATTTAGCTAATCTATATCCACCACTCTTTCCACGTAGACTGATTAATAGTCCACCTTTGCTTAGTAGAGCGACTATCATTTCAAGATACTTGTTAGAAATCTGTTGACGTTTAGCTATATCTTTTAAAGAAGTATACTCTTCAGGGTTTTGTTGAGCTAAGTCTATCATTACACGTAGAGCATACCTTCCTTTAGTTGAAATTTTCATAACAAAAAGCCTCCTTGATACTGGTATATATTATAATATCTATAAAGCATATCTAAATAGTATGATTTAATTATAACGCATATTTGGGCGGTTGTCAAGTAGAAATTAATATAGTAAGCCATAATACTGATAGTACTATGGCTTTAATAGGATACTCTATTATTCTTTAGCTTTGCCAGTGATTTCGTCTATAGATACTTTCCAAATAGCGGTACGTGATAGACTACGTTTAATAGCGTTGTCAAAATCGTTCATGTTGGTTGGAGTGTGTCTGTTGCATAGAAGTTTTAAAGCGTATACTTTGGTATCGTCATCGGTTACTTCGGTAGCAGAACCTTTAACTATAGCGGATTGGTATAGTGTGGTAAACTCATCTGGTTTGCGATACGTATCACCTACACATACTACGCATACTTTAGAGTGTTCTCTTAATATATCGGTTTTAGTGCCTTGCATAGCAGAGTGGAAGTATACGTAGTCATCATCGTTAGCTATGGTAATAGGTACGCTGTAAGGATTACCTTGTAAGTCTATCATAGATAGTGTAGCGTATTCGCACTTGCTAACTACTTGATATGCAAACTCTTTGGACTTTTCACGGTCTTTTCTTCTCATATGTAATAGTTCCTTTCTAATATTGACTTTATGGTAGAATTATACCACCATATCTAAAATATTTCAATACCTATAGATATTTTTTTAGTATGGCATTTTGCACAAACGTTAAAGTATATACACTTTCGATATGGTTCGACTATATACTGTAATGTATCTAATATGTGCCACAAAAAGTAAACTTGATGATAAGACTTATATAGAACTTGTATTAAAATGTTTTTGCTAAAATAATTCTTTTGTGCAATATGCATAACGGTTGGATATCTTTTTTGGTTAGAGTACTCTAACACATTTGACAACTACTATTTTTTTGCTATAATATAATAATGGAACTAATTACAATTTAGAACTTGATACTATAGTTAGTATTTAATGTTCAATACAAAAGTGAGGTACATAACTATGAACTTAGAAAAGATACTATGTGTTAGACCTTCTAAGACTATCTACATAGACGGCGATAAGGTTATTAAAGTATTCAATAACAACTATTCTAAATCGGACGTTCTTAATGAGGCTTTAAACCTTGCAAGAGTGGAAGAAACTGGCTTAAACGTTCCTAAACTTGATGAGGTTACCAAGATAGACGGTAAATGGGCTATAAGTTACGACTACATAAAGGGAAAAAGTTTAGCACAACTTATTAAAGAAAATCCTGAACAGACTAACCACTATTTGGATATATTTACTGACGTACAACTACAGATGCACTCTAAACAAAATCCACTACTACACAAGGTTAAAGATAAGTACAGACGATTAATAAACGATAGCGACGCTATAGCTACCGTTAGATACAGTCTATATAGCAGTTTAGACGCTCTACCTAAACACGTTAAACTATTACACTGCAACTACATTCCAGAAAACGTAATAGTCAATACTCAGGGAGTGCCATATATTATAGATTGGGCTCATGCTACACAAGGCGACAGTTCTACAGATATCGCCGAAAGCTACATCGCCTTAGTCCTTGCTAACAACGTACAGTTCGCTGAAGACTATCTTGAGCTTATGTGTCAAAAGAGCAACGTCACAAAAGATAGTGTCATGGCTTGGCTACCTATCATATGTACCATATACATGAGCAAATGCGACGCTACTAAAAAAGATATTCTATTGAAGTATCTAAATATATTTAACAAATAATAGCAAGGATTCTCCCACCTCTATAGGTGAGTGAGATGAATTGCAAGTAGGAAAAATAACGGCA
>CAKSDC010000015.1 GCA_934444765.1 uncultured Oscillospiraceae bacterium
GTTAGAGTTTCAACTTAAAGTCGGTAGTAGAAGTTCAAGTTTTAAGACCAACTTTTCAAGCCATAGAGTGGTAATAATTCACAGATTTTAGACATCGTCGAAAATGCCCTCTACAAGCCGAAATTTGATGGGGTACACCCTAATAGACCATTTATACTACCAAGGGGTCTAAAGTGAAAATTTGAGCCTCTCAGCCTTGATTTTGGCGACGTTAGAGTTTCAACTCAAAGTCGGTAGTAGAAATTCAGGTTTTAAGACCAACTTTTCAAGCCATAGAGTGGTAATAAGTTACAGATTTTAGACATCGTCGAGAATGCCCTCTACAAGCCGAAATTTGACGGGGTACGCCCTAATAGACCGTTTATACTACCAAGGGGTCTAAAGTGAAAATTTGAGCCTCTCAGCCTTGATTTTGGCGACGTTAGGATATTAAAAACTTTTTCTATCTGTTTTCACGTATTTGGATAGGCATTAGTAAGAACGTAAAGCTATCCGATTGCATTGGAACTAATAGCACAGGTCTAATAGGCGAATTCATAAGAATTTTAACTTGGTCAGTATTAGAAGCCTTAAGAGCGTCCAATAAGAACTTGTTATTTAGACCGATAACCAATTCTTGACTTTGTGATTGAGTAGTCTTAACGTTGATAGTTTCGTCTATGTTTCCCAAAGGAGTTTCGCAAGTAATCTTTAGTGAGTTGTCACCGAACTTTAACTTTACTGGTGCTCTGTTTTTTTCGTTGATTAGTAACGAACAGCGGTCTAAACATTCGGTAAGTTCTTTTACTTTAACGATAGCTTCAGTGGTATTTTCTGTAGGAATGCTACCCTTGTAGTTATGAAATTCGCCTTCCAAAAGTCTTGAAATTATGGTGTACTTGCCGATTTGGAACATTATGTGTCTAACAGCACTAACTATTTTGCAATCAGCCGAAGCGTCGTCTTTTAGCAAGTGAGAGATTTCCGATAGAGTTTTAGCAGGAACTACGAAACTTAGAGTATCGTTGTAGGATATAGTTTCATGTCTAACGGCTAAACGTTTGCCGTCTATAGCCACTAAGTTGAAACTGTTGTGGTCTATATCGAATAGTTCTCCAGTAAGAATAGGCTTAACATCGTTGGTAGATACTGCATATATCGTTTCTGAAATCATGCTTTTTAGGGTAGCTTGACTAACTACCACAGTATCGCCATCGGAAGTGTTAGGAAGTTCTGGATAGTCTTTAGCAGATAGAACGGCTATGTTGCAGTTTATACTACCTGCATTAATCTTAGCTTTCATGCTACCGTTTAGATTTATTGAAATGTTTATGTCATCGGAAGGCATTTTTTTAATCATTTCGGAAAATAGTCTTGCGTTGATGATATATCCGTCTTGGTCAGCATTTCCGTTAGAGGAAGCGTTTTCTACTGGAACGGAAGTAGTAATGCCAAGTTCCAAGTTATAGCCAGTAAGAGTTAGTACGTTTCCGTTTAGTGAAACTTTTATTCCTTCCAACTGAGGAATAGAAGACTTTGAGGGTACTGCTTTAGAGACGTTTACTATAGCCTCTGATAGTTCCAATTTTTTACAGTTAAAAATCATAGCATTAAAATTGCCTTCAAAAAAGATGCGTCCAAATAGAACGATAATTTTTTGGTAGGTTTTTCCTTTCTTGATATTAGTCCAAATAGAACCAAATTTTTTTACGGTTCAGTTAGAAGCTGATTTTTTTTTTTTTTTTCTTAACTTTGAACGTTTCCAATTAGAACCAATATTTTTTAGACGTTCAAAGTTTCTATTTTTAAAATCTATATGAAATCCTAAAAGGATATTATTTGGAAGTTTAAGGATAGTCTTCAAAAATGAAAATACATTTTGAAAAAATCAAAAAATTTTCAAAAGTCCACTGGTGAAGTGTTAGTAAAGTGTAGAGGAATGAAAGTATATATGTTTAGTAGTAGTAGTAGGGGGTGTTGAAACTGTTGAAAACTTTTGAAACCACGTAACTGCGTCGATTGAAGACCGAAGTTTTCAACATTTGGACTGTTGAAAGATTGTTGAAAAGTTGAAAACTTTTGGGATTTTTTAACAAATCGGCTAATTGTGGAAAAAATGTTGAAAACCTGTTGAAAAACTTTCAACTTTTCCACAGACTTTCAACAAGTTTTCCACAGTTTCCACAGGGTGTTGAAAAAATGGGTGTTGAAAACTGTTGAAATGTTGAAAACTTTGTGGAAACCCACATAGAATAGGAATGTAACGGACGTGATTTGTTTTCATAAACTGTGGAAAACCTGTGGAAAACTGTTTCCAGTCGGCAAAATTGTAGAAAAATTAGTCGATTCGTCATATTGCACAATTCCTAATGTTTTTTATACAATCATCCACTGTCTGTTTTAGATTTTTGTCCTTTTGAATGTTTTTTTCTATACTGTTTAGAGAGTAGACGATAGTTGAGTGGTCACGGTTGCCGAACTCATGACCAATGGCAACTAATGACATTTGAGTAATCTCTCTAACTACATATATAGCGACCTTACGAGCCGTGGAAATCTGCGAAGAACGTTTGTTTGAGCGTATGTCTTCGGCAGTAACGTTATATATTTCTGCAACGTCTGAAATTATCTTTTCTACCGTAATAGGTACTGGTTGGTCATCGTTTAGTATCTCACGGATTACACTCTGTGCAGAAGCCATAGTAGGGGTGTTGCCTGTAAAATGACGTAAGGCATATAGTTTCTTGACTGCTCCTTCAAGTTGACGTATATTTGACTTAAGTCTGTTAGCTATAAATTCGCATACGTCGTCTGGGATGTTAAGGTTAAGTAGTTCTGCTTTGCGTCTAATAATAGCCATACGGGTTTCATAGTCTGGTGTTGAGATATCGGCTATCAAGCCCGATTCAAACCTTGTACGTATACGTTCTTCTAAAGTTTTAATGTCTTTAGGAGGTCTATCGGAGGTTAATACTATCTGTTTTCCCTCTTTGTGTAGTTCATTGAACGTGTGGAAAAACTCTTCTTGAGTGCTTTCTCTACCTGCTATAAATTGAACGTCGTCTACTAATAGTACGTCTGCCTTGCGATACTTTTCATGAAAGATAGTAGTATCACGCTTAGCACGAATAGCCTCAATTAACTCATTGGCGAAAGTTTCGCCAGTTACGTATATTATGTTTAATTGAGCATTGTTCTTTTTCATCTCATTGGCTATAGCGTTCATAAGGTGAGTCTTACCCAAACCAGAAGGTCCATGAATGAATAAAGGGTTATAAGTAGAGCCATTGTTATCTTTTGCCACAGCCGTACAAGCAGCATAAGCAAATTCATTAGAGCGACCAACTATAAACGTATCAAAGGTATAGTCATACTCTTCATTTTCAAAACCGTCGTCAAAGTAAGGCGATGGAGAACTTTGGGAACTAATAGTATCCTTTCCTTTTCCTAAGCCAATACCATTTTGAGAGTTTTTCATATCTTCCTCGGTTAGTATTTCTATATCCACTGCAAAGCCAAGTGTTTTTTGAAAACCCTCTTTAAGTACGCCCTCAAAATTTTGTAGTATAATCCCCCTTTGAAAGTCTGACTGTACAAATAGAATAGCCTTGCTTCCGTCCAATTGAATAGCACTAATAGGGTCTATCCATATGTTGTATGCCGACTCTATAATTTTACCAGAAGTAAGACAGTATTTCTTTACGCACTCAAATACTTCCTCAAAAGAATTCAATATTATAACCTCCTTGTTAAACTAATTTAATATAAATCATCAGTATTAATTATACCATAATTTTAGAAATAAAGCAAGCGTTTAGGCTAAATTCAAGAGCCTTAAAGGGTGGTAAATCTACGCTTTTTGGTGCAATAGTCTTTAAAGGAATATATTAGTTTAGTATTACTACAAAAAGGTTGTGCAACCGTGCAACTTTGAGTAGTGGATATACACCAATAACCACAAAAATATTTTTTAAAAAACACTTGACAAAGTACGCAGTTTTAAGGTATACTGTATTATTGCAGGGGTAATGGTGTTGTGTCATCTATCGACCTATATATCTATTCAAAAATATGGTATAGTAATTAAGCACCTACCTCAATAGGTGGGAGAAGATTTAGCTCCCAATATTGACAAACTAAGTATGGTGTGATATACTATCAAATAATACAGCATTTTTGTTGTAATTTAAGCCTCTTAAATACGTAGTTACAAAGTATATAGGGGGCATTTAACTAATTTGAGTTAATCGCCATAATAAAGTCTTTAAAAGGAGGATTTTTAACATGAAAAGAACTTATCAACCTAAGAAAATTCACAGAAAGAAAGAGCATGGTTTCCGTAAGAGAATGGCTACTGCTAACGGTAGAAAGGTTCTTGCTCGTAGACGTGCTAAGGGTAGAGCAAGATTAACTTACTAATCTGTTAATGTAAGGAATTAGAATTTTTTAGTGTATACTCGTTAGTTGCATAACTAACGTATATGCTTCTTTTTTCTGTATTTGGACCGCTAATTCTTTCTTTAAAGAATGCGGTCTATTTTACTTTTACGTTAGAAATATATATACCTTGTACTACTTTACTCTTGACCTAAGTATGAATACATGGTATAATACTATTTGATTGATTATTTTTACGGAGTTGAAATTAGCTCTATGTTATATACACAGATATTAAACAATAATAGGGACTTTGTTGCCCTATATAAAAAAGGAAAGTACATCGTTTCTAAAGTTGCAGTAGTGTATTATAGAAAAAATAGACTGCCTTATAATAGGCTGGGTATTACTACTGGTAAAAAGGTAGGAAACGCAGTAGCTCGTAACCGTGCAAAACGCATAATTAGACAGGCTTACAGAGAAAACGAACTATCTATTCCTATAGGTTACGACTTTGTAATAGTGGCTCGTACCAGCACAGGTAATGGAATAGTAAAGTCTACCGACGTTAGCAACTTTATTAAAACCCGTCTAATAAAAGAGTTAGAAAAATGTTAAACAATATACTAAAAAAAGCGTTTATACTGCCTATAGTTATATATAAAAAGCTAATATCACCGCTATTTCCACGTATGTGTAAGTACTATCCAAGCTGTTCCACGTATGCTATACAGTCCATACAAAAGTTTGGAGTGGTTAGAGGGTTAATATTAGCTATATGGCGATTGCTAAGGTGTAATCCATGGTCAAACGGTGGTGTAGACTACGTTCCCGATAAGTTCGGGTTGTACTTTTTAAAAAATCGCAAAGATACGTGATATATTAGTATACTAATAGTGTGTAAGAACTGTATGAAGTGGAGGAGTTTATATTGAGTAAGTTATTGGGATATCCTTTAGGATATATTATGTATTGGATATACTTGTTAGTAAAAGACTACGGTTTAGCATTAATAATATTCACCATATTAATTAAACTGTTACTCTTTCCAATAGCATATAAAAACCAAAAGAACATGGTAAGACAACAGGCGTTAGCTCCTAAGTTAGAAAAGCTAAAAAAGAGTTATAGTAACAATCAGCAAAAGTTCCAAGAAGAACAGATGAAGTTATACGCCGATGAAGGTATCAGTCCATTTTCAAGTTGTATTCCATTAATCGTACAGTTAGTAATAATATACGGTATATTAGACGTAGTATATAGACCTTTAACTCACATACTACGACTAAGTAGCGACGTAATAAACCAAGCTAAAGATACACTATCAACATACTTAACCACTAATAACATCACAGTTAGTGACTTTTCCTCAAGACCTGAACTTTCCATACTAAGATATGTAAAGTCTAATCCAGAGATATTCTCTCAAGATATAGTCGATAAAGTAGGTTCTTTTAATAACACTCTGTTTGGTGTAATAGACTTAGGTACTATACCTACTATTCACCCAGAGGTTTGGAACGTTAGTTCTGTGTGTCTGTTACTAATCCCAATACTATCGGGAGTATTTCAACTAATACTTACTATATACACACAGTCAAAACAGAAGAAAATCAATCCTGATACTGCCAACATGATGGGTGGCATGAATACCATGCTGTATATTATGCCTATCTTTTCAGTAGTAGTAGCGTTCAGCTTCCCAGCTGGAGTAGGTTTTTACTGGGCAATATCCTCATTTATTTCACTCTGTCAGACCATATTCTTATATACTTACTTTAACGAAGAACGTTCTGCTAAGATATTAGCTAAAGACCGTGCAAAGCGTCAAGACAACCGTAAAAATAACAAGCTATCTATGATGGATAGAATGGTAGAACAGCAAAAGCTAATGAACGGTACTAATACCAAAGATACCAAGTCTAAACCACATAAAACCTACGATGAATTGGATAAGCTATCACGTTCGCAACAGAATGAAGTTAATAAGCAAAAAATCAAAGAAGCTCGTAAACGTATGGCTGAAAAGTACGGTGATGACTATACAGACGATTAGAACTTAATATGGAAAGGGGAATTTTTATGCAAGAAATATTTAGTGCTAAGACTTTAGAAGAAGCTAAAAGTTTAGCATCTAATAAGTTTGGCGTAGACGAAAGCAATATTGAATACGTAGTCTTAGAAGAGCCTAAAAAGTCTTTAGGTATATTCAAGCGTGGAGAGTATAGAGTTCAAGCTACTTACAATCCACCAGTAGAGGATACTCCACAAGAAACCGTAACAGTAGTTGAAACTGTTGAAAGTATTGTTGAAGATACTAACGATAGTACCGTTGAGGAAGTACAACAAACCGTAGTAGAAAGCGTATCCGAACCTGTAACTACTGTAGAAGAACCTACACAAGATACTAACGTTGAAGCTGAAACAGAGGCTACACAACCTACCGAAGCCGTTCCTACTATGGAAGAAGTGTTAGAAAAGGCTAAAGTAGCTCAAGAGTACGTGGGTAACATCTTAGAAAAGATGGGTATAGACCCTACCAGTGAGATTATTCAGACTGAAAACGGTGCTATTATAGACTTCAAAGGCGATGGTACAGGTACTATAATCGGTAAGCGTGGCGAAACTTTAGACGCTTTACAATACCTATCCGCTATGATATGTAACAAGGGCGAAAAGGAATACTATCGTATCACACTCGATAGTTGTGGCTATAGAGCTAAAAGAAAAGTAATCTTAAAAGAGTTAGCTAAGAAGATAGCTAAAAACGTTCTAAGAACAGGACGTTCACAGTCTTTAGAGCCTATGAACCCTTATGAAAGAAGAATAATTCACGCTACCATTTCAGAGATAGAAGGTGTAACCTCTCATTCAGTAGGCGAAGAACCTTTTAGAAAGGTAATAATATCCAGTACCAACCCAGCCCCTAAGAGATACAACAACGGCAAAAAGAACTATCGTGGAAACGGTGGAAATCGTCGTAACGGTGGTAATGGTGGCTATAATAAGCGTGGCGGTAACGGTAAGTACTACGGCGGAAACAAGAAGAAGAACTTCCAACCACGTTCATTAGACCTAAAGACTTCCTTTGAAAAGGACTACAAAAGACCTAAACCAGAGGATAACTTAAAGCAAGGACTATACGGTAAAATAGAACTATAGTCTGTAACGAATAGTATATTACAATATGGGCAGATAGTTAATCTATCTGCTCAAACTGTATAGAGTTAATATTAGAGGTGATATAATGTCTACTATCAGTGCGATAGCCACGCCTAATGCGGTAGGTGGCATATCGGTAATAAGAATTTCAGGAGAAAAGGCTATATCTGTAGCAGATAGCATATTTAAGGGGCATAGAGTACCTTCTAAAATGCAAGGATATACTTGTGCATATGGCGAAGTATACGATACTAACGGCGACCTATTAGACGACGTAGTATTAACAGTATATAAAGCACCAATGAGTTATACAGGTGAAGACGTGGTAGAAATATCATGTCATGGTGGAAGGTACGTCACACATCAGATACTACGCTTGATACTGTCTAAGGGAGTGCGATTAGCCGAGGGTGGCGAATTTACTAAAAGGGCGTATCTAAACGGCAAGATGAACCTTAATCAGGCTGAAAACGTAATGAATATCATATCAGCCAACGGCAAAAGCGAATTGAAGTATGCTAACACTCTGCGAAACGGTAAAACATACCAAAAGATAAAAGAACTATCTACACAGATTACTAACATATTAGGCGACCTTTCAGCGTGGGCAGACTTTCCAGAAGAAGACGTTCCTATAGTTACTAATCAGGACTTAATCGACAGAACTACGTCAATAATATCGGAGTTGACTAACATATCCAATAGTTATGATAACGGCAGAATACTCCGAGAAGGTATAAATACTGCTATAGTCGGTAAGCCTAACGTAGGCAAATCTACGCTTATGAACTGTCTAAGTGGGTTCGAGCGTAGCATAGTAACCGACATAGCAGGCACTACAAGAGACGTAGTAGAAGAGAGTGTAAAAGTAGGCGACTTAACCTTAAGGCTATCAGATACGGCGGGTATTCGTAATACTGCTGACGTGGTAGAAAAGATAGGAGTAGACATAGCTAAAAAGCGTCTTGACGAGGCAGACTTAATAATCGCCGTGTTCGATAGTTCCAAACCGTTAGACCAAGACGACTATCAGCTAATACAGAGTTTAGAGGGTAGAAACGTAATAGCCGTGATAAATAAATCGGATATAGCCATAGACGATGACTTTAGCACTATCAAGAGTGCTTTTAAATACACTGTAGAACTATCTGCTAAACATTCAATAGGTGTAGAGTATCTAACCAAGTGTTTAAACGAAACGTTCTTAAAGGAAGATATAGACATAGATAGCTATTCGTTAGCTAACGAGCGTCAACGTCAGTGTGTGGATAACTGTATAGGTTCTTTAAAGACCTGTCTTGAAGCGTTACAAGAGGAACTCAACCTTGACGCTGTTACGGTGTTATTCGATGAGGCTTTGGGGTATCTGTTCGAGCTAACTGGAGAGAGTATCTCTGAAAGTGTAGTAAACGATATATTCTCACGATTTTGTGTGGGTAAGTAGTTATAAATATTTAAGGAAGTGTTAATGATGAGTTATGAAATGGGTACTTACGACGTAGCCGTAATAGGCGGAGGACATGCAGGTGTAGAAGCGAGTATATCTTCTGCAAGGTTAGGTTGTAAGACGGTAATGTTTACAATATCATTAGACCAAATATCTAATATGCCGTGTAATCCTTCAATAGGAGGCACTGCAAAGGGTCACTTAGTAAGAGAGATAGACGCTTTAGGTGGTGTAATGGGTAAAGGTGCAGATGCGTGCTTTATTCAATCAAGAATGTTGAACCGAGGCAAAGGGCCAGCCGTACACAGTTTAAGAGTTCAAGCTGATAGGGTTAAGTATCACAACTATATGAAGCACCTATGTGAGGTTCAAGAGAATTTGGACATCAAGCAAGCCGAGATTACACAGATACTAACTGAAAACGGTCATATAACGGGCGTAGTAACTAAGTTAGGGGCAAAGTATAACGTAAAAGCGGTAGTAATAGCCACAGGTACGTACTTAAAGGGAAAAATTCACGTAGGTGAAAGCAACTATGAAAGCGGTCCAGACTCTACTCTACCTGCCAACCTGTTATCGCAGAGTTTAATAGAGAATGGGATAACTATTAGACGATTTAAGACTGGTACTCCATGTAGAGTACACAAGAGGAGTATTAACTTTGAAGTGTTAGACCGTCAAGACGGCGACGACTATATAGTACCATTTTCTTTTGAAACTGAACAGTCCAAGTTAAAAAATCAGATATCATGTTATATATCCTATACCAACGCAGAGACTCACAGAGTAATATTAGATAATCTGTATCGTTCCCCATTGTATTCAGGCAGAATACAAGGTGTAGGGCCAAGATATTGCCCATCTATAGAGGATAAGATAGTCCGTTTTAAGGATAAGGAAAGACATCAACTGTTCATAGAACCTATGGGATTAGATACCGACGAATACTATCTTCAAGGAATGTCATCATCACTACCAGAAGACGTTCAGCTTGCATTTTTAAGAACCATTAAGGGACTTGAAAACGTCGAGATAATGCGTCCAGCGTACGCAATAGAGTACGACTGTTGCGACCCTACAGAAATGCTTCCTACTCTTGAGTTTAAGCAGTTAAAGGGCTTGTATGGTGCAGGGCAGTTTAACGGTAGTTCAGGTTATGAAGAGGCAGCCGCACAAGGGTTAGTAGCAGGTATTAATGCAAGTTTAGGGGTTCAGGGTAAAGAGCAGTTAGTACTACCACGTTCAAGTTCGTACATAGGTACGTTAGTAGACGACTTAGTAACTAAAGGCTGTCAAGACCCTTATAGAATGATGACTTCACGTAGTGAGTATAGACTAATACTCCGTCAGGATAACGCCGACGAACGTCTAATACCTATAGGATATAAGATAGGTTTAAACTCCAAGGAGCGTTATGATAAGCTACAGGAGAAGTTAGAGTTAATACGTCAAGAGAAAGAGCGTCTAAGCAAGAAGAATATAGCACCTTCCACCGAGTTAAACGAGTTTTTAAAGTCGCATAATACTGCACCGTTAAGTACTGGTTGTAAGATGGCGGACTTAATACGTCGTCCGCAACTATCTTATGAGATGCTAACACCGTTCGACGACGATAGACCACAACTTCCAAGAGACATTTGGGAAGAGGCAGAAATTCAGATACAGTACGACGGTTACATTGAAAAGCAACTTGCACAGGTAGAACAGGTCAAAAAGTTAGAGAGTAAGGCACTATCTGTAGACTTTGACTACTCTAAAGTCACAGGATTACGTTTAGAGGCTATAGAAAAGCTCAATAAGATAAAGCCTATAAACATTGGACAAGCCTCAAGAATTAGTGGAGTATCCCCTGCTGACGTTTCGGTACTGTTAATATACCTACAACAGAATAACTCTTAAGAAAGGACGCAAATATGAACTTTACAGAGTGCAAATCGATATTTAGTAGTTACGACTTATCTATAGATGAAAAAACCTATAATCAGTTTGAAGTATACGCTAAATACTTAGTAGAGTATAATCAAAAAGTAAACTTAACGGCTATTACGGAGCATACCGAGATATATATTAAGCACTTTTTAGATAGCCTAATACCACTAACTTATGAAGATATTCCAAAAGGAGCAAGTATAATAGACGTAGGTACGGGAGCAGGTTTTCCTTCTGTTCCGATTAAGATATACCGTCCAGACGTAAAACTGACACTGTTGGATAGCTTAAATAAGCGAATAGTCTTTTTAGATAGCCTATGTAGTAAGTTAGGATTTACGGACGTTGAGTGTATTCATGGCAGAGCGGAGGAGTTTGGCAAAGATGCAAACTATAGAGAACGCTTTGACTATGCCACTGCAAGAGCGGTAGCAAATCTTCCAACGTTAAATGAATACTGTATGCCATTCGTAAAAGTAGGCGGTTCATTTATAGCCATGAAGGGAACTTCAGAGGATTTAGAATTAGCTAAAAAGTCCATATCCACGTTCGGTGGAAAGATTTCTAAAGACGTAACGTATCAGATACCGCCACAGGATAGCAGACGTATTATAGTAATCAAAAAGGTTGCCAATACGCCTAATAAGTATCCACGAATTAGTGGCAAGATAAAGTCTAAACCGATAGTATAAGTCACATAGCGAGTTGAAGTTTTCAGCTCGCTATAATGCTATATGCACTAAATAACGACACCGTTCTAATAAAAATTACCAATTTTAAGAAAAAGATATCGCACTATTCGACCGCATTAGATAGGGAAATATACGGGAAATACTCGGAAAGTAGTACATAGTCACGAAGTTATGTGGAAAGTGTCGAAATAGGAAGAAAAGTTTTTATGGAAAAAATTTCCTAAAAATGCTATAATGTAGCCATACAAAGTACAAGGTAGCATGACTACTAACTACATAGAAAGGAGCTGTATAACATGACAGCATTTTTAGGAATAAAAGAAAAACAGTTAGGCAAGATAGTACAAGTCCCAATAGGTGAGGTACACTCTAACGACGAACAGGTTAGAACTACTTTCGAGTATGCAGACCTCTCATCATTAGCCGATAGTATACGTCAGAACGGCATACTACAGCCATTAACTGTAAGAAAGGCACATAACGGATATCAGCTAATAGCTGGCGAAAGAAGGCTAAAAGCCTCAAAGATAGCGGGTTTAGAGTACGTACCATGTATAGTATTAGACGTAACCGAAAGGAACGGTGCTATACTAACCTTAGTAGAGAACATTCAGCGTAAGGAGTTAAACTTCTTTGATGAAGCGAAAGCCATAGATAGGTTAATTAAGAGTTACGGCTTAACTCAAGAAGATACGGCTATCAAACTTGGCAAAGCACAAAGCACCATAGCTAATAAACTACGTCTACTAAAGCTAACCGAACAGGAAAAGGCAGTAATAATAAAGTTCGGGCTAACCGAAAGGCACGCAAGAGCGTTATTAAAGCTATCCGCCCCACAGGATAGAATGAACATAATAGAAAAGGTAGTCGCAGAGCATCTAAACGTAGAGAAGACCGAACGTGCCGTATTACAGTACATACAAGAAAACAATCTTAAAAACGCAAGCAAAAAGCGTGGTCATGGCTTTTCAGACGTTAGAATGTTCATAAGTACTCTAAATAAGGCTATAGAGAATATGCAATCTTCTGGAATAAAGGCTAATAGTACTAAGTATCAGTGTGACGACTATGTAGAGTATCGAGTAAGGATACCATTTAAAAATTAGCATATTTGTACTAAATTCTTGATAACGTAAAAATAGGGGGGTATCTTCCAAGATACCCCCTAAAACGGTCTAACTACCCTGTAAAGCGTGTAGTCTACTTTACAGAAAAAATTTCGCTAAACTTTTTGTGCAATTTTTTAGTGGGAATTTTAACCAGTGGCAAGTTAGCGGTTGCTAATTGGTAAAAATTTTTCCTCCCATATTTTGGAATGTTGAAAGTTAAATTGAAAAGCCGAAATGTTGAAAACTTTTGTGCAAAACATAGATTTTAGATGTCAAAAATAGTTAAATTACCAAAAAATGTAATCAACGTAGATACGTCATTCTAAACGTTTAGGTGTAGTGTCCTATCACAGTCCTATCACCTAACTATCACAGTTATGAACAAAGTTCATAATCTTTCAACTTTTCCACTTGCAAAGCACTTGACAAGCACTTGTCAAGCAATACCCACTTTGCAAGTAGGAATTTAAAGTAAGCCTAAAAAATGCCCTATGTTGAAAGTTTTCAACAGGCTGTTTTGACGTATCTACGTGGCGGAACTGCTTGACAAGTAGCTTTGCAAGTGGAAAACTTGTTGAAAGATTTTTTTTTAAACCCCCAATGTTGAAAACTCAAAATTACCAGAAAAAGTTATTGCGTACTTACATTTAATACCAACGAGATTTTTCTCAGAATACACCAAAAATTTTGAACCCAATGTAAAGTGAAAATTTTCCAATATATCCCATAGAGGTTCAAAAGGGCAAATTGTAAAAACATTGTAAAGCAAAAAGGGGAAAAATATCTTTACAACTGCCCCCAAGTGTGATATAATAAGTTAGTATTATTGAAAAGAGGCTAATTATTATGAACGTAATCATATTAAGGGTATCGGAAATAGAGCCTGACCGTCTACAACCGAGAAAATATTTTGACCCAAAGGCTTTAAACGACTTAGCAGACTCCATATTGGAGTATGGTGTGATAGAACCCATTATAGTTAGACCACAAAGTAACGGATTTTATAAGATAATTTCTGGTGAAAGGCGTTGGCGTGCCACAAGAATTGCTAATATTAAGGAAATTCCTGCCATAATTAAGGATAATATTTCCGAGGTAGACGCTTTTAAGATGGCTTTTGCTGAAAATCTTCAGCGAGAGAGCCTAACTCCTATAGAGGAAGCGTTAGGCTTTATGCACATGATAAACGACCTATCTATGACGCAAGAAGAGGTATCTAATGCAGTAAAGCGTTCACGTTCCAGTATAGCTAATATAATAAGGCTTTTACGCCTACCACAGACGGTTCAAGACCTGATATCTAACGGTAGTCTGTCGGTTGCACACGCCAAGCAGATACTCTCTGTAGATAGCAAATATCAAGAAGAATTAGCCTATAAGACGGTTCAAGAGGAGCTATCTGTAAAGGCGCTTGAACGAGAAGTAAAGCGTATAAACGCCCTAAAAAAGCACGTAGATATTAAGCCAGTGCAACATAAAGACACATTCTATACCGAAACCGAACTATCATTAAAGGACATACTAAGCAGACCCGTTAAGATAGACGGCAACAATAAAAAGGGTACTATAACTTTAGAGTTCTACGGCAAAGAAGATTTAAAAAACATATCTAATACACTTGCTAAGCTGTACAATCTAAAGTAGATACATACTAAGACTATAGCTTTGCAAGTACTCTACTTGCAAAGCAAGTTACTTGACAAGTAAAGCACCTTTAAACCTACTTTGCAAGTAGGTTTAAAGCAACTTGAAAATCCACTTCTAAAAATCACGTATCTATGTGATAGTTTAAATACCTATCTTTAAAGTAGGTTTAAAGCACTTGCAAACCTACTTTGCAAGTAGAAATTTAAACTTTAAAGTAAAACCACCAAAAACGCCGTAGATACGTAATAGTGCTTTAAAGCACTTGCAAACCTACTTTGCAAGTAGGAATTAAACCGCTTATAGATGCGAAAACCATTCGCATTATTAATATTATTGGAGGAATTACAATGCTTGACATTAGAAAAATAAGGGAAAATCCTGAAGGTGTTAAGAAGGCACTACAAACGAGAAACGCCAACTATGATAAGTATATAGATGATATTCTCGCTATCGATGAGGAAAGAAGAAAAGTCTCTACCGAAACAGATGCCCTAAAGGCTCAACAGAATAAGGTATCTAAGCAAATTCCACAGATGAAGAAAAACGGTGAAGATACTACTCCTATTATGGCAGAGATGAAGAGTATATCCGAACAGATTAAGTCCGCCGACGTAAAGATTAAGGACTTAGAAGCAAAGCAAAGAGAACTACTACTTAGCGTACCTAATATACCTTCCGAAACTACTCCTATAGGTAAAGACGATACCGAAAACGTAGAAGTTAGAAAGTATAGCGAACCTACAAAGTTCGACTTTGAACCTAAGGCACATTGGGACTTAGGTGCTAAGTTAGGTATTCTTGACCCAGATACCGCAGCCAAGGTAACAGGTGCAAGATTTCACTTCTATAAGGGTTTAGGAGCAAGACTTGAAAGAAGTATCATCAGCTACTATTTAAATACTCATACCGAGCATGGTTATACCGAAATACTACCACCTTTTATGGTAAATAGAGCTTCCATGACTGGTACAGGACAACTTCCAAAGTTTGAAGACCAAGCCTATAAGTTAGTATCTTCCGAGGATAACATAGGTAATGATTACTTTTTAATCCCTACTGCTGAAGTTCCAGTTACCAATATGCACCGTAACGAGATATTAGACGGTTCTAAGTTACCTATTAAGTACTGTGCATATTCAGCGTGTTTCCGTTCTGAGGCAGGTTCTTCTGGACGTGATACTCGTGGACTAATTAGACAGCACCAGTTCAACAAGGTAGAATTAGTTAAGTTTACCACTCCTGAAACTTCATGGGACGAATTAGAAAAACTTACCAACGATGCCGAAAGAGTACTTCAAGGTTTAGGCTTACCATATAGAGTAGTAGCACTATCCACAGGAGATATAGGATTTTCATCTGCTAAGACTTATGATATAGAAGTTTGGATGCCATCTTATAATAGATACGTAGAAATTTCAAGCTGTTCTAACTTTGTAGACTATCAAGCAAGAAGAGCCAATATAAAGTATAAAGCCACTCCAAAGGATAAGGCACAGTACGTTCATACTTTAAACGGTTCAGGTGTAGCAGTAGGTAGAACAGTAGCGGCTATATTAGAGAACTATCAAAATGCAGACGGTTCTATTACAGTACCAGAAGTGTTAAGACCTTACATGGGAACAGATATAATTAAGTAATAGTATATCGTATATATATAGTAGTAAGACTACTCTACACCTATAGAGTAGTCTTATTATGTTATAAAAATAGTCCCTTGAAGTAACGTTCAAGGGACATATATTATATACTATAAGAGTATTCTTGTTATATCTGTGCGGAATAGTTAGGAGCTTCCTTAGTAATGTAGATATCGTGAGGGTGAGACTCTTTTAAGCCTGCACCAGTAATCTTAACAAACTTAGCATTTTCGTGAAGTGTAGGGATATCCACACAACCGCAGTAACCCATACCAGAACGGATACCACCGCATAGTTGGTATATAGTATCAGATACTAAGCCCTTGTAAGGTACACGACCTTCAACGCCTTCTGGAACTAACTTTTTAGCGTCGTTTACGGTAGATTGGAAGTATCTATCCTTAGAACCGTTTTCCATAGCTGCAAGACTTCCCATACCACGGTATACTTTAAATGAACGACCTTGGAATATTTCTACTGCACCAGGAGCTTCTTCACAACCAGCAAGTAGAGAGCCGAGCATTACTACGTTAGCACCTGCTGCAAGAGCTTTGACTATATCGCCTGAGTACTTAATACCACCGTCAGCTATTACAGGGATGTTGTACTTACTTGCCACACAAGCGACATCGTATATAGCGGTAATTTGAGGAACACCTATACCAGCGATTACACGAGTAGTACATATAGAACCAGGGCCAATACCAACCTTTAAGCAATCAGCACCAGCTTCTATTAAATATTCAGCAGCTTCAGCGGTAGCGATGTTACCAGCTATTACAGGAATGTTAGGGTATGCTTGTTTAATCTTTTTAACGCAGTTGTAGATGTTCTTACTGTGACCGTGAGCGGAGTCTAAGACTAACACGTCTACTTGAGCCTCTATTAAAGCACCAGCTCTTTCTACAACGTCGTTAGTAACACCGATAGCAGCACCACAAAGAAGTCTACCCTTTTCATCTCTTGCAGAGTTAGGGAACTCAACAGCCTTTTCGATATCCTTAATAGTGATAAGACCCTTTAGATAGCCTTGGTCGTCTACTAAAGGAAGTTTTTCAATCTTGTGTTTCTTTAGTATAACTTGAGCCTGTTCAAGAGTAGTACCTACAGGAGCGGTAACTAAGTCTTTTTCTTTAGTCATAACTTCGGAAATTTTAGCGTTATAGTCAGACATAAAACGCATATCTCTGTTAGTAATGATGCCGACTAACTTACCTTTTTTATCCACTATAGGCACACCAGAAATCTTGTACTTGCCCATAAGTTCGTCAGCTTCGTATACATGGTGGTCTTCTGTAAGAGAGAAAGGATTTACTATTACGCCGTTTTCGGAACGTTTAACCTTGTCTACTTCGTCCACCTGTTTTTCTATAGACATATTCTTGTGAATAATACCTATACCGCCTTCTCTTGCGATAGCGATAGCCATTTTTGCTTCTGTAACGGTATCCATTGCAGAAGTCATAATAGGGGTATTAAGGATTATGTTTCCTGCTAATCTTGTCTTAAGATTAATCATGTTAGGTGTAACTTCTGACTTGTCAGGAATTAAAAGAACGTCGTCAAAGGTTAGACCTTCTTTTTGAAACTTGCTGTTCATATCTGCCAACATATAAAATAACCTCCAAAACTTTACTAAAAATCTCCTAATACAATTGATATATACTCTATGTACTTCCTTATATTCTACTACTTTTTTTTTAGTTTGTCAACGATAATTTTAATATAGACGTTTAGTAGAACTATTAATTAATAATATTAAGAGTTATTCTGTTGTGAACTATCTTCACTATTAGTAACTATTTCAACGGTATCGTCTTCACTGCCGTGTTTGTACTTATTAGAAATATCTTCTTCTGAAAACGTTACACTGTTACCATTTTTAGGATACTTAATACTATATCCATAAAAGTTCATACTTGGGGTACTGTCGCATATTAAGTATGAAAATACTATAGTCCAACCCACTATAGGAACTAATAGTAATAGAGCGGTTTTTCCGCTTTTGTTTACGTCGTGAAGTCTTCGTACGGTGATAGCTATACAAGGTTCTATCATAGCTATTAGATATATATAGCCTATAATAGATATGTTTTTAATGCTACAGAATATTAAATAAGCTATAAGTGATATTCCTAAGTTAGTAAGTATTGCCGCCCAGTATACCGAACGACGTTCTCTGCCTTTAAAGTCAAAAGCGGTCTTCCACATATAGATATAGTTTTGCATATATAGTTCCTTTCTAAAAGATATAGTTTTAAAAAATACCTGTTCTGTGATGAACAGGTATATAGTATTAAACTTATAGTATAAGTATGTTAGTCTACGATAGTAACAGACTTCATAGTTTGAGGTTTAATAGGCTTATCATTAAAAGGGTTAGTCATAGTATTAGCTATTTCGTCCACTACATCCATGCCAGATACTACCTTACCAAAACCTGCATATTGACCGTCTAAAAATTCTGAGTCTGCGTGTACTATAAAGAACTGTGAGCTTGCCGAATTAGGGTCTTGAGCTCTTGCCATAGATACTACGCCCCTAACGTGACTAAGGTTATTTTCGACACCATTAGAAGTAAACTCTCCCTTAATGTTGTGACCAGAACCGCCAGTACCGTTACCGATAGGACAACCGCCCTGTATCATAAAGCCTTTAATAACTCTGTGGAAAGTAAGACCATCATAGAAGCCTTTTTTAACTAAGTCTTCAAAGTTAGCCACAGTTTCAGGAGCTATTTCAGGGAATAGTTCTAATAGGATTTCTTTACCGTTTTCCATCGTTATTTTAACCATAAAAATTATCTCCTCGTTAGTTAGTCAATAGTAGGACAGTCTTCTAATACGTCAGGTGTAATAGTAATTTCAGTTACACCAGTAGAAGTAGTGATGTTAGGGTAGAAGTATAGAGTAGCCGAACTAAAGTTTGAAGGAACTTTAGCAGTTACTAAACCGTCTAACATAGTATTAGGAGCAACGTCGCCCTTGATTTGATAGAAGTTAGTATGTTGTTTAATATATAGCATAGCGGAAGAAGGAGTTAATAAGTCTTCGTTAATCTTTTCGTTATCTACTGAGATGTTAAACGAAGATATAGAGTTAAAGTAATGGTCTTCTTGAGAGTTATTAACTACTTCTACATAGAAAGCGATGTAAGTATAGCCTTCTTCAGGATTTTTAACGTTTAGCTTGTACACGTTCTTTAGGTTTATAGCTATGTTTTCGTTAGAAATTTCTTCGCCCATGTTACCAGAAACTTCTTCACCTTGATTTTTAGATACAGTAGTAACTACAGCTGGAGTACTTTCTGCCGAGTCACTATCTTTATTACTGTATTCGCTTTCACAACCCATAAACATAGAACCTAATAGTAGTATAGAAGTTGTTAAGGCGACACACTTAATAAATTTATTCATTAAATATAACCTCCAAAATATTATAATAGTAGTATACAAATACTATTGTATCATTATATTTTAATCATTTCAAGTACTTATTATTATTTTAACCGAAATGAAATATTTTTAAATAAAAGTTCACTAAGTTAGAAAAAATCTTCCTAATATTTTGTATATAGTGACTAAAAAAGCACTCCAAAGAATATTCTTTGGAGTGTTACGTTCAATGTATTGTTTCAATACACAGTCGGTAATTTCACAGAGTCTGACAAGCCAGCAGAACACTGACTGTAGTTTGCCTCATGTCAGTGGGGGATACCGATTTCTCTCCGCCCACCACTGCCGTTATTTTTCCTACTTGCAATTCATCTCACCCACCTATAGAGGTGGGTGAATCCTTGCTATTATTTGTTAAAACTATTCTTCAGAAGGAGCGCCAACTGGACAAGTACCTGCACAAGAACCACAAGAGATACAAGTATCAGCATCGATAACGTACTTACCATCGCCTTCAGAAATAGCACTTACAGGACAGGCTTCAGCACAAGCACCGCAAGAGATACATTCATCAGAAATTTTGTATGCCATAATTACACCTCCATTTTTAGAATTAAATTATATAGTATAGACAAATACTATACCAGTAAATTCAATATTATTGTATCAATAGTATAACATAGTAATAGTTATAAGTCAATAGAAATATAAAATTTTTTTTGTAAAAATATTTTCCTAAAAAGTATCCTTATTTCTAATAGGTTTAAAGCAACTAAATATAGCAGGTAGTATGGCAAAACCTAAAGATATCAATAACTGTTCCTTGTTAGGAGATACTGTATTAAATACCAACATCAAAGGAGGATAGTATATAGATAGAGTTATTATTATTAAAGAGGTCAAAACGGCAAGTATCAACTTGTAGTTGTTAAAGTATTCTACAGTGAATATGTTCTTGTCTTCGGATTTGCATTCAAAAACGTGTACTAATTGGGACATTACTAAAGTAACTAATGCACAGGTTCGGGATAGTTCCAAGTTACCGCCCAATCGATATATACTAATGAAAGAACCTAACGTACATACACCGATTAATATTCCTCTGACTACTATTTTAGACATAAGTCCGTTAGAGAAGAAACTTTCTTGTCGACTACGAGGAGGTTTTTTCATGTTAGACTTTTCAGGAGGTTCTACACTAAGAGCCACGGCTGGTAGACCGTCAGTGATTAAGTTTACTAATAGTAGTTGAGAAGGTAGTAATACTATAGGTAATCCAGCTACTATTCCTATAAACATAGTAAGAACTTCACCGATATTGCAAGATAGTAGATATCTAACAAACTTTCTGATATTAGAGTATATACATCTACCTTGTTGAACTGCCTTTACTAAGGTAGCAAAGTTATCGTCTAACAGAATAACGTCAGCGGAATTTTTAGCTACGTCAGTACCTGATATTCCCATAGATACGCCAACGTCTGCTTCTTTGATAGCTGGAGCGTCGTTTACACCGTCACCAGTCATAGTTACCACGTGACCCAATCGTTTATATATTCTAACCAAGCGTAACTTATGCGATGGGTTTACTCTTGCGAATACTGAGTAGTTTTCTATAGTGTTAAAAAGTTCTTCATCTGAGAGCCTATCAAGTTCTTCACCTGTGATAGCCTTTTTACCTCTAAGAATGCCTACTTGTTTAGCTATAGCTATGGCGGTAGACTTATGGTCACCAGTAATCATAACGGTGTTGATGTGTGCAGACTTGCATTCTGCTACGGACTGTTTAGCCTCTTTACGAGGGGGGTCTTCCATACCGCATATACCTAAGAATACTACTCTACTATTAGAACTCTGTACACAGAACGCTAACACTCTTAATGCTTGAGTAGACAGTCTTTCCACGGAACATTCTATACTTTTGCGAACCTCTGTTATAGGGACTTCACCCATATTGGTTTTTGCATGAGTACATACTTTAAGTATAGCCTCTATAGAGCCTTTATAGTATATTAGTCTGTTGCCGTTGCAATCTTTTACGGTAACGTTCATATATTTAGTTTGGCTATCGAACGGAAGTTCACTTACTCTAACGTAGTTGCGTTTTAGATAGTCCAAACTAAGTCCCGATATATTAAGTAGGTCGATTAGAGCCATTTCGGTAGGGTCACCAGTCGTTAGAGTGGAGTTGTTACATAGCCCAGCACATAGTAGAAGTTCTTTAAGAGTATCTTCCTTGTATAGATTTATGGTGTCGCCGTCTTTTTGAATAGTATTATCTACAGTGTATAGAGTATCATTGCAGACTATACTTTTAACGGACATCTTATTTTGAGTGATAGTGCCAGTCTTATCGGTGCATATTACCGAAGTACAACCTAAAGTTTCTACAGAATGGAGTCTGTTTACTAACGCTTTAGACTTTAACATTCTGCTGACTGCCAACGCTAACGATATAGTCACTGTAGCGGGTAGACCTTCTGGAATAGCTGAAATAGCTATAGTGATACCCGTCATTAGCATATTAAATATAGGTTCGCCCCTTAATACGCCTGCTAAGAATACTACTACACATACTACTATACATATTATAGCTACAGTCTTACCGAGTTCCCCCAACTTTACTTGAAGTGGGGTCTGTTCTTCTGGAATTTCGGCTATCATTTCCGAAATTTTACCCATTTGACTATCTTTACCTGTAGCTATTACTATGCACCTTGCGTGACCTTTACTAACAGAAGTTCCTGAATATACTACAGTATCGTTATTTAAAGAGTTATCGGTATTGTTAGAGTATCCAACCCTTTTGTGTACAGGAAGACTTTCACCAGTAAGTATAGCCTCATCTACTTGTAGACTGCTACATTGTAACACGTTGCAATCTGCTGGAATACGGTCGCCAGTGTCTATTTCTATGGTATCACCGACTACTAAGTCTTCCGATAGTATAGTCTTAATAGAGCCGTCACGGTATACTTTAGCGGTAGGTGAAGACATTTTTTTTAGAGTTTCCAAAGTCTTTTCGGTTTTAAACTCCTGAACGAACCCAAGAATAGCATTCATAAGTACTATTATTATTATAGTGATAGCGTCGTATAGTTCGCCCATGGCTACTAATATACCTGTAGATACTAAGAGTATTAGTATCATGATATCCTTAAACTGATTATAGAATATCTTCAATACGTTAGACTTCTTTTTACCTTGTAGAGCGTTTTTTCCGTACTGTTTTAATCTTTTTTCAGCTTCTGCTTGTGATAGTCCTATCATATGTAAGTAACCCCCTTATTATATAGTAACCTCTATCTATAATAGATATGTTCTAATAAGGGGGTTTAATGCTAATATAGTTAAAAATGTTCCTTAAGGAACACTTTATTCGATAGTGTTCCTTGAGGAACATTAGTAGTAGTTAATGTTTGTCTTTGCTAACGTCTTTTATGTGCTGTTCTTTAACCGCTTTAGATACCTTAGTTAGAGGCTTAATAGTTTGATATAGTGTATCCATCTGTTGTTTAGAGTATTTAGGTTTGTTTTTGCTTAGTTTAGTGATAGTACTTACTATATCGTTCATGGTAGTTACGGTTAGTTTGCTACTCTTAGAATATTGCACCTTTCTAATATCTGCACTTTCACTGAACACTATTACAGAGTACATACTATCTTCTGGAACTTTTAAGTATGTAGCTAAAGTAGAAATATGTCCTTTATTCTGCATGATAGGATTGTACATAGTATAAGTTTTATCTTTGGTATATATGGTCTTCCAATCTTTTTCCGACTGCTTACCTACTATAGTACAACTATAGTTTTTAACTTCAAACACGAATATATTACCATTCATTAATAGTATCATATCTATTTCGGTAGTCTTAGTATTCTTAGCGTATGGAACGTATACGTTTCTTAATACTTTGGAGTTTTTACCTAATAGAGTAGTAATTACTCTGGTTAGTATGTCCAATTGGAACTCTTTAGCGTTGCCTTTAATCTGTTGAGGTGTTTTATTTGAAAATACGCTAATAGCTCCATAGATATCTTCTAATAGGCTTGACATAGTAGTATTATATCCTTTCTATATATACTAAAAAATGTTCCTTAAGGAACATCTTTTAGTATTAGTATTAGTATTCTTCTTCATCTGTAGACTGTTCATTTTGAGCGTTAGGGTTTAATGCGTTCAAGATAGTATTAGCGTCTTGATATCTTGTATCGTCTGTTTCGCTTTTCATTTCTACTGCGAATATATCGTTACCTTCTATATTAGCAGTGAATATTAAACAGTATCCTGCACTATCGTGAAAACCTGTTTTAAATCCGTTTACGTGACTATCATAGTAACTATTATTTTCATCTAATAGACTATTGGTATTGTACCAAGTATAGGTTTCATCATCACTTAGTTGTAGAGTATATACAGGTGTAGAGGCTACTGTCTTTAGTAGGTCAAACTGTTGTGCATAGATTAATAACTTCATAAGGTCTTTAGGTGTGGAATAGTGTTCGTTATTGTGAAAACCGTCCGGAACTACAAAGTTACTATTATCCATGCCGATACTCTTAGCAGTCTTATTCATAAGGTTTACAAAGTACTCTACCGCCTCGGCATCCGTTAAAAGATTGTTATTAGATACTATTCTTGCAGTATTTACCGCTATTACATACGCTACATCGTTACCAGATGGCAACATTAAACCGTATAGTAGGTCTTTTAATGCTATTTGGTCGCCTTGCTTTACGTATGCCATACTTGAACCCTCTTCTACAAAGGAAGTTTCTGTACCTACTGTGAATATAGTATCAGGATTTATATATTCAAGTGCTACTACAGAAGTTAATATCTTAGTAGTACTTGCTGGATAACATCTATCCTCGGAATGCTTATCGAATAGTATCTGCTTATTAGTATAGTCTATTACGTACATATACTGTGCCGATAGGTCTTCCGAACTTACTGAAGATAATGGTTCTGAATTGGTAGTATAGTCCTCTAAACTTATACTGGTATCTTCGGTCTGTTCAGCAGTTACCTCCTCGACAGATAGACACGCCCTAATGTTAGAAAATACATCCTGTGGAGTGATTTCTATCTTAGTCTTATTGGAATAATTTACTAAATATAACACTAACGCTAATATCAAAGCTAATATTCCTATACACAAGAACACTCTATCATAACGAATCGAACTTTTCTTTTTTCTCTTCTTTTTTTGATTGTTTTTATAAGTAGTCGTAGCCATAGTATCACCACATCGTTAATATTTTTTATACTATAATAATTATATCCTTAAAACCGTTGCTTGTCAATGAATATATGGTTACACATTGGCATTCTGCGACTGTGGAGGTATTATAGTAGTAACTTCGGTTTCCGTTGTGGTAGTAGTTTCGACTTTAGTAGTGGTATTCTCAGACTTTTCTGTTGTGGTAGGCATGGTTACCTTTGTATCGTTAAAGAACTTTTTAGTATCGTCATCGGAGTTGTTATAAGAGTACTTTAATATGTACCACACAAAGTCTTCATAACTATAGAAGTGTGAATAACAGTCGGTACTGTTAAATAGTAAGTTTATGTTGTAGTCATCGTATGTAGTCCAAAATGTATTATAGTACTCTTTAAATAGCTTTGTATCGGCATCGGACATATTAGTAACCATGTTTACACTGCCATACATTAGGTCGGATACGAACGTGTTATAGTTGGAATAGTCACTATTATAGTAGTTCCTCCAAATATCGTGTACTGCAAGATAGGTATCTAAAAAGTCATATCCAGTTCCAATAATAGAAAAGTAGTCTTTATTGTAACTAAATGAGTAGATTTCATCTCGGTTTTGGTTTAAATTATATAGCTCTTCCGCTATCGATGAGTACTTAGGAGGTATTACATACATATTTCCGTTGAAGTATATCATATAACATCTATCAGTAGTTACATAGTTAGGTTGTGCTACTTTAAATAGTGCTAATATTTTATCCATCGTTTCACTGCTATAGTATACATATCTGCAATTAGTAGCTACGTATGTTGAAGTGGTCATGTAATAGTCGCCACCTGCACAACTAATATCGTCTGGTGAGTATATTTTTAATAGTTGGTCATTGTAAGAATTATATAGAGTATAAGACTGTAATTCGGTATCTAAGTTAGGAGGCAAGTATTCATTTTGTGTTAAGTACTGAATGGTATTATAGTAGCTATCTAATACTATATAGTTATATATGTAACAGTACGTATTAGTAGGGGTCATAATATCATCAAGAGTACGTTTTTCTAAGTCTTTGCGATATGCTTCACTTAGTTCCATAATTTGAGAGTATGTTAAGTTGGAATACTTCTTTCCTTCTGAACAGTTTAGCTTTGAGTTTATAGTTAGTTGATATCTTTGTTTAGTAGGGTCTTTTTTGTAGTTACTACTATAGTAGTAATCGTCGTTATATGTTACACTCTGCATAGTATAGTCTAATAGGGTTTCTTTAAATTCGTCTGCTTGATGTTGTATATACTTTTTATTTGTGCTGATATTTTTTAGCATCATATACTGTTGATACGATACGCTATACTTTCTTGAAATCTTGTTGCCTAAGTATGTAGTGTATACTATGTTTAGTGTTACTTCGTAGTCGCTACTATCACTATTGTAGCCATAGTAACGTTCATACTCATCATCGCTATAGTAGGCCTCTTCTGGTGAATAGTAGTCCCAATTTTTAACTACTTCGTCATAGTTTGTCTCATTACTTGAAACTTTAGGAATATAACTATTAAAGTGATTTTTTACTGCGTCTTTGTGCATCGCTATTACTGCATCGATTACGTCCCTATCAGTGTAGGTTATGTTTTCATCTTCGTCTATGCCAATATAAGAGGAGGTATATACATTATTAGCATATATGCCCTCGTAGTTTACAGATACACTTTTTATACTACTTGCAGAAGGTACTCTGTTTTCGATACCAAAACCTTTAGTGCCTTTTAATATTAATGCTATTACTACTACTCCACATACAGTACATACATACCTTAAAATGCTCCAACCGAACTTTTTAAAGCCTCTATTAGTTATAACTTCTAACACAAAGTACACTATTGCACTAAAGAACATCATAGGCCATATAGTAGATGCGTCATGTGAGTATATTATTGATGATATTATTATAAATACTATGGCTATAGTTACTATATAGTAGAATATCTTATATGCAAATGGTTTAGATACGTCTTCAGCTTTACGCTTACTATATAACAGATAGCTTATTACAAAGTATACTACGTCTGCTATTATCGTATTCACGTATAGGTTTAATACTGTAGTTATATCGTAGTTTATAAAGTACTCTAATACGCCTATTACTGCACCTACTGGACTACTCTTTGAAATCGCATCCATTAAGTAGTAGTCGATGTTTACTCCATATAGGTCTGTATAGAATATTATTAAAAAAGTAGCTATTACTCCAGGGATTAGTCCATTTAGTATTATGTTATACGCTATAGCCTCGAACATCGAACCACAACAACACGTTACCATTACCGTTATAGTATAAAACATTATCATTACTAATAACGCATATATAGAAAGCTCTACGACGTACTTTGTAACTTGATTATCTTGTGTGAACTCCGCCCATTTACTAAACGCTATATAGCCTAATCCATGCACTATTAAAGATAGTATTATACTTACTATATATGGTACTATATATGTAAATAGACCTGCTAAATAGTCACTTAAAAATCGTTGCCTGTTATTCAATGGTAGTGAGTATATCATATCTACTTTTGATTTCTTATACAGATACTCAAAAGTGTTTAGTGCTATTATAAATCCACATAGTAAGGCTATGGCTGTACATAGTACTCCTATTATAGCAAATCCACTCATAGAATAGTCGTCTACTATTACGTTTATCATACTTGCCGTTATAGTTAATGGTACACCAAATAAGAACAGAATACTCATTACTATTAAAGGCTTTTTGTTGGATTTAATTCTCATGAAAAAGTTAGACCATACGGCTTTGGGTATTTTTTTAGTATTGCTACTACTTGTCGATTCCTTTAAAGTCATATCCAAGTACCTCCATTTCATATATAAATATTTCTTCTAAAGTTAGTGGTATTACGTCTAATACTATAGGGTGCTTATTGGAGAACTTCTGTTTTATCTCCTCTACAGTACCTCTGATTATAATGTGGTATACACTGTGGTTCTGTTCAAAGTGAAGTATATCCAACTCTGGAAAGTCCTCTTTAGTATATGATTGTGGAAGAGTTTCACTGATAGGTGGAAATACTACCTGTACTTTGTGTATGTTAGACTTTACGCTATCCAGTTCACGGCTGAATACTATCTTGCCTTGGTGTAATAGTGCTACACTATCACATATTTCGTTAATCTCTTTAAGGTTATGGGACGATATTATAGTAGTGAGTTGACGGTCTATCATGGCATCTACTAACATTCTTTTAACGATTATTCTCATAGTAGGGTCTAAACCGTCGAACGCTTCGTCTAATAGTAGATAGTCGGTTTGACAGGCTAAGGCTATTATTACTATAGCTTGACGTTTCATACCTTTAGAAAAAGTACTGGTTTTTTTATTTAATGGTAGGTTTATAGTGGTTCTTAACTTTTCAAAAAGTTCTTCCGAAAAGTTTGGATAGAATCCCTTGTAGAAGTCTTTTAGCTCTTTTAGTGTGTAGTGTGCAAATTGGATGGTTTCGTCATTGATAAAGAATACTCTCTCTTTTACTTTAGGATTGTTATATACTTCTTGACCGTCTATAGTTACTGTGCCTTGATTAGCACCATATATTCCACATAGTAACCTTAATATAGTAGACTTTCCCGCACCGTTAGAACCTAACAGTCCAAATGCAGTACCTTCTTTAATAGATAAGTTGACGTTATCTAATACAGTATAGCTATCAAACTTTTTTACTACGTTTGAAAGTTCAATCATGTTTCGCTTACCCCCGATATTTTTGATATTAATTCGTCTTTTGTAATGCCAGTTTGTAATGCTTTAGCTACTACATTATCAAACTCTTGAAATATACTCTTTTTGGTAATATCATCGTTTACCTTAGCTACAAAGCTACCTCTACCAGTAAGAGAGTATATTATTTCATCACGTTCTAATTGCGAATATGCTTTTACTACGGTATTAGGATTTACTCCCAACTCTTTAGCTAAGGCTCTAATACTTGGTAGTTGAGAGTTTTCGGTTAATACACCTTTAATAATTAGTTCTACTATCTTGTTGTATAGCTGTTCATATATAGGAGTATTACTCATCAAGTCAATATCAAACATAGAAAAACCTCCTTCTTTAGAATATTTTATAACATGGTTAGTGTACTACTTGTGTTAGTATACTTAGTATATCACATGCTTGTGAGATTGTCAAGGCTTTAACGCTTAAAAACACATAGTAAGTATTAAAAGTATATTAATTATGCACAATATTTTTTGCTAATTTTGTGCAAAAGGTAGAATTTATTTTCTGACTGTGACGTTTTACGGTTCTACGTGGTATTCTATATAGAAGTTAAAAAAATTTTTTTAAAATTCTATTGACTTTTAATATTGGTGGTGCTATAATACATATTAATAAAGATTGTATTATCTTTATTAGTACACTTGGTATTATATGTACTATGTACTTAAAACTTTTTTGAAGATATAAAGAAAAGGAGTTTTTATTATGAAAAACAACAACGTTAAAAAATTAATCGCTTTAGTATTTAGTACTTGTTTAGTAGCCTCAATGAGTGCCGTTTCTGTATCGGCTGATGTTGAAGATGAAACCGATGTATTGGTTGGTTCTGGTATCGAGGTTGTAGCTGAAGCTGACGGCTCCGAAACTACAGAAGACGTTACTACTACTACTGAAGAAGAAACTGAAGCTACTACTACTGAAGTTGAAACTGAAGCTCCTGTTACTACTACAGAAGTTCCAACTACTACTACCGAGGCTCCAACTACTACTACAGAAGTTCCTACTACTACAACCCCTACATCTACTACTACTACCGCTAAGTCTACTACTGCTACTACTAAGAAGTCCGAAACTACTACAGCTTCTACTACTAAGAAGGCTGAAACTACTACTACTAAGACTACCAAAAAGACCGAAACTACTACTACTACTGCTAAGTCTACTAAGAAGGACGAAACTACTACTACCGCTAAAAAGTCTAACTCCCCTAAGACTGGTGACTCTGGCGTATTACCTATAGCTTTTGCTACTGCAGTCGCTGGTGCTACTTTAGTCGCTACTAAAAAGAACAGATAGTAGATAGATAGTATTTGATAGATAAGATGTTTCTTTAAAATTTTTCATGCTAAATATTCTAAGGACGGCTATATACAGTCGTCCTTACTTTTTTTGCCTGAATATATAACCCCTTTTAGCATATACTATTTTAGAGTGCTAACTATGGTGCTAAACTTTAAATGTTCTATTCACTGGTGGTTTAACTCTCATTTATTGTTAATACTGTACAAATTTTAGGCTATGTACACTCGATAATATGTGACAGTATACAAAAGTGTCTAAAGGTATTGACATTTTCTTTTAAGAGTGTTAAACTACAATTAGCACTCAAGGAGAAAGAGTGCTAAAGAGATACTATGAACTTACTGCTAATTAAAGTATGTCGGAGGTGATGGACTTGGACGACAGAAAAGCAAAGATACTTGCTATAGTAGTAGACGAATATATCAAGACGGGCGAACCTGTAGGTTCTAAGGCTATTAGTAAACACCCCGATATTAACGTTTCTTCGGCTACTATTAGAAATGATATGGCATACTTGGAACAGTTAGGATATCTTACTCAACCACATACTTCCGCTGGTAGAGTTCCTACTTACAACGGTTTTAAAGTGTACATCGAAAAGTTTTTAAATACTTCTCATGCACTACCAGACCACGAAAGAGAACGTTTGGACAGAGAACTTGAAGCTAAAGGCGGTTTGACTGAAGAGTCTATTATAGAAAATGCTACTCAAACTCTTGCAGAACTTACTAAGTGTGCGGTGGTAGTGGCTAACTCAGCTCCTAAATTTTCAGTAATTTCTAAAGTGGAAATTATTCCTACTGGTAAAAGATTGTACGTGATACTTTTAATTACCTCTAATGGTACTATTAAAAATCGTACGTGCCGTCTGGAATTTGATATTAACTCTGAACAGATGGAATTTTTTACCCGTTACTTACAAGAAAATCTTCAAGGTGAGGTTATCGAAAATCTTTCTCAAGAACGTATTCAACAACTTATTACGGCGTTGGGTACTTATATGATGACTTTATCCCCTTTAGTTCAGGGTATATATGAACTATCTAAGGATTTGAACCATGAGGAGTATTCTATTCAAGGTGAAAAAAATCTACTCGCTTGCGAACAGTTTAACACTACCGATATAGTAAACTTCTATGAGCAGAAGAACAGATACTGTGCTATGCTTAACGACGCTTTTAACGGTATAGAGGTTAAGTTCAGTGAGGAAAGCGACGACTTTATTATTAGTAATTCCAGCATTATTATGTCGAACTACAAAAAAGGCTCTAAAACCGCCGGTTCGCTTGGAATTATAGGTCCAATGCGTTTGGACTATACTAAGATTATTCCTTATATAGAGTACTTTACTCAAAAAATATCCGATATGATTACCGAACAAGACGCAGATGCGGGAAAGGACGATACTTCCAATGAATAATGATGAAAAAAATATTAACGGTCAAGAGGATACTGTAGAAGAAGTTGAAATCGATACTTGCGATACTACTACCGATGAACAGTCTAAACAAGCCGACGATACCAAAGAGGCTAAGGACAATGACCAATTGGAGGCTCTACAAAAACAGTTGGACGAGGAAAAAGATAAATACGTTCGTCTATATGCAGAGTTCCAAAACTATAAAAACAGAACTACTAAAGAAAAGACTGAGACTTACAACAATGCAGTGGTTAAGTGTATAGAAGATATTCTACCAGTTATCGATAACTTTGAACGTGCTCTATCTCAAGAGTGCGTGGACGATACTTTTAAATCTGGTATGGAAATGATTTTAAAACAGTTTATCACTATATTGGAAAAAATGGGTGTTAAAGAAATAGACGCTATGGGTAAACCTTTTGACCCTAAGTTCCACAATGCTATTCAGCAAGTTGAAACTGATGAGTACGAAAGCGATATCGTATGTGGCGTGTTTCAAAAAGGCTATGTCCTCGGTGAAAGATTGGTTCGTCCAGCTATGGTTAAGGTTTCGCAATAAGTAAATTTGCTTAGTAATTAATCTATATTAGGTGTTTGGAGGTTGAACTAAATGTTCGATTTAAAAAAGCCAAGAACTTATAAAGAAATCTGTTTAGATGATGATGCTCTATTTTATAGAACAGGATTACATCGGTATAACGAATTTAAACTCCCTGTTAATGTATATCTGTTTTCTGAGGTACACGAAACCGATATCCCAGTGGTTGAGGTTAAATTAGATGACCTTTTATACTATATTTCTATAGAAGAAAATCCTAAAATATTAACCCCCATACCTAAGAAGTATACAGATATTATAAACAAGGTTATTAAGTTTGTATCTTTAAATTACAAATTATTATTTGATTTTTGGAATAATACTATAGATTCCAGAAGATTTGACCATGCCGTATATGGTGAAGATGAAGAATATAAGTTTTTTGATGGTGAAAAATTTATATAATAAACAATATATTTTCACTATAAAAAGTATCTTTTTTAAAGGACCTAATATACTATTAACAAAATGTAATTAGTTGGGTTTAATGCCCCTTAAATAAAATCAGAATAGATTAAATTTGTTTATTGAAAGGAAGAATTTTTATGTCTAAGATTATTGGTATTGACTTAGGTACAACAAACTCATGTGTAGCAGTTATGGAAGGCGGAGACGTAGTAGTTATTCCTAACTCCGAAGGTGCAAGAACTACTCCTTCTGTAGTGGCTTTTACTAAAAATGGCGAACAGTTAGTAGGTCAACAAGCTAAACACCAAGCTATTACTAACCCAGAAAGAACTATATCATCCATTAAGCGTCATATGGGTTCCGATTACAGAGTAAATATTGACGGTAAGGGTTACACTCCACAAGAAATTTCAGCTAAAATATTACAAAAGCTAAAGGCTGACGCTGAAGCATATCTTGGCGAAAAGGTTACCGAAGCTGTTATTACAGTTCCTGCTTACTTTACAGACTCTCAACGTCAAGCTACTAAGGACGCTGGTCAAATAGCTGGTTTGAACGTTAGAAGAATTATAAATGAACCTACCGCAGCTGCTCTATCTTATGGTATAGACAAGGAAGAAGACCAAAAGATTATGGTTTACGACCTCGGCGGTGGTACTTTCGACGTATCTATTATTGAAATGGGCGACGGTGTTACTGAAGTATTGGCTACTGCTGGTAACAACAAGCTCGGCGGTGACGACTTTGACCACAGAATTATGGATTGGTTACTATCTGAATTTAAGGCTTCTGAAGGTATAGACCTATCTAACGATAAGATGGCTATGCAAAGACTAAAAGATGAGTCCGAAAAGGCTAAGATAGCTCTATCTTCTACTACTACTTATGATATTAACCTACCTTTTATTACTGCAGACGCTACTGGTCCTAAACACTTAAACGCTACTTTAAGCAAGGCTAAGTTCGATAGCTTAACTGCTGACTTAGTTCAAGCTACTATGGGCCCTGTAGACCAAGCGTTAAGAGACAGTGGCTTAAAACCAAGCGACCTTAACAAGGTATTAATGGTAGGTGGTTCTTCAAGAATACCTGCTGTAAACGAAGCAGTTAAGAAGAAGATGGGTAAAGAACCTTTTAAGGGTATAAATCCAGACGAATGCGTAGCTTTAGGTGCTGCTTATCAAGGTGGTATACTCGGCGGTGACGTTAAGGACGGTCTATTACTATTAGACGTAACTCCTCTATCATTGGGTCTTGAAACTATGGGTGGTGTATGCACTAAGATTATTGAAAGAAATACTACTATCCCTACTAAAAAGTCTCAAGTATTCTCTACTGCTGCTGATAATCAAACTGCTGTAGATATTAACATTCTTCAAGGTGAACGTGAATTTGCTAAGGATAACAAGCAGTTAGGTATGTTCCGTCTTGACGGTATCGCTCCTGCTCCAAGAGGTATCCCTCAAATTGAAGTTACTTTTGATATCGACCAAAACGGTATAGTTCACGTATCTGCTAAGGACTTAGGCACTGGTAAGGAACAGAACATCACTATTACTTCTTCTACTAATATGTCTAAGGAAGATATCGATAAGGCAGTTAAGGAAGCTGAACACTTCGCAGAAGAAGATAAAAAGCGTCGTGAAACTGTAGACCTTAAGAACGAATCCGAAAGCCTTGCTATTCAAGTAGAAAAGTCTATTAACGACTTTGGCGATAAGGTTCCTGAAAGCGAAAAAGCTCCTATATTAGAAAAGTGCAACGCTTTAAAGGAAGCTATTAAGGGCGACAACGTTGACGATATTAAGGCTAAAAAAGAAGAACTTCAAAAGTTAATGAACGATATTGCTACTAAGGTATATCAAAACGTTAACCCTCAAGATGCTGGTCAACCACAACCAGATAACTCTTCTAACGATAGCTCTAACGATAACGGCAATGACGACGACGTTATAGATGCTGATTTTACAGAAGAAAAGTAGTAGTTAGTTCTACTAAACGCTAATATTAGTCGGGTGGATAGTCTATAGTACCTTCCACCCGATTTGAAATATTATTAATAGGTTAATACTAATTTAATAGTCGTAACGTTACACTATATTCCGTTATTGACTATTTATAAAACAGCTATGTTTATTACCGTACATTTATATTGAGTTTAGTGAGGTTTTTATTATGGCAGAAAAGAGAGATTATTATGAAGTCTTAGGTGTCTCTAAATCGGCTACCGAAGACGAAATTAAAAAGGCTTATAGAAAGTTGGCAAGACAGTATCACCCTGACTTACACCCAGACGATAAAGAGTGTGCTGATAAGTTTAAAGAGGTAAACGAGGCTTATGAGGTTCTCTCGGACGCTAATAAAAAGGCTCGTTACGACCAGTTTGGTCATGCAGGTGTAGACCCTAACTATCAGGGCGGTGGCTACGGTGGAGGTAATCCTTTTAGTGGCGGTACTTATGGTGGCTTTGGTGATATGAGTGACATATTTGAAAATATCTTTGGTTCTGGTTTCGGTGGCGGTTTTGGTGGAGCAAGTTCACGAAATACTGCTAATACACCTCGTAAGGGTCAAGATATTAACGTTTCTATTACTATAGACTTTATGGAGGCTTGCAAAGGCACTAAAAAGGAAATTAAAGTTCAACGTATAGATAACTGTCCAGACTGTAATGGTAGCGGTTCTACTAACGGTGTAACCGAAACTTGCTCGGAATGTGGCGGTAGTGGTAGCGTTAGAGTATCTCAACGTACCGCTTTTGGTAATATTTCCACTATTAAGACTTGTTCTAAGTGTGGCGGTAAAGGTAAGATTATTAGTAATCCTTGTCCTAAGTGCGGTGGTAGTGGTAGAGTTAGAAATACTATTACTATTAGTGTCGATATCCCAGCAGGTATTAACCACGGTCAAACTCTAAGAGTTGGCGGAAAAGGTTCTGTAGGTGCTAACGGCGGTCGTAATGGTGACTTACTCGTTACCGTTAGTGTTAGAAATCACGGCATATTTACTCGTGACGGTTATGATATTAACTGCGAAATACCTATCACTTTCGCTCAGGCAGTATTCGGCGCTGAACTTACAGTCCCTACTATAGACGGTAACGTTAAGTACAACATCGCTGAAGGTACTCAAACTGGTACTAAGTTCAGACTTAGAGGTAAAGGCGTTCAAAAACTTGGACGCTCCGACAGAGGCGACCAGTACGTAACCGTTAATGTGGAAGTTCCTAAAAACTTATCTAAGCGTCAAAAAGAACTCCTTAAAGAGTTCGATAACTCCACAGATAAGACTAACTACGCTAAGAATAACAACTTTACCGAAAAACTTAAGAGTTTTATGGAAGACTTAAAAGACAAGTTTAAATAGTCTATGACTTATAGTAGTATATATAATGATACGGTGCAATATCTATTCCGATGTTGCACCGTGTTCTATTATGTTTAAGTTTCGTACTATAGTCTTTCTACCACGCCAATAGTATGCACCCTGTTTGGTTAGAGTGTCTTCGGTTAGGTGGTGGTTTGCACTGTCTATGAACTCCTGTATATAGGTTTCTTTTGCGTTTCGGTTCATTGGACACACCGTTTGACATCCGTCACAACCCCATGCAGTATGATTTTCTATCATTAAAGTCTGCTCTTTAAGAGTTAGTTCTCCCTTTTTTTGCGTGATAGCAGACAGACAACGTTCTTCATCTACTCCATTAGAGATTGCTCGTGTTGGGCATCTTTTTTTACACAGTCCACAACCGATACACGTACTATCATAGTTAGTAGTGGGTAGTACCATATCGGTCACTACTTCCCCTAAAAATACGTAAGAACCATACTCCTTAGTGATTAACAGTCCGTTTTGTCCTACACAACCTATGCCTGCAAGTTGTCCAGCCTTTACTTCCCTAATAGGTGAGTTATCCGCAAACGGTTCAAATGCGTACTGCGGAAAGCGTTCCTGTAAGTCCTTTGAAAGTTCCTTTAGAATATTAATCACTACTATATGGTAGTCTTTTACGCAAGCGTAGTACGATATGTTCTTTATACCTTGTGTATCTTTTACAAGGTACGGAAACGCACACATTATCACAGTATACGCATTTATGGGCAATCTTGCCACCGCTCTGCATGAGAGTAGTGGCAAGGTATCGTTAATATTGCAGTATCCAAACGCTTGAATACCATGTGACCTTATTATAGCATCTACAGTATTAAGATAGTCCACACTCATCGTAGTCTTTCCACTTTTCCTTGTGCTTTTTGTTACTGCGAATTTTAGCTACTGTACATACTACTACTCCTATTAGTAACGATAATGCTAATACTACCGATGTAAACGTACTTAATACTAATGCTCTATTACCATTATAGTTTTCTTCGGAACTGTTTTTCATGTGGGTGTACTCCTTTCAGTATCGTGTAAGACTATTTAGTCTAATATTAATGTGAACTACCACAGGCTTGAAATTCGGTAGTTCCTACCGTATAAAAAACCGACACCTTAACCATGGTTGCCCATACTTCAAGATGTCGGATTTACTATGCAGAAGATTAATAATTACTTATTGCTTTCAACGTAGTTAACGATATCGCCAACAGTCTTAATGTTTGCCATAGCCTCATCAGGGATTTGAATATCAAACTTATCTTCAAGAGCCATTACTAAGTCTACAACGTCGAGTGAGTCAGCACCAAGGTCCTCAGTAATAACGGACTCCATAGTTACTTCGTCCTCTGCAACGTCTAATTGCTCAACTATGATAGCTTTTACTTCATCAAAAACCATTTTTTAAACCTCCATAAAGTTATAGTATGAGATATTAACACTATTAAAGCGTTACTTTGTTAGTTGCAATGCACTTAACTGGACTGTATCTCTACAACCCATGTATATATCTTAAAAGCATAGCTTATAGATATCTATTAACTAAGTTAGAGTATATCATACTATGTTGAAAATGTCAACAAGATAGTATCGTTTATACACTATTATATTAGTATATTTTTTGGTTGGACTATTCTTCAAATTCGCCAATCTTTCTAAACTTAGTATATCGTTCATTTAGTAAAACGTCAAGAGATTTTTTCATTTTTTCGTCCGTCTTTTTCACCAAATATTCCTTGATATTTTCAGACATTTTATATAAATCGGTATGCGCACCGCCTACTGGTTCTGAAATTATGGTTTCACATACGCCAAGTTCTTTTAGGTCTTGAGCGGTTATGTGCATAATGGCAGTAGCTTCTTTCTCTTTAGAGTTATCCTTCCATAGGATGGACGCAAACGCTGTAGGAGATACTACCGAATATAGAGCGTTTTCTAACATGGCAAGTTCATCACATACGCCTATAGCTAACGCTCCACCACTTTCACCTTCACCTAATACTATAGAGATTATAGGCGTTTTTAATACCATAAGTTCTTCAAGGTTTTTAGCTATGGCTTCGCCCTGTCCTCTTTCTTCAGCACCTATTCCACAGAATGCTCCTGGGGTATCGATGAAAAATATTACCGGTCTATTGAACTTTTCAGCCTGTTTAGCTAATCTTAATGCTTTACGATATCCTTCTGGGTGAGGCATACCAAAGTTTACTTTCTTATTTTCGTTAAGGTTTTTACCTCTTACTTCTCCTATTACGGTTACAGGTACTCCGTTAAGAGTGGCTATACCACCAAGTATGGCGTTATCGTCTCCATAGTGTCTATCTCCATGGAACTCTATAAAGTTATCGAATATCATAGGAATGTAATCTCTAAGTGTTGGACGGTTTTTATTTCTAATTAATTCCATTTTTTCCCAAGGGGTACGGGACTTTAATTCCATACGTATATACCTACCTTTCTTAGTGATTATCTACCTTTTTATAGTTATGAAGCTCTAATATTTTTGCTAAAGTGTTACGCATCTTTTTACGCTCTACTATAGCGTCTACAAAGCCCTTTTCTAATTGGAACTCTGCTAATTGAAACTCATCTGGTAGTCGTTGCTTAATAGTACCTTCGATAACTCTTCTACCTGCAAAGCCTACTAATACTTTAGGTTCGGCAAGTATTATATCTCCTAATGAAGCAAATGAAGCAGTTACACCACCAGTGGTAGGGTCTGTTAAGACTGTAATATACAGGTTTCCACTTTGACCGTGTTTAGCTACCGCTCCTGAAGTTTTAGCCATTTGCATTAAAGATACTATTCCTTCTTGCATTCTTGCACCACCAGAAGCAGTAAATAGTATTACGGGTAGGTTGTTTTGTGTAGCGTACTCTATGGCACGAGTAATCTTTTCGCCTACTACACTACCCATGGATGCCATCATATAATGGGAATCCATAACGCCTATTACGGTTTTAATACCCTTAATAGTTCCTACACCTGTTACTACTGCATCGTTAAGACCTGTCGACTGTCTAAGTGCTACTTGCTTTTCTTCATAATTAGGAAAGTCTATAGGGTTTTTGCTCTTCATATTAGCGTCGAACTCTATAAAGCTATCTATATCTAAAGTTAGGTCTATTCTTTCTTTGGCAGTAAGTCTTCCATGATAGTTACACTTTGGGCATACTCGGTTTAATGCTTGAAACTCTTCTTCAAAGACTACGTTTTGACATCTTGGGCATTTATACAATAGATTGTCTGGAATGTTATTGTTCTTTTCGGAAGGCTCTACACTACCATGAGTACTACCGCTTTTATCTTCGGCGTTAGTGCCATTGAACCTTGTTCTTACCTGTTTAAATAGATTTTCGAGTGCCAACTATATACACCTCCTACTATAGTTTAAAGTCTGTTTCTAAGAACGCATTATTATAGTTGCCTTTTTTGAAAGTATCGTTTTTAATTATCGCAAGTTGATAGTCTATGTTGGTATCTACACCGTCTACTATAAATTCGGATAGTGCCCACTTCATCTTCATAATAGCTTCTTCTCTACTCTTTGCGTGTACTATTAACTTAGCTATCATAGAGTCGTAGTATGGCGGAATGGTATATCCTTGATATACTGCACTATCTACCCTTATACCAAAGCCTCCTGGGATATGTAAAGCCTCTATCTTACCTGGAGAAGGTCTAAAGTTTAAGTTAGGGTTTTCAGCGTTAATTCTACACTCTATAGCGTGTCCTTGAATATGAATATCGTCCTGAGTATACTCTAACTTTTCTCCACTGGCTATCTTGATTTGTGACTTTACTAAGTCGATACCTGTTACTTCTTCTGTTATGGGATGTTCTACTTGAATACGAGTGTTCATTTCCATAAAGTAGTAGTTCATATCCTTATCGACTAAAAATTCTATAGTGCCTGCGTTTTTATATCCACACGCTTTGGCAGCCTTGACGGCATCTTCACCCATTTTTTTGCGGAGTTCGGAAGTCATTATCGGACTTGGAGTTTCTTCTAATACTTTTTGCTTCCTACGTTGCATGGAACAGTCACGCTCGCCAAGGTATACCGTATTGCCATAGTTATCGGCTAATATCTGTACTTCTATATGCTTAGGCTGTAGTATTAACTTTTCGATGTATACAGAGGAATCGCCAAAAAAGTTTAAGGCTTCTTGTTGTGCTATGGTTATTTGGTCTTCCATTTCTGCGGGAGTATCTATTCTTCTAATACCTCTACCGCCACCACCAGCTGAGGCTTTTACTAATACTGGATATCCTACCTTTTCGGCTACCTGTAAAGCCTCTTGAACCGTCTTTACTGCACCTTTAGAACCCGTTATTACTGGTACTCCTGCTTCTTCCATGGTCTTTTTGGCTTGAGCTTTATCTCCAAGCATTTCGATAGATTTGGCATCTGGACCGATAAAAGTAATACCACACTTTTGACACATTTTCGCAAATGCTGGATTTTCGGAAAGAAATCCAAAGCCTGGGTGAACTGCATCACTATTGGTTAACTCACAAGCAGACATTATAGCCTTCATATTTAAGTAGCTATCTTTAGAGTTAGCTGGTCCGATACATATTGCTTCATCGGCTATTTGAGCGTGTAAAGAGTTTTTATCGGCAGTAGAGTATATGGCTACCGTTTTTACTCCTAATTCACGGCACGCTCTAATAATTCTAACTGCTATTTCACCACGATTAGCTATTAATACTTTATTAAACATAGTACCTTACTTCCTTATTGTATTGCAAAAGAGATTTCACAAGATACCGCCTTTTTGCCCTGAACACTTGCTACGGCTTTTCCAAAACCTATAGAACCTCTTTCTTTTATAATCTCTACTTCTAAGTCTAATACGTCACCTGGAACTACTTTTCTTCTGAATTTTGCTTTGTCTATACTGCCAAAAAATGCTATCTTACCTTTGTTCTCTTCCTTAGAGAGTATACATACTGCTCCTGCTTGTGCTAACATTTCTACCATTAGTACTCCTGGAACTACTGGTTCTTGTGGAAAGTGTCCCTTGAACCAAAAGTCGTCGGCTTTGATGTACTTACGGGCTACTATCTTTTTACCCACTTCCATTTCTAATACTTCATCTATTAGTAAGAATGGGTCACGGTGTGGAATTACTTCCATAATCTGTTCTCTGTTCATTAATACCTGTTCTGCCATAAAAAAACCTCCAAACGTATCTATTCTATAACCATAATAGGTTGGTCGTACTCTACTGGAGAGCCGTCTTTTACCATTATTTCTTTTACTACGCCGTCGTACTCAGAAGTTACTTCGTTCATTAACTTCATGGACTCAATTATCATTATTACGTCGCCTTTTTTTACGGTATCGCCAACTTTTACGTATGCTGGCTTATTAGGTGATGGCGATGCGTAAAAAGTTCCTACTATAGGAGCTTTAACTACGTTGCCTTTAACTGCACCAGTTTCTACTTTTATGGTGTCCTGTTCTAATACCGACTTTGGAGCGGTCTGTTGTGCTACTCTGGATACTGTTTCTACAGTGGTACTATCTACGCTTGGTTGGACTGTTTGAGTGGCTACTTTACCATCTATAGAAATTTCTAATTCGCCCTCTTTAATCTTTAAACCACCTATACTACTTGTAGATACTAAACCTACTAATGTTTCTAAAATTTCTATGTTCTTATTGTTGTTAGAAGTGAAAAAGTATGACATATCCCCAAAATCCTCCCTTTATACTTAATATTAAATATGTAAAGGACGCCTTTTTTATTTCTGACGTCCTTATTACTAACCGTCATACGTGTTAGGTATACTTTTTATTCGTGATACTTTTTAAGGCATATAGATGCGTTGTGTCCACCAAATCCTAAAGAGTTTGATAGTGCATACTCTATATCCATGTTTATATTGCCATTGATACAGTAGTCTAAGTCACAACCGTTTTCTACGTCTGGATTGTGTGTGCCTACTGTCGCATGAATAAATCCTTCTTGTATGGACTTCGCAGTTACTATAGCTTCTACAGCCCCCGCACCACCTAATAGATGTCCTATCATAGACTTGGTGGAGTTTATCTTTACGTTTTTAGCACTATCTCCTAAAGCATACTTTATAGAGTTAGTTTCGTACTTATCGTTTAAGCCTGTAGATGTACCGTGTGCATTGATATACTGTACTTGTTGTGGAGTACAACCCGCTTCTTCCATAGCCATTTTCATAGCCTCACCAGCTGGAACGCCGTCTGGTGCAGGTGAAGTCATATGATAGCCATCACAAGTAGCACCATATCCTACTACTTCGGCATATATTTTAGCACCTCTCGATTTTGCATGTTCTAACTCTTCAAGGATTAACATACCACTACCTTCGCCAAGTACAAAGCCACTTCTTTCTACGTCGAAAGGTATAGAGGCTTTGGCTAAGTCAGTACACTTGGTAAGAGCCTTCATATTATTAAAGCCTCCTACAGTAAATGGAGATATACAACTTTCAGTACCACCCGTAATGGCTACGTCTAAGTAACCGTCTTTTATCTTTCTAAAGGTTTCACCTATAGCGTGTGTGGAAGATGCACAAGCGGTTACTGTAGCAAAGTTAGCACCTTTAAAGCCTGTCTTCATAGCTACTTCTCCACAAGCCATATTTATAATACTCGTAGGAATATAAAAAGCTGATACTCTATTAGCACCCTTTTCTAAGAATTTTCCGTACTCTTGCTCGGTTACACTTAGTCCACCTATACCACAACCTAATATTATACCCATTCTATATGGGTTGAGGTCTGCAAAGTCGGTATTGCAGTCTGCTAAAGCCTCTTTAGATGCACCTAATGCGAACTGTGTAAATCTAACTAATTTTTTAGCCTCTTTTTTATCTATGCCGTACTTAGTTATATCAAAGTCTCTAACTATGCCAGCTATTTTTACGTCTATATCGGAAGTATCAAAGGTATCGATATAAGAGTATCCTATTTTATTATCTTTAATACCGTTCCAAAAGTCTGTTAGGTTGTTTCCTAAAGGGGTTATAGTACCCATACCAGTAATTACTACACGTTTACTCAAAAAAATCTCTCCTTGTTAGATAAAATATCAACGAAACGCCAGTAAAGGCGTTTCTGAACCCTATAAATTAATGGTGCTATACTACATAGATATTCCGCCACTAACTTCGATAACTTGACCAGTAACATAGCTTGAATCTTTAGATACTAAGAAAGATACTACACTTGCTATCTCTTCTGGTTCAGCGTAACGCTTCATGGCGATAATACTTAACATAGCGTTCTTTTGAGCGTCGTTTAGTGCGTCGGTCATAGGAGTTCTAACAAAACCTGGGGCTACTGCGTTAGCACGCACTCCACGTGATGCAAACTCTTTAGCAAAGGTCTTAGTCATACTAATTATTGCACCTTTAGATGCTGAATAGTTGAACTGTCCTGCATTACCGTACATTCCTACTACAGATGCCATACTAACTACTGCACCGCTACGTTGTTTCATCATTATAGTGCCTACTAACTTCATCATGTTAAATACACTCTTTTGGTTTACAGATACTACACTATCGTAGTCTTCTTCTTTCATTCTTGCAAGAAGTCCATCTCTTGTTATACCTGCGTTGTTTACTAAAGCGTCGATAGTACCAAATCTATCTTTTACTGCTTTAACCATGGTTTCACAGTCGGAATATATGGCAACGTTACCTGAAAAAGTTTCAGCCTCTACACCATAACTACGACACTCTTCGGCTACTTGTTGAGCCTTTTCTTTATCACTATCACTTGGAAAGTGATTTATAGCTATATTATAGCCATCTTTTGCTAACCTTTTAGCTATACAAGCACCTATACCTTGTGATGCTCCTGTAATTAATGCGGTTGCCATAATTATAACACTCCCTTTTTATTCTATAATAATATGTTTAAATAGTACTTATAGTTTTAGTAGTTTTTCGGCTTGTGCGAACATTTCCTTGATAATTTCAGCACAAGGTTTTACTTCGGTTATCATACCAGCTATGGCACCACATAAGAATGAACCTTCTTCAAGGTTGCCGTCTTGAACGGCTTTTCTTAATGAACCTAAAGTAATCTCTTCAAACTCTTCTGGAGTACCTCCGTCACGTTCAAAAGTTTGTAGTTTTTTAGCGAACTTGGTCTTAACGTTTCTACATGGGTGACCAGTAAAGCGTCCAGTAACTATACTATCTGTATCCTTAGCCTTTATTACTAAGTCTTTATAGGTTTGGCTGATTTGAACTTCTTCAGAGGCTAAAAAGCGTGTGCCTACCTGAACCCCTTCAGCTCCTAACATTACACTGGCTGCTACTCCACGACCGTCGGCTATACCACCTGCTGCTATTACTGGAATAGATACTGCATCTACTACTTGTGGTACTAAACACATAGTAGTGTTTTCGCCGATATGTCCACCACTTTCGGTACCTTCAGCTATTACGGCATCAGCACCAGAACGTTCCATTCTTTTGGCAAGGTTTACGGAAGCTACTACTGGTATTACCTTAATGTTAGCCTCTTTCCATGCCTTTATATATGGGGCAGGATTTCCTGCACCAGTAGTTACAAAGTCTACACCTTCATCTATTACGAGTTGTGCTAAGTCTTGAGTGTTAGGAGACATTAACATTATGTTTACTCCGAATGGCTTATCGGTTAATGTTTTGGTGCGTCTAATCTGTTCTCTAAGATAGTCTATGGGAGCAGAACCACCCGCTATTATACCAGCACCACCACCGTTGGATACCGCACTTGCAAGTGTACTTTCAGCTATCCAAGCCATACCACCTTGAAGTATAGGATATTCTATTCCTAAAAGTTCAGTAATTCTCGTTTTCATTAATTAAGATGTTCCTTTCTTTTATTATTATATAGTATACTGTTTAGTATTCAAATACTACTGCACCATAGGTTAAGCCTGCACCAAATCCTACAAAGCATACAGTATCGCCACGTTTAATCTTTCCACTTCTAACCGCTTCGTCAAACGCTGTAGGTATTGAAGCACTGGAAGTGTTTCCGTGCATATCTAAGTTTATTATGAACTTATCCATGGATACACCAAGATTTTTGGCAGCAGTTTCGATAATTCTAACGTTCGCTTGGTGTGGTACAAAGTGAGTGATACTCTCTATAGGTAGGTTAATCTTTTCACAAGCCTTTTTGGTTGCCATTGGCAAGATTTTAGTGGCAAACTTATATACCTCTTTACCGTTTTGAATTATATATGGTTTGATTTCGGTAGGAAGTCCGTCTTCTACGTGTATTGGTTCACCGTGTAACTGTCTTTGTGGTTCGTCGTGTCTTGCACATAGGTATTCAGCACCGTTTCCGTCTGCACCAAGGTGAGAAGTAAACATTTTATCGGAAGCCTCTAATACGCAAGCTCCTGCACCGTCGCCGAATAGTACACAAGTAGTTCTATCTGTAAAGTCGGTAATCTTAGAGAGTGCCTCGGTGGCTACTACTAATATGTACTTGATGTCGCCTGCTAATAAGTATCTTCTTGCCATATCTATACCATAAGCAAAGCCAGAGCAAGCACAGTTGATATCTATAGCCATACAACCAGTAGCACCTAATTCACGTTGTATCATGCAAGCGTCAGATGGTAGATAGTAGTCTTCGGTAGTGCTTGAAGTTATTATTAAGCCTATATCCGATACGCTTATACCAGCCTGTTCGATAGCCTTTTTGGCAGCCTTTGCACCCATAGACCATACTGGTTCACCATTGGCGATGTGTCTTTGTTTTATGCCTGTTCTTGTAGTAATCCACTCGTCGCTTGTGTCTACATACTTAGACATATCGTTGTTATCTAAAATCATCTCGGGTGAGTAACTACCCGTTCCTAAAATATTGATACCTATCAAAAAATTTTCCTCCCGAAGTTGTTTTCTTGTAATATTTGTGATATTATATAATAGAGTACAGTTCATCAATATTAATTGTACTCTAAATTCGGCAAGTTTGCAATCTAAATTAGTTGTTTAAACTGATTTTCCATATTGTGCATAGTTTTGAACGTGATATACTTATCTATTTTGTAGATGTCGCCGAAAATTATACTATATTTTTATTTTGAAAGGGTGTATTTGTTTTTATGAATATGTTTCTTTTTGCTGGTCAAGGTTCACAATATGTGGGCATGGGAAAGGCTCTTTTAGAGGCTAATCCTGAATTTGAATATCTATTCGATACAGCCTCTAATATAATCGGTAAGGATATGAAAGAGGTTTGCTTTAACTATGAACCTTCCGAATTGGCTAAGACTATTAACTCCCAACCTGCTATTATGCTTACTTCGTTACTATGCTTTGAAGTGGCTAAAAAGAACGGCATTACTTTCGACGGCGTGGCAGGTCACTCTTTAGGTGAATACGCCTCTATGGTGGCTTCTAATATGCTATCCTTAGAAGACGGTTTTAAGGTTATTAAGGCAAGAGCAGAGGCTATGGACAAGGCTAACGGCGGTTCTATGTATGCTATTCTTAAAGCCTCAGTTGAAGATATTACTAAAGTTTGCCAAGATGTGGACGGCTATGTAGTACCAGTAAACTACAACTCCTTAGTTCAAACCGTTATAGCTGGTGAAGATACCGCAGTCGAAAAGGCAGTGGAAGTATTATCTTCTATGAAAGCAAGATGTGTTAAGCTAAACGTTTCTTCTGCTTTCCATTCTAATATCATGCAACCTTGTGCGGATGAATTCTACAACGCTATTAAGGATATTAAGTTCAATACCCCTAATACTAAAGTATACTCTAACCTATTAGGTAAGGAATTGACAGACTTTTCCGATATGCCTTCTATGTTAAAGTTTCATATGGTATCTGCCGTTAAGTTCACTGATGAACTTTCTGCTATGCAATCAGACGGTTTTGACTGCTACATAGAACTTGGCCCTAACAAGGTTCTATCTGGATTGGTTAAAAAGACTTTAAAGGGCGTGAATGTTGCTAATATCGAAGATGTTGCGTCACTTGAGGCTACTTTAAATCTACTTGCAAAGTAACTTGCTTTAAACCTACTTGCAAAGTAGGATATTTTTAAAGTGCTTGCAAACCTACTTTGCAAGTAGGAATTAAAAATACCACATAGATACGTGATATTGCTTTCAAGTTAGTTTAAAGTAACTTGAAAATTCTTTAAAGTAGCTTTAAAGCAAGCTATATATTTACTAATATTTGGAGGTTGTTTATATATGAAAAAGTATACCCTTATTGGTCACCCATTAGGACACTCAATGTCCCCTTTTATTCACAATAAACTATTTGAACTTAAAGGTAAACAGGTATCTTACGATTGCACCGATATAGCCCCTGAAACTCTATCCGATATGAAAGATACTCTTAAACATGACTATGTTGGCTATAATATTACTATCCCTCATAAGGTTGCTATTATCCCTTTAATAGATAGTCTTGATGACTCCGCTAAGAGATATAATTCAGTAAACTGCGTTAGCAATACCCCTGACGGTTCTATTGGCTACAATACCGACTGCTTAGGATTTCTACACTCTTTAGAGTTGAACGGCGTTAGCCTTAGTGGAAAGGTTCTTCTTTTGGGTTGTGGCGGTGTAGGTCGTATGATGGCTATTGAAAGTGTCGCTCATGGTGCTGAACTTACTATAGCTATTATTCCTGAAGCTAAGCAAATGTGCGATACTCTTATTGCTGAACTTTCCCAAAAGTTCCCTAATGCTACAGTAAACGTGGTTATGTTGGACAGTATTACTGGTGATTTCGACTTGGTTATTAATGCTACTCCTGTGGGTATGTTCCCTAAAGTCGATAACTGCCCTATCTCTGATGACGTTATAAGCCACTGCAACGCAGTATTCGATGCTATCTATAACCCTATTGAAACTGTATTGGTTAAAAAGTTTAAGGCTCAAAATAGAGTGGCTATTGGCGGTATGGCTATGTTAGTACTTCAAGCCGTTAAGGCTCACGAAATTTGGGACGGCGATACCTACTCTAAACAGGAGATAGACGAAATTATTAGACTATCTAACCAAAAGGTAGTTCAAGATTTTCAAAACCGTTAATCGTAAGGAGGATTATCGATGACTATTTTTCTTTGCGGTTTTATGGGTTGCGGTAAGTCTACTATTGGAAGACTACTCGCTGAACTACTCAATACTAAGTTCATAGATATGGATATATATATTCAAGAGTTAGAGGGATTGTCTATTCCTGAAATATTCTCTTCTAAGGGTGAACCTTATTTTAGAACTGCCGAAACTAACGCTATTACTCAACTCGCCGATTGCAACGCTGTGGTCGGTTGCGGTGGCGGTGCTATGGTTAATCCTAAAAACTTTCAACTCGCTACTGAAAATGGTAGCAAGGTTATATTCTTAGATGTGCCTTTTGATAGGTGCTATCAACGTATTAAAGGCGATTCTAACCGTCCTATAGTGGTCAACAACTCTAAAGAACAGTTACACGATATCTTTAATCTTAGACATGAACTATATCTACAGAATAGCTCCTACTCTATAGCTATAGACGGTAACGCTAAACCTATCGAAAATGCTACTAAAGTATTTAACTCCTTAAAGTAGTACCCTATTTGAAAGGATTTATTGATTATGAAAATATTTAATGCTAATATCTATCTTGGAAAAGGTTCTTATGGTTTGGGTTGGGTGGAAGTCCTTAATGGTAAAGTTGCTAATGTCGGTTTCGATATCCCTGATACTATGGACGGCGATTTGGACGCTAAAGGCGGTATCCTTATGGCTGGATTTATAGACGCTCATACCCATATCGGCATTATGGAAGACGGTCTTGACTTTGAAGGCGATGACTGTAATGAACAGTCTGACCCTTGTACCCCTCATCTTAGAGCTATAGACGGTATTAACCCTTTTGACCGTTGCTTTAATGAGGCTATTAATCGTGGTATTACTACCGCTATAGTTTCCCCCGGTAGTGCTAACCCTATAGGCGGTCAAATAGTAGCCATTAAAACAGTCGGTAAGTGCATAGATGACATGGTTATCAAGACTGTCGCTATTAAGTTCGCCTTGGGCGAAAATCCTAAACGTGTATACAATGACCGTGACGAAACTCCTATGACAAGAATGGCTACTGTTGGTATTATTCGTGAAACTCTATTTAAGGCTAAACGCTATATGCAAGATGTGGACAAGCATACTAACAGCCCTGAAGATTACGACTTGCCAGAGTTTGATATAAAGTTGGAGGCTCTTATTCCTCTACTTAAACGTGAAGTTAAAGCCCATTTCCATTGCCACCGTGCTGACGATATCTGCACCGCTATTAGAATTACTAAAGAGTTTAATCTCGATAGTGTTATAGTTCACGGTACAGACGGATATATGGTTTCCGATATTATCGCCAGAGAAGGTATTCCTGTAATATGCGGTCCTATCATATGTGACAGGTGCAAGCCCGAAATGAAAGGCTTAGACGTTAAAAATCCAAGCGTTCTTGCTCAAGATGGCGTGAACGTGGCTATATGTACTGACCATTCGGTTATTCCTATTCAATATCTTCCTACTTCTGTTTTAATGGCTATTAAAGGCGGTCTTGATACTGATATCGCTATAGATACTATTACTTGCAACTCTGCCGATATTATAGGCATTGCTGACAGAGTGGGTTCTATTAAGGTCGGTTTGGACGCTGACTTACAACTATACGATAGTAACCCTTTAGACGTTCTCTCTGAACCTATTCTGGTTATGGTGGACGGTGTGGTCGTTAAAGATACTATGGTATAGCTACTATTTATTTTTTAGAAAGGTTTTTTTATATTATGCGTGATATCGATGTTTCTACTATTACCAAGACTATTAGTGACTTATGCATTAGTGCTAACGTCTTTTTACCTAAGTCTTTAGAAGATAAGATTAAACTATCTATGGATATTGAGGCTTCCCCAGTAGGTAAAAACGTATTCGCTGACCTTTGCGAAAATATCCAATCTGCTAAAGATGAACACGTCGCTATATGTCAGGATACTGGTATGGCTATCATATTTTTGGAAGTCGGTCAAGACGTTCACTTTGTCGGCGGTAGTCTACAAGATGCTATCAACTTGGGCGTGGCTGATGGCTATACCAGAGGATATTTGAGAAAGTCTATAGTTGGTGACCCTATCGAACGTGTTAATACTAATGATAATACCCCTGCTATAGTTCATACTACTATAGTTCAAGGCGATAAGGTTAAGATAGACGTTTGTCCTAAAGGTTTTGGTTCTGAAAATATGTCCGCTTTAAAGATGTTCACCCCTTCCGCTACTAATGACGATATTATTAACTTTGTAGTGGATACTATCTCTAAAGCTGGTAGTAATCCTTGCCCCCCTATAGTGGTCGGTGTCGGTATAGGCGGTAATTTTGAATACTCCGCTTATTTGGCTAAAAAAGCTCTATGTCGTGACGTTTCAGTTCGTAACCCTAAACCTCTATATGCAGAGTTAGAACAGAATATGCTCGACGGTATTAACGCTTTGGGTATAGGCCCTCAAGGTTTTGGCGGAACTGTTACCGCTTTAGCCGTTAATATTGAAGAGTATCCTACTCATATTGCAGGTCTTCCTGTAGCCGTTAATGTGGGTTGCCATGTTACTCGTCATGCTACTGCTATATTATAGAAGTTTTTTTAATCTTATTTAGTTCTTGGGTAGTATGGCTATAGCTTGACTTCCTAACTCTTGATATCTTAACTCTACTATTTGTTTATTATACGCCCTGATATGGCTACTCTGTGGGTCGTTAAAGTAGTAGTGAGTACTATCGTAACCTACTAACAACAGACAGTGTTCGGGAGTTTTCCATGTGAACTGCTCGTTACTACCGATTATCTTCCACGTTTTACCCTCTTTGGAGGGTTGCATATCCTGTGTAGCCCATACTATTACTGGTATTGTATGGTCTATGTACTGACTACAGAGTTCTTCAAGCGTACTTCCTGTTAGATTTATTACCCCATTATTACCCGTTATCTTTTCGACTGCTTTATATATAGTGGGTGCATAACATCCAAATCCGTCGTCATCACGTGGATTTCCTATAAAGTATTCGTTGGGATTACTTCCATAGTATTCGCCATCGCTTTTGTAGTACTCGCCTATGTCTAAGTACTTATCTATAAACGTATCTATGTTGATATCGTAGTTGGCATAGTTCAACGCCATTACTGTACTTACACTCTCACATCCTGTGGGATAGTCTTTCTGTGTCTGCGGTTTTATTAGTATTAGTCTTAACCCCTGTGCATATACTATTAGTATCGCTAACAGTACTATCGATATTAACAACACTATTAGTGAAATCTTTTTAAGTCTTTTTTTAGTTTTCATCTTGGTTTAATCTCCTTGTGATATTATGTTATTACATTATATACTACGGATACTTACTTTGCAAGTATACTACTATTTTAGAAAGGTCGTGATTGTATGGTAGATAAGGATATTCAAACTGTAGCTGACGCTATTGGCTATAAGTATCAACCAGAAGGTATTATTCTTATTAGCAAAAAAGTGGATAACTCTAACCAATTAAAGTCTTTTAAGATTGCTTTATTAGTTAGTGACGATATTACCAGTATTTCTGAACTGGAATGCAAGGTGTATATCGATGTGGACAGCCCTATACCTTATGATATAGTTATATACAAAATGTCGGAATGGCTATACCTTAAAGAAGACGTTTCCACTTTTGCTTATAAAATATCTACTACGGGGGTGTGGCTATATGGCAAGAGGTCTTCGTGATAATGACAGTAAACGCTACTTCGATTGGCTATTTTACTCTAACTTGGATTACATGGCTTCTAAAAATCTTTTGGACGACGTTAGATGCTACAACTCCGTGGCTTTTCACTGTCAACAGTGTATAGAAAAGTCCCTTAAGGGATATCTGCTATTTAAAAGACACAGACTTTTTGACGGTCACAATCTGACTTGGCTCTGTAAACAGGCTATGTCTTGCGACCCACACTTTGAACAGTGGCTCGAAAAGTGTACTATGCTTAACAAGTACTACATCGAAACTCGCTATCCTGCCGATATTCCTTTGGATATAGATACTCAAACTATTTGCGTTATTATGGACGCTACTACCGAAATTCTTACTTTTATTACTGAACAGATTAGGTTTGACTTCGCTTCGTATCATAAAAAAAAGTGACTATTATATTACTTTCAGCCGAACAGTTTTATTGCTTTTCAAACTGTTCGGTTTTGCTATTCTATGGTAGTCTACAATATGTATACTTTATACGAACTTTTTTTGCTATTATTATATTTTTATTAGAACTTTTTAGTATCTTATTGACAAATACTTTTACTAATGATACAATGTTAAAAAGAAGAGATTTACGAAATCGTTTAAGTTAGATTTTATTGAGGAGGAATTTTCATGAAGGTAAAAAATGTTAAGGGTTTTACTCTGGTTGAATTAATTGTGGTTATCGCTATTATTGGTGTGTTAGCTTCTATTCTTATACCTAACATGATAGGCTATGTTAAAGGCGCTAAAGTTAAACAGGTCCTTGCAGACGCTAAAAACGTTGAAGTGGCTATTAGTACCGAAATTACTACCGCTATTACCAGTGGTGACTATTCCGATTTAAATACTTTAAAGTCGGCAAGCAATGGTTCAGGTCATAAGGTATACGATGTTGACTCGGTTTTAGAACCTGCTCTGGGTAAAAACTACAAGGGCATTATCTACGACTTTGACTACTCAACCGATGGATTTAGTTTTGACTATGTTAGCGAATCTGCTCAGGAATACACCGTACACTATAATCCAGCTACCGCTTATCCTGAAAATGATGATACTTTCGTTCAAGGTAATTTTACCATAGTTAGAAATTAGGTCGTTATTATGTATATTACACATATTTTTAGTTCTAACTTTGTGCATAACTCACAAAGTTAGAATTTTTTTAAAAATGTGCTTGACTTTTTTAATCTTTTGTAGTATACTAACATAGTCGCAGGAAACACTGTAACAGACTTTTGATATATGGCGGCGTAGCTCAGTTGGCTAGAGTACTCGGTTCATACCCGATTGGTCGTGAGTTCGAATCTCACCACCGCTATTTTTTAGGCCCCTTGGTCAAGAGGTTAAGACGACGCCCTTTCACGGCGTAATCATGGGTTCAATTCCCGTAGGGGTCACTCTTAAACTTTAATTTAATATTTTATGGCCCCTTGGTCAAGAGGTTAAGACGACGCCCTTTCACGGCGTAATCATGGGTTCGATTCCCGTAGGGGTCATAGGTAATAAAGAACGTATCTAATAGTAGATACGTTCTTTTTTTATTTGTCCTTCGGTTTGAATATTATGGACATTAACAGTCCAAACAGCAACGATGCGGTAATTCCTCCAGATGATGAAGTTAAACCTCCTGTTAGTACCCCTATAAGACCGTCTTTGTCTACCGATTTACGTACTCCCTCCGCTAACAAGTGTCCAAAACCTAACAGCGGTACACTCGCTCCAGCTCCTGCAAAGTCGACTAACGGTTTATACAGTCCTATTGCTGATAAGACTACTCCCATTACTACGTATGATACTAATATTCTTGCAGGTGTTAGCTTGGTATAGTCTATTAGTATCTGACCTATAGCACATATCAATCCGCCTATTAAAAATGACCACACATATTGCATTGTTTACATCTCCGTTACTGAAAACTTATAAAAAGTTATAATATTTTTAAATAAATTATAAATTTCAAAACTTTTATGTTTCATTCCT
>CAKSDC010000016.1 GCA_934444765.1 uncultured Oscillospiraceae bacterium
ACATTGATTAATGTGTTAAATTCTCAAAAAGAAGTATCTAAAGTAGATAGTACCATTCTAAATATCTTAGATAAGGTTAATCAAAAAACTTTAGATATTACAAACAACGAAGACACTTCTGAACTAATAAACATACTCAACACGCATAGAAAGATAGCCCCTATAGATAGCACTATCTTAAATGAAAGAACTCTTGAAAGTCTGTTAAGACCATCCTATTTAAAAATTAAACACACACATCAACGCACATACACAATAGAACCTACAATAAAAAACGTCTCTGTTATCAAAGACCACAAAGTGCACAAAGACTATTCTCAAAACACTAATAAAGAGGTTCACACGTTAGTATTAAGCGACTTCCCTAACTACTTACGAGAAACTTCCCCGAACTACTATAGTAAGTCTGCTATACAGATAGGCAGAACCTACAATCCGATAAGTGAGAATGAGACTGTAACCCACCTATCACATAAAGTAGAACAGTCCAACAAGAACGTTGAAGACACTCAAGAAGTATCTAACCTATCAAAAAAAGTGGACGAACAGTCCCAAAAGATAGCCAGTTTAGAAAAGAGTATCCATAGTAGTCCAGCAAAATACACTCTATCGCAACAGGATATAAGCAGTATAACCAATGCACTCATGAGTAGATTAAACCATCAACTACTAACCGATAACCTTGGTAGAGGAATATTATAATATAAGGAGTAATATGTATGTCAAATATAAATAACGCCATAATATACTACCAAACGTCGCCGTCAGACACTAAGTTTCAGGGTAAAATTCCAGTAACTTTTAACCCAGCAACCTATACAGTAAGTAGAACTGTAAGCTATGGTGGAAATCAAAACGATAACGGTACACAATTACAACAGAAAAACTACCCTGTATTAAACTATACTGGTGGTAACAATGACACTCTATCTTTAGAGTTAATGTTCAATAAGTATGAGTTTCAACACTATTCTAACCAAGTAAAATATACTTCTGATGATTTAAGTATAATAAAGGAAGTAAAGGAAATAGAGGCTTTAACCTTATTAAAAGATAGTTTACACCGTCCACCACTGTGCAAATTTGTATGGTCTTCATTTTCTTTTGAAGGCTATGTAACTTCATTTAGTGCCAACTATACCATGTTCTTAGATGACGGAACTCCAGTAAGAGCCAAGGTAAATTTAACCATACAAGGTGCAGAATCAGGAAACGATGCTAAAATACCGTTTCAATCTCCTGATAGAACTAAAAGTAGAACCTTGCAAGAAGGTCAACAACTTTGGGAAATAGCCTATGAAGAGTATGAAAATCCTGAAATGTGGCGTGAAATAGCCAAAGCTAATGGAATTAGAAATCCTTTAAACATAAAAAGTGGTATGCAGTTAGTAATACCTGCACTAAAAAGATAGCTACAAAAAAGACTTCTATATCACATATAGAAGTCTTTTTTAACTATCCATTAATAAACTTGTCGATAGTGTCTATGAACTTTTGTATCAACTGATTAAGTAGTTCTTGGTCTATGTTGACGTTCACATCTATGTTTACTACAGTAGTATTTCCCGTTTGAGTATCACTAATATTAGAGTTAATAGTAGTAGTAGTAACTTCAGTATTGCTACCGTTAGAGTTAGAAGTATCGTCTGGAACTGTAGTAACTATAGTATCACCATTGCTATTAGTAGTATCTTTAGGATTATCCACAGAAGAACCTTGACTATCTTCACCATTAGAACTATCTTTTTGACTATCTTCACCCTCAGAAGTACTTTCCAAAGTAGTTTCAGTAGTGGTAACTGTAGGAATACTCTCTGGAACGTCTACTTTAGGAGTTAGGTCTACTATCGCATTGGAGTTAGAACTAACAGTATGTACAATATCTTTAGTGGTCGCCTTAGTGGTATATATCGAAGACACTACACTATTAGATACCACAGACTGTTGAGTAACTACTATTCCAGTATCTTCTTTAGGAACTATAGTATCTTTTAACTCTTTTAACTGAGTATCATTAGTCATCTTGTAGCCGAACTCTGCGACGGATATAGCCGAACCGTTATCGTGGAGTTGCATAAGAGCGTTAGTTTTAAAGTAATAAGCGTCTACGTTCTTATCGTTATCTTTTAAGACTAAGTTAAAGTAGTCGATAGCGTTTTGATACTCTTCATTAGAATAGCATTCTTTACCAAGATTAAGATTTTTCAACTCTCTGGAATGCTTGTTAGCGTTGCTAACCATTAGATATGCTACTATTATGAGTACCGTTATCAATAGTACTATAATCAGTCTTTTTTTACCATTTAAAGACTTATTCAAAAATATCACTCCTCTGTAGATAGAATGTCTGTACGTGCCGTGTTCGGGTTAGATATGTAGTTATCGCACCTGTTAAGATATTCTTTAGCTATAGTATCGTATCTGCTATGCTTTAGAACCTTAACAAAGTACTGTTTAGCGATAGCATAGTCACCGTTCAAAAAGTGTTCAACACCAGTTTGAAACGCTTGTTTATTGCTTACTATATCCTGATTACTATTAACGTCTTCTATTAGTTGATATACTTTAACGTTTTGACTATCAACGTTGATAATACCTAATAGTCTAACGTTCAAGTTAGAAGTTCTTTTTAGTAGTTCATCCGATATCAATATACCAATTCCGAACTGCTTACCCAAATTAGAGAGTTTTTCAGCAACGCTTTTCTGTTTAGAAATGGTCATAGCCTCTAACCTGTGTTCACCACCCACTATAGATATAGTAGACACTCCATAACCTATACCGATATATATATCCTGATACTCTTTAACTAACTTGATAGTAGTATTTAGCATAGTATTCAAATCGCCATCGAAAACCACTTCCATAGAGTGGTTATTAAAACTTTCCACTATACCACCGTTAGCCTCTATGGTAGATATCAAATTAGAGTAACACTCTTTAGTGTTAAGACTATAGTCTATATGAATAGTATATAGCAAAGTCTTTCTGTAGCATTTGATGTTAAGCTGGGATATATCTTGTCTACCTAACAGACCGAACAGTCTAAATGGAATGAACTTTTGATACGTTTCGTTGTCATCTTGCATATCCTTTTTATAATTAGTGATATTTGCTATCATGTGTTCAAAAGTACCTTTTATTTCAGATACTTCATCATTAAAAGTAGTACCTTTAGTAGGATAGCAAGTACCATTTTTAATGGAAGTGGATAACTTCTTTAAAGGTTTTAGGAACTTCCATAGTATCGACATGGATACTACTATCAGCACTAATAAAGAGGCAGTTAATAGTATAGTCAACCTATTGGAGTATATATCAACATAGTAGTTTACTATATAGTCTTCTATACCAACTTCTAAGATAGCGTGTAGGAGTAGTTCTTCAGATTGAGTATCCTCATTAAAAGAATAGACTTCTATAGGATATGCTAACACATACCATTGTCCAAGACTATCTTTTTGAACCATCATAATAGGAGTGTTAGTATCTATACTTTCAAGATACCTTTCCACTATGGAGTTGCTATATATATACTGTGTAGGTACGTTTTCAAGTTCTTTGGAGTTGTTAGTAGTAGTTAAAGTGCCGTCAGAATTTTGAATATGTAGTATATAGTATGGCGACATCACTAAATTATTAGTTCTAACGTTTCGGTCTTTTAAGTCATAGAAGTTTTCTAAAGATATAGTATCGTTGATAGTATCATAATCGTAACCATAGCTTAAAGCGTCCTGTACAGAACTGGATATATTGGAAGCGTTATACAATAACGTACTATAGATACTATCTTTAAAACTATCACATAGTACAGTTTTGATACTGTTCACTATTAATACTATTCCACATAGTACTATTATGGTAGCATAGGTGGTAATCTTTACCGTTATAGAAAAGTATTCGTTTCGTCTTATGTACCATACTATTCCAAATGAGATTGCACCTAATACTAAAAACACTATCAAAGCATACTTTAATATCTTACCAAAGTGAATACTATTAAAGTTTATACTATCTATTAAGTTAAGAGTATCATTATAGTATACTGATATAGTATCATGTTCGGAGTAGTAGTCACAGACTGCCACAAAAGAATTGCTATCTATATGTGAAACCTTTTTTAAAGAAGAAGTTTCTACAGTATCTAAAGACTTAGAGTTTACCAGATTACATTCTAAAGTATTAGTATAGTCTGTAGAAGTATAACTACTATCTTTTAAATCGATGACTATATTCTGATTAGTAGATAGGTCAGTACAGTATATAGTATCTTTACCGTTACTATCGAAGTTCACTATAGAAGTTTTACTATCTTCTAAAGGATATACTCTATTAACTGAACCTTTTTGATACTTAACTATTCCTTGATATGAACTATATCCTACAACGGTTAAATCTTCTAATATACTCCAATCTATGACGTTATAACCTTGCAACGGAATAGTCTCTATTAGGCTATAGTTACCATTACTGTCTACCATATTGAAGTTTACGGTATCGTCTTCGTTATAAGATATATAGTATAAGTCATCTTCTATTATAGTGCTACCATATGCAGACTGTTCAAAGTCAGTGCTATCGGTTGGAACGTTCCAAGCCTCTTTTAGACTGTTGCTATCAAAGTCACATAACAGAACCCTCTCCTTATATATAGTACCATTAGAACCGTTTAGAGTGACCATATGCACATATACCGAACTATCCACGGTCAATAAGTCTAAACAGTAGTTATATACATAGTTACCATTAATAGTCTGTTTAAGTGGATACTGTATAGAAGATACTTCATTACCATTATAATCAGCCTCTACTATGGATATACTATCGTCGTTCACGTTTGCGAATACTATACTATCGGATAGAGTATCTATAGCGGAGATAGTCTGTAGTTGACCGTGTGTAGTCTTAGCAGTAACCAGCGATGACACTATAAAAGATACTACTATTAGTACTATGGTACATATAATATACTTTTTATTAACGTTCACTACACATTCCCTCCTTTATTTAAAGCCATATCACATAGATATATATACTCTTTAGATAGTATATCTTGTGGATAGTGTTCAAACACTTCAGCAAAGAGGTTTCTTGCACCACGATAGTCTTTTAATAAGTATAGATTTATAGCCTTTTCAAAACTATCTTTATAGATACGCTTCAAGTTTTTGTGATATAGTACGTTACCATTGAATACCTCATATAGTTTAACGGACTTTCCACGTATGGTTACTATGCCTATAAATCGGGTTTCAAACACTTCAAAGAAGTGTTCCAACCTGTTAATTAGAGTATCAGTAACTATCAAACTGCAACTGTGATATACACTGTTCAACTGACTATAGTCAAGTTCGTTAGTACCACTCACGGATATAGACATTCTATCATTATTACCGATAATCTTAAAGTTGCAGTAGTCGTAAAAGGCTAACATATTAACGGATATACTGTATCTATCGTCATGTATTTGATTAACGTATTCGCTAATAGCTACTGAGGTTCTAATGGCATAGTGGTAGTCTTGATTAAATAGTATCTTAATACCATGCCTATCAAAGTAGACTATCAGTCCGTTATACTTTTCCACTATAGAAGTAATATCATTTAGAAGTTGGTTTAGTATATCCACAAAAGAGTTGCTATCTACGTCTATTCCGTTAAAGTGCATCTTCACGGATAGCGTAGCTACTGGAATACTATTAGTATCACCAATACTAACACGAGCCATATCTGGTTTGTTAAGTATCTTGCATATCTTATTAGGAACGTAGTATTGATAGTGACTATTTAAAGTCTTTAGAGTGTTTATACTATCGGCTAACTCTGTAGATATACTGTTAAACTGTCTTGAAAGGGCTGTAATTTCGTTGTTACCTGTAGGTTTTACGGTCACACCAAGACGTTTTTTACTAAGTTCTATAGCTTTGTTATTTAGTATCTTTAAAGGTTTCAAAGATATGTATAGTAACAGAAGTATAATAGTTACCAATATCAATACTATGATAATAACACTAACTATAGAATTATTAATGATACTTTCCACTACAAAGGAAGTTTCTTGATGTGATATCGCATTAACTTCTACTACTCCTACCACATCACCTTGAGTACTAACTATTGGAGAGTATACCGAACTACTCATTTGCATTAAGTATAGGTCGTCTACCAGTCTTTTTTGACCACTACTTATTACGTCTTCTATTACAGAACGCACATAGTTGCTCTTATAGTATTCTACAGGAACGTTAGTATTACCTGCCGTATTGTATATCAATACCAAATCATCATTATGGTCTATTAGGTATACGGCACAAGTATAGTCATTATTGATATTAACGTTCTGTTCGATAGTTTGAGCATCGTTAGTATACTCCATAATAGAGTTAGCCTCTACTGGTGAAAAGTATACTATGTTATATATAGCGTTTTGAACGTCCGACCAATATTCATAGTCGTCACCGTTGAAGTCTGTATTTAGTAGGATATCCACATCTTCATTGGATATTTCAGGTAATATATTCAATCTATTTTGGCTGATATATAGTATATTGTCATTAAAGATATCATCAAAAGCGTTAGTTAGATAGTATTTAGTACCGTTAAATATCACAGTCAAGACTATACTAACCAATACTACCAATACTGCGAATACTCTAACTATTAAAGATACGTACTTATACTTAAATATGTATATCAGCATAGCCACCACGGATAGTATTAAAAATACTATCAAGATACACAATGTACTATATAGTATATTCTGCCATACGGTCAGACTTTTTTCTATACTATCTATAACGTTAATACTCTTGCCGTCGAACGTACATAGAAGGTATCTATTACTACTACTGCCAACGTTAATAGACGATACAAAAGAACCGTTCGATATAAACGATAAGTTTTCCAAATCCTTAATAGAGTACTCTGTAGAGTGTTCCATATTATAAACGTCGAACGCATTAGATATAGTATCAGTGATATCCATATAGTAGTCGCTACTGATATTGTACTTTAATAGTCTATTAGAGATGCTATCTATAAAGTAGATACTATCTTTACCGTCATAGTTTACATTAGTAACCCTACCTATAGTATCTTGTTTAGGATATATCTTTAAGTACTGTCCGTCGTCTGTTACCTTGTACAGTTCCGAATTGATACTTAATATATATAGTCCTCCATAGTTATCCATAATAGTTTTAGAACAGTATACCGCATCTTCAAGCACATTTTGAATACTATCTTCACTAAACCTTTTGGAATACTCTCTTGAACGCAAATAGTACATATCTTCATAGCATAGATAGTCCACATTTATATAGTCATCATTTACTATATAGTCTATCGATTGAGCATTTTCTTCTAAAGTAACCACACTATTTAAAGTACCCATATCGAAATCACATTCGTATATACTGTATCCCATACCTTCGTTAGAAGCAGTCTTATTTTTATACATGACTACGTACGCTTTGCCCTGATAGTACTTTATATCGAATATCCAGTAGTAGTATTCTTTAGTAATTTTAGGTTGATATATAGCACCTAACATATTGCCATGGTTATCTACATGATAGACATTGAAGTAGTCGTCACACTGTTCTATTAAGTATGTAGTATCGTCTTCACCATAGGTGGAATACGTAACTAAGTCTAAAGACTTACTATTTTTAGGAAGTACTATACATAGTCCCAACACTACCGAAACTATCAAGATAACAATAACTATAGCTTTAAACTTCTTTAGATGCAAACTCATCACCCCTTCTTTATATTACAATACTACTTAATTTGAGAAGTTACCTGTCCAGAAAAGTTACAACGGATAGTTCCACCATATGAACACATAAGTATAGAACTATCTTTTAAAGCTGGAACGCCTTTAACCAACACAGAATTAGAACCTAACGTCCATGGAGCAGTAATCAACGGTACACACGGCATAGGAGTTAATACTCCCAAAGCACTGGCAGTGGCTGAAGCTACTGTGGGATTTGCTAAGTTACTACACATACCAAAAGGAAGTATGTTCACAAAAGGTTTATTATCCATAATAGTAGCCATAGGTTTGTTGCATACGTTAGTCATACTATTAGGAAGAACGTTCAAAGTAGAAGGATTACTCCCAAAAGGACACTGCAACACCGCCCCGTGACACACACACAAACTCATAACAGAACACCTCCCATTATATTAAACCGTTACTACTACCATATTCACCAACCGAAACGTCAACGTCAGAGATTTTAACCACACGTCTAACGTTATTAGAAGGTATTTCAACAGGAGATACTCGGTAGAATATCGAAAGGTTTGCATTATTGTTTTTATCAAAACTACTAATCAAATTGCGTTTTTCGTGGTCGCTTAGATTTATCATATCCACATTTAGAGTGTTACCGTTGTTATCTTCCATACAAGCACAGTCGTTTAGAGTTTGTATCACCTTTCCCAATATTATGTGATTTTCATAACTTTTAAACTTAACGTCACTTTTAGAGTATGCAGTTATCATATAGTATAGGTTTAAAAATATAGGTGGTCTAACTTGAATATCCACACCAGCGGAAATATAGGAGTTCATTCTCATATTTTGATTTTGCTCTATATTGTACAGATACACTCCGACGATATAGTTTCCCGTATCGTTAGGGGAACACAATCCTATAAAGCTACCGTTTTGAACCACACTCGGTACTAAACTATCCTTTAAGACTTCTACTATAGTATTGCCCACGTCTGCAATAGTAGTATAAGATGACATACTTAAATCAACCCTTTCCAAAAACCATTAAAATCCTACCACTTGAGTTTGAGCCTCAGCACGTAGACATTCACCATTTCTAAACTCTCCCTCGGCTATTAAAGAACCGTCTTTAGTATCGTACAGCTTGCCTTGACCGTTTAACTGTCCCAATAAAAAGCTACCCTCATAGACCTTTGCACCCGTATTATAATCGTACAGAACGCCCTCTCCGTCATATTGACCACTTCTAAACGTTCCGATATATATAGGATACTTAGTAGTAGCGTTATAGCTTTTACCGTCGCCGTCGAACATACCATTATAGAAGCCTCCAGTATATACCAAGTTACCAGTATTAGTATCGAATAGTTTACCTTCACCACTGTATAGGTCCTCTGAGTATTCACCGTCGTATAGTAGCTTGTCGTTTACATACTGTTTTCCTGAACCTTCACGTTTACCATTAGCGAACGTACCCACGTACTTGCGTATCTGATTATTAGTATATTCATATAGTGTACCTTCACCGTCGTATAGACCGTTAGTCACACTACCAGAATATTTAATACGATTATAGTCATCATATACTATAGTAGTACCAGAAGCGTCATCACCTTGATAGATTACATTACCATCACTATCGTACTTAGTACCCTCTCCACTGATAGCACCATTAGAAAATTCCCCTTGATAGACTACTTTCTTATCTTTATACAGTTTACCTGAACCGTTATATACACCGTTAGAAAACTCTCCCTCATATATAGTGTAGCCGTCTTTAGAGTACATAGTACCAGTGCCACTATATACACCGTCTACAAATTCGCCTTGATACATAGTCTTTCCGTTATCGTAATATAGAGTACCTGAACCGTTATATACGCCGTCTTTTACAGAACCAATATAGAAAGGTGTAGTACCGTCGTTGTAGTAAGTTTTAATAGTACCCTCTATGATAGCGTCATCTTGAAAAGTACCAACGTATACTAATTCACCGTTAAGATACTCCTTGCCTGAACCGTTTCGCAAACCGTTGGAAAATTCCCCTGAGTATACAAGTTTTCCACTCTGATATAGTTTTCCAACACCCTCATATACACCAGATACAAACTCTCCTTCGTATAGTACGTTTCCATTACTTTCGTACAGAGTACCATTACCACAGTATAGACCGTCTTTAAACTCGCCTATGTATATAAGTTCCTCATCATATCCGAATAGTACGCCTTGTCCAGAGTATTTATTTAGTTCAAAGTCTCCGCTATACTCCACGTTTCCGTTTAAGTGATATGTCTGTCCTGTACCAGAGTACATTTCATTTTCAAAACCGCCTTGATATAGCATATTACCTTCGTAATCGTAAAGAGTTCCATCTCCGTTAATTCTACCGTCTTCAAGACTACCCGTAAATATAATATCCCCGTCTTTAGATAGCAAGTTCACCTTACCAGTGTAGCCGACCATATCGGTAGTATTTAGATAGATATCTTTAGTAAACAGTTTAGAACACACATAAGGATACACATACTTAACACAGACTATCGATAGTAATAGTATCAATAGTACTATAGCGAACATTAAAACTTTAGCCACATAGTAGTTACTAAAAGCGATGTAATCTTTTAAACTTTTAGGTTTTATATGAGTAGCATCTTTTACTTCTTCACGGATATCGTTAGTAATCTTAGTTGCGATACCTGTAGGATTGAATATAGTTCTTATCCTATACTTTATAGAGTTAATCGGTGATAACAATAATATCTTTAAAGAGTTAGCAAGATACTTAATAGTCTGTAGTATGCTAAAGTCGTCATTGAACTTCATGTAAATTATTACTCCTTTCTACTCGGTATTAGAAGTATACTCTTTAATGTTTAAAGTACCTATAGTTTTATACGTATCGTATTGAGAGGTATCTTTATCATTATAGCCTAAAGCCAAATATATTAAGTACGCTATAGCAGAAAACACTATCAAGCACAGAATACATGGTTTAATAAGTTTAACTACATACTTTATTCTATTCCAAAATACTAACCACTTGTTAGGTTTAGTGTTATCTACAGTAGCCTCTTTAAGCTGACTATATACTGCTATATATTTAGAGTATAGTTCAATAGGTTGAGTATACTCTTGCAAGTTTAGAGTTTTACAGTATTCTGTTAGTAGACTATAGTTACCACTTTCACATTCAGAATGCAATATAGCCTCTACTACTTTACTAAGAGAACCTTGTAAACTTTTAAAGTCCAAACTATCGTAGTTAGAAATCTGTTTTAGATTGTACTTAAAATGAACCTCCAAAGTATCGGAAATAGTAATACTATTACTGTTTAGTATATCCGTCTGCATGGAATAAGGCATACTTAACATGACTATTTTTTCTATAATATTTTTAACTATTTCGGAACGTTCCAAAGTAGAGTATCTATCGTTTAACTTATCGAATAGTAAAGGTTCTTCATAGTGTTTAAACATAGCATAGAATACGTTATCTTGTGAAAAACAGTCTACTAAGTCGGAAAACTTTTTATTCTTTAGTTGAGTGTTCAACATAGGCATGACTTTGTACACCATAGAATAGTTCATAACTTTAAGTACTTCATACTTGTTAGACTTTTCTTCTAATAGGTCAGTACATAGCATATATTCATAGTCAACGGACTTATCCATTACTTGAATAACGTATAGGTTTCTATCGATGGTTTTTATGTTCATAAAAGTGGTATCACCTACTCTCTGTAGAATATTATCGTTAAGATAAATCGCCTACTATTACGTATACCGAAGTCTTAACTTCTGGATACGCTTCACTTTGAGCCACAACTTCGTATATACCAGCAGTGTTAGGAGCTGTATACATACCGTTAGAGTTGATAGTTCCGCTATTGCTACCATTTACAGACCATACCACTCCCTTATCGTTGATATTTTCAAAAGTAGCGGTAAAGTAGCAAGTCTGCATAACGGATAGTTCCACCATAGAAGGTTGAATGTATATTCTTCTATTATGAGTTTCATCTTCTAACTCTTTAACTTTTATAGCAGTCCAATGAATTTTAACCTTGTTAGTGGTAGTATTATCAAGTAGTCTAATACCTATTACGAACTGTCCAGTAGTAGTATCCAACTTAACGGCAGTTTCGCACTTGACCGAAAGTCCGTCGAACACCTCAGCAGAACCATATACTATAGAACTACTCTCTGAAACGTCGGTAGCACACCCTAAAGTGATACTTACTGCACCTAAACCTAATCCATGAGCGATACTCTTAGACTGAAATACTTGTCCAAACTTTCCGCCAATGCCTAAGTCTATAACTTCTTCTCCAGAAGACACCATATAGTTACTATCGGTTATAGCATCATTTTTGATAGGCTTAACACTTTGAATATTTCCAACGTTAAGACTATCACTATTAACAGTATCCAAACGTTGTAGAAGTAGTTCGTTCATAATGTTAGCAGTTTGACCACTGTACACATACTGATTAAATGGCATAGGTTCTATACTGTCTATTAGATATGTATTCTTAGCCCTAACAAGGTATATCTTAGCTAAGTATATACTATACTGATAAGAGTTATACTTTAATATACTCTCCATAGACTTATTATAGTACTCTTTAAGAACTTGATGTTCTAAATCGCCAGCTACTACTTTAACCTTTATACTAAATGGAGTATCTAAACTATGAACCATAACACCGTCTTTAGATATCTGTAGACTGCCCATACTCTCTATTAAGGCGTAATCGTCCTTAACGTTTGCCACGTTTAGAGTATACGATAGTGTATAACTCTTAGACTTTTTGTGCTTGCTCTCATCAAACTCTACGTTTAGTATATCCGCTTGATTATGCGTTAAACAGGTCAACTTAATAGGATACTTAAAAGATATATTACTTTCAAAAGTGCTGTTCTTATCCACAATAACTTCTAACTTTAAAGTACCATTAGATTTACAGAATAGAGATACTCTCTGTCTAATAGTATATTGCGAACCCTTATATATAGTCTTATTGCTAACATAGTATGGAGTAGTAGTATTAACTTCGGTATTAGGTTCTTTAGAAGTTAAGTATAAAGAGTAATTTTCTATATAGCTATTGCACTCTAAACTTTGATTAGAAGAACTCTTTCCTGCTATGCTATATACTGGTTGAGCCTCCTGTTCGTTGTAGTCTATACATAGATAGAAGTAGTCGTCTTCTTTTGAAGTATCAAACCCCTCAATGGAAGATAGTTTTTTAATAATAGGAGTATCTACTACTATTTCTCTACCTGCGAAGTCTATACCTACGCCAGCCTCTACTGAGATAGTCTTTTCATCTATAGCTATTACGTTTAAACCGCATACTACACCTGTACCGTGTAGATATCTATTAATGAACCTACGTTTATTATTCATATACTCCTGTTCAAGTACAAAGTCGTTTACGGTCAAGTGTTTACCATAATAGTATCTATTTCTTTCAAAAGGGAAAAAGTTTATTTTTTTCAAAAGTAATACCTTCTTTCAATATTTTATAGTACAGTAAAGTATAGCGAAGAGTTACCGTCTAAAGTAATAGAGGATAGTTCGCTTAACTCGGTATTTATGCCCATATAAGAGTAGCCATCTAATAGTATCACAGGTTGTAAGACTATCAAGTTTACTTCCATGTGAGCAGGTTTAACACTATCGATAATCTTCAATAGCGTTTCGTACTGTGCATTGGATTTAATAGTATCGCTTTTAATTAGCACAGTAAATACGAACGGACTGCTATCGTATAGTTTCTGATATAGTAGTTTAGTATTATGGTCTAAACTTTTATCGTACAGACTGTTACTTTCTACTACTATAGGGAGTTCACCAGTATATAGTTCTACCATTTTAGAGATACTCTCTTTAGTTCCGAATATCTTATATATGCTTACTATATTTTTTAACAGATATCTTAATTGAGCATCGTTCCACATATAGCAATCGTTAATGCCCACCCAAGAAGATATCCATTCTAAAAACTCTCTGTTAGCAACGTCAGGATTGAATAGCACGTCTAAGTTATCTATTTTAGTTTCCATATCCTCATACAGACTTTGAAATATAGAAAGATATCTTTCCGTAAAAGAAGCACTTTTAGTATTCTGCCTGTATATTTCAGGAAGATACTCTATCCAGTGTTTTCCCTTGATATACGCTTTAACGGTCTTAATTGACGGTAACACACTATGTTGAGCGAAAAATTCAGCCTTAAACCAAAAGTATCTACCTTTAAGAGTTCTAAACACTTCTTCTTCTGGATTTATAATAGTTTCGGTAGAGCAACTTTTAAATAGAGCGTCTTTTTCATATACTGGAATATCTAAACTTCTAACTATATAGTATATATCCAACTTTTCGCCGTTAGCGTCTAAGATGTAGGGTTCATCGTTAGCAAAAAAAGTAAGTCTAATAGTAGTGTTGTTAGGAATATCAGCATCTACTGTGAGTTTATACCAAATAGTCTGCTTATCTAAACTATCGAACACACTTGAATAGAACACTCCCGAAGTACTACCCTCTTTAATGGTAAGTCCCGAACCTTCTTTGAACACTATATCTTCTTTGTATCCGTGAATATAGTCTGCTTTTCTGTTTAGAATGTAGTATCTACTCTTCAAAAATAACCACTTCCTATCTACTTTCAAATATGGTATACTCTGCACTGTTTAGATACGCTATACCACTACTACATAGAGTAATATCTCCATTATCGCTAACCTGATAGTTAGAACCGTTAGCCGTAACACTTAAAGACTTAACATAGTCTACACACTCTAAAGTATCTAACAGACAGTACACGTTACTATAGCTTATAGTTCCACCTAAAGTAAATTGACTACTATTGAATAGCTCTATAACTGCCTGTTTAATAACGTCATAAGAGTTTGCATAGTGAGACTTAGTACACACTTCGGCGTATACGTCTATACCTATATATTGCGGAGATACTACCGTTACTTTAGTTCCTATCAACCTTTTGGAGTTTACAGCGTTTAGAATATTCTTGATATACGCACTACTCAAAGTAGGTTGTTTATAGTTAGAGTATGGCTGAACTATCAAGGTCACACCATTAGTATCATAATAAGGTTCTGTAGCTATGGCTCTGCACTTGCTGACCATTAATCCTTGAGTATTATATACACAGTCTTCAAAGTCTTTAAAGGTGATACATCTTTCCGAAGCCTCTAACGACTTATTAAAGCGTACAAAACTTTCCTCTATAGTTTCAGCAGAACGTCCACCAGTAGCTACTGAGATACTATTTAGTTCCACATTAGAACAGTCCGAACACTTTAGAACGTTAGCTTTAATGTTGCCGTCTTTAGCAAGAGTTTCGGAGTAACCTATTAATACCATATCGCCGTCTGGGGATAGTCCACGTTCGCCGTCTCCGAATATTAGTCTACCATGTACTTCATCTAATATATACTCTCTGGAGTTTTCATTAGAAGTATCAAAATTTTCTCTCTGTTGCCAAGTGTAGAACACACCGTCGAACTTATCATACACCATAAGTGAAAAGTCTTTACCGACTATACTATTACTATCCAAATTAACTTCCTGATATGGAAATCCTGTACCAGTACCGACTATCTTTTTATCGTATATAGAGTTATCATAAGCTACTACTCTAACGCCGTCGAAGTTCATCTTTAGCATTATGGAAAATACTAACTTACAGTCTAAGCCGTCGTTAAAGACTACTTTTTTATACTTTCGATATCTTATATACTTGTCGCCATACTTAAAGTATACGTCTATACTTCCTGATACTGCCACTCTTGAACGTGGTAGTAGTAACTCAAAATTTTGAATAGTATCAAAATCGTAATATTGAACCAACGTCTGCTTTTGAACTACATCAAAAGTGTTGACTTTCAGTTCGGTGATAACTGGTGGAATATCATATTCGCAGTCAGTAAGTATAAACGATATAGTATATCCGTTATCATACTTTAGTTGAGAAGTATCTTTTGGTATCTTTAAAGTGATACTTCCACTTTGCAAGAATGCAAAAGTTTGGTCTTGTACTATTTGAACGTCTTCCCAACCGTTGACGGTTAAACACTTAACCTTAAAGTTAGCTATTGGAGTATATATACTCTTATCTACTATAGGATTTCTCTTAACTGGATAGTCGTTATATATAGAACAGTATATAGTAAACTCTCTATCGTAAGGTATCACGTTTTCAAAAGTGACTTTAAATTCACTTCCTACTTTGCAACTATCCCCGAATGGTAGTATATACAACATACGATTAGTTATTAACCTATCCTTTTCGCTTGAAAAGTTTATCACTTCTTCAGTGCTAAGAGTAACACACTTAATCTGATTATTCAGTATCAACTGAGGCTTAACGGTTTCAAAGCATACACTATTAGCGAACATTCTACAATATGGTAAGAGTTCTAAGTCTGCATCTATTTTAGACTTTCCCTCTATAGTAACCGTTGACGCTTGCTTACTTATTCTATCCATTCCCAATATGGTTAGATACTTTTCTTTTAAACCGTCGCTAAGCTGATTGATATAGTACTGTTGCATCTCTTTAAACCATGAGAATAGTTCTATAAAAGTAATACCAGCATCATGAGAGTTATAGTCTGTCCATTCAGGGCATATTTGGGATATCATATTTTTAGCATTTTCGTTTATGTCGCTAAAGTATTCGTCGTCTAAGTTGGGCATAGGTATCATAAGTACACACTTCCTTTCTAAAGTTAGTCTACAGTTATCACTATATCGTGACTGCCATTAAATGCAAGAGCAAACTCTTTTCCCTTGATGTTATTGATATCCACTTCTACTAAGTTAGAGTTTAACTTAACATAAGGAGTTATTACTATACTCTTGATATAAGATACACCCTCTACATTTTTTATAGCGTTCAATATCTGTGTGGAGTTAGACAACACACCGATATCCCAACCTTTATGGTCGAAATTACCAGTGGTAACGTCCAAGAACTCTTTAATCTTATCTTCAATCTTAGACTTAACTTCAAATACACTTCTAAAAGACTTAACCGACACTTCAGCCTTGATATTATAGTACACATACTGTGGTTGAACTATATGCAAGGCTTTAGCACTATATACACTACCGCTCATCTTATCGGAAATGTACTTTTTAACTCTTTCACGTACAGTATTGAAGTACGTCTGTTCTTTGTCATAGTCTTCCATTAGTATTACTAATACTACATCTCCAAAAGATTTAGTACCGTCTGGACGCATATTAGGAATACACTTAACCTTTAAGATACTTCTTTCAGCCTCTAAGGTTAAAGTTTCATAGTCGAACGTAGTAACCGCACGGTTACGACTTCTAAGACTACAAGCAGTTCTTTTGATAGCACGGTCTACGGTTTCGATATCCGAACCACCATAAGTAATCAATGGGTTATACACATTAGTAACAAATCCAAGCGTTTTGTTTATCTTAGAAATAGCATACTTTTCAACGTTGCCACTCTTTCCGCCACCTACAGAATACTTAACCTTTATAGTTTGACCGTCTTTATAAGAAGGTATCTTTCCATGAACGTTATCACCAAAGACTATAGTACCAGAGTTTCTGTCTACTCTGTAGTGTCTGTCATTAGGTTTAGAAAAGTTTAAGTCTTTAACTTCTTGCCACTTAACCCATATACTAATAGGCATACCGAACACATCATATACTACACTTACTATGCCTAAAGACTTTAAATCTTCTATTTCGGTATCGGTAAGTTCGGATAGTTCGTTCACCCAAACTTCTATACTGTATACCATGCCTCTACTAAGTTTACATACTATACTTTCGGAAGTAGGTTCTATAGTGAACACTTCTTCTGGCATACCTACCACATTTATTACAGATACTGCATTATAATGAACCTCTTTCAACGTTGGAAGATATCGACTATTTACAGTGTACTCATTTTGAAAGTCTGAAATCTTAATCCAATATAGACTACTACCGAATATAGTTTCCTGTTTAAAGTTAGTATTTCCTATTAGAGTAACTACTCCAGTCTTTCGGAAGTTTTCGGTTTCATCAAAGACGGTTAAAGGTTTCCAACCGTCGTCGGTTAGATAGTTCCACTTTAGCTTAGCGGTTTCAAAAGGAACGTCTTCTTTCATGCAGAATAGCAACCTTATAGGGCCATATTCTAAGGGATAGTTAAAACCAAAGTATAGTTCAGTAGACTTATCTTTTAGATACTTAAAAGGTTCTATAGTGGAACTTTCGGAATTAAAGTCTGCACTGGTAAAAGTTTCTGTGATAGTGTTATTCTTGCAAGTTATTAAGTTAGGTATCACACTATCGCTATAGTAGTAGTTAATGGATATTTCGCTAATTACAGGTGTGATATAATATCCCTTAGTCTTAAAGCGATTGCTCATCTTTAATACTTTAGCCCTAATATAGTAGCACTCTTTAGAACCTACTGTTATCAAAGCGATATCTTCAGGACAGATAAACGATACTGTCTTAGTTCTACGACCATTTTGTGGGTGGAATACGTCTTCATATTCGTTATCTTTAAATAGCCTTGCCCAACCCTTGCCGTTGAAGTATTCCCAAACTACACAGTCTATAGTAATATTATACTCTGGTTCAGGATTAAATTGAGAACGTTTCATTATCAACTTATACTCCATTTCAGGTTCAATAGAAGGTTCATCTTGTATAGGTATCTTTTTAAAGTCGGTATAGAACGAAACTTCTATATTAGCACCCTTTTTACAGAACGCATCTTTAGAGGCTATATAGAACTCATCATACTGTAAAGGCTTTTCATCGAATGGATAGCACCTATTAACGTTCTTTTCAGATTCGTTAGTGAGTACCACATCAGGAACTATATCCTTACTTTGAGAAAAACATTCTAAACGCTTAAAGGCTCTATTACTGAACAGTTCCGAAGACTTGGAAACTAACCTAACTTTAAAGCCTCTATCGAACTTAAAAGGTGCTTGAGTATCACTCTTGTAAGCTACTAATCGGTCATCTAATACCGAAACTTTTAAAAAGTTAGTATATCCTTGTGTAGAATAGTATTGTAACTCTAATAGGTTAGACTGTATAGCCGTTTCTAAGTCGTCAAGAGTGTTCGTATAGTCACTTGAAAGTCTAACAAACTTTATACCTATATATGCGTTCCCCTCTATATTGAACACGTCGTCGTGATACAGTTCCACTATATGTTCCTGAACGTTACCCTCATTAGAAGTGTCGAACAGTTGAATATCAAAAATACTATTACTATCATTATAAGTATATATACTCTTTATCACGTCGTTATATCCATTAGATACGTATATACGTTGTATCTGACAGTTACTAACCAGTACGTCTTCTAAGGTTTGGAATATCGTATCGCCACCCTTAGAGTTGACCATCAACTGAGTCTTACAAGGTACTTCTACACCATCTTTTATACTCTCACTGGAAAGACCAAAGCTAACATACCCCTCCGAAGCCGTAGCAGGTAACATCTGTATATTAATGCTATTAAAAAAGTCGAACATGGACTTTTGAGCCACTCTATTAAAACGCTTAATAGTTTGATAGTACATATCAGCATATATCAAGGCTACAGCAGAACCTACATCTACGTTAGTAGTATCGAACTTCCATTCGGGAGTATACGTTTTAGATACACGCTTTATATAGTTAATAACGTCCTGTTTTGAACGCTTATCGATGTATGGTATATCCATATAATAGTAAGTCCTTTCTTTATATTCCCTCGGTTATGTAGTACGGATATACTAAGTTATAAGGGTTATTAGTACTTCTAACCACATAGGATATACGTATATCTATCTTAGCTGGATTAGTAATATCTTGTACCACGTCTACTTTTACGTTAGTAATTCTTGGTTCCCATTCTTGCAAAGCCTCTAATATGCAACGTTCCATACTTACAGCCACACCGTAGTTAAAACTTTCAAACATATAGTCTTTAATACTGCAACCGAACTGACGGTTCATAACTCTTTCACCTTTAGAAGTGCCTATTATTATGGCTATAGCCTCTTTAATATCTTCTTCATAAGAGGAAGTTTTTATTCTACCAGTAACTTCGTCTACTTCTATAGGAAACTTCCAACCTACACCTAAGAAACCTTTTTCACTCAACCTAAAACCCTCCAAATGCTAATTTAAGTTCAACATAGAACCTTTAACTTTAGTAATGCCTGTAGCCTCTGCCGAAAGATTTCCGTTAGCTTTTATACTTAGACTACCTTTAGACTTCAACTTAACGTCTGTACCGTCGGCAGATATTTGACCACCATTGAGTTCTATTTTGCTATCCGCCTTTATAGATACCGTCTTAGTCTTAATAGTTACCGATTGCTTATCTATAGTAACTACTTCAGTACCACCGACTTTTAAAGATATCTTATCTTTAGCGTCTATGGATATAGCCTTACTCTTAAAGTCGATATTGACCGTATTAGTATTGTTGTCATCGTATATAGATATACTGTTGTCTTCATCACTAAGACGTACGTTTAAGCCGTTAGGAGTTTTAACGGTTATTAAAGACTTATCTTTAGTATCGTCTATACATATATCGTTACCAGAGGCGGTTTTAAGACGCTTTATATAGTTATCCTTATTAGTGGTATCCTGTGGTAAGTCTTCTTTAGCAGTCCAGACGTTACCTATTACTATAGGAAAGTTTCTATCGTTCATGATAAAAGCCACTATCACTTCGGAGTCTACCTCTGGCATACAGTAGTTACCATATCCGTTGCCAGCATAGGAAGTTAATACGTCTGCCCAAACCTCGTTATCTTCTAAGCCGAAGACGTTTCTAAGTACTACTTTGACTTTTTTAGGATACTTTTCATCATAGTTTTGGATTACCTTACCATAAGCCAAAGACGGTATAAGGTTTACACTCTTTAATGAGATGTTTTCCATAAGTTTTTCATTAGTAATGGAACTATTTAACATAACCTATCAACTCCAACCACAGATATTAATGTTAGTACTAAAACCGTTGATATCCATAGTATGAATAACTTCGGTTACGTTGTACTTATACTTATCAAATTCCAACTTGTCCACATTGGATATAGTAATAGTCTTGCCTACCGTTATTTCAGGAAGCCCAATAGTAACTATGTTACACTTTTGAGTATCTTTTAAGACGTTCTTAGCTAAACTTTCGGCGTACTGCTTAGCCTTAGTAGGAGTATCCATATTAGACATAGTAACTACTTTAGTTTGAGGGGCATTAGTAATAGTTTTGCAACCTTTAGTTTTAGCCACACACTCCTCGGAAATACTGTTATTATGGTCTTCTGGATTGAACCCTACCACCTTAACTTTGCTATTTTGATATATATTAGATATTCTAAAGTACTGTATAACTTCATGGATATCTAAATTTATAGTAGACTTACCACTAAACGCACTATTGATATATGCCGTTCCGTTGCTAACATAGAACTGTTTTCCCACTTCGGAACATAGTCTTCTAATAAAGCGTAAGTCAGAGACTTTTTCTTCCCTGTATACGTACTCTTTAGTAACGCCTAAAGCATCACAAGAACTTTCTTCTATCAATGCGGAGTACTTTCCTAACACTTCTTTAACTATATCGTCGTACGATTTGGAAATATAGTATTTTGGACAGTACTCCTGTTCCATTAAGTTAAGAACGTCTAAAGCGGTAATAGTAGCTTTAAAGATACCACTAAGTTCGTAGTCTATTTTTGCTATGTACCCACAGAATACTCTCGTAACGGTTTTATCGTTGCCATATCCCATATACACTTCTATTTTAGAACCTATAGTAGCCACTTTAGTTATGCTACTGTTACTGTAACTATATATATCTGCTACGTCTATTTCAGCTATTGAAGACCTATCTAAAGATAGTCTAACCACTACAGAACTAACGTTTAAAGCAGTATCTTTTTTATTATCATCGGCTAATAGTGTAGCTACTTTTTTACCGTTTATGTTGATACACACATTAGGAACGGAAAAGTTTTTGTACTTTTCTTTTAAGTCATTATAGGTATAATCATAGTTTGGCAACTGTAATTCCTCCCAACTCTTGGAATAATACCATTCATTATAACATATTATCCTTAATTTGTAAATAAATAATTTCCAAATCATTCAAAAGGCACAAAATATTAGAAATAACTTATTTCTATACTGGTGAAAATGACAAATCTTATTTTTAAGAACTATATTACAAAACGTCTAATATACGGAACTTCCAAAAGAGTTGACATTTTTCAGTATATATGGTATAATATGTATCTATATTTGTTATGATAATACTATAAATACTTTGGAGGCTTAACTGTATGTTTACATATCCTACTATAGACCTAAAGGCTACAGGCAAGAACATCGTAAGGCTACGAAAAGAAAGAAACTTCTCGGTACGTGACCTACAAGAATACTTTGGATTTGAAAGTCCACAAGCTATTTACAAGTGGCAATGGGGCGAAAGTCTACCTACTGTAGATAACCTATATGCGTTAAGCGTACTGTTTAACGTTTCCATGAATAGTATATTAGTTCCGAATAGCAACGCTCAAACTGAAGACGTGCTACTATGTGCGTAGTACTCTATATTAAATACACTTACAGGCTATCTTATTTAAGATAGCCTATTTAATAACACTACGAGTAAATTTAGTATTGAAAACCCTTTACATATATGATATAATAGTATTAATGGCAGTGTATGTATAACAAACTAATGAAAGGATAGATATACGATGGATAACCAAGTCGAAAAAAATAGTACTAATACTTCTATCGATAGTATAAACGCTAAAACAGAACCTTCTAATAAGACTATCTCATCTGAAGACTTTATGAAGTCGTTAGACGAAATATTAGCTAACTCTACGGCTTTAATAAATGAACGCAAAAGTAGAGCAAAAAATAAGGAGAAGTCTAATACTACCGTCAGCAGTACGCTAACCCATTCTAATGAGTTTAGCATAAAAGTAGACGATGTACTATATACTAAAGACCGCAAACCTATTACAGTACTAAAACTATTAGGTAACTATTCACAATATAGTGAATATTTAGTAAAGTTTTTAAACCACTTTTACCTATTAAGGTGGTTCGATAGCTTTAAATGGCAAAACTTAAAACCTTTTAGAGATAACATTATAGCTCTATCCAAAGTGGATTGCAAGAGTAAAGAACTACTATTCCCTAAAGAGATAACCCGTATAAGTGTAGACGGTAGCTTTGGCTGTCTATTTGAACCTATTCCACAAGAATACTATACCTTAGAAGATATAATAAAAGGTTATATATTCACCGTACAAGATGACTATACCTCTAAAAAGAAGATAAAGTTTAAGTCTATCAAGGCTATGGTAACTGCTGGAATTAATCTTGCTAACGCTTTCAAGACACTTCATAAACACTCTCTATGCTTCCATTCCTTAGACGAAAAGCGTATACTATTCAATATAAACGACGGCAGTCTAATATTAGACCTATTCAAAGAAGTATCTACTATAGATAGTCCCGAATTTGTAAACTTAACAGACTTCAACCTTGCCCCAGAAGTACTTAACGGCAAAAATGCCCCTAACATAGATAGTGACAATCATACACTATCGGTGCTACTGTTTAAGTTATTCTTCCATAGCCACCCATTAGAAGGTAGAGAGGTAATAGACGACTGTTGCATTTCTGCTAAAGAAGAAGTTAAACACTACGCCGATACGCCTAAGTTTATATTCAATCCTAACGATAACTCTAACCATGCAGTTAGAGGCGTACACTATGTAGTAATATCCATGTGGCAAAAGTACCCACAGTATCTAAAAGATGCTTTTATAGACGTATTCTGTGACGGTTTAAAGGATGTTAAAAAGCGTTATTCTACCGAAGAATGGCTATCTATACTGTTACGCTTGAAGAGTGATATTCTTACTTGTGTATGTGGTAGGTCGGACTTTTCATTTAAGTATGAACTTACTTCAGAACAGTTTTTCTGTTGTCAACGTTGTGGCAGTAAGTACCACTCTATAAAGTTCCTAAATAAAGATATAACACTACCTATATATAACGGAAACGTAATCTACTATGCATTCGTTAGTAACGGTCTAAAGAGTGTAGACGACTTAGTTGGAGTAGTAATAGAAAATAAGGTTCACGCAAACTTATTCGGACTTAAAAACGTTTCTAAGATGCCATGGGCTTGCGAACTATCCAATGGTGACCTCAAAAACATAGGCATAAACGACATACTACCTATTTTCGCCAACATATCTATAGACTTTGGCGGTAGTATGGCTAAGTTCGACGCTAAATAGTAAATAAGAAACATACCAAACTATAAAAAAGAACGTCTAACGTTTAAGTTAGACGTTCTATCTATTTATATATTATAGTGTACTACTTAATTTGAGTACCAGTAGGAACGGCATCATCTACGAATACTATCTTACAACCGCAAGCGTTATTAGTACCAGCTACTAACATACCTTCACTCTTAACACCAGTTAAACGAACAGGTTCTAAGTTAGCTACTACTATAATCTTTTTACCGATAAGACTTTCAGGAGTATAGTATTTTTTAATGCTTGATACTATAGTTCTTTCTCTAATGCCATCGAATACGGTTAGCTTTAAGTTATTTTGGGCTTTTCTAATTTCGGAAGCCTTAACTATTTCACAGACTCTAAGGTCTATCTTTTCAAATACGTCTAAAGTGATAGTATCTTTAATAGGTTCTACAGGGTCTGGTTCGCCGTGAACTTCTTCAACTACGGGTTCGTTTGATACTTCTTCAACCTTAGGAGCAAGTTCTTCTTCAGTTTTAGGAGTAGAGAAGTCTAATAGGTTTACATACTTATTAGGTTCTATAGCGTATAGGAATAGGTATAGTCTTGGACCTTTTTCCTTGTTAATAGTCAGCTTGTACACACTCTTAAAGAAACTACCTTGAACCTTTTTAAGTTCTTTAGGTTGGTCTACTAATTCAGGGAATACTTCTTTAGGGATATCGTATAGTTTAGTGTTAAGTTCATCTAAAGAGTATCCACCATTAGCGATATATTGGTGTAATAGAGCAATCTCTTGCTTTTCCTTATCGTCAAGAGTTTCGTATACTTCCCAGTTTCTGTAAGGCATAAGTCTATTTACGGCTTCAGGAGCGCAATTTTCTAACCAATACTTAGCACGGTCTAAACGGTCTTCAAAGTCTGCAAACTTGTAAGGAGTACCTATCTTTTCAAATACAGTTTCTAACATAGGAACGTTAAAGTCTACTACTGAACCCAACTGTACTAATAGTCCCATAGGAACGGTATTAATCTTTCTACCGTCTATTAGACACTTTTCTATAATAGAAGTAGTTAGTTCGTCGGCAGTACCGTTTACGTATGCGTTGTACTGCTTGTCAAATTCAAAGTACTGTCTTAATATGCCGTCGTCAAAACAGAAGTCAAAAGCCTTATTAGGTAGTGTCTTAGAGTATAACCAAAGGATGATTTCTGGTTGGTATAGATTTAGTAGAGTATCAGGAGTTAAGTTTAATCCAGAAGAACCTGACATCTTACCAGTAGTACCCTTAATACCTATAAATTCATAACCTTGGAATAGTGGAGCTTCATAATCGAATATCTTTTTAGATATTATCTTACTGGTTTGATAGCTACCAGTAGGAGAAGCATGGTCTTTTCCACCTGGCTCGAAGTCTACACCCTCGTATAGCCAACGCATAGCCCAGTCTATCTTCCAATGTAGCTTACAGTTAAAATCCTTAGTAAAGTTAAAAGTAGACTTATGTCCACAAGAACATTCATACTCTGCCTCGGTGCAGTCATCGGATAGTTTAGTAATCTTAGTAGTATCCTTACCACAACTACTACAGTATATGCTTACTGGATAGTAGTTTTCTCTTTCGCCTTCTACAGCCTTTTGAGTTCTAAAGCTATCTAATATATCGAATATTTCTCCCCTATGTTCAAGAGCCTTAATAACGTACTTAGAGTACTTACCACTTCTGTTCATAGTAGCTTGATAGCGATAGTCCATATCTATACCGAACTTTTTAATAGAGCTTTCAAACTCTTTTTCAAAGTGTTCTGCATAGGTAGAGCAACCATCATCGAATGGATTTTTAACGTCCACATAAGGCATACCGATATACTTTTCCATATCGTCGTCTATCTTAGCAACGTTTACAGGAACTTTTCTTAATCTATCAAATTCGTCCCATGAAAATAGTAACTTAGCCTTTTTACCAGCTTTTCTTAAAGCCTTAACTACAAAGTAGCTTGTAGCGATATCTCTAAAGTTACCAATATGTATAGAACCTGATGGACTAATACCCGCAGCACATACATATTCTTCTTTGTCTGGACGACGTTCTATAATCTTTTGAGCAATCTCTTCTGACCAATGCACAATAAATACCTCCAAATATAATTGTTAATAATACATTTCAATATTATATCACACTTTAGAGGAAAAATCAATATTATAAAACTGCATTTTAAAAATATCCTAAAGAATGAACCTCTATTCGATTTAATATATTTTATCAAAAAAATCATAAAACCTATTGACAAAGTAAATATGGTATGATATAATATATTTAACATATAAATATTAATAGTGAAAAAGATAGTTCTACTTCTATAAACGATTACTATCAACAAAGTTTAAAGAACATAGAAATCTATTAATTAATATAGATACATAAAATTAGGAGGAATTAATATGAAAAAAAGACTTTTACATGGCATTGTTAGTATTGCTTTAGTTTCTGCTATTGGCACTACTATGGGTATTACTGCTTATGCCGATACCGAAACTACCACGGCTACCACAGAAAAAGAAGTTATAGCCGTAATAGACGGAAAAACCATCTACGACACAAACGATGACATCTGTGAAAATGGTTATAGTTATAACCAGATTTTAAGCATAATGGATAATGTTATAAAGTGTGTATCTTCATATCCTGATGCAGATAGTGACTACCTTTTTATAGTTGGTACACATACTGTATTTGACGATAACGATAACGTTCGCTACACCTACATAGAAGCATCTACTAACGATAAGGATAGTATTGAGTATATTAATAATTTCTGTAAAGAAGAAGGCTATTCAAACGTAGTAACTGTTGAGTATAATCCATATATAACTCCTGTACAAGATGCTTCAGGCGTAATAGATGAGGAAGAGGATAGTTTAAGCGTTCCAGTTAATACATACTCTTTATTAGCACTTAAGGGATACATAATAGGTGCAAACAAAGAAATAGGCAATGGGTTTGACCTAAATCAAGATGGTAATATAAATACTTTAGACTTATTAATCCTTAAAAGAACTATATTAACCGATACTAATAGTTAATAATTATATATAAAAATATATCTTTCCCACCCTTATATATTAAGGGTGGGATGTTTTATATATTGACAACACATCACAAAAGAAGTATAATTTAAGTATCACACAGAAAGGAAACTATTAATATGAATATTTCAGCAATAGAAATAGCCAATAAAAATCTACAATACTTTAAACAAGGTGGCTATAATAACGTATCGTTCAATAAGGATATATACACCGCTAAACTATACACTCCACAGACGTTGCAAAGTATAACTATAAAGTGTATCTCCAACGGTTTAGACGCTAAAGTTACGGTATACAATCAAGATACTTGCGAATGTGCTAAAAGGTTCATCGGACAAGGAAGTACTTGTATACTAAACTTTGCTTCTGCTAAAAATGTAGGTGGTGGATTTTTAAACGGTTCTAAAGCACAGGAAGAGTGTATATGCAGACTATCCACACTGTACGCATCTATTGATAGTCAAAACGCTAAAGAATACTACGAATACAACAGAGCTAATAGCTATACTATGCCTACATATTCCGACTATACTATATACTCTCCATGTGTGCAAGTATTTAGAGATACTAACCACAACCTACTATCCGAACCTTACACTATAAGTGCTATAACTTCTCCTGCTGTGAACCTACACAAAGCCTCCAATTTGAGCCAACAACAGATTGATAAGGTAATGGTAAATCGTGCAGAATATATACTAAAAGTAGCCGTAAATGAAAGCGTTCAAAATATAGTATTAGGTGCATGGGGTTGCGGAGTATTCGGAAATAAACCTTTAGATGTAGCCAACTACTTTAAGTATCTGCTATTTGAAAAAGGATATATTAAATGCTTTAAAAACGTATCGTTTGCGGTATACGACCGCATAGGTACTAACTATAACACGTTCTTAAAAGTTTTCAATCAATAAATAAGTATAAGTCCCACACTAACGTATGTGGGACTTAACTAATATCATAATAAGTATAGACTATTCTTCTGGAACTTCTTTTTTTATCTTAAATATAACTCTAAATATACCAGAGATAACTTTAGGTGGTCTAATTACTACTACTTTCATAGTTAAAGTGCCTCCTTATGGAATGTATACTTATAGTATATTCAGTGAGTATAAAAAGTGTTACTACATATCGAACTGTAGATATTCAGCCGTACCGTTAGTATCTTTGATAGTGTATAACGAACGTTTAAACTTTTCGCCGAACTGTAGCAAGTCTTCAGTAAATAGAAGGCTTTCGCCAAAGTCAAGGTTTAAGGTTAATAGTAGATTATATATTTCCAAATTATGTTCAAAACTTTCACCATTTACCACTATGTAAGGTGTAGAGGTTATATCCCAACTGTTCTTTTCGCCATCATCAATAGACTTTAGTATACTATAATAACGTGACATCTTCTCAGCAAAACTATTTTGCCAAAGTGGTTTGCGTCTAATGACTTCAAATAGGAATACCACGTTGCTAATTTCGGTAGCAAATGAAGGTTTAACTATACAACCTTGAATAGTAAGGTTTGCTCTAAGTTTAAACCATTGTAGAGGTAGTCCCGACTTTAGGTAAGCGTTTCTAAGTTGGTTAGAACATAGTATCGTTTTTAACTTCCAAGGTTCGTCTACTCTTTCAAAAGCGTTCCAAACGTGAACTACTCCAAGTTTTTTAGCTACTTCAGAACCGTTTTTATCTAAAGATATAATCTTACTGGTTTTGTTGCCATTCTGGTCTACTATTCTTGAAATGCATATTAAACCGTTTTTATACAGTCTTTTAATACTTGAAGTTAGTATATTATCGTTAAAATGAGTTTCACCTATAAGCGTAAGAAGTTCTGAAATCTGTTTAATAGTAGCATATCTTGAAGTACCTAAAATACATAGTATTTTCTTATCTAATTGAGTAATAGTACCATTTTCCAAATTTTGTAGCATAGCATTAAAAGATAGCGTTTCGTTTCGTGGTTCAAACTCTCTCGTTTCGTCTTGACGAACTGCAAAAACTGAATTAGTGGGAATAGCCTCTTTAGAAGTATCTATAGTTCCCATTCTGTACATATCAACATCGTTCCAAATAGAATATTTTTCGTTCATAAAAAAAGTTCCCCCTAATGTAAGTTTAATAGTAAGTGATATATACTGTGAACCGCCCCTACCTACACTTCACTAAGAGGTGGGGGCTTCCTGCTTCATAGTTCAACGCTAATTTTTTAAATATTTAGTCTTACACGAACTCCACAGGCTTGAATTTCGGTAGTTCCTACCGTATATATGTAGGTTTGTATGCTATCATTCACTAACTTCTCACTTACTTATTGCTGATTGGTTACAGCGACCGTTAGTCTAATACGGTGTCTTAGAGAGGATAACCTTACTTTAATCCCTCATCATAATTTTTATCTTACGTTAATTATAGCATACTATATTATTTTTAGTTTGTCAACAGAGGTAACGCAATTCATACTCCACTTTCGCTTTGCTTAGAAGTGGGGGTGTTCTTGCTGATTTCCTTGATAAAAAGCAATAGGTATTATTAAATTTGTAATGTTAGAATATATTACAATCCTAACATTACAAATATTATATCCTTATAGAGTGTTACTTTAGGGTACACTTACTATTCATAGAATTTTAAACAATGAAATTTTTAATAGTTTTCAAATTAATAATGTTATACAATGCTTCATAAAAGTTGTTTCCAAAAATAGTTACAAACTCATCGATATTACCATATATCACTCCAAATTCATCAATATATAATGTTCTATTAGTAGCTTTCCAATATCCAATAGGCATTAATTTTATTTTGAAGTAATTTTCTATATCTTCCAAATATGCACTATTTTTTATTCCTTTTAAAGAATCTATTTCTATAACGCTATTACTTATATTATTATTTATAGGAATATTTAATTCAGAAAATTCTTCTAAGAAATCAAGACCATTTTGGAAAGTATTTATTTCATATTCTATGAAATATTGGATAATATTATTAATATTAACTTTTCTACCTTTATACCAGCCATATTTTTTTAAATATTTTTCTATAATATCATTATTTACAATTATATTCACCTCGCCAATCTACAAAAATTAAGTCAAAGGCTTTATACATATTTTGACAGTTTTCGCATGGGTCCCATTTTGGTAGATAATTATCAGAAGATTTTATATTAATGCTGTGAACTACCCTCGCCTACGCTTCACTTATAAGTAAAGGTGTTCTTGCTAACTTCCTTGATAAATTTTAACACATATTTTAAAGTAAGTCAATAATATATTCTAAATAAGTCGTTGTAATTTTTTCTGTCATGTGATATAATTATAGTATATCTATTTTAGGAGGGTTTTTTGCATGATAAAAAAAGTAATAGCAACCATCACATCTTTGACCATGGCGAGTACTATGTTACTCTCTAATACTGTTGAAGTGGCAAACGCAGTAGAAGTAGACGAAAACTTTGCACGACTACTACAGTATTCCATGTACTTCTACGATGCTAATATGTGTGGTACACAAGTAAGCGAAAATACTGCGTATTCATGGCGTGGAGACTGTCATACTTACGATGCCACTCTACCTTTAGACACCACTAATACTAACCTTACAGAAAGTTTTATCAACCAGTACAAGGACGTATTAGATAGCGACGGAGACGGTACTGTAGACGTTTCAGGTGGATATCACGACGCAGGCGACCACGTAAAGTTTGGACTTCCAGAAGCCTATACTGGTTCTACTTTAGGTTGGGGCTACTATGAATTTAGAGACTCTTACATAAAGACTGGTCAGCAACAACACATAGAAACTCTATTAAGATACGTAAACGACTACTTTATTAGGAGTACTTTTCGTGATAGCGACGGTAACGTAATAGCATTCTGCTATCAAGTAGGTGACGGCGACATAGACCACAGCTATTGGAACGCTCCAGAAGTTGACGAAATGGAGAGAAAAGGTTGGTTCGCCACTTCCGAAAAGCCTACTACCGACGTAGTATGTAATACTTCTGCTTCTTTAACTGCTAACTATCTAAACTTTAAGGATACCGACCCAGAGTATGCTGAACAGTGTTTAGACTACGCCAAAGCACTATTCAAGTTTGCCGACGAAAACGAAAAGTCTGTAGGTGCGTCGGAAGACGGTCCTAAAGGATACTACGCTTCTAACAAGTGGGAAGACGACTACTGCTGGGCAGGTGCTTGGTTATATCTTGCTACTGGTGATGAAACTTACATGGACAAGGCTCTAACACTATTAGACTACTATGCACCTTCCTGTTGGACGCACTGTTGGAACGACGTTTGGAGTGGTACTATGTGTCTAATAGCAGAAGCTAACGACCAAGTAGGCAACGACAAGTTCGTAGATAGATTTATAGAACTTACTGGTAAAAGTCCTTATGAAAATATAAACTTCTGGGGACAGATAGCCGAAACTATCGACAAGTGGAAAGGCGGTCAAACTGCGACTATCACTAATGGTGGATATGCTTTTCTTAACAAGTGGGGTTCTGCAAGATATAACACGGCTACTCAGCTATTAGCGTACGTCTACGATAAGCACAACTACGGAAAAGCTGGTGAATACAGTGAATGGGCAAAAGGTCAAATGGACTACCTATTGGGCGATAATCCTTTAGATAGATGTTATGTAGTAGGTCTTGAAGACTATTCAGTAAAGTATCCACACCACAGAGCCTCTTCTGGACTATCTCGTTGTGAAGATACTTCCGAACAGAAACACGTACTATACGGTGCGTTAGTCGGTGGTCCTGACGGAGACGACCAACACGTAGACACTACCGCAGACTACATATATAATGAAGTAACTATAGACTACAACGCAGCATTCGTAGGAGCTTCTGCTGGTCTGTACGAACTATTCGGCAACGATACCATGCTTCCAGATGAAGACTTCCCACCACAGGAACAGCCTTCCGACGACGATAACACTACTGGTACATACTGGGTAGAGGCATTCTGTGTGGATATAGTACAAGATGAACCTAAAACCAGTGAAGTTACTTTCTATGTATGTTCCGATAGTAGCAAACCTTCTAAGAACATATCCGTTAGATACTACTTCGATGCTACAGGAATGTCCTCAGTAAGTTCTTCCGATATGGAAATTCGTGAACTATACGACCAAGTATCCGCCGAAACTGAACACGATGCGATACTTTCTTCTGAACCTATCAAGTATAAAGATAACATCTACTATGTAGAAATAACTTTTAACGACTACGCTATAGCAAACTCCAATAAAAAGTATCAGTTTGCTTTAGGCACTTACGCATGGGGCAACTCTTGGAATACCTCCGACGACTGGAGTCATACCGGCATAAAGCAAGAAACCGACGCTTTTACTGGTACTGTAGAAAAGACTGACTACATATGCGTATACGACAACGGCGTATTAGTAGGCGGTACTGAACCTGACGGTACTACTCCTGCTGACGTTACTACCACTACTACTACTGATACTTCACAAGATACCACCACTACTACTTCTACTTCCGAAGATACTAATGTCACTACTACTACCACATTTCAAGAAGATACTACTACTACTACTGATAGTAGCATTAGCACTTCCGATAGTCAAACTGAAACTTCTACCACCTCACAAGTAACGGATACTCTATTAGGGGACGTCAACTGTGACCAAAAAGTTTCCACTGCTGACCTATTAGCACTTAAAAAGCACCTATTAGGAATATCGGAACTTAGTGGTCAAGGACTAATAAATGCAGATATCAATCAAGATGAAAAGGTTTCTACTGCCGACTTGTTAGCACTGAAAAAACATCTATTAGGTATAGAACCTATAGCATAGGCTATTCGAAAAGTTACGGAATATGGGAACGTTATGTTACAATAACGTTCCCATGTTATATTTTAAACTTCCAAAAACTGTAACATATTGATGGGTTAGCCTAAAAAAATCCTATTTTTACCTTGAATACTATTGAATTTTGTGGTATAATTACTACTATAAGAACACATTCTATCTATTAAGTTAGAAGATATATGAAAGTGGGTGAAGTCTGTTACTACAAAGTAACGGCATAATTATGAATTTAAAGATGACCAAAATACTATCCCTACTAATGGTGGGAACTCTTTCTGCTACTATGCTAAGCTCTTGCAATGCTAAACAAGATGAACATGGTCTTGATGCAGAAAACCCTATTACTATCAACATATGGCACTACTACAACGGTATTCAACAGAGTAAGTTCGACGAGTTAGTAAACGAATTTAACGAAACTGTAGGATACGAAAAAGGCATTATATTAGAAACCGAAGCAAGCAGTAGCATTTCGGAATTAGCCGATAGCGTAGTAGCCTCTATGGAAGGTCAAGTGGGTGCAGAAGAACCACCTAACATATTTGCTTCTTATCTTGAAACTGCTTATATAATAGATAAAATGGGATACGTTGCCGATATGAAACCATACTTCACAGATGAAGAACTTTCAGAATACGTAGACGACTATCTTCAAGAAGGTATATTAGGTAACGAAGATAGTCTAAAAATATTCCCTGTAGCTAAAAGTACCGAAGTAATGATACTAAATCTTACTGACTGGCAACCGTTCGCAGACGCTACAGGCGTAACTACTGACGATTTGACCACATGGGAAGACCTAAATTCAGTAGCTGAAAAGTACTATAACTATACTGACGCTCTTACTCCCGATGTTCCTAACGACGGTAAAGCGTTCTTTGGTAGAGACTCCACGGCTAACTATATGGTAATAGGTGCTAAACAACTCGGTTATGAATACGTAACTATAGACGGCGATACCGTACAACCTTACTTTGACGAAACCGCTCTAAGAAGACTTTGGGATAACTACTATGTACCTTATGTTAAAGGTTACTATACTGCTCAAAGCAAGTTTAGAAGTGACGACGCTAAAATAGGTAACATTATAGCGTTAATAGGTTCTACTACCAGTTCGGTATACTATCCAACTTCGGTAACTATAAACGATGACTATACATATCCTATCGAAAGTTTAGTACTTCCTATACCTAACTTCAAAGATACTGACCCTTATATAGTACAACAAGGTGCAGGCTTTGTAGTTAAAAAGGCAGACGAAAAGACCGAATATGCTTGCTCGGTATTCTTAAAGTGGTTTACCGACGTTCAAAGAAATATAGACTTTTCTATCGGTTCGGGATACTTACCAGTTAAAAAAGACGCTAACGACTATGATACTATAATGGATATAAACTCTAAAAGTTCTCAACCTATGGAAGATATATTAGTTAGCACTATAGACGTAGCTTTAAACGAAATATCACACTCTAAACTATACACCAACAGACCTTATAACCATTCCGATACTGTTAGAAATCTTTTAGAAGAGGCTATTAGCGATGAAGCAAAGGCTACCTATGAAGAGGCTTGGAATAAAATCAACTCAGGTCAAGACTACAACAAGGTTATAGAAGAATATACTAATGATGATGCCTTTAACCAGTGGTTAGAAAACTTTAAAACCAACTTAACAGAAACAGTAACTGCTGAATAGTTCCAACCATCTTATTGGAGGATATGTATGGAAAAAAATTCTAAAGACGGTCAAAAACATAATAAAAAAAAGACAGGAATATTTTTAAAAATATTCCTGCCTATGGTACTGTTAGTAATATTACAGTTGATAGCGTTTTTGTTAATATCTGTATTCAGTGGAGAGTTTTCATACGTTAAAGATTATGCTAACGACGTACTAATAGAAAAGACTAAAAACAGAACTAACTATGTAGAAAGTCAACTACAACAGAAGACTGCTTTAGTCTCCGAAACTGCAACCGAAATAGATAGCATCATAGCTGATATTCTACAAGAAGAAAACGCTACTATAGACGATATAGCTACCAATAAAGAACTAAACAACAAAATTATAGAACAGACTTCCGATAACTTAATATCTTTACTTAGACGTGACTTAGTAAACGATGCCTATATCATTCTTGATACTAAAAATTTATACGATAACGACGCTAAAGCGTGCATGGTTATTAGAGACTATGACCCTAATAACAACTCTATCAATAGTAATTCCGACTTACTCGTAGAAGTCGGTAGTTCCTCTATAGCCAATACGTTCGGTGCTACCCTCGATTCAGAATGGGCTTGTAACCTATCTATAGACGATACCGAAACGTTCGACTTTTACAACAAAACCATAGCCACTGCACGTGAAAATCCTGATGCTAACCTGTCCGACTTAGGATATTGGAGTACTCTATCATCACTATCACGTTCTACAGACCCAAGCCTAAAGTACACCGTTCCACTAATAGATAAAGAAGGCAACGTATACGGTGTAGTAGGTATAGGACTATTAGCAAAATCTATAATAAAAAACATTCCATCTAACGACTTTCTTTCTGAGAGTGCCTGTTATGTACTATGTGCCGATACTAATCTAAATGGAGAATATTCCATAGTGTTACACTCTGGAGCGATATTTTCAAGATTGGTAGATAACACCGAAACTATTAGTAAACATCATACTGCAAGCAAAGACAACAAAGAAATATTAGAGTTTAACTATAGCAACGACGTTGAAACTATAGGTATAGTTAAAAATATTAGCCTATACAATCAAAGTTCGCCATACTACGATGAAGATTGGGCTTTGGTATGTGTAGCGGACAAAAAAAGTGTTATAGCAATATATACTATGTTAGTAAAAACCTTTGTAATATCTTCTTTGATATCAGCAGTCATTGGATTTATTATAGTAATAATAATCAGTAAGAGTATAACCAAGCCTATATATAACGTAATAGATACCTTAGATACTAACAATCAATACGACGGTATTATAAAGTTCGACGCTACAGATATCTCCGAAATAGACAGACTAACCACTGCTATTACTAAACTACAGATTAACGTAAAAGAATATTCTTCTAAAGTTTCAAAGATAATATCCATGGTAGACGTTGGTATTGGCGTATTCATGTATGATGATACTAATAATAGTGTGTTCGTCGGTAGAAGTCTAACCGAACTACTGCACTTTAAAGAACTTCCTAAAGAGGATATATATATTCCTTTAGAAGAGTTTATCAAAAACGTTTCTAAAGTAGACTATAGCGGAGAAGTAATTCGTACCATAATAAGACTAATAGACGATAAATCTTCCAATAATACCAACGTTACTAAAACGTTCAACGTCAAGGAAGTCATTAACACTAAATGGTTTAAACTTACTATCAATAAAGAAGGTACTAACATAATAGGTGTAATTCAAGACGTTACCAGCGTAATATTAGAAAAGAAGAAGATTGAATATGAAAGAGACTATGATACTACTACCGGACTTCTCAACAGACGTGCATACTACAAACGAGTAGAAGAAAAGTTCAATCACCCTGAGGACTTAAAAGTATCTGCATTTATGATGTGGGACTTAGACAATCTAAAGTATATCAACGATACATACGGTCATGACTTTGGCGACGACTACATAAAGACCGCTGCTAACGTATTCAAGCAGTTTAAAGACTATGGCGGTGTAGTATGTAGAATGTCTGGTGATGAATTTAATATGTTACTAACTGGTTTCGACTCCAAAGAAGAAATTCTTGAAGTCGTGGACTGTGTTAGAAATAATCTATTAAAAAGTTACTGTCTACTACCAGACGGTACTCACTTTAAGATTAGGGCAAGTAGTGGTATAGCGTTTTACCCTTACGACTCACAGTCCTATGATATGTTAATGAAGTACGCCGACTTTGCTATGTATACTATAAAACACTCTACTAAGGGTGCTATGGCTCAGTTTGATATGTCAACATACAATAAAGACTCCATACTAATTACAGGTATAGAGGAAATGAACCGTGTAATAGATGAAAGTAGCATCAAGTATGCATATCAAATAATTATGAACGTTAAAGATGGCGAAGTATATGGTTATGAAGCTCTTATGCGACCACAATCCACTATATTTAAATCGCCTTTAGAATTGATTAGAATAGCTAAAACGTGTGCTAAACTCTACGAAATAGAACGTCTTACTTGGTTAGAGGCTATCAAGCCATTCCACGAAGCTATCCAAAACGGAACTATCAAAAAAGATACTAAGGTGTTCGTAAACTCTATATCCAACTGTATTATCAGCAAAAAGGACGTAACCACTGTAGAGACCAACTATTCCGACATACTAAGTAATATAGTTATGGAAATTCTTGAGAGTGAACAGGCTAACAGTGACTACATTAAAGCCAAACAGGAAACGATTAAAAAGTGGCACTCTATGATAGCCCTTGACGACTTTGGTAGTGGTTACAATAGCGAATATACTCTAATCACACTAAATCCTAACGTTATAAAGATAGACCGTTCCATAATAAGTGGTTGCGATAACGATATCAGCAGAAAGAATATAATAGCCAGTCTAACACAGATTTCCAAACAAAGAGGCGTATTGGTACTCGCTGAAGGTGTAGAAACACTTCAAGAACTCACCACCGTTATGGAATGCGGTGTAGACTTAGTACAAGGTTACTTTGTAAGCAGACCAGTATTTGAGTTTACCGACGTTCCCGACTACGTTAAGCAAACGGTAAACAACATCAATCGTGCCATAAAGGATAATTAATCCATTTGACATACTAACCGATTAATGATATTATTATCATAGAATATTAAAAGAACGTCTACACCATATAGTAAGACGTTCTTTTCTAACTAATAACCTTGGAGGTGTTCGTTTAATTGAACTCTGTCACTAAGTATATAAAGCAGAATTTAAAGTATATAGTTCCCGTAGTAGTGCTGATAGTAGTAATAGTAGCCTCTATACTTAACATAAAAGTATACAAGCCGAATACTAAACTCACTACCGATAACTTCAACGCTGTGGACTATAAAGACTATTCAGGAAGCATAACCATAGACGGTACTTGTGATGACTTTACTTATCAATGGTACTATTCTAAAGATATGCTTACAGACTGCAAAAGTACCGACTTACACTTAATATCCACTAAAGAGTACAACTCCATAGTAGAAGACGCTCTACCTAATGGATACTATAGCGTATATAGGTTTTCAGAAAATTTGAACCTAAACGGCATACCTACATTAACTATATATATTCCTAAAAAAGACATATCCAATCTAAGACTATATACTATAGATACTACTAATAACAGTATTAACGAAGTAAAGACTGCTTGCAATAGCACTAAAGACGGATACTCTATTACCTATTCTGTAAATGATACTAATAGTATATACGTAGTCTATGCAGACTATCAAACTCAAACGGATACTACTACTATCGATACTACTTCAACGACTACAACCACTACTATTAGTACTACCTCTAAAGATACTACTCAGACTACCACCGTTACAGAAAACTCCACGACTACCAATATAAGTTCTAACACTACACAAGATACTACTATCGCAACCACTACAGAACCACAAACGTTAGATACTACTACTCAACCTACACAAGATGACTACTTAACAGACCCTATTCCAGAAGGTCAGCCTCTACCAGTAGAACCTGAAGAGGTTACTATAGAGTATCAAGACTATTACACGTGCTATCTAACCATAGTATGTAATACCATTCTTGACAATATGGACGAACTATCGGAAGACAAAATATCCTATGTACCAGAAGACGGAACTATATATCCACGTCAAGAAGTCATATTCTATGAGGGCGAAAGTGTATACGACCTACTCGCAAGAGAGACCGAAAAGTATGGCATTCAAATGGAGGTTACGTTCACACCGATGTATAATTCGGTATATGTAGAGGGCATTAACAATCTATATGAGTTCGACTGTGGAAGTCTTTCAGGTTGGACTTACTCAGTAAACGGTTGGTTTCCTAACTATGGTTGTAGTAGATACTCTTTACTACAGGGCGATGAGGTAATATTCAGTTACACTTGTAACCTTGGAGAAGACGTAGGAAACACTTCCGATAGTATTCAAAGTTCAATAGAATAGCACAGTAAGGAGACTATTAATATGTTTAAAAAATCGATAGTGTACGCATCATGTTTGCTATTAGCATTACAGATAGTACCTAATATACGAGTATCTCAAACTATAGAAGTTTCAGCAGATACAGTTCAAAATAACTACGATATAAATACTCTAACTGAACAGATATCTAACTATATGTTAAGTACGGTTAGCAATCCAGTACACTCATCTATAGGTGGAGAATGGGTCGTAATACAGTTAGCACGTTCGGAAAACCTCACCCCTGAATATACAGCGTCGTATCTTAAAAGTTTAGATGAAACTCTTAATAATACTAACGGAGTACTAAGTACTACAAAATCCACAGAGTATGCAAGAGTTATAATAGCACTATCATGTTTAGGTATAGACGCTTCTAACTATACCACTGCTGACGGAAACTCTTATAACTTAACTTCCCCACTGGCAGACTTCAACTTTGTAAAAAAACAAGGCATAAACGGAGCGATATACTCTTTAATAGCCTTAGATACTAATAACTATACTATACCTACTAACTTAAACGATACTATTCAGACTACAAGAGACGGAATAATAGAGTATATTATCAGTCAAAAGTTAGATACTGGCGGTTGGAACTTAACGGGTAGTATCGCAGACGTGGATATAACCGCTATGACTATACAAGCACTATCTCCATACTATAACACTAATCAAGAAGTACACTCTGCTATAGATGAGGCTTTAACAGTACTATCCGATATGCAACTACCTGACGGCGGATACTCTTCTTTAGGTAACGAAAACTCCGAAAGTGTAGCACAAGTACTATGTGCATTGTGTTCATTGGGAATAAATCCTGCTACTGATGAACGATATATCAAAGGTCAAAACTGGTTAGTATCCAACTTAATGGAAAACTATGCTATATCGGACGAAACTAATAATACCCTATCGTTTAGTCACTTGCCAAATGGAGAAGTAAATCAGGTAGCCACAGAACAGGTAGGATATTCCTTAACCGCTTACTACAGACTATTAAATGGTAAGTCATGGCTATACGACTGTACTCCTACTAAAGAATATACTATTGGAGATATCAATCAAGACGGAAAAGTTTCTACTGCCGATTTGATACTGCTAAAAAAGTCACTGTTAGCCTCTACCACACTAAACGACGTTCAAAAGTTATCAGCGGATATAAATAGTGACGGAAAAGTTTCCACTGCTGATTTGATACTATTAAAAAAACGTCTGCTTGGCATAGAATAGTATAGCAAGTCCACCTTAGAACGTTCTAAAGTGGACTTTTTTAATAAATACTATTCTAAATCTAAAGTAGTATCTTGACTTTCTAATTCGGTGTTGTAGGTATCATCTTCCGATATAATAGGTTCTGTTTCGGTAGTAGTTTCTTCTGTAGTGGTGGTAGTCGTGGTAGTAGTCGTAGTAGTCGTAACAGTAGTAGTTACCGTAGTAGCTTTAGTAGTGGATTTAGTAGTACTATCATCTTCTGAATTGACTATCTTTAACCATTTAGAACTTACATATCCAAACTTTCCGTTGTAAGATACATAACACCAATCGTCACAATAGCTATATATTTTAACTGTAGAACCTTTAGGTATCTTAGTAACTACTTTTCCTTTAGTAGAAGGTTCTTCTCTTAAGTTTAAAGAACCGTTAGAAGTATTTACTTTAGCGATATCTATAGGCTGAGAGTTCACATTTATATTGATATTATTCTGTGTTATGTTATTTTGAACGTTGTTTTGAATTATAATGTCTGTATCAGGGTGGATATATCTACCATAAGCATAAGAATATAGTGTTATATACTTTCCGCATACATAACCTTTAACTTTACCGTCTGCCGTTTGAACATAATACCACACATAGTCTCGGGTGTTATTATGTCCCGTGAATACGTATACATCTTGATTAGGTTTAAGTTTACCAACTTTAGAATAGTCTGTAGACGCACCAGAACGCACCGTTAAGTTATCGTTACAGTTTACGTAACCCCAAAGTTCTATTTCGTAACTATCCACTGCATGAGCAGTAGTAACTTGAACGGTTTCCATTGCCATTGAAGACGTAGTTTCGGTAGAAGTTTCTGTGGTAGCTTCTGTAGTAGTAGCAGAAGTTTCGCTATTTGAATTTGCGTTATACTGTACTATATCGTCTTGAAGTATATATCCTTTTTGTGAGTTATACTCTACATAGAACCAGTCCCCAACTGCATAGTACACAAATACGTGTTCATCGTTCATCAAGTTTACCACCGTACTGGCACTACTGTTTGGTTCACTTCTAACGACTGAAAAACCATCTGCGGAAGTTACCACCCCTACATACATAGGAGTTAAATTTTCAGCAGTACTCTCTAAAGCAGAACTTCCAACGTTAGCACTATCGCCCGTGCTACTTGTAGAAGCTGTTCCGCACGCAGATATAAATACCATACTACTAATCAATATGGAAGTAATAACGTACTTTTTCATATATAATCCCCCTATTTAATACTATAATACTAATATTCTACCATATATTAGTCGAAATGTCAATATACAGGATATACAATAAGTACTGCTTTTGAAAATTTTACGTTATAGATATTATTACTTAATATCAACATAGTCTAAATTACTAAAAGACTTAACTAAAGGTATTCCGAACTTATTTGCTAAGTCTTCGCACTGTTTATGTAGTTGAATATTACTAAGTCTTTCAGGATTATGAGCATCTACACCGACTATAGCAGAATTTCCTACTGCTTTAGCTATCTTCAAAAAACGTGCTGAGGTATAGTGTCTATGTTCTACAACACCCAGTAGATTAATTTCAATAGGAATACTTTTACTCTTGAGATATTCACATAACCTTGTCATATGCTTAACATATATATCTTCACTACCCACATAGTTGAATAAGTCAGGGTGTGCTACGTATAGATACTTTCCAGTTTCCATGCCTTCTATTATAAGGTTTACATATTCAGATAGTTCAGTTTCACTGGTACTTGGAAATCCTGTATATTTAGAATACTGTTCATCGTCTGTAAAGTGTTCACCCAATATCATATAGTCTATAGGGTAGTCTTTTAATAGAGCGTTTTGTCTTTCCATTAAGCAAGGAATATATTCCGCTTCAAAGCCGACGTATATAGTGATATCCTTAGCGTACTCTTTTTTTAGACTACTCATAGTATTAAAGTATTCGTCCAGTTGAGAAGGTAACATTCTGGTATGTGATACGTAGTTACTATCGTATATCCAAGGGCAATGGTCAGAAAATCCAAGAACTTTTAAACCTCCCATTATAGCGTGTTCTATGTACTCTCTGTCTTCGCCCACGGCGTGTTGACATCTTTCTGTATGTGTATGATAGTTTGCAAACATAATGAAATATCTCCTTCTTGTAAGTATATTCTAAGTATATTATACCATATAGCGACTAAAAAATCAAACCTACAAAAAAAGAACGATTTTAGGTCGTTCTTTTTTGATATTCAACTACACTATTAGGAGAGTATAGTATTCCAGAAGTCTATATCATATTGAGTAATAGTCTGTTTATCTTCTATATTAGACATTTTTTCATCTACAAGACACTTGTCAGCGAATATAATATCTGCATCTTCTAAAGTATCTACAGTTTTAATGCCTTTATAACTTTTAATTAAGTCGTACATACTATAGCTGAACCTATCGCTTAACAGATACTTACATATGGTGGAAATATCTCCTTTGGTACTCTCTACATTGTTATACTTAATATTACGTTTCAAACTGGAATTTAGGTCTACATAGGTCATAGTTTTGGTAAGAACATCATATACACAGACGATGCGAGAAGTATTATCTCCACATAGGTCGAACCTTTGTCTTACTGTACGGGGTTCAAATATTTGACCGTCCATCATACCAAAGCGTTCCATGTGTCCCACATATACAGTGGGAATATCCTTGAACTTCTGTTGAGTATAACTATATACCATTAATGCAACGTATCTAATATTAGACTTTAATAGCTTGTTTACGTCCATATCTATATACTCCGAAGCACCTACACCTACTGGGGCATCTGTAATATCTCCACTATGAACTACTGCGTCCGTTCTTAGATTAGTATACGATACGTGTTTTACATACTTAAAGTTACTATCGAACAGTATGGCGGAAAGGTCTAAGTCCACACGTTCTTGAGGAATATTGCGTATTAAAAGGTTTGGATTAGTCTTATCTGTCGGTGTATTTAGGCGAATATTTTCCCAATATACGAAGGCTCTAATATAGTTGGCATCGGAATTAATACTTATCTTAGAACCTCTTGTGATAGGTACTTTACTATCAGAAGTGGTTCTTTGTGTACGAGGTAACATATAGTTAGATAGCGTTTCATCTAAGAATACTTTTTTACCCTCTAAATTGAAGTTAATATATAGTCTGTTAGATATTATAGTATCTACAGTGTTTAAAAATTCATTCCAAGCACTTGCCGAAAATGGTATAGTATCGAACACACTATCAAGTATATCGGAACTGAGTACTTCACCTTTAGGAAATACCATTCTTTCATCGCAAATATTCACTAAAGCCTCTTTTAGACTGATTAGTATCTTAATAGATACTTGGTCTGTATGGTTTAGCAAGTCATTTTGGATAGTCTTTAAGTTAGCGTCTGCGTCCTTTTCAGAAAACACCTTTAACAACCTACAGACGTTTCTAACTAACACACCTTGTTTAGTATTCAGTAGATTAAGTACCTCATTAAGGTTGTAGGTTTGATAGGCACGTTCTAACTTAGAGTTAAAACTTTGATGATATCTTCTATCGCCACTTAAAAATTTGGATATCAACTTAGTATACTTTGGTGCAAGTTTAGGATATTCAAATATATGTAGACCGTACAGTAACTTTATCCAAGGTTCTCTATAGGTATATAGATTTTCTAACACTTCTTGTTTAGGTCTGCTGACATATACACGCTCTAATAGTGATATTATGTATCTTCTAACACTACGGGACGTACTAACGAACTTGCTACAAGTTTGCATACTAACGTCCCCGTGGGAGTATGCAACACATAGTCTAAGAACGTCATTAATAGTAGCGTTGGAGTATATAGTATCTATTTTGGAATAGTTATTCTGTCTTAATAGTTCAGCACATATTAACGCACGAGTTTCTTTGAAAGGAATTTCAATATTTTGGATATCATAATACTTTAGTAATGTACATACGTCTTTGATATCCTGAGAAGATAGCGATACTGGACTACTTAATAACTCTTTGCATAGGTCTACTAACATCACATTAGCAGAACTTTCATCTATAGTATGTAGTACTATAGGTTTTAGAACGCTGACTAAAGGAAGTCTAACTTGTTTTTGATACTTAGGTCTCCAAGTGCCATAGGAGATATAATGAAATATAGCGTTAAAATACAGTTCTAACTCAGAAGCCTCTATCACCTGTTGTGGAAAGTTAGGATATAACGGTTCATATCTAACGTTTGCATTAGACATACTCTTAAATAGTTCCATATATGAACTATAAAACTCTAACATATCACTGGCGTATAGCGGTACGGAATAGTCTACTATGTAGCCGAACTTGTTAAACTCTAAGTTCATAGAAGTAGTATACTGTTTAGAAGCTACTTCGGTAGTATCACTACCATTAGGAACTACTACCTTAAACTTTCTACGACATAGTATCTCTTTTAAAGTCTGAACCATATTAAAACACTCCTCTTTGAAAAATTGATATATACAAGGGACGATAGGAACTCATTACGACTAACATAATAACACAATAGTATAAGAAGTAAGTCATAACATAGCCTATCTTATAATTAGCAGGAAATTGTATATGCTAAGTAGATATTTAGCTTTTAAAATAATAGAAGTAAGCATATACATAGCCTCTAACTACGTTTTAACGCCCTATGTAATTTCACATGATAACGCACCTCCCATGATACTGTTCCCTTGTATAAGCTAAGACGTTTTAATAACTTCTTTGCTATGGTTATATACTATCACATTTAGAGTATATTATCAATAAACCTGTAGTTTAATATCATAAAATAAAAATAGGTCTGTAACCAAAATAGCTACAGACCCATATAGGAATTCTTAAATGCTAATCTTAACCACAAATTCAAAAAGAGAAGTAAGCATCTAAATAGCCTATGTATACATAGTATCATATAATATCAAAAAAGTCAATTAATAAGTTAATATTTAGCCTAATTCTATCATTTTGTCTATGCACTTTCTTGCAAGTGTGATAGTTTGGTCATCTAAAGTAATCTCTTCCCCACCAGTGCCAGCTACTGCGTAGTATACGTCCATTAGAGTAGTAGCCTTCATATTAGGGCATATAATATTTTTAGATAGTGGATAGAACTTTTTGTCTAAGCATTCATACTGTAGATGTTCTAATATGCTCAACTCTGTACCTATTATGAACTCTTTTTGGTCGGAATTTTTAGCATAGTCCATAATACCAGAAGTAGAACCTACATAGTCTGCTAAAGCTACAACGTTAGGAGTACATTCTGGATGTACTAATACTAAAGCGTTTGGATGTAATGCCTTAGCCTTTTTAACTTCGTTTACTGTAATCTTTGCGTGTGTAGGACATCCACCACTTACTAACTTAAAAGTTTTGTCAGGAAGTTGCTTAGCTACATAGTCGCCAAGATTACAGTCAGGAATAAATAGTATCTTATCGTTAGGAATTTTGCTAACTATCTTAACTGCTGAAGAAGAAGTTACACATACATCACAGATAGTTTTTAAATCAGTAGTAGTGTTTATATAAGCTACTGTAGTATAGTCAGGATACATTTCCTTTAGACTTGAAATTAAGTCTTTGTCCATCTGTTCAGCCATAGGACAGCCAGCCGTAGGATTACATAGTATAACCTTTTTTTCCGGTGATAGTAGCTTTACAGTTTCCGCCATAAACCTAACACCACACATAAGAACGGTACTATTTGGAACAGTAGTAGCTAATTCACTAAGTTTGTAGCTATCGCCTACAAAGTCTGCCACTTCGGTAATCTCTCTTGCCTGATAGCTATGTGCTAAGATACAGACATCTTTTTCCTTCTTTAGTCTTAATATTTCCTGTTGAACGTCTTTAATCATACTTTAAAACCTCATCTTTACAAAGCATTAGTAAACATATAGAGTTAATATATTATGCTATTTTTTAAAAGGTATCAGTACACTATACGCTTACTGATACCTCTAAAATATTAACCGTATATTAATAGTATTATAACATATTAGGTAACATATTTCAATAGTTAAGAAGCATTATTTTAATATCTATACTGCCTAACCTGTATATGCGTCTTTAGGAGTATTTTTAAAGTTTTGTCTTTCAAGCCATAGTTTTTCTTCTTCGTTTTCGGGAATATCTATTCTTTCAATCTTAAAGATAACTGGTCTTGTTCCGTCGTTGCAACAGGCTATCATCATGCGGTCATCGTTAGTCCAATTGTGCATAATAGAACCGCCTTGCAATGCAGTATATACGTATCTGCTGATACAGTCCCAAGCCTCACCACAGAACTTTCCGTCCATTAAGTGATAAAAGTCATCTTGTTGTGAAGTTCTTTTTAGTAAAAAAGTATCACCTTTTTTGAAGAATGGACATACTCCTGAACTTGGATTAGCCAAATATTCTTTTTGATATTCAGGAAATACCTTAGTATCTAAGACTGTAATTTTGCATTCATGTTGCATGATATATACCTCCATGTTTTGTATTAGTCTAAACTAAAAAGATATCTTTTTAGTGTCAATAGGTCTAAAGTAGAAAGTTCTGTCTTACCGCTTAGTATCTGTTGTTTTAGAGTGACGCAGTCTAATACGTCTACTTTTCCGTCTAAGTTTACATCTAAAGATTTGCCAGTATTAACGAACTCTATACCATTAGTTTGACAGTATCTTGATACGTTCCCATACGTACCTGAAACGCTAAACTCTGGTAATAGTTCATCTTCATATTCAGGACAGTAGCCAAAAGACTTATCACCTAATATAGGATTGCCTAAAAACGTCACGTTCTTGAAACTCTTGCAATAGTAAAACGCTTGACTTCCTATAGTTTTAACGCTACTTGGAACTATCAATTCATTATCTGCCGAACAGCCAAAGAACGCTTTATCTCCTATACTTTCTAAGCCGTCTGGAAGTGTTAGAGTATCTATACTATTGCACCATTCAAAGGCGGTATTATCTATAATCTTTAATGTAGTAGGTAAAGATAGTCTTTCTAACTGCTGACAGTAACCAAAAGCGTTTACTCCTATATAGGTTACACCTTCAGGAACGTTGCATTCCGTAATACTCGTACCGTAAAAAGCATCTTTACCTATGCGAGTAACACCTTTTGGAATATCCACTTGTGTTATTAGCTTATCATTATTAAGCAGAGCGTCTGGAATTTCAGTAATATTCTTAGATAGTGTGATACTCTGTAAGTTAATGCAACTACTAAATACACCGTTTCCAAGATATGTAACACTATCAGGAATTACCACGTTCACAAAAGATTTACAGTTATTAAACGCACTACTATCTAAAGTTACTAAACTATCAGGTAGAGTAACGTCTTGCAATTGATAGCAGTACGAAAAAGCACTATTACATATAGTTTCAAGTCCATCGTTTAGAGTGATATTCTTTAAGTTTTCGCAATGTTCAAAACTTGCTATACCTATAGTTTCTAAACTACTTGGAAATTCTACATCAGTTAGAGCGTCGCACCCGTAAAATGCGTTAGTTCCGATAGACTTTAGTCCTGTAGGAAATGTAATGCTTTCTAAAGCGGAACAGTACTGAAAAGTGGCACTTGAAATACTTTCTACACCATTTGGAATATCTACAGATGTTAAAGCCGAACACGATTTAAAAGCACAGTCGCCTATATACTTAACACTACTTGGAATGTTCACATCAGTTAAAGAAGTACAAAATTCAAACATGGTAGAAGAAATACTCTCAAGTCCTTCTGGAAGTGTAACACTCTTAAGACTTGAACACCATATGAAAGCCCTTGCCTTGATGTTGGTTACAGAGTTTGGTATCGTTACACTTTCTAAACTGGTACAGCTGTAAAAAGCACCATTTCCGATAGTAGTTACAGTATCAGGAATAGTTAAGTTCTTAATAGTGGTACAGTTTTTTAAAGCACCGTCGTTGATAGTAGTAACTGGTACACCGTCTATTTCGCTTGGTATAGATACATCTTCCTCTGAACCTTTATAAGATACTATAGTAATATAGTTATCTTGACTATTTAAAAAGTATACCCAATCTCCAAAAGTGTACCTATCTAAAGTGTTAGCCATTACGGATATACTTTCTTTTTGAACTGCATTAACACTAACAGTAAATACACAACCTAAACATAATAGAAATGTTATAAACTTTCTCATAAAGTTAAAGTCTCCTTTTTTATACTATGATAGTATAATACTCTTTAAAGCTATAACATCTTGAACGTTTATAGAACCGTTTCCGTCTACATCATAACTATAGTCTTTAGAACTGTATATACCTAATACTTTCTTTTTAAGTTCAAGTAAGTCTAAATAGTCCACTTTGCCATTTAAGTTGATATCTCCTGTTAGTTTAGTAGGTTGAGGAGTAGTATCTTGTGTAGTAGGTGGAGTAGTAACTTCAGTAGTAACAGTAGTAGTTTCGGAAGGAGTAACCTTTTCAAATATCCACTGTTGATTAGTACTATTTTTAGATACATACTGACTGATATTAGCACCGTTTTCTTTAGACTTTGCACTTACGTCTAAAGCACAACTATCTTTAGAGGCTTTAGTTAGTATATTATAAGTGCCGTCTGGATTTGCTACTAACTTAAACAGTTGTGAACTGGTCTTATTTTCTTTTAATATTTGAACGTTAGTACCACTGGCAGACTTTCCGTCTGCAACGTCTAATAGGTACGTTTTACCGTCTTCTAACATGGAATAGAAGTAGTAGTAACCGTCACCATTAGAAGCCAACTTCCAAGTGTTATGTTTAGCGTTTTCGGTAGCACTCCATTGCTGAACGTTAGCACCGTCTTGTGCAGAACCCTCTGCAACTTCAAGATATAGTCCGCTATTCACATTTTTAATCATGTAGTTATAGTCGGTATCTATAGAAGTTCCAGTAGGTTGAGCAGTTATTAAGTTCCACTTTTGAGCGTTAGAACCTATCAACTTAGACTGCATCACGTTAGCACCATTCTTAGTAGAACTATCTTGTACGGTTAGACCGCTCTTGTCGTTAGAAGACTTTGTTACTATGTAGTAAGTACCGTCTTCATTTTTAACGAACTTGAACTTTTGAGCGTCTGCTTTGGTATCTGTATATATTTGAATATTAGTACCGTCATCAGCTTTTCCAAAGTCTAAATCTAATAGATAGGTTATGGTATCTCCTATTTGAGAGTATAAGTAATAGTAACCGTCACCAGCAGAGAGAACCCTCCAAGTATTATGTACGGCTGAACCGTCTGCACCCCATTGCTGAACGTTAGTTCCAACTTTTTGAGTGCCACCTGTAACTTCCATATATAGTCCGCTATTTACATTCTGTATCATAAATACTGAACCGTCTACAAGGGTTTCACCCGTTAGAGGCTTTTCTGGTTCTGTAGGAGTGTTATTAGAGTTCAAGACTGTTACGTTCGGTCTACTTGGTAGTGGTTGGTCTGAACCTAAATAAAAACTTGCGTGTGGTGGTTGGTTATACGCTATGTTCTGTCCTGCTACTTGATTTCTATACTGAGCATCATGCATTAGAGTAGTAATTCTATAGTCGGTTTCGTAGTCAGTGGAGTATACTCTAATAGACTTGCTATCACTGGCACGAACTATTAACTCTTCACGCCAATCACCAAATAGGTCAGCCGATAAGCATGGCGTACCTTTAGTAGTATTACAAGTATAATAACCGTCTGTAGTTAATAGAGTAGTTAGTTTACCGTCTTCTTGCATCTTAGATATGGTCGCTGGACTGTCTGTGTAACCGTCTAAGATTTCACGTTCAAGGTCGCCGTCCCAATAGCTAAGAAAGTTTATAGCCGGTCTACGACATGATAGAGTGTTTCCGTCTCCGTCGAACACGTCGTTGTTTAGTCCCCAAAACTCTGCACCGTCGTTTCCTGCCCAAACGTTATCGGCACAACATCTTCCCGTATCGTCTGAACCGTCTTTATGGAATATGACTTTACCGTTAGAAGCGTCTAATAGTGATACGCCATAAGGTTTATCTTCATGACATATCCAAAGTTCAAGACCTTCCCTATTTGGTAGAAAGTCGCCTAAGTGCATAGCGTCGCCGTGACCTTTATTATAGCACCAAAGCACCGAACCGTCATCATCAAGACAAGTACTACCTAATACAAGTTCTTGTTTACCGTCTCCGTCCACATCGGCAGGCATACAGTTGTGATTGCCGTCACCGTAGCCGTCTTTAGAGGCATCGTTTCCAGTATCGAAGTACCAACGTTCCACTAACTTTTTATCTTTAACATCGTAAGCACAAGCAGTCATACGAGTATAGTATCCACGAACGGTAATAGCACTTGGGTGTTCGCCGTCAAGATAGGCTACAGCACCTAAAAATCTATCTACACGATTTCCGTACTTATCGCCCCATTTTGAAACCGTTCCACGTTCTGGTTTATACTTAATAGTATCTAAAGCCTTACCAGTAGAACCTTCAAATAGTGTTAAAAATTCATCACCAGTCAGTACATAACCGTTAGAGTTTCTATAGTCTTTAGAACCGTCCCCGATAGTTACTCCCGTACCGTCTGTAGTGCCGTCGGCAGTCTTACAGATTAGTTCAGCGTATCCGTCGCTATCGAAGTCTGCTACTAACATTTGAGTATAGTGTGCACCTGCTCGAACGTTTACGCCTAAGTCTATACGCCATAGTTTAGTACCGTCTAACTTGTAACAGTCTATGAATACCTTGTCAGTCTTTCCTTTTTGAGAGTTATCCTTTGAGTTTGATGGGTCCCACTTTACGAATATTTCGTATTGACCGTCTCCGTCAACGTCTCCGACTGTACAGTCGTTAGGACTATAAGTAACTCCACTGGTTTGACCTTTTGGAACGTCCATAGGAATATCGAAGTATGTACTATTACTGATTAGTTTACAAGTTTCAGAACTCTTAACAGAACCGTTTTCTATACTATCTACACGATATACACTATTAGCTGAACCATTTTTATCAAGATAGCAAGTAGCCATATCCTTTTCACTGGTGTATATAAGTTGGTCATCACGATATAGTTTGAATATGGTGTTTTCGGTATCGTTTGCTAAGTATCTCCAACTTACTAACATTCCGTTGCCAGTATTTACAGCGGATATACCACGGTCTAAGTTTTCCACTATAGGACTTCCTACTGCTGAAGCCTGTATAGTATTATCGCTATTTGATATACTATATGCTCCAGTACCAGTGATAGCCATAGCTAAGGTTAAAAATATGGATATCTTTTTTAATATGCATTGCATAATAATTCCCCCTAAAGCAAAATCTATATAAGAAAATATTAACACTAATATTGCACAATGTCAATGTATTTTTGTGGAATATGTTCAAAAATTTTATAGTATAAAAAAAATCACCTTTGACTATCAGTCAAAGATGATTTTTGAAATAATGTTTATAATTGCTTAGTTATCTGGTTAATATTTGATGTTTTAACTCTATTAAGTCCATAATGTCTATACGACCGTTACCGTCATAGTCATATTCAGCTACATTCTTAGGAACTATGCCTAATATTTGCTTCTTTAGACTTAATAGGTCTGCTATTAATGAACCATACTTATCAGTAACTGTGATAGTAAACGTTGCGGTTTGACCGTATATATCGGTAACTGTAATAGTAGTCTTGCCACGTGATACACCTGTTATAACTCCGTTATTAGTAACGGTAGCTATAGAAGTATCGTTCGATTTGCAACTCTTGATAGTATTAGTTCCCTTGATGTTGTAAGTTCCCCTAACGTTTACGCTACCAGAAGTTGGACTTATCTTGAAAGTTGGATTAGTTACTGTTACTTGATATGTAGTAGTTAAGGTCTTATCTGCACTTACTATTGTAATAGTAGCAGTACCTTTAGCTACAGCCGTAATCTTACCAGTGCTATCGATAGTAGCTACTCCAGTATTGCTTGAAGTTGCAGTTCCACCATTTATACTAACAGTTCTGGTATTACCTACTACTAAACTGATGTTCTTACCAGTAGTAGACTTCTTTACTGTAACTTTAAAAGTAGCAGTCTGTCCATAGATATCTGTAACCGTAATAGTAGCTATACCATTAGATACACCAGTTATAACGCCAGAAGCTGTAACTGTAGCTATTGCAGTATTATCAGACTTACAACTCTTGATAGTATTAGTACCCTTTATAGAATAAGTTTCTTTAACGTTTATAGTAGCTGAACTTGATGTTAGACTAAATTTTGGGTTCTTAACTGATACTTGATATGTAGTAGTTAAAGTTTTGTCCGCACTTACTACTGTGATAGTAGCAGTACCTTTTGCTATTGCTTTTATATTTCCATTTCCGTCGATAGTAGCTACTCCAGTATTGCTTGAGGTTGCAGTTCCACCGTTTAAAGCTATCTTTTGAGTATCTCCAACCGTTAAGTCTATATTCTTACCACTTACAGTATTCTTAACGGTGATAGTAAACGTTGCAGTTTGACCATAGATATCAGTAACTTTAATAGTAGCTATACCGTTAGACTTACCAGTTATAACTCCATTATTTGAACCTGTAGCCACTGCCTCATTATTAGACTTACAACTCTTAATAGCGTTGCTTCCCTTGATTGTATAAGTTCCACCAACGTTTATAGTAGCTGAACTTGGTGTTAGACTAAATGCAGGATTATTAACTGTTATAGTAAAATTAGCAGTCTGTCCATAGATATCTGTAACCGTTATAGTAGTCTTACCTTTAGACTTACCAGTTATAGTTCCATTACTTGAAACTGTAGCCACTGCCTCATTATTAGACTTATAACTCTTAATAG
>CAKSDC010000017.1 GCA_934444765.1 uncultured Oscillospiraceae bacterium
GTAGTAGTAGAGGTTTCCTCTGTAGTGGTTTCGGTAGGAGTTTCTGTAGTAGTAGAGGTTTCCTCTGTAGTGGTTTCGGTAGGAGTTTCTGTAGTAGTAGAGGTTTCCTCTGTAGTAGTTTCAAAAGTGACTTCCGTAGTAGTAGTAACTTCCGTAGTAGTGGTATCTACTGGAGTGCCGTCTTTAACTATCTTGATACTGTCATCAGTAAAAGAGTACGTTCCAGATAGGATTTGATTAGTGATATCGTTACCGTTAGCATCATAGTACGCATGGTTAGAAGTGTTTCCGCTCAAGTAGGTATCCACCATAGTATACCAGTATTCGCCCATCTTTTGATAGCCTATCTCGTTAGGGTGTACGCCGTCGTATAGGTCAGTGGAAGCGTCCACTACGCTATTGATGTCCGCATACTGAATATGCTTGCCTTGAGCCTGTTCCTTTTGAACTAACTCCTTAATCTTAGCGTTGTAAGAGTCTATGTAGTCGCCTACTAACTTAGTAAACTCTTCCACACTGGAACTATAGTATACGTCGCCATAAGCCCAAAACCAAGTGTATACTTCTTCTACGTCTATATCTGGTATAGAGGTTACGAATAACATATCGTCGTCATCTTGTAAGTATGTAAGTATGTAGTCTACAAGGTTTTCAAGACGGTCTTCTATACCCTCATTGTAAGCACTTAAGACGTCGTTAGTACCTATTTGAAGTAGTACTATATCGGGACTATAGGTTTCCATAACGTTTCCATTAGTGAGTACTTCGTATATACCAGAACGTGTTTCTGTACCGCTGATATCCTGTATAGCGTAGCCACTATAACCACAGTAGTCACCGTCATAAGTGAAACCGTCGGTAGTTTGAGTATCCATACCTTTAGGGCCTACCATATCTATACTGTAGCCGTCGTCAGATAGTAGCTTGTACATATACTTTCGGTAAGAACCCTGTTCCCAATAGCCGTCGGTTATGGAGTCCCCAACGGATAGTATCTTAACTTCCTTTGAAGTGTTAGGTACGTCTTCAGCAGAGGCTAAGTTGCCAATGGCTATAGTACTAACAGCAAAAGAACCCGTTATTATACAAGTTAGTAGTCTTTTTTTATAGTTCATAATTATAATAGTTCCTTTCAAACGTAAGTAGTGATACTAACATTATACCATATAACGTGCGTAAAATCAATAGTCTACGTGAATTATGTCGCACTTGACAACCTGTACACGTTAGCTATATAATATAGTTAATATCTATAACTATAAGGGAGGCTCTAAACGTGCAACTAAACATTCCTATGATACTAAAACAGGGGCTTAACTTGAACCGTATAAGTGCTAACGGATTTAACGTACAAACACGTCAGGCTTTAGACCTACTAAACGGACTAAACGGCTACCAAAACTACCACTCAGGATATACCCAATCACCACCACAGAATAACTATAGCAACTACTCATATAACCAAAACTACAATTCAGGATATACACAACCACCACCACCACAGAATAACTATAGTAACTACTCATACAACCAAAACTACAATTCAGGATATACACAACCAACACCACCACAGAATAACTACAATAACTACTCACATAATCAAAACTACAACTCAGGATATACCCAATCACCACCACAGAATAACTATAGTAATAACTCATACAACCAAAACTACACTCACACTCAAAGACCTAAAGCTACTGGCGTAGTACTCAAAAAAGGACAGAAGCAGTCACTCTCTACACTCTCACCCAACCTCACACGTTTAAGAGTGGGTCTCGGTTGGGACGCTATCGGTGGCTACGACTTGGACGCAGAAGTGTTCATGCTCGGCAGTAACGAAAAGGTTCTGGGCGATAGCTGGTTCGTGTTCTATGGTCAGACTACCAGTCCAGACGGTGCTATAGTCCACCACGGCGACAATATCAACGGTTCTGCTATGGGCGACGACGAAATAATAGATATCCAACTCGACAGGCTAAACCCTAACGTTAAAAAGTTAGTGTTCGTAGTAACCATAAACGAGGCTAAACGGTATGGCTACAACTTTAGCAAGGTCAGTAACGCATATATCAGAGTGTTAGACCAAGCCTCTAACAGGGAACTTATCAGGTTCAACCTTTCGGAATACTATGCGAACGTAACCTCTATGGTAGTAGGTGAAGTGTATCTATACCGTGGCGAATGGAAGTTCAACCCAGTGGGTGACGGCACGGCAGACGACCTATACGGACTATGCTATCGCTACGGTGTAGACGTAGCAGATTAGCTATTATACAACACTTGAAAGGATTTGATATCTTATGATGCAGTTTGAAACTTGCAACGAACTCTGTCTAAGGGTAACTTGTGACGGTCAAGGCACTATATTCTCTAAGGCTGGTTCTTGGATAGGCGGTCAGGGTAGCTATAACTTTGAAAAGGTACTGTTAGGACCACAAGGCAATCCGTTACAGGCACTATTCGGACAGATTGGACGTAGACTTACAGGAGAAAACATTCCACTAATGAAGACTATCTCACACGGACAGACTGTCACCTACTATGCACACAAGCAACGCCACGTAACGGTTATAAACCTTCCAGTAGGGCAGTCTATCAAGGTGGAGTCGGAAGACCTGTTGGCATTTAACGACGCTTGCAGATACGGGCTTAAACCTATAGGTATAGGAGTAATCTCTCAAAAGGGAATATTTACCTCCGAACTTACTGGACAGTATCAAGGGGCTCAAGTAGCTATACTGACTTCCGGAAACCCTATAGTATTAGAAACGCCTTGTATGTGTGACCCTGACGCTATGGTGGCTTTTACGGGTTCAGACCCTCAATTTAAGACCGACCTATCGTTTAAAAACTTAATCGGTCAAGCCTCTGGGGAGTCGTATATGCTCAACTATACTCAACCCAATGGATTGGTTATCATTCAACCTGACGAACGTATCAGTGGTTTGGATATCGGCATAGATAACCACTATTAATCGAAAGGAGACTATTTCCATATGAAGTACACCTACTATGCTATAGCTACTTCCATAGTATTGGGAATGTTATCTACACTCAACACTACTACGTGTACGGCGGAAACTTCCACTACCTACGTTACTACTAATACTCTACTACAGACTAAACGCTACATACTCGGTGAAGAGGCTACCCCTTATGACGCTAACCACGACGGATATATTAACGTTCTCGACTTAGTGACTATCAAACAGATACTCCTTAAAGGTTCTACACAGAGTAGTTCCACTCTACGAACCGTTAAAGTTTCCACCTCGGAAGAACTCATGGACGCTCTAACCGATGCCATGGCTGGCGACGAAATAGTATTGACTTCTGAACTATACGCAAGAGATAGTAGCAGTCCTAATCCAAAAGGTGCTATATTCTACTCCAATGCCGAAGGCACTAAAGAACACCCTATCACTATACGCAGTGAAAACCCCGACAGTATGGCTACTCTTAGTGGTTACAGTACCTCTACGGGTGCAGTACTATACATCACAGGAGACTATTGGAACGTACAAGACTTAAAAGTCACCAACTCCCAAAAGGGTATACTCTTAGACCACTCTAACTATAGTAACGTCACAGGTTGTGAAGTGTACAATATCGGTTCGGAAGGTATCCACCTAAGAGATAGCAGTTCCTACTGTACCGTCAGCAGTTGCAACGTCCACGATACGGGAGTAGTCTCTCCACCATATGGTGAAGCTATCTATATCGGTACGTACCACGAAGACACTGGCTATGGGTTCGACTGTAACTACAACACTATCTCTAAATGCACTTTAGGTCCTAACGTATCCGCTGAACACGTGGACATCAAAGAACAGACCGTCGGTACTATCGTAGAGTACTGCACGTTCTATGGTGAAGGTATGTCTGGCGAAAACTATGCCGATAGCTTTGTGGACGCTCAGGGTAACGACAGTATCATACGCTACAACACGGGCTACAGACTACAGAACCCTAACGTCACTTCTGCTTTTCAATACCACGTGCTAATAGACGGTTGGGGACAGAATAACCAGTTCTACGGCAATAGCCTCTATCTTGACGACAGTTCTATATATATCCTCGACGGTTGGGACGCTACTAACTACTGTTACGATAACACCCTTATGAACTCTACAGGTAACGTATGCCACGGCGACTATATAGACCACTCCCCTGAAGAGTAGTCCTAAACTCTATCTGTGCTTTAATATTATTTTAACTAAATACAGCAAATAGTCCCTTGCAATATAGCAAGGGACTTTTGATACGTCTATTCTTAATATGAGATTACAGTAGTCTCTTGTGGTTCTGTTACTGGACTTACAGAAATATTAGTAGCTACATAAGTATGAGTAGCCTTGTCATAGTGGTAAGTAATATTCCAGCAATACTCTACATTCGTATATTTGCCGTCGGTAGTAAACACTTCACGATAACAACTATAGTATTGAACCAGTTCGTCAGCACTACTTACTAAGCCACTATAGGTAGTATCTTCATTAGTGAGTATCTCTATAGTCTTGCCATTTTCGGTGTATACTTGCATAGAAGAACCGTTATTATTCATGGAAGAAAAACCGTTTAAAGCGTCCATATCCTCTAATGTGATAGTCTTTACTCTATCTTGACCGTCTTCAGCAGTGGTAGTGTTGGTTAATAGAGTGTAGTCTATCGTACCTAACATAGCCTTTTTGAGTAGTATCAAGTCGGCAGTGGTAACTTCACCGTCACAGTTTACGTCGCCTACTACGTGTTCATAGCCAAGGCTATCTAAAGCGATTATACCTAACAGTTGCTTCTTAAGTAGTAGCATATCTAAGGTGGAAAGTTTTCCGTCGCAGTTTACGTCGCCGTTTAGTATGGTCTTATTGTCCTCTTCGGAACTTTCACCGATAGTAACTTTGATATCGTCTACTACTGGAATAGCGTATTGTAAATGGTGGTTAATCTGAGCTAATTCGGTAGACATCCAACCACAGTCTGTACAGATAGCCTTCTGTATACCGTCGGCAGACTTTAGGTCTTTAACTATGGCTACTAAGTCTGTGTAACTACCTGTACTGTCGGAGTCGTCACTATCTGTATGTTTAGAGTATACTATGGTATACTCTCTATCGCCATTGCTACTGATACTATCGTAACTGCCGAGTATATCCTTATACTTAGTGGTAAACTCTTCTTCGGACATACCTTCGGTAGTAGTTACTGAAAGTGTTGCGTTAGGGTAGACGCTGTAAATATTAGCAGTGTCAAAGCCAGCATAACCTCCAAAGTAACAGTTATTGGATATTCCCTTAGCCATAATAGACTGTCCTAAACCGTATACGTACTCTCGGAAGTCTTTGTCGGATAGTACTTTACCGTCGTTATATAGGTGGATATAGTATTCAATCTCACCAGTAACACTATCGGTATCCAGTTTAGAAAGTTTTAGGTCAATCTCATCGCCTGAAAGTCTAAATAGATACTGTCGTTGTTGCTTAGTTAGAACGTCGTTAAGAGTTAGTCTACTATTAGTACTCTTAAAGAGTATGCAAGGAGTAGCACCGTATCCAAAACTTGCTAATTTGCCATCGTCTTTATAGTATAGGCAGTAGTTATCACTCTCTTTGAAGAATACGTTATCGTCGGAAACGTCTATATGGTTGTAGTCCACATACTTTTTAGAGTATATCTGTTCCATCTGCTCTATATAAGAGGCTAAGTCTGTAACCTTATTAGGCATTTGGCTTGGTAGGTATTGGTCTGGTAGAAACATATCGACTACTAACCATTCACCGCCACAGAAACCGTATCCAATGTATTCGTTAGTCTTAGCGTTGTAGTAGTATACTAAGTCGTTCCTCCAAACGTTTCCAACGTCATCTTGTGGGTAGTCGATACCGTTAAGGTCGAGTAGTTCTTTAACGGGGTCGTTGCTATAGCCTATGGTAGTAGCATCACTGTCATAGTATACGTCATTCTGGAACACTTTAAGGTTTGTGAGTGTATCAAGTTCTAAACTATCTACAGGTTGTATACCGTCGGTAGTATCGTCTATATAGTAGTATGTAAGATATGCATACTTACTATAGCCGTCACCAGAACTTAACAGTACCATTTTAGAAGTGTCAACGGTAGTATCGTCATCATATACTAACTTGACCTGTGCGACTGCTATTCCAGTAGCCCCAGTTATCGACTTTTTAGAATAACTATCGGCATAGCTGTAACTCTCGCCCAATTGTACGTCGTTAGCACTAATGTTTAAAGTTGGTATAGCAGTAATACTGCATAGTGTAGATATAGCTAATATAGTAGCTATGGTACGTTTGAAGTTTTTCATATATAGTCCTCCTTTTTAATATCGTATATATACTTAGGATATACCTAATAACATCTTTTTAAGTAGTAGTAAGTCGGCGGTAGTGACTTTTCCGTCGCCGTTTACGTCCCCACGAACCGTAGGAGTATCTCCACTATCTCCCACAGTATCAGTATTACTGATTACTTGAATATTAGCAGTATTCCACCAACTTTCGTCGATAGCGTCGCCTACGTTGGTAGCTATTATAGCATCGCCTACTTTGGCTTGTACCTTTACAGTGTATGTGATACCGTAACCAGTATCTATTACTACACCGTCTTTGGTGACTTCCGTTACTGTACCACTCAACGTTACCTTATAAGAAGGTTCTACGCATACTTTATATGGATTAGTGTACCAATCCTGAGTAGTAGTGTTATGACCGTATATACTCACTCTATTGTCTAACGATAGGTCCGCCATAACGTTTACGTATTCGGCATCTATTGGATACGTTACTGTTCCACCCTCATTGAGTGTTACTGTAAAGTCACTATCAGTAATATCGCTGACGTATCCAAACGTGTCACTTACTACGGTATCAGGCTTTACTATTTCGTCACGAGTTACCCATGTATGAGTACTATAACTATAGTACTCTGTTAGATAGTAGGTGTTACAGTCCAATAACACCTTGTAGTTATCGGAAGTAATCTGTACAGCGTTAGAGGTATCCCCTGTATACTCTACCAGTCTACTATCTTCAAGAGTGTACGCTTTGGAGTACTCCCCGTCTTGAACCTGTACTACTGCACCGTCTTGTAGATAGTGGTCACCATAACAAGAGTGGTCTGTAACGTCGTAGGTAATCTTTACAATTAGAGAGTTTAATAGTACACCGTCGGTTTTATCACTATCGTTTATACCAACGACGTACACAGCGTGAATGTCAAAGTCGTCTTGAAGTTTGCCATATATTCCATACTCTTCTTCTATACTCTCTTTAGAGACTTCCTTTGTATCGTATCGATATTCAACCTTTTGAGTGACTAAAGTAGTAGCACTACTTTCATACGTCTTAGTAAAGTTTAAGTCTGGAACGTCTTCCATACTGTACTCATAGCCGATAGGTACGGTAACGGATATAGACCTATCTTTTCCAGAGTATACACTAATAGAAGAAAGTTCAGGTTCACTCCATTCGAGTGCGTTCGCCTGAATACTATTGACCCCCACTATTGCGTAAGCGGACAGTATTCCACTACACGCTATAGAAAATATTCTACTATTCATTTTTTTTATTCCTGCTGCCACTCAAAATATGGACAAATATATCCATATCGAGAAAGTTCCTGCTTCAACCTATATGCTTTTGTCCTAAGACTACTCACAAGTTCTTGTATAGTCCACAGGCGTAAATTCCGATGCAGCCCACCGTACACACTTACCATAGCTTGACTATGCTATCTTGTAAGTTAAACAGTCTTTCAAGTTAAGACTTGCATTGAAATCTCTATCAGTGATATATCCACAAGAACATCTATAAGTCCTATCGGATAGTTTCAAGTCTTTTTTGATAGTTCCACAACGATTGCACATCTTACTACTTGGATAGAACCTATCTGCTAATCTAAGTTCAATCCCATAGATATGACACTTATTAGTTAGTTTGGTTCTAAATTCATAGAATTTCTGTTGCGATATCGCTCTTGAAAGATGCCTATTTTTCATCATGCCTTTGACGTTTAAGTCTTCAATAGTTATATATTTTGGCTTGGTTTTCACCAGTTCACTAACTACCTTATTGATATAATCCGTTCTTATACATGATAGTTTATAGTTTAATCTTTGTACGATAAGCCTCTGTTTATCGATATTTTGTCGAGTAGCTACTCCTTTCAAAATATTATTTCGTTTTTTAAAACTTTCATATTTCCTTGAAAGTTTTCTCTGTTCACGTTTGAGTGTCTTCTCTAAATGTCTAACCTTTGGTGTTTTATTGATATTTTTGTAAATTTTTCTATTACTAATGGTAGCAAAATCCTTTATACCTAAGTCTATACCATATCCAAAAGAGTTTAACACTGGTTTAGGTGGTTCATCAACTTCAGCTACCACAGATACAAAGTACTTTCCACCATGATACGATACTGTTCCACTCCTAACTTTAACGTTAGTTGGAATGTACCCTTTTTCTTTAAGTCTAACCCATTTTAGAGTAGGTATCTTTATTCTATGGCGATTGACGATTAAGTCCGTTTTGCTATTTTTAGGAAAGTATGCTTTGACATCATAATTATGTTTCTTTTTGAACTTTGGAAAACCAGTCTTTTTATTGAAAAAATTTCTAAAAGCACAGTTTCCATATATCATAGACTGTTTTACTGCCTTAGAACTTACTTCTTTAATCCAATTGAACGTAGGATTATTAGGTAAAAATTCATGATTTAACCACTTTTCAAAATCATAGGCGGATAAAAATTCCCCAGTATTTTGATACACTTCCAAATTTCTACTTAAATAAAAATTATAGATATATCTACATACTCCTATAGTTTTATGGATTAGAACTTTTTGTTCAGGTGTAGGGAAAATTTCAGTCTTATAACTTTTTAACAATTTCTTAATCTCCTTAGTTTGGCAATACTATTGCCCCTTGTTATAATAACTCTCTAACGTGCTAAAACGTAACACTATATTTTGAAATATTTTCAAGTTTGGATATACTCACAAATATTACGGCTCTACTTTGGACAGTATGCACAAACTTTTAAAACCCTATTGACTTTTAAAAGTATATATGTTAGAATATACTCTACCATAGAATAGAATACTTAGAACTTTAACTAATCGTGGGGGCGTAAAGGTTTCGACGGGGACTTTGAAGTTCGGTAAGCGGGCAGAGACGCACGACCTCTTTAAAATGTGCAAACAACGTTTTAAATATAAACGCTGATGAAGATTCTATGCTAATGGCTGCCTAATGGCGCCATTCGTTCTACTAAGACTTACCACGGTTTTAATTAGAGCGTCGATTTAGTGGTCAACTTCCTATATGTGCTACCTTTCGCTATAGGTCGTATCTTAAAGGTTACTCTTACTTTCGCTTAGTATACTGTGCAAACTTAAGGGGAACTTAATCAGTATAATACGCCCGTAGAAAGCCGTATGAATGGGTTTTCGGACACGAGTTCAATTCTCGTCGCCTCCATACTACTAAATATGTTAGACTATCGCATATCTCCACAGATGTGCGACTTTCTTTATTTTAAAATCTTAAAATATCACGTCAAATAATACTTCACTTAACGTTTGTCAATGGTATAAGATACCATTAGCTTGAAATGGTTTCAACCACAATCCCACTAACTTTAGACGAGGAGATAAGGTTGACAAAATAAAGATAGTATGATATAATATCAGCAGAAAATCTGTGTGAATTTTTCTAAGGATATCAGTCTTATTTTCGTCACACCCACAAGTTGGGGTGTGGCGTTTTTGCTTTTAATAAGATAGTTCTTGACTAACACATTTAGGAGGTGAACCTCTGCACTATACACGATGCAGTGCAGAACCATATGAGTCAAACGTACATGAAAGAAGAAAAGATACTTCCACTTATAGCTAAGATGTCGCTACCTATGGTAGTTTCAATGTTAGTGAACTCTATGTATAACATAGTGGATAGCTACTTTGTAGCGAAGATTAGCGAAAAGGCTATGACTTCTTTATCGTTAGTATTTCCTATACAAAATCTGATAAACTCTACTATGATAGGTTTTGGAATAGGTATAAATTCGGCTATAGCGTACTATTTAGGTGCAAAAGAAGAAGAGAAGGCTCAAAAGTCGGCAAGTCAGGGAATGTTATTAGCTACCATTCACGGAATACTACTTACTATACTGTGCATATCTGGAATGAAGTACTTTCTACAGATATTCACTTCCGACGCTGAAACTATAGAGTTAGGAGTAAGCTATTCCAACGTGGCGTTCTGCTTTACTATAGTAGTAGCATGGCAGTTGGTATTCGAAAAGACTTTTCAAGCAGTGGGACGCATGATGACCACCATGTTATGTATGTTGGCAGGATTTATAACTAACATAGTTCTTGACCCTATGCTTATATTCGGAATAGGTATACTTCCAGAAATGGGCATTAAAGGGGCTGGTTTAGCTACTGGAATAGGTCAAACAGTAGGATTGATAACGTATATCCTCAGTTATACGCTATCACCAATACAGATAGAGTATAGCCTAAAGCACGCCAAACTAAGTGGAGATATCTGTAAAAGACTATATTCAGTAGGCATTCCCGCAAGTTTGAATATGGCACTCCCCTCCCTGTTGATATCCGTACTAAACGTTATACTTGGAAACTTCTCTCAAAGTTACGTGTTCGTGTTGGGAGTATACTATAAACTACAGACGTTCTTATACTTACCAGCAAACGGAGTAGTTCAAGGCATGAGACCTATAATAGGTTACAACTACGGTGCTAACGAACACAAAAGAGTTAAGAACGTCTTCTATGTAGCGTGTGCGTTGATATGCAGTATCATGATAGTAGGCACTATACTATGTATAGTAATACCAAGTAGTCTAATAGGGATATTCACTCAAAATGCGGACACTATAGACATAGGAGCGAACGCTCTGCGTATCTTATGTATAGGATTTATAGTATCTTCCGTATCGGTTACTACTACGGGAGCTTTAGAAGGTATGGGAAAAGGTCTGCCGTCTTTAGCAATTTCGATGTGTAGATACGTACTATTAATAGTTCCTATAGCCTACGTACTAAGTAGTATCATGGGAGCAGTCGGAGTATGGCACGCTTTTTGGACTACCGAACTTATAACTTCTATATTAGCGTACCTATATCTTAAACACATATTCAAACGTATAGAAAGAGTTTAGACTAAAAGCCGTTGTGTTACTATTCACAACGGCTTAAAATCTACTATTAACTATTAGTGACTATCTTCTGACCCTTCTATCTTTGCCAGTAGTCTGATAGTATGTCTTCTTAGCTTCATACATACGCTGTTCTGCTCTTGTGACGACTTTTTCAAAGGGTTCGTCTTCATCGTTAGCCTTAGCATAGCCAAAAGATACGTGATACCCTTTATCAGCAAGTTCTATATCGACGTTATGTACTAACTGTTCCACTGTAGATAGGTTATCCGTAAAGTAGAAAGATACGAACTCATCACCGCCTATTCTGTAGGAGTACAACGCACCAAAAGAACGCTTGATACTACGTGCTACAGTCTTTAACATAGTATCCCCAACTTGATGACCCTGTTCATTGTTAAGTTCGTGAAGTCCGTTAACGTCGGCATATATGCAAATAGGTTTTTCTTTTAAGTTTGTGAACTCTTTAAAGTCGTTTTCATAGCAGTTACGATTTTTAAGTCCTGTTAGCAAGTCGTTTTCGCTGAGTTCTTTAATTATGACCGTTTGAACCATACTCTTTAAACGTATAGGAACTACTATCGTTACTACCACTATAGATATTGCAAAAAAAGTGATAGCATTCCAAATATCCACCCACGCTATATCTGGCGATTTGAACTTTTCTACCAATATACAGAATATTACTACGCTTACACTCTGTGAAAGTATAGTATATAGTGGTCGTTGTGTAAATAGTAACGGTATCATAAGTAGAACACATACATATGTAACGGCTAACATATCAGTGTGCTTTATGGTAAGGAAACCAGATTGAGCGTATACTATAGCCATATACCAATATATCAATACAGTATGTAGCCAAAACGCCTCACCCTTTAGTTTGATTAAAAGTCTTTGAATTAATAGCGTAGCAAACATAGTCCCAGCAGTGGAAAAGTATACTATAGAGTTAGTCTTTGCTACTTCCAACGAAACTCTGCTAACCACCCCTAATACTGCGAACAGTATTCCAGATACTATTAAGTATATCGAAAGGTTCTTTACGTCTTGACTTAATACGCTGTACTTATACTTATGATATGTGGACTTATCCAATCCACCGTATAAGATAATATCTTTTAGTTTTTCTATCATAGTGCGTGTCCTCTAATGCTAATTAAGTGTACTACAGATATATTATAGCATATCCATTGACCAAACACAAGCATTTTTACTATATATAAGGTTCAGTTTGGACACGTTAGAAACTTTTCACGACCAATAGCCTCTACCCAAACATACGGTAAAGGCTATTAGTTTAGAATATATACTTATCTATAATAGGAATGTGCATAGGTGTAGAGTCGCCTACTACGTAGTTCTTTCTGATATTGTAGATATCCTTTCGTAGACTTTTAGATACTCTACTACTTAAACTGATAAGTCTGTGGTATAGGTCGGAACTACTTAGTATCATTCTATCGTTATATATCTTATCTATTATTATCTTAGCAGAAGTATCAACGTCGCCTAACTGTTCATACGCTATAGATAGCTTATATAGATATAGTTCACGCATTAAGCAGTTACGCTCGGAACTCATGGCTTCTTGTAGAACCTCTATAGCTTGATAGTACTGTTTATGGAGTAACATAGTATCCACGTTTAGCAAAGTCTGTTCGCTTAGTTCCTCCGAATTGTAGTATACTTCAGCACTCTTAACTTTAAGTTTAATCTTATCTAAATCCTTGTATAGTGCGGATACGTCTTTATACCTCTTATCGGAAGACAGTTGTACACACTTTCTTATTATCTTACCAAAGCCATAGTCGGTGAACACTTCATCTTCAGGATAAGAACCTATCAACATAACGTTCATAAGCACGCCCAAAGAGTAGATATCAGAACGTTCATCGGTATTGCTAAAGCCAAAGTGTTCAGGTGAAGCATACCCAACAGTACCCATATGAGAAGTATCTTTAGAGTTCACATCACAGTATTTAGAGATACCAAAGTCTATCAATATAGGTTGATTATCTTTAGTAATGACTATATTGTTAGCGGAAATGTCTCTATGCACTATGCCTACAGAGTGTAGCTCACCTACCGCCTTACAGAGTTCCAACATATAGTGTTTAACTTTAGAAGGTGGTAATATTATGTGTTCTTCCAACTCCTTTTCAAGAGTTTTACCTTGTATGTATTCTTCTAATATCTGGATTTTAGTACCTAAGTCTTTTAAATAGCACACCTTAGGAAAGTGCGGACTATCTAATATAGATACAGTTCTATACAGTTCCAACTGCTTTATAGGAGCGTACTTTAAAACGTACAGTTTACCCGTTTCTACTCGCTTTACTAACGATACGTCTTTAGAAAGTTTTTTTAACTCTTTAAACTTACTCAAAAAAATTTCCTCCCCCTTGAAATGTTTGCAAAAATAGTATATCATATACTATAGGAGGTGTCAATACATGGATAAAAAACATAAAAAGTCCACCGAAGAACTGTTAGGAACTCTAACTGACAGTAACTACTCTTTAGATACATATCTTAACACCAACGACGAACAGTTTATAGTCTGCAACGTGGCAAGAGTGCTAAACCAAATGATATCTGAAAAGAACGTTAAAAGAATAGACGCTATACGTCAATCCGACTTAAGCCCAAACTATGCGTACCAAATATTCAGCGGTAAAAAGTGCAACCCCTCACGGGATATCATAATAGCACTATGCATAGGCGTAAAGCTGACCCTTGAAGAAACTCAAAAAGTTCTAAAAGAGTGCGGTTATCCTATGCTATACGCTAAAGTAAAGCGTGATAGCATCATAATATATGGTATATGTCATAGGTTTTCGGTAATAGAAGTAAACGAACGCTTAGCTGACCATTTTGAAACTCTAATAGAGGGTACTCAAGAGGCATAACACACAATAAAAACACTATTAGCTTACACTGATAGTGTTTTTATATATGTATATAATATTAACTACTTGCCTTTAACATTTTTAGTAGCTTTTGCAACTGACACGACAGCTCCTGCAACAACTAAAAGAAAATCAATAACATCTAATGGTGATTTAGCCATAATGCTCACTCCTAACTATTTAGTTTTCACGCTTTTTCCGAAATCGTAAATCTGTTTGACACTAACTGCTACTGTTATTGCTGTCAAAGCAATATCAAGTGGTACAATACCTGTTTTAGGTTTAACTACTTTTTTAAGAATCTGTTGAGCAACAAGTTTTTTTGGATTTACCATAATAATTCCTCCTATTATTTACATAACGACACATATATTGGATGTTATATTTTTAATTTGGCTTTAACAACCTGAGTAACTAATACTCCTAAACCTGTTAATACTTTCTTAGCCACACCTTTATTACGTTCTTTATTTTTGGCATATTCTTGGCTTAATTCACACATCATTTTTGAAATGGTATTAACTGCATCAACATTATACTCTTCAAAATCGTCGCCTAAAAGCCTTGGATATTCATTATATTTTTTGGTAGCTTCTGAAACTGAATATCCATATTCACCAAATACTATTCCACTTTTTCCATTTTTCATAAAGGAAGTATCTATAATACCCAATACTTGCTCTTCAGGTATAGAGTTAGCATAATAGCTTAACGCATTATTTAAAACACTATTTGGAATGTTTTCGTAAGTATATACTCTATATCTTCTACCACCTGGAACACAATTTCTAATATACTTACTAATTGCCTGTGCTTTTAAATCTTTTAAATTAGCCATAGCACAACTACCTACCTTCATTATTATCATTAATAATAGTCTTTAAAATACCATTAACAATTGCCCAAACAGTTAAAACTTTCCCTGCCGCTTTCAATGCATCTAAACCCTTTTCTTCTCCAGATTTCTTATGAATACGCTCTTCTTCGTATGTATCATATGTATTATAATCATTTTTACTCATAATAATTCTCCTTTACATTTTCTCCAGTTTCACTATTCGCATCTATTATATCGCTTGATGTACTTTTCCCTAAATTAAGCTTAGCATTTACTGCAGCTAAAACCACTCCACCACCTATAGCAAATGGGACAACAGCACTTCCTATAAGAGCCGCTGCCGCCGCACCGATTACAGAACCTATAACTGCACCTTTAGACGCACCTCTTAATGCTCCAATATCATCAACCATATTTCCAAAAAGGTCTTCTATATTGTCAGCGGTTGTCTTAGACATACCAATAGTACCATCTACAGTATCTTTTATTTGTTGTACTGGTAAATTATTTTCCAATTTTTTGATTTCATTAATCATATATAAGTTCCTCCTTTAGATTTACAAGCTTGTTTCTAATAGTCTTACTGGAGAGCAACACGCCACTAACCAATCCGACTAAAAAAGAAGCGTTAATTAGTTTTAATACACAAAAAAATCTTTTCATACAACAACCTCCTAAGTTGTGTATATCCGATTGGATATCTTATTTCCTTAATATGTATATTATATACCCATTCGGGCATATTGTCAATAGTTATCTCAATATTTGTGATATAATTGTACATAATATACAAACTAACGGAGGTGTTATTATGTACTATTTACAAAGACTACGTGACCTTAGAGAAGATATGGACCTACACCAAAAAGATATTGCCAAACTGTTAAAGACCACTCAACCACAGTATTCAAGGTACGAAACTGGCGAAAGGGAAATTCCTATAAGACATATAGTAACACTTGCAGACTTTTATGGTGTATCTACGGACTACATCTTAGGTAGAACCAACCAAAAGCACTATTAAATTGGAAGGTATTTCCGTACTCTTTAGTAGTATTATATCACATATAGTGTTGAAATTAGTGTGCCAGTAGCACAATATAAAAAATTTTCGGGAACTACTTAGTATATAGTTCCCGATACGCATATATTTTTTAATGTAACACAAGGATAACTCGTTACTTTTGCTTTGGGTTGTCTTTTCTCTTGGTTATATCTTTTAGCATTTTGTCCAAAAGTCTACTACCAAAAATTGGTATCATTGGAATTTCACCCCATATCATAGGTCCTTCAAGAATTTTTTTAATATCTTGATTTGAACTATCGTTTGAAGTGTTTGAACTGTCGTTTAAGTTATTCATATTAAATCCTCCTAAGTTATAAGGTTAAATATATCCAATCGGGTATATACATTATACACCATATGGATTAAAATGTCAATAGGTACTATTCTAATTTAGACTTTAAACCGTCCACTTTTACAGAAAGTTCTTGTAGAGTGGCACTATTTTCTTTAGTATACTTATTAAGAGTGTTTACACTATCTTTGCACCAAGCAGAAAGTTCTTCCATAGTAGCCAATGTGTGACCTACTGTGTATAGTATCAGTGCGAATATGTAGCTCATTAATACGCCTACCGCTATAGTAATTACACAAGATATGACGCTAAGTGACGCTAATGAAACTCCTCCGACTATAGAACCTATACACCCTAAAGCGAATACTACTATAGCGAAACTTTGTACTTTTTGTCCTGCATTTTCAAACATATATATTCCTCCAAACTGAAAGTATTATTGATACGAGTCTATATAGTAACAGTCTATATATGGAATAGCCACATCTTCATAATAGGTAAAGTGTGATACACCTGCTACCATGTATCTTGCGTCTTTAACAAAGTCGTCTTCTTCTAAATCGAAACTATGCAATATTACGTACATATATGGTGATTGGTCTTCAAAAAAATAACCTTCTAACATTATAATATTATCACTATCTGAACTATAGACTGTATGAACGTCTTTAAGTAATGGGTCGATAGCTACTTTTTTGCCATCATATAATACTGGTGATAGCATATATTCGTTATATTCTGGATATTCACAGTCGCTCATATACATTTCACCGTCCACATAAGACTCCACGTTTAAGAAGTCGTACACATCGTAGGAATTTTCAAAATAGTCATCTAATACTGCACCATACACCGTGGATTGATACTGAGAGTATGTTCTATCATCGTCGTACTTATCTTGAGTAGTGGTAGTAGTAGTAGTTGTTGTTGTGGTAGTATTGGCTTCTGTTACATTAGTAGTGGTAGTCTTTTCTTTAGGTGCATAGTCGCCATAAGTATATGTAGGAATTAAAACGTCTATGGGTTTAGAATTAATGTACATACGTTGTGAAAGGCATATCATATCTATGCTTTCATATAGATGGTTACTAATATCTATCCAAGGTTCTTTTCTTGAGTTTAATAGTACTAAGTAAGTATCTTCTTTTTTCAAGCTATACACCGTAACCACTCGGTCTGATGAATCATTTATGATATCCGTATTAGCTATTTCTTTTATGGGTACTATACCTTCTACAGATACAAGTTCATCATCATACCGTTCAGGGTCTTCCAACCATAAGTCGTAACTTAATAGGTCATCAAACAGGTGATACTCTTGATAGTACTTCATCTTATCTTTAAGTAAGTCATAGTCTACTTGATTTTCAATACATATTGCCTTGTAAAGTTTCACAAACGTTACTGCTCCAAAAATAAATATAAAAATTGCGCCTATATTAGCTACTATCTTAAACTTTTTTTCAAAACTTTTAAACGATTTTTTTAGACTATCACGCCTTGAAGACTTTGCGTCCTTAACAGTATTTTCGTCGGTACTATTATCATTATTAGTAGTCTTATCTTTCATATCTTCCATAGATTGAACCTCTTTTCTGTCATAGATGTATACTGTTATCCTCTGTTAAATAGTAGGCTATGAAGTATCATAATAGGAATAGTAATCCAACCGATAAACGCACCCATTATTATATTGTTACATAGATGGTCTGACCAGTTAGTCACAAGTTCGTACCTAATGTGTAGAATGTTAGCCTTGCAATATCTAATGCTCTTATAACCGAATATAAAGTACAATGCTAATAGTATCATAGATAACATACAAACTCCTCCTTAGTATTTAGATACAGTACTAAATTAATAGCACTAACGTTTTAACTTTAAATATAGTATATCACATTAGATACTAACTTTTGTGTGCCAACAGCACAATATATTAAATATATACTCCCCTGCTTAGAAGTGGGGGTTTTTTGATTACTTTATCGATGAAGTCCCCTACTGTCTAAAGTAGGGAATATATATTAATATAGGCAAGAAATATTACAAATAATTGTGAGAATATTACAAAATAAACCATTTTTTTGAAATATATGATATAATACTATCATAATATTTTAGAATAACACTCATAAAGGTGGGATATATAATGAAGTCAAAAAATTTTTAGTGTGTGCTATAGCACTAACGTTAAGTATAACTACATTCTATCGTGAACCGAATATGAAAATACACGCACAAGAGTTGCCTAATCAGATAGCTCAAGAGACTACTCCTATAGACTATACTATCAAAGAAGACGGTGTACTATCGCTACCAAAGGATATAAAACATATCGGAATATATCAGTTTTATGGCAACAAGAACATCAAAAAAGTATCTATACCAAACTACATACAGAGCATAGAAGAAGAAGCTTTTAATAACTGTACGTCTTTAAAAGAAGTATCTATTGCCGATAGCGTAACCTATGTAGGTAGACAAGCCTTTGGAAACTGTACTGCCTTAAACAAAGTAACCATATCAAAAAAGATGCGTTCTATTAGTCAGAGTATGTTCGCTAAGTGTACGGCTTTGAGTAGTATATCCATACCTAAAAACATAACCACCATAGAAGATAGTGCATTCTCATATAGTGGATTAAAAGAAGTTACTATTCCTAACAGTGTAAAGACTATAGAAGATAGTGCTTTTATGGGTTGTGACCGTCTAACTAAAATCACTCTACCAAATAACATAGAGCAGATAAGCGGTAATATGCTATCTTACTGTACCAAACTTAAAGAGATAACTATTCCTAATAGTGTAACGGAAATAGGAAAAGAAGCCTTTGCACATTGCACCTCTTTAGAGAGTATAACTATTCCTAACGGTGTAGTACACATACAACCAAAAACTTTTTACGACTGCACAAACTTGACAGATATCTCTTTACCTGAAAGTTTAACTTCTATAGAAAGTAGAACCTTTTCTGGATGTGCTTCAATCCACGATATAACAGTACCTAACAGAGTAACTTCCATTAAAGAATACGCTTTTGAATACTGTACTGAACTAAAGTATATAGTACTTCCACAAAGTATAAGATGTATCGAACCTATGGCATTCTATCGTTGCAACGCTCTAATGGATATATACTATCAAGGTTCTAAGCACGATTGGGATACTATAGAAAATTCGGAATATTATGAAGACTTAAAAGGTATTACCATTCACTATATGTACGATGAAAACCAGTCTAAAGAAGATACTTCTACTACAGCCTCTACCAGTGAAACGTCTAATACTACGGCTATCACTACCACTAATACGACTACTACCACTCCACAAGAAGACGTTAAACCGTCCAAAAAGAGTACTACCTCACCACTCTCAAAGTACAAAGGTAGAATAGTAACCTCATTAATACTATTAGAAGTATTAGATATAGTCATGCTAATACTAAAAGATAAAATATTCTAAGGAGGAAAATCTTATGAAACGTAAAAAAATCGTCTGTGGCATTATAAGTTTAGCGTTAGTATCTGCTATAGCACCTTATAGCCCAATAGTAGCTGATGCAACGACTACTACCATATCAGAAAGAGTAGCCATTGTATTAGAAAATAATTATAGTTCTTGGAATGAACTACTCAATTTAGAAGATGATGAACATTCTTTAAAGGGTGTAACTTTTTTAGATATAAACTTTGACGGCAACCTTGAATTAATAGTATGTAACCAACAAGGCACCATTAGAGATACTTATATGTACGCATATAAAATAGATATTGCAAATAATACTGTCACTAAACTTGAAGAATATACATATGATGATATGTCATCTTATAATATAGACCTTCTATCTTATGATTTAGAACTATTCGCTGCCACAGAATCTCTTGGAGAAAACTACTTTAAGTACGATACTTTCTATATAGGCACAGACTTAATATATGGTGATAAAGAAAACATGGAAACTACTAAAATTAAACTATTTCCATATAATAAAACTTATTCTCAAAAACCACTATTTAAAACCTCAATCGTAAACGGAGTATCTACAGAATATGAATATTCCAGTGATGAAGACTGGCAAGAGTATGACGGAAACGTTTCCCCATACTACGAAAATCTTAAGAATTTAAACCTAACATACAAAATAATTAATTGCAAAAACGGTATTTCTAAAGATGACTTAATCGACTCTTATAATGCTTTCTCTTATGATTACTTTAACAACAACGGAAAAAATCTATATAATAAATGTGGTAACAATGCTACATGGTCATATGATAAAACTACTGAAACTCTAACTATTAAAGGTTTTGGTGACACTTACAATTATAGTCATTCTACTGCACCATTTACATTTAATGGTGAATACTGCGTTATTGATGAGGACGACCGTATAAAAAAAATAGTAGTAGAAGAGGGTATTACCAGTATTGGAGACTATCTATTCTTTACATGTTCAACTAATGAAGATAGTAACCCTATGTACTATGTTGAAAGTATATCATTACCTGATAGTTTGGTTAGAATAGGAAATTATTCTATAGGTGGTTTTAGTGGTAATCTAAAGGAAATAAACATTCCTAATAACCTTAAAATAATAGGTGACGGTGCATTCCTTAAATACGATGATTTATTACCAATAAATAAAGTTACTGATATGACCATTCCAAAAAGTGTACAACGTATTGGAACTTATGCTATAGGATATGCAGCGGGTGACGGTGCAACTTTTACCATCGAAGATGACTTTATCATTAGAGGTTATAAAGGTTCACAAGCTGAAACCTATGCAAACGCTAACGGCATTACTTTTATAGCTTTAGAAGAACCTAACAATGACAAATGTGGCGATAACGCTAAATGGTCTTTTGACGATACCACGGGAGCTTTAACTATCAGTGGTACGGGTGAACTGTATCAATATAAAAACTTTGAAGTACCTTGGGTTGGCTACGATATCAAGTCTGTAACTATTGAAGAGGGCATAACCAACGTATGCGACTATGCGTTCTGTAGTAAAGGACATCTAACCGAAGTAAACCTACCAAACTCTATAACCACCATAGGTCACGATGCGTTCGCAAACTGCACATCGTTGACTAAACTAAACCTACCTATTAACGTCACTACTATAGGAAGTTCTGCTTTTTACGGATGCAGTTCTCTATGTGATATCACTCTACCAACACAGGTTACTTCCATTGGCGAAGACGCTTTTAACAGGTGCTACTCTTTAACTAATATAGTCCTACCAAAAAGTCTAACGGCTATACAGAAGAGTACCTTTGCTAACTGCAATGCATTAACGGATATCACTATAGGCGACTCTGTAGTACTAATAGACGACAACGCATTTGAGAGTTGTACATCTTTACAGAGTATAACCATACCCGAAAAGGTAGCTACTATGGGTATGTCAGTGTTCTATAACTGTTCCAAATTGAACAGTATAACGGTATCGCCTAACAATAAAAACCTATGTAGTGTAGACGGTGTACTGTTCAACTATGATAAGACTACACTAATTAAGTATCCTATGGGAAAGACAGAAAGTGTATATACTATTCCAGATACTGTAGTATCTATAGAAAGCGGTGCATTTTCAAAGTGTAGTTCTTTAACGGATATACAGATACCAGACAGTGTAAAACTTATTCAGTATGGTGCATTCTATGGAACGACGTACTTAGATACTATAATAGCCAACTCTACAGACTATGTAATATTAGGCAATGGAATACTATACTCTTACGTTGGTGAAGATACTAACTTAGTAGTTCCAGACGGAGTAGTTTCAATATGTAAGTATGTATTCGATAATAACGTAGTAAGTGTTACTCTACCTAACAGTTTAGAATATATTACCGACGGTGCATTTTTGGACTATAACTCAGCATTAAAAGATATCTACTATAACGGCACTACTACAGAGTGGAACGCCATTAAAAAGAATAATCGTCTGATACCAAATTCCGCTACAATCCATTGTAACGACGGCATAGCTACTAATCTAATTGGAGATATAAACTGTGACGGAAAAGTGTCAGTCAAAGACTTGGTAATGCTTAAAAAGTATCTGTTAGGAGTTTCCGAAGTAGGTGGCGACGTAAACGGCGACGGAAAAATTACCGTATTAGACCTAATGTTTCTAAAAAGGATACTATTACAGTCTTAAAGAAGGAGGGGTATTATATGTTATGGAAAAGTATAGCCTCTAAAGTGATAACTATGGTGTGTACTTCTGCTATGGTGTTGTCTAATATAGCCAGTGCTAATAGTCTACTGGTGGAGGCTGAAAGCTATTCTACATGGCAAGAAGCCTACAGAAACATTCTAATAGATACCTATGGACTAAATACTACCAATGTAAGGTTCAACTTAGCTTACATAGACGATGACGACGTTCCAGAATTAATAGTAGGTGAAGACTCTGCCCATGCATTTGGCGTACATATATATGGCTATCATGACGGAAGTTTGAATACATACTTTGATAGATATGATACTAACGCATTTGGAGAGTATAGCACTTTAAGTTACATTCCCAATACAGGAATAGTAGTAGACGACTATGCAGGTATGGGCATCGAAAGTATGGACATATACCAAATGGAAGGCAGTAACATGGTCGCTAAAGACTTATACTATATAGAGTATAGCACTCTACACTTAGACGAATATTGGGGCTTAGAAGAAGGTACAGACAATAATCCTGACTACTTTCTATACTACAAAGACGAAATAGACGACTACAACAATATGATATCCTATGATGAGTTTAAAAGTGGTATCGGAAAGTACGGAATTAAAAACTATAGAGTAAATAGTCAAGTATATAATGGCTATGATAGTTCCACTAACTTAACACTAATATCTTATGAAGAAGGTATGTACGACCTAAACTCCGAAAATCTAAACAGTCTAATAGAAGTTACTGATACTCCAAACGATACCGAACCTGAAACTCCTAACTCAAGTGACCCTTATTATAGTATAGTCTCTGACTATATAGCAGAATATTCCTCACAACAAGACTGTCTTCCATATGACTACATACTAAACGATATCAACTTAGACGGCAACTTAGACCTTATAGTAAGAACTGGCAATTGCGAAGGTAACTTCAAATGGATAGTCTACACCGTGGATAGTAACAATCAAAACCCTACACAGTTAGGCGAAATAGACGGTATGCATACTCAACTATATAAGTCTATCAGTGATAGCGTACTATGGACTACTGCAAGGTTCGGTGGTGCAGAAAATCAACAGTTTATATTTAGATACTACGTATCCGATACTATCACTCAAACTGACGACTTCACCTATACACTAACCCCTGAGCAAGAAAGTACTATAAGACACTACAGTTTAATGTCAGACCCTGATATAGTACGTTTAAATCGCAATACTTTAGATAACTATTCTTATACCGATACGGGCATTACAGACGAAGACGGTACACAATCTCTTCAAGACTATCTAAACAGTATAGGAGCTTCCAACGATACTACTACACAACCAACAGACATTATAGATATAGACGACCCTAAATACGATAACTACAGGCAAGCGTTCGCTGAATTTTTAAAGTCGGGAGGATATAGCGTCATTGAAGACCTAAAGAATGAAACGGGTACTCCACAGTTCGCACTGACCTATATAGACGATGATAACATTCCAGAGTTAGTATTAATATACGCAAAAGACGGAAAGATATCCAACGGTGCTACATACTACGTATTTTCGTACTACGACGGTAAGATATCCTACGTTGGAAAGTTCACCGATATGGGTTACGATGAGAAAAAAGACGTTATAGTCTCTAACGATAGCAACTCTAACACACAAGAAGTCTTCTCCATAGAAGACGGTTCTGCTAAAAAGCAGTACTCCCTATCCCAAGATGACGACCAATACTATATAAACGATAGCCCAGTATCTAAAAAAGAGTACGACGAAAAGTCTAAACTAACTAACGACTGTGCATATGACTACGATTGGCACGAAGCCAACGACGACAACGTAGACCGCTACATAACGGGAAACAGTTCCAATACTGCCCAATCGTCGGAAACTGAAGTAGGTACTACTACTATCGCTCGAAAGTACATGAACGGCGATGAAGACTCTAACGGTAGCTTTATAACTAACGATGCTAACAACGTACTTCCACGTAGCACCAACAAGAAAAAGTTAGTATTAGTACTATCTTTAGTCGGTGCGTTAGACGTAATAATACTACTGTTAAAGAATAAGTTAAAGTAGTCTATCCACTTGAAAGAAGGTGTTCAAAATGTGACTTGTACTTACATATTTAAAGTATCAATATCGAAACGTTTTTTAAACATAAGGAGGATTTTTTATGAAACGTAAAAAACTTATCTCAGGCATTATGGCTTTAGCGTTAGTATCTGCTATGGTACCTTATAGCCCAATAGTAGCTAATGCAGATACTACGTATATTATCAACCAAGTCGACCACAAATGCGGTGACAATGCTACATGGTCTTTTGATGAAACTACTGGTACTTTAACCATTAGCGGTACTGGTGATATGTATGATGATATGTGTAACTTCTTTTCAGAAACTTGGTTTTCTAAGAACGTTACAAATACAACTACCACTAATGAAGTTTCTGATTTTCTTGTAAAGAATTTAGTAATTGAAGATGGTATTACTTCTATTGGTGATTGGGTATTTTCATCTTTTAATAACTTAGAAAACGTTAGCTTACCTGATACCTTAACTACTATTGGAGAATATGCTTTCTACTGTTTTAAATATGGTGGAGTTAAGCTAAATTCTATTACTATTCCAAAGTATGTAAATTCAATTGGCGATAAAGCATTTGGTTACTATGAATACACATATTCAGATGAAAACCATGACCTTCAATATGGTATAGAAAAAATAGAAGACTTCACTATCAAAGGCTACAGGGGGTCACAGGCTGAAACTTACGCAAACGCTAATGGTATTACTTTTATCGCTTTAGACGACGATAAGGATATAACCGATAATAAGTGTGGTGATAATGCTACATGGTCTTTTGACGAAACTACTGGTACTTTAACCATTAGTGGCACTGGTGATACTTATGACTACACAATGAATACTGCACCTTTTGATTATCATGGTCAAATTGATATAGAAGCTAATATTAAAAAAATAGTAGTAGAAGACGGTATTACCAGTCTTGGAGACTGTATATTCTTTACCAATGCAGGTCCACTTAGAAACGTTGAAAGTATATCGCTACCTGAAAGTTTAGTTAGAATAGGTAACAATTCTATAGCTGGCTTTACTGAAAGCTTAAAAGAAATAAATATTCCTAACAATCTTAAAACTATTGGCGATAATGCTTTTCTAAAGTGGGAAGATGGTGCCCCATATGCAAACCCTATTAAAAGTATGACCATTCCAAAAAGTGTAGAAAGTATTGGAAAGTATGCCATAGGCTATGTTGAAGGTGACGGTGCAACTTTTATCGTAGAAGATAACTTTATCATTAGAGGTTATAAAGGTTCACAGGCTGAAACCTATGCAAACGCTAATGGTATCACTTTTGTAGCCTTAGATGAAGAAGAACCTACTAACACCACTACTCCAAGCGATACTACTACTACGACTACCACAACTACTACCATAGTTACAGAACCTAACGTAACGTCTAAAGGATACGCAAAAGCCTATGCTGAATTTTTACAGTCCAAAGAGTTTGAAGACTATGAGGACTTAAAGAACCAAGAAGGTACTCCAAAGTACGCACTGGCATACTTAGACGGCGACGACGTACCAGAACTAATCATCAACTATGGTTTAACCGTTAAAAATCCTAAGTACTACGTATTCAAGTATGTAGTAAAAGACGGAGAAGGTTCTGTACGCTACCTTGCAACTATTAATAACCTATGCTACCACGAAAAGAAGAACCAATTTATAGGTGGTTCTGTTAATTCTGGATTAGACTTCCAAGAAGTATACTACATTGACGAATATGATAACGTAGTTCAAAAGTACGTACTATTATGCGACGGTAACAAGAATACCTACTACATCGACAAAACACAGGTTTCCCGTGAAGAGTTTATGGATAAGTTGGTATCAGAAGATAATATTATATCTGAATACGATTGGCAATCTATAAACGAAGACGCTGAACAGTATATAGCAAACTACAAACCTATAAATCAACCTAACGACGTTACTACTACTCCAAGTGATACCACCAAACCAGCTAACGATACCACACAACCTTCCAACGATACCACTACTACCACTCCAAAAGACGGTGGTTCTCCTAACACCTCCGACGGCATGGGCGTACTACCATTGCTAACGGCTACAGGTCTAATAGGAGCTATAGCATACATACTCCGTAAAAAAGATAGATAACTCACAAAAAATGCTTCCTGTACACTAATACAGGAAGCGTTTTTTTATAATTAGTCGAATTAATAGTATACTTGACCGTCTTCATCTACACTGAATATCACATAGTCGGAATAGGTACTCTGTCCAAAGATATCGTATATTATAAAAGAGTAGCAATAGTCACCCTTTGGAAGAACGCCTAATAGTACGTCGTTTCCGTCACCTTTGTAGGTATACTCTGTACCGTATGAATAGTCGGAGTAGTCGTAATAGTCGCCTTGGTCGATATAGCAGTCATAGATAGGTACTATAGTATCGCCAGCCTGTAAGGAATAGGTATCACGGGAAGATAGACCGTTATCTTGAATACCGTCCCAAGCCCCGAGTATCTTAGTAGTACCGTCGGGATAGGAATACTGTACTCTAAGATAGGTATATTCATCGTTTAGTAGCACAGGTACGGAGTAGATATTATAGTCATCATTCTGCTCTACTAAGTATGTAGATAGTGGTTGACCGTCCGCTAAAGAGTACCACATACCGTCGAAACCGTCAGTAACTTGACCAGAGTTCCAATCTATATATACGTAGTCATCTGTACCAAGGTCGTATACGTTGGCATCGTCGATATATTGCATAACGTTGCAGTATATAGTTTGGGTATAGTCTAAACTATCACTATCGATAGTAAAGCAATAGTAACCGTCATCGTCCAAATAAGGCTGTTCGGATAGTAGAACCATACTGTCGCTACTTTCAAGCCAGTAGTCCATTTGAGAACTATCGTCATTATTCCAAAATATAGACCATACGTCGTTAGAGTAACCGTTTAAGTTTCCACCGTTAGCATTAGCATAAGATAGTCTATCTATATAAGACATATAATAGGGACTAACACATACGTCTTTAAGAATAGTATATTCGTAGTCGTCAAAAGAAGTCAGTGGATATAGTATAGATAGTCCAGTAGAACCCTGTCTATCCTCACCATACCTTGAATATACCACACAGTCGTTAAGACTTTGTAGTACAGTATCTGAATAGTTAGAGTATTTAGAAAGACTACTAACCATACCGCCTAAGTCTATAAGATTAGTATAACCTTCGGTGGAGTTATTTCCGCCAAAGTTGAGTACTTCCGAAACACTTCTGGAAACTTCTGCTAAAGTAGTACTATCAGTAGTAGCGTCGTATAGGTCGGAATAGAACAGGTTAAGACTATCCATAAGAGTATCTACTTTAGATAGGTCAACACAAGATAGTGTAGACTCATAGTCTTCATCGGAAACTTCAGCGGAGGCATAAAAAGAGTCGCAAATAGTAGCACCCAATTCTGCACCGTTGCAATTAGGATATTCTGCTAAGTAGTTGCCTATAGCAGTATAGTCCCAACCGTAGGCACTTTCAGTCTCCTGAGAGGCTACCATATAGTTAGCATGAGGGACTAATATATTAGCAGTTTCGATAGAGGACATCAAGCAAGCGTCAAAACCGACAAACTCAAGTTTGTTGTCTACATAAGGAGAAGCCATAGTAAAGGCTTGGTCTAACTCTTTAAGTGTTAGACTGTCGTCGTCGAAGTTTTCGTCATAGCATACACCATAGATACTACCACCGCCATGGTTCCAAAGAACTAATCCCGTATTAGTAGCTGGAAAGTTTTCCACACCCCACGCTAAAAAGTTAGCAAGAGTATCAGCTTCGCCCATATTTTGAGCTTCAAGTTCTTGTAATACAGTAACTTTTCCGTTACTAATAGATAGTCTTTGTATACTGTCAGAGGATATATAGTCATTATCCCACGAATTAGTACCACCAGTTTGAACCACATATATATAGTCGTCACTTGCAGTAGCCTCTGCCATTTCGTTAATATCTAAAGTAGCACAACCGTCTTCGCTTTCCAAATCAGAACCGCATAGATATACCAATATAGTCCAAGCACGATTAGTATTATTAGGTTTATCGTTGCTTTTAAGGTTACGTTTGATAGTCAATCTACCGTCATCGGATACTGATAGTTTGGTACTATAAGCGTCGTCACCTGAAAGTGAATTAGATAGTACCACGTCATTTTTAGTAGAAGTATAGTCATGTTCGACTTCTGGGGAAAAGTCCAATAGTAGTATACCCAATATAAATAATATCGGTATCACAACGATAAGCTTTAATAGTCTTTTTAGTATCGTAATAGTAATCACTTCTTTCTAAGAGTATTAACATATTATAGCATATAGTGTAAAAAATTTCAACTATATAGTGGATAACAAACTCTTAAAAAAGTGTATGCTTTACTCAGTAGCAATTTTGAAGTATACTTTAGCAGTTATAGAGTATATCAATCCATATACAAGACTAAATATCAGTATACATACTAAAGTACATATCAAAAAGAGTTTAACGTTGGTTAAAGCGAAGGCTCTAAGGATATGTTTTATCATAGGGAAAGCAAAGGCTGTGTGTATTATAGCCGTGACTAAAGGTAAAAAGAATACCATTATAATTTGTGTATGAATAGTCTTTTTGACCAAGGAAATCAGCAAGAATACCCCCATTTTCGCTTTGCTTAGAAGTGGGGGTATTCTTGCTGACTTCCTTGATAAGATTTTTTTCAACTTGAAAATTAATAGGGTGATTTTAAACTATTATAGGTAAATATTTCTTGAAAAAATGGTCATTTCATGTTATACTTAGTTTAATACAATCAAAAAATTAATAATGAATGGAGATTATATAATGGCGGAAAAATCTAATGCGAATATAGGGTTTGAAAAACAAATCTGGGACGCAGCGTGTGTCCTATGGGGACATATTCCTGCTGCTGAGTATAGAAAAGTAATCGTGGGACTTATCTTTTTAAGGTATATTTCCTGTACTTTTGATAGAAAGTATCAAGAACTTATCGCTGAAGGTGAAGGCTTTGAAAATGATAAGGACGCATATATGATGGATAACGTCTTTTACGTTCCGGAAGATGCAAGATGGAACGTTATCGCAAACGCTACACATACACCTGAAATCGGTACTGTTATAGACAACGCTATGCGTTCTATTGAAAAAGAAAATAAGTCCCTTAAAGACGTACTTCCTAAAAACTATGCAAGTCCTGACCTTGACAAACGTGTCCTTGGTGACGTTGTAGATATCTTTACCAACAACGTCGATATGAGCAAGACTGGACAAGATAAAGACCTATTCGGTCGTACCTATGAATACTGTATTTCAAAGTTTGCCGAAAAAGAAGGTCAAAAGGGTGGCGAATTCTATACACCTTCAAGCGTCGTAAAAACTCTCGTTGAAATTCTTAAACCGTTTGAAAACTGTCGTGTATATGACCCCGCTTGTGGTTCGGGGGGTATGTTCGTACAGAGTGCAAAGTTTATTCAAGCACATAGTGGCAACAGAAATAGTATATCCATATACGGTCAAGAGGCTAATGCCGATACTTGGAAAATGGCAAAGATGAACATGGCTCTTCGTGGAATTGAACCGGACTTTGGACCACATCAAGCCGATACTTTTAGCAATGACCTACATAAGACTCTAAAGGCTGATTTTATCCTTGCTAACCCACCGTTTAACTATCACCCTTGGGGTCAAGAACGCTTAACGGAAGACGTTCGTTGGAAGTACGGTCTACCTCCTGCAAATAATGCTAACTACGCTTGGATACAACACATGATACACCACCTTGCACCTAATGGTAAGATTGGTCTTGTGTTGGCTAATGGAGCTTTGTCTACTCAAACGGGTGGTGAGGGCGATATTAGAAGACGTATCATTGAAGACGATTTAATAGAGGGTATAGTTGCAATGCCTACTCAACTTTTTTATTCAGTAACCATTCCCGTTACGCTTTGGTTTATCACCAAGAATAAGAAGCAAAAAGGCAAGACTCTATTTATAGATGCTCGTAAGATGGGCTTTATGGTAGATAGAAAACACCGTGACCTATCCGATGAGGATATTAAAAGACTTTCCGATACGTTTACAGACTTTCAAAATGGCAGTCTTGAAGAAGTAAAGGGCTTCTGTGCAGTTGCTACTACTCAAGAGATAGCAAAGCAAGACTACATTCTAACTCCCGGACGTTATGTAGGAATTGAAGAGCAACAGGAAGACGGCGAACCTTTCGACCAAAAGATGAAACGTCTTACTTCCGAACTTTCCGAAATGTTTGAAAAGTCACATACTCTTGAAAGTGAAATTCGTGAGAAGTTGGGGGCGATTGGCTATGAAGTTTGAAACTGTTAAACTTGGTGATTTTGTAACCATTACAATGGGACAATCTCCAAAATCAGAATTTTATAATACAAATGGAGACGGTATACCATTTTTACAAGGCAACAGAACTTTTGGATTAAAATATCCTAATTTTGATACATATACAACCAAAGTAACAAAAGAAGCAAAAGCAGGTGATATTATAATGAGTGTTCGAGCACCTGTTGGTGATTTGAATATTACTCCAATTAATATGTGTTTAGGACGTGGAGTATGTTCATTAAGAGCAAACAATAATAATCAAGATTTCCTTTTTTATTTAATGAAATATTATATGCCATTGTTATTAAATAAAGAAAGTGGCACGGTTTTTGGCTCTGTAAATAAAAATGATATCAACAACCTTGAAATAAACTTACCACCCCTTGAAACCCAAAAGAAGATAGCCTCCATACTCTCTGCACTTGACGACAAAATAGAACTTAACAACAAGATAAATGAAAATTTGGAAATGCAGGCTCAGGCTATTTTTAAGTCTTGGTTTGTAGACTTTGAACCTTTTGGTGGCGTTATGCCTGAAGATTGGAACTCTGATGTTTTAGGCTCATTTATTGAAATAAAACGTGGTGGTTCACCAAGACCTATTCAAGACTTTATATCTGATACAGGTTTGCATTGGCTCAAAATATCTGATGTTACAAGTTTAAATACTCCTTATGTACTTAAAATTAAAGAACACATAAAAGAAACTGGTCTAAAAAAGACGGTTTTATTAAAAGCTGGTTCTCTGGTATTATCGAATAGTGCAACACCTGGTATTCCAAAAATTCTCGATGTTGATAGTTGTATTCATGATGGTTGGCTTTATTTCCCACATTCAGATTTATCAAATGAATTCTTATATCTTCTTTTTAAATACATTAGAAATGATTTAGTTCAATTAGGAAATGGCAGTGTATTTACGAACTTAAAAACGGATATATTACGTCAATTTAATTTCAATATGCCAACGAAAAATGTTTTAAATAGTTTTCAAAAGATAATTCATCCTATGTTTAATATGATGCTGAATATTGCTCGTGAAAATCAACGCCTTGCAGAACTTAGAGATACCCTACTACCAAAGCTAATGAACGGAGAAATAGACGTTGACGACGTGCAAGTTAAGGAGTGATAACATGAACGCACACTACAACGAAAGCGACTACGAACAAGCTATTATCGAACTCTTTGAAAGTAACCTTGGCTATAACTGTATATGTGGCCACGACGCACAACATGACTTAAAGTCGCCATTATACGATGAAGTCTTTGAAGAAAGTATACTTAAAATCAATAAGGGCAAACCCCATGACGCTATAAAAGAGGCTATAAACCAAATCAAGGAGTTTGAAAACGGAACACTTATCCAAAAGAACGCCGTATTTACGGACTATCTGCAAAATGGAGTATCTGTAAGATATATCGAAAAGGGAGAAGAACGTTCAACTATTATATACCTTATAGATTGGAATAGTACTGAAAACAATTCATTTATATGTGCCAATCAGTGGACCTTTATAGAAAATAGTAATCGTAGACCTGATATCTTACTATTTATAAACGGTATGCCGTTGGTCATGATAGAGTTAAAATCCCCGTCAAGGGAAGATACCGACGCAAGCGAGGGGTATAATCAAATTAGAAACTATATGCACGAAATTCCGTCTATGTTCTATTATAATCAAATATGTGTAATATCCGACCAGTTGACCAGTAAAGCAGGAACTATTACCAGTGACGAAACCCGTTTTATGGAATGGAAGACTATCGACGGTAGTTATGAGAATACTCAAGTTGCCCGATTTGACACCTTTTTTGAGGGAATGTTTCAAAAAGATAGACTGCTTGACATTCTAAAAAACTTTATACTATTCAATAACGACGGAACTAAGCAGACTAAAATTCTTGCAGGATATCACCAATACTTTGCAGTAAAAAAGGCTATCCTATCGACTAAAAAGGCAACCGAAACAGACGGAAAAGGTGGAGTATTTTGGCATACACAAGGTAGTGGAAAGTCGTTATCTATGGTATTCTATGCTCACCTGTTGCAATCAGCGTTAGATAGTCCAACTATAGTAGTATTAACGGATAGAAACGACCTTGACGACCAACTATACTTGCAGTTTGCCAAGTGTAGCGACTTCCTTAGACAAAGACCAATTCATGCTGAAACGAGGGAACATTTAAAGTCTCTTCTTAATGGTAGAGTAGCAAATGGTATCATATTTACTACCATGCAAAAGTTTGAAGAATCCTTTGAAAGTCTGTCGGATAGAAGAAACATAGTCGTAATGGCTGATGAAGCTCATAGAGGGCAATATGGACTAATTGAAAAGATTGATACTCAGACTGGCAAAATAAGAGTAGGTACTGCAAGAATTATTAGAAACAGTCTACCAAACGCTACATATATAGGATTTACAGGCACACCAATTTCTAAAAAAGATAAGTCTACCCGTGAAGTGTTTGGAGACTATATTGACATTTACGACATGACACAAGCAGTAGAAGACGGTGCAACACGTCCTGTATACTATGAATCAAGGGTTTTAAACTTAAAACTTGATGAACAAACTTTAGAACTAATCGATAAAGAATACGACTTAATGGCACAAAATTCCGATACAGAAGTTGTAGAACAGTCAAAACGTAAGCTTGGCAAAATGGAAGCTATTCTTGGTAATGACCAAACTATTAACTCTCTCGTTACAGATATTCTTGACCACTATGAAAATAACAGAGCAAGTCTACTTACTGGAAAAGCTATGATTGTAGCCTATTCCCGACCAATCGCCTTAAAAATTTACCATAAAATTCTTGAAATTCACCCTAACTGGACGGAAAAAGTCGCTGTAGTTATGACATCTTCCAATAAAGACCCAGAAGAATGGCGTAAAATAATCGGTAACAAGGCACACAAAGAAGAACTTGCTAAAAAGTTCAAAGACAATAAAAGTCAACTAAAAATTGCAATAGTAGTAGATATGTGGCTAACTGGATTTGATGTGCCATCACTTGCCACGATGTACGTATATAAGCCAATGTCTGGGCATAGTCTAATGCAAGCGATTGCAAGAGTAAATCGTGTATTTGAAGATAAAGAGGGCGGTTTGGTAGTTGACTATATCGGTATTGCAAACGCATTAAAAAAAGCTATGAACGACTACACTACAAGAGATAAAGACAAGTATGGTGATACTGATATATCAAAGATTGCGTATCCAAAATTTCTTGAAAAACTTTCTGTATGTCGTGACTTTTTCTACCAATATGACTATTCAAAGTTTGCAACTGGAACAAATCTTGAACGTGCTAAAATAATCACAGGAGCAGTCAACCATATAATTCCACCAGAAAAAGAAAACGATAGAAAAGAATACTTAAAAGAATCTCTGTTATTGCATCAAGCATTATCTCTTTGCTCTTCAATAGTTGAAGAATCGCTTAGACTTGAAGCTGCCTTTTTCGAATCTGTTAGAATATTTATAACACGTCTTGAAAACAAAGGTACAAACAAAAAAATGTCATTGCATGAAATGAACTATCAAATCAACGAACTTCTAAAGCATAGTATTAAAAGTGAAGGTGTTATAAACTTATTTTCTGATATTAAAGAGAACTTCTCTCTATTTGATACCGAATTTTTACAAGAAGTAGCTAATATGAAAGAAAAAAATCTTGCAATAGAAATTTTAAAAAAATTAATCGCTGAGCAAATCATAGTATATAGAAGAACCAACGCTGTGAAATCCAAAAAATTTTCTGAAATCATGCAACACGCCATGAACCAATATTTAAACGGAATGTTGACCAATGAGGAAGTCATTCAAGAAATGATGAACCTTGCAAAACAAATCAAAGAAGCCGATGAGGAAGGCAAAGCATTAGGTCTTACGACAGATGAACTCGCTTTCTACGATGCACTAACTAAGCCACAAGCCATTAAAGACTTCTATCAAAACGAAGAACTTATTGCAATTACTAAAGAATTAACCGAAACTCTACAGAAAAATAAGACTATCGACTGGCAAAAGAAAGACTCTGCAAGAGCAAAAATGCGTATGATGATTAAAAAACTTCTAAAAGTACATAAATACCCACCTGATAATCAACCCGAAGCCATTGACGCTGTAATGGTTCAATGTGAACTTTGGGCTGACCAATCAGTTTAAAATCAAAGTATAAAATTAATCTTTAACTTATCAGTCCAATATACTCTGTAAGAGTATTAGCATATAGTGTAAAAAAATTCAACTATATAGTGGATAACAAACTCTTGAAAAGGCTCAAATACTGTGATATAATAGTACTAAAATAATCTTACGGAAGTGATACTATAATGATATTCAACTTAAAAAGAGTACTATCCAGTATTATGGCTATTACGCTATTAGCCAGTACCTCTATATATATGGATAGCGTCAAACTAACCACAGACTATAATACTAATAGTGTAGTCTATGCCGAAAGTGAAAATTCTTGTGGTGCTAATTTAACGTGGCAATTCGATGAAAATAGTAATACTCTAACCATTTCAGGTAGTGGCACTATGAACGACTATAATAGTTCAGTAGCACCATGGCACGACGACTATGCTAAAAAAATTCAAACCATAAACGTTCAAGAAGGCGTTACTACTATAGGAAGTTCAGCATTCAAAGACTGTTCCGCACTTATGAACCTTAACATAAGCAACTCTGTAACTATGATAAAAGATAGTGCCTTTGAAAACTGTTCTGCACTTATGAACTTAACCGTTCCAAGTGGAGTTACTGAACTTTCCACTAAAGCGTTCTATAGTTGTAAATCCTTAATGAACGTAAACTTTAGTGGTAACGTAACCAAAATTGGAGAGTTAGCCTTTAGTGAATGTACTTCTCTAAACGGTGTGAACCTTCCTACCACCCTAACAGAGTTAGGAAACAAGGCTTTCTATAACTGTACTTCACTAATGAACCTTTCCTACTCTACGGCATTGAACTACGTCAGTGAAAGTGCCTTTGAAAACTGTTCCTCTTTGAGCAATCTAACACTACCAGATAACGTTACCGAAATACGTTCCAATGCGTTTAAGGGTTGCTCGAACCTGACCAATCTAACACTACCTACTAAACTAATCAGTATAGGCACTTCTGCCTTTGAAGACTGCACCGCACTAAACAACTTAAAGATGCCTTTAAGCGTCACTACTATTTCAGATAATGCGTTCAACGGTTGCACAGGCTTAAAGACTATGTACTATGACAGTTCCAAAAGTACATGGGAAAAGATATCCGTAAGTAATGGCAACGAGCCTCTAAAGACTGCTACTATAAACTACTCCATAGTAGAAGATAATGATAATAGTTCCACTACTACTTCTGTTACTGATAGTACTACTACTACTGCTACTACCACAGATACTTCCACTACTACTGCTACTACCACCGAAGATACTACTACATCGGATACCACTACGGCGGATACTACTACCACGGTCACTACTACTGAAGTTTCCGAAGAAGACACTACTACCGAAGATACTACTACAGAAGAAGGTGTCACCGACGAAGTACTAAGTACAGATAGTCAAGACGATGGCAACGGCAAGACTTTTACAGCCATAGTACTGATAGTAGTATTAGTAATAGGTGGAGTAATATTCGTATATATAAAGAATAACAACCACTCCGACCAACAAGAATAGTACATAACGACCATTACATACTAAACCCCACGAAACGTTACAGTGTTCCGTGGGGTTTAATATATTAACATATTCTTGGTAATAGTTCACCACTTGGTTGAGGTAGTATAGTCTTAGAACCTATTTCAGTTTCCATAATTACACTACCTATCATATCGGAAGTAACTTCACCTATAATAGTAGCCTCTTTAGAGTATTCCAAAGTGTGTAGAGCCTCTACCAATTTAGAGGCTACCTCTTTAGGAGCAAATACTACCAGTCTACCCTCACAAGCGAGGTATAACGGCTCTAATCCGAGCATACCACATACACCTTTAACTTCTGGAGCTACTGGAACGCTATCGGCTTTTAGAGTAATTCCTACATGGCTTTGATTAGCTATTTCATATAGTACAGTACCTACACCGCCTCTGGTAGCATCTCTAATTACATGAATATCTTTAGTAACGTGTAACATGGTATCCACAACGTTCCAAAGAGGCGCACAGTCGCTACTAACGTTAGCATCTATGCCGAAACTATCACGTTCTAATAAGATAGTGCAACCATGCCTACCAACGTCACCAGTAACTATTATAGCGTCGCCAACCTTAGCGAAACTTCCTGAAGTGTGTACACCGTCGGTTAGCTTGCCTATACCAGTAGTAGTGATATATACGCCGTCCACTTGACCTTTACCAGTAACTTTGGTATCACCTGCGACTATCTTAACACCGACTTCTTTAGCGGTACGTTCCATAGAACAGACTATCTTTTCAAGGCTATCTAAAGGGAAACCCTCTTCTATAATGAACGCACAAGATAGATACAAAGGTTTAGCACCCATACAGGATAGGTCGTTTACCGTGCCACAGATACTAAGTTTACCGATATTACCACCTGAGAACTCATAAGGAGATACTATAAATCCGTCGGTAGTAAAGGCTATGTTTCCGTCACCAACGCTTAATATAGAAGCGTCATCGGAAGTAAATTCAGGATTATAGAAGTGTTTTTTAAATATAGCGTCTATTAGTTCAGAAGTCTGTCTTCCGCCTGCTCCATGAGCAAGTGTTATATACTTATCCATTTAAAGTTCCTCCATATTGATAGTATGCCGAGCAAGTACCCTCATTAGATACCATGCAAGCACCTATAGGATGTATTGGTGTACATACTTTTCCGAATAGTGGGCAGTCGTACGGTTTGCAATCACCCTTTAGTATTTCACCACACCGACAAGCAGAGTTTCCACTACTGGATATATCCTTTAACTGATACTTAACTTTAGCATCATAGTTAGAGTATAGCGCATTGAGTTTAAGCCCAGAGCCTTTTATCACGCCTAAACCACGCCATTCAGCGTCGCAAGGTTGCATAACTTGAGCCATTAAACTTTGTGCTGAAACGTTTCCTTGCTCAGTAACCACTCTTGGATAGCAGTTTTCAAAGAACGGTTCGTTGAGCTTGTAGCGTTCTACTATTACGGCTAAAGCAGTTAGTATTTCTTTAGCCGTGAAACCTGTAACTACTCCACTTACGCCTTCAGCCTCTGCCAAGTGCTTGCATAGAGCCGTACCAGTTATAGCGTGTACGTGTCCTGGATACAGAAAAGCATTCGCACTATCTTTAAGAACCTCATAAGCATTAGGCATAGTCTTGTTAGCCACCAGTAGAGAGAAGTTTTTTATACGGTTCAGTTTAGCCTTTTTAACTGCAAGACAACTTGCAGGAGTAGTAGTTTCAAAACCCACGGCTAAGAACGTAACGTCTTCATTTGGATTAGCAATAGCATAGTCTACGGCATCTATAGGAGAGTACACCACTTGAACCTTTCCGCCCTTAGACCTTGCAATAGCTAAACTACTATTGGAACTTGGAACTCTAACTAAGTCACCAAAAGTACATATAGTGACGTTACGTTCAAGGCATAGAGTAATCGCTTGGTCTATATACCCTACAGGAGTAACACACACAGGACACCCTGGACCAGAGATAAGTTCTATACTATCAGGCAGTAAGTTTCTAATGCCCAGTCTAAATATTTCGTGGGTATGAGTACCACATACTTCCATAATCTTCAACTTTCTGCCGTTGTAGTTTTGTATTATGCTTTTAGCATACGATATACTGTCCATAGTCATTATAAGTTACCTATAATTTGGTCTGTTTCGGCTTGGTCGTCGGAAGTAATCTTTGCTATTACTATCCCAGCATGAACCATAACGTAGTCACCAGGTTCTAAGTCGCTAACGAGTTCCGCCGAGACTTCTCTTTTAGCCCCAGAAGCCTCTACTACTGCCATTCCGTCTTTAATAGATACTACTTTAGTAGATAATCCTACACACATAAAAAAGTCCTCCTTGATTTGATATTTGCTATTCGTTGTTAATACTATACATTCCTACTACCGCTTGACCTAAACAGATACCGCCATCGTTAGGAGGTATAGCACTATTAGTGAGCACAGTATATCCTAATGAACGCAGTCTGTTCACACATAGCGAAAGTAGTAGTCTATTTTGAAATACTCCACCAGTTAGAGCGAACGTCTTAACTTTAGTAATCTTATAACTGTTAATACAACCTAATACCACGTATTCCGTAAGCATTTGGTGGAACTTGTACGCTAACTCATAACGGTCTGCACCGTCTAACAGACTATCCACTAAACACTTAACTATTCTACTGGTACGAATAGTAAACCTATCCTGTAGGTTAGATATCGCCTCATCTACAGTTAGAACACTATTGGAACTATTCAACACTATATGGTTAGCGTGAATATACTCTTCGGCATAGTACTGTAGCGTAGTAGATGCGTCCCCCTCATAGGTGGAAACTTTCTTGATACCGAGTATAGCACTAACACCGTCGAACAGTCTACCAACGCTTGTGGAAGTAACACTATTGATACGTCTATCTATCATACTACATACTACTTTAGCCATAGTAGTATTGCATATCGATAACTTTTCTATAATATTAGTAGCACGTTCACCATAGATAGAGTATAACATAGATACGGCTATTCTCCAACCCTCTTTAGTGGAAAGGTCTCCACCTGCTTGAACGTATGGCTCTATACTGCCTATACGCTTAAATCCCTGATAGTTAGCTAATAAGTACTCCCCACCCCAAATAGTTCCGTCGATACCATAACCAGTACCGTCAAAAGATACACCTATCACGTCGCCTGAATAGTCATTTTCTGCCATACAAGATACCACGTGTGCGTAATGGTGCTGAACCTGTAATACTGGTAGATTTAACCTATTAGCTATCATAGTAGTGTTATACTTAGGGTGCATATCACATACGACTAAAGACGGTTCTATCTGTAGTAGACTTTTCATAAGCGATACAGACTGTTCTAAAGCCTTAACGGTGCGTAAGTCTGCCATATCGCCTAAGTATGCCGACGGATAAAAGGTGTTATCTTTAGCCAAACAGAAAGTGTTTTTGAGTTCACCACCTATGGCAAGTACCTGACCTCTAAACGGTTCCGAAAGTATAAACGGTAACGGAGCATATCCACGGGAACGTCTAATCATATACGGTCTATCGTCGAAGTAGTCCATAACGGTATCGTCTGCACGTATATGAATACTTCTATTATTGGATAGTATAACGTCACATAGGTTAGAAAGTTCTTGTATAGCCTCATCATCGTTATGGCATATCGGCGTACCAGAACGGTTTCCACTGGTCATTACTAAGCAGTCAGGCATGGAAGTGATATCGTCATCATAGTCGAATATCAACATCTGAATAGGAGCGTATGGCAACATAACGCCCAAACTGTGACTATTAGGAGCTACTTCTTTACATACTATACCGTTAGTACTCTTAGGCATTAAGAGTATAGGTTTTTGATGCCCTGTAAGTATAGGCAATTGAGAAGGTAGTACAGTACATTCACGTTCTGCCACGGATACGTCCTTAACCATTATAGCAAAAGGTTTAAACGGTCTATTTTTTAGCGTTCTAAGACGTTCTACAGTTTCGGAGTTGGTAGCGTCACAACACAGATGAAATCCACCTATACCTTTAATGGCTACTATACCGCCACCTTTTATCACTCTACGAACGTAAGATATAGCCTGTTTTCCATGAATATCCATGCCCACCAAATATACTTCTGGACCACAAGAGTTACAACATACTGGTTGAGCGTCATATCTACGAGTTTCCGCATGAGTATACTCATATTCACACTGTTTGCACATAGGAAAACTTTTCATACTGGTGCGTTCACGGTCGTAAGGCATAGCCTCTAAGATAGTAAGTCTTGGACCACAAGCAGTACAGTTAATAAATGGGTGAAGATACCTTCTATCTTTGGGATTAAAGAGTTCTTTTTTACACTGTTCACAAGTGGCTATATCTGGAGATACGAACACACTACCCAATTCTTTCTGACTTTCTATAATTTCAAACTGCGTGAACGGTCTTAGTAGTAACTCTTTAACGTCCACTTTTAATATGGAAGCTCTTGGTGGTGGGTTAGACTGCAATCTGTTAGTAAACTCTTTAACGTTCCTACCCTGTGCGAACACCTCCACATAAGAACCCTTATTAGCTACTGTACCTTTTATACTTAGACTATCTGCTGTACGACTTACAAACGGTCTAAAACCTACCCCTTGAACTACTCCATATAGTCTTATTCTGCACGTGGGACAGTAGTTAGAAGTTCCACACTTGCCCGATACTGCAAAGTGTTGAAGTTCTATATATCTACCGTGATATCCTTTAATGGCACGTTTAAGAGTGCTATCTGCTACTATCAAATCGTAACTATTGGAGTACACTAACTGGATATACTGCTCCTCAGTAGCAAGTTGAACGTCGTTAGACTTACATAGTTCCTGTTGTAGCATAGACCATGTAGCCACTGTAACGTTGATATCGTAACTATTGAGTATCTGTTCACGGATTTGATTAGCCAATACCTGTTGGTGTACTATCAATACGTCTTTGCAATCTTTTGAGGCTTGCAAGATAGAATGGATAACTTCCTTAGTAAGTATAGGATATTCCACAGTATAAGGCGTTCCGAACTTCTGCTTTAGATACTTAGCAACTTTCAATGCGGATGGCGATACTACTATATTGAGTTCTACCGTAGAGGCTCGTTGTACGGTGGTAATATCCGAACCCATGCCATAACAGAACACTTCTCTATAGCCTCTATCTGTGAGTACTCTGTCAAAGTCAAAGTGTGCTTCGGTAAGACTAACTTCTAAAGGTGTAGCACCTAACACACCTACTCTACCAGTAACTACAGGAAGTCTATCCACTGCAAAGGTTTTGAATATCTGTAGGTATGCCAACTCTTCCCCAAAATCGTATAGTTTAGTACCAGTAGTTTCTATAGTCACTATAGGAACGCCAATGCGACGTTCTGCCATGCGTTTTAGAGCCTTATAGTCCGTACCTATTACGGCAGGTACTGGAGTACCTACTATAGTAACAAACTTACAGTCTGTTTTAGATACGGTATCTTTTAACTTTTCGATAAGCCTGTCATCTCTACCGAATATAGCGTCCATATCTCTAAGACCTGCACTGAATATGGCACTCTTTTTGTAAGCCCAACGAGGTTCATCAAAACCACATACATTACCAGTACAACCACCAGCATCGCATATTACGGTAATTCCACCGAGTTCATATACTACCGAAACTGCCCCTGATATGTCAGGTGCTAACGGCGAAATATACTTTAATAGTCCCTTCATAATATTAAACCTCCGTACGTTGCATAGATAGTAATAACTCTTTAAATAGTGCGGTAATGCCCATATATCCAAATGGCTGAACCTCTTCATTCCAAGGTATGTTTATAGTGTTAGGGTGATAGTATTCAGCGTCTTTACCGATAGTAACGTCTACATCGAGTTCACCTATACTGTAGTATAACATCGTAGGCGAAAGATTAGAGTACACTCTAACGTTAGGATTAATTTCGGCTATCTTTTTGACGTATATGTAGTTTTCAGCCGTGATAGTTCCATACACTTCCAACACGTTAAGACCGTATCTTAATAGTGCTAAAGCAAGTTCAAAGGTATCAGCATTTAGAGTTTCACCTATAGCGAACGTAGTATTGGGATATCTATTAATATACTCGTCTATGGACTGTTTAGCTTTAAGATAGTATTTAGTATCGTCAAAAGACACTCCCAAAGTAGCACCTAACAGAGCGTACTGTTTTTTGACCTTTTCTAACTGATAGGTTCGAGTAAGTTCTATAGAGGGAATGTTAAGTCTTTTGTGGAAGTCATCGCTTGCCAATCTACTCTCAGGATTTAGTACTAAGTTGAAGTTAGCTTCTGCCATAGATAGATACTCTTCAAAAGTGTTGCAACGGGATACTTCATGAACAGTCTTAACGCCTATACTGTGTAGTAGTGAATATAGTTCGCAATCATCATGCAACGGTGAAAAGTATCCTAATAGATTTACTACGTCACCTCTTTTGGGCATCGGTTCTAATAGAGAGTATATAGTCTTTCTAACTGCCACCATGGGAGGTTGTCTGCCCTCTCTGGTTAGAGCGTACATATAACAAGGCAATACTGGAACGTTAGCGTACTCAGAAGCCTTTTTACACACTCTTTCCATATCCGTACCCAATAGAGCGTCCACACAGGTGATACATACCATGACTACAGACGGAGTATACTGTAGACTATCACATACTTCTTTAACGGCTTCAGAAACTCTATTTAAGTGTTTACCAGTAACTATATCGACTTCGTCCATAAGTAGATAGAAGAACCTATCGGCATAGCCATTTAGTCCGCTTAAAGTGGAAGTGTTTCTACCACAACAGGTAGGAGCGACGAGTAACATTACAGAGTTTGGTATAGTAAGACCGGCTCTTTTAACGCCAAAGCCATTCGCCCCTGGAGAGTTGAACGAAAGCGTAGCAGGTGAACTATATATCAAGTGCTTAGAAGATATCAACTCATTAGGAATACTTTCAAAACCACCACGACAGAGTGTTTCAGCAGTTACATAGTAAGCGTTAGGACTGTCCATATTCTTCCTCCTGTAGGATACGTCTTGCAAGACCGATAAACTTTCTACTAACTTCTAAGTTTGGATTACCTTGTATAACCGTCATGCCTAAGTCTTCATAGTCTATAATATCCTGACTTCTTGGAATATCTGCTATTATCGGCAAGTGTACTCTATCGGCGAACTCTTGAACCTTTTCAAGTTCGTGTTCCACATTGCGACGGTTTAATATTATGCCTCCTACTGTAGCGTAACTTCTATCGGAAAAGTTTTCTACAGCACTACATATGTTATTACCAGCGTATAAAGACATCTTTTCACCTGAAGTGACTATATATACTTTGCTTGCATAACCCTCACGAATAGGCACTGCAAAGCCACCACAGACTACGTCGCCCAATACGTCGTATAGTACCACATCAGGCTTGTAAGTTTCAAATAGTTCTAAATCTTCTAATAGATTAAACGTAGTTATAATGCCTCTACCTGCACAACCAAGCCCAGGGGTAGGACCACCAGTTTCGATACATAGAACGTCGCCATAACCTTTTTTAGCAATCTGTTCGATAGAAGAAGGTTCTTCATCATGAGTTCTAAAGTAGTTCATAACGGGTTCAAGAGGCTTTCCACCCAATAGATTAATGGTAGAGTCTGCTTTAGGGTCGCAACCTATTTGGACTACCCTCTTACCCAAATATGAAAGACTTGCCGAAAGGTTGCTCGTAATGGTGGACTTACCTATACCGCCCTTTCCGTATATAGCTATTTTAATCATTATATATATGCACCTCAAACTTTTTAGAATTATAGTACAAGGTCTTTAAGCGACCTATTAATAGTGTTAGGAATGTACTTAGAGTAACACCTTCCAGAAAAGGCTACGTGTGGCAACCTGTAGAATATAGTGTCTTTAGACGTAATAGGCTTGTATAGTGGGTCTGCTATCACGTATCTATGACTTTTAAGCACGTTAGATACTTCATCTTCACTCTTAACCACGGTATCCATAATAGATAGGGTATCTTTATCGTAGTCTAAAGGACACACCACCTTAGCGTCTATGCCAAATTCAAGGTATAGAGCGTTCGCCAACGATACACTTTGAACACTCTCTCCTACTATAGCATAGTCACACATAGCGTCAGTATTACGAAAGTCTAAACGCTTGATACACTCTTTAGTATCTGCTGAACGCTTTATAGCCTCTAATAGTAGTTTAGAGTACTCTAACCCTATAGGTACGCCCACTACATAAGGAGTTCCAAACTCTCTATATAGCGTTTCTGCCACGGCTAAACCGTTGTAAGATACTACTAAGTTCACAGACGCACTACCCATAGCACCGACTTCTTGTAAAGAAGTCCCCATAGCTAAACAAGATACCACTTCAATTTGGTTATCGGATAACCAACGTACCATACTATCCACGCTACCATTAACAGAGTAGTCTAATGGAGTAGCACCCAGTATGTTCACAGATAGTCTTTCAGTCTTGGCGATATCAGACGTAGCAAATCTTTTAACTAAGGTATCGAACGCTATAGAAGAACCCTTTAAGTAAGTATCCATACCGTTGGTGTTGATACCAAAAGTAGGAATATCAGTCTTACGTTCTATAATCTTAGCTATAGCTTTAAAGTCCGTACCCATCATGTTGGGTATTATAGAACCACATACTACTATAAACTTAGGACTTAGAGTATTAGCAGTATATACTATATCGTCTATCAACTTTTTGTCGTTGCCCATGATAGCGTCACGTTCAGTTAAAGCTGAAATGTACACCATACTATCCATAGTATACCAACGGGGTTCATCGTGAGCGTTATAAGTAGAGTTACACCCTGAGGCATCATGCATAACACACATACCACCCAACTCATATAGTGCAGAACATATTCCAAACAAGTCCGCTGAGTACGTGGACAAGATGCTTAACGTATGCTTCATATACAGCTTTCACACCCCAATCCCTTTTTGACTATAATATCTTTAGTAGACTTTGGATTAATATAAGCGTCTACCATAAGGTTGGCTAACTCACATATACCCATATAACCATACAGACCACTTCCCAACACCATATTCACGAAGTATTCTGTACCAGTAAAGTATGCGGACTTCTGTCCTATGGCTAATACTTTTTGAGTTCTGTTACGTGTTAAAAAACGCATCTTAACGTGTACTGTAGAGTACAGTCTAATATTAGGATAGTTCAACTTCAGCCAATGGAATACCGTTTCTTCTTCTTTAGAGATAGTATCTAAGTATAGTTCCGTAACGTTAAAACCGTGTTGGAGTAGCAACTTAGTTAGTCCCAAAGGTCGAGGAGTTGCGGTGTAGTCTATGGATACGTTAGTATCACCTATAATACTATAGGCTCTATCAAGACTACTTTCCGCAAGTGCCTGTAGTGAACTATAGTCAGGTTTGGATATCTGCAACGCTTTAGATAGTTTAGAGTAGTTCTGTTCTAACTCTTCAAAGTCGTAGGTTAATGGAATATATATATAAGGCTGTTCTATACGTCGTGCAAGAGCTTTAGCTCCAGCCAAAGCAGGTGGATAGTATACGATATTCAGTGTAGACTTAGCCATATCTAAATATTCTTGATAGGTTTTACAGGTAGTGATATCTTTTACTGTATAGTGACTATCAGTTAATAGAGTAATAAGTTCACTATTTGGAAGGGTTGAAAAGTCATTGCCGAGTAGGTTCACACTATAAGGACTTTTAGTGACGTATGGTAGAGGCTTATATAACTGTCTACGCATAAGCTGTTCTGGTGTAAGACCACTTTTACGCATGGTTGGGTTCATATAGCAGTCTACAAAGGTAGTCTGTTTAAACGTATCGTTAAGAACGCCTAATATATAGTCGATATTACACCCCATAAACAGATGCACACAACTGGTGAATAGTAGCACTACTGACGGAGTATACTGTAACTTATTCATGATATCGATAGTACCGTCTATTATTAGCTTTTCCATACCACCGTTTATTAGAGTATTCTCATCTATCAGTATAGAAGACATTCTGTCCATAGCGTTCATTTCGCCAGCAGTTAATACTACCCCTCTAAGACAAGCCCTCGCACATACGAATATCTGGTGCGAATTAGGTATCAGCATTCCCGTATGAACTATGTTCCAAACTCCCTTAGCAGGTGGATTATACTCCAAACGGGAAGCAAACGGAGTATTAAAAGTAGCATCTTTTAACAGTACCATAGTATCGGAAGTATCTTGAACACCGTTAATCTTCTTTAACATATTAGATATTCCCTTACTGCTGATTGGTATTTATACTCTGTGCAAAGTTTATAGCCTCTAATATAGTCTTTTCAAGAGCCTGTTTTCCATACTTATCTATTAAGGCTTTGTCCTTAGCCTCATGAGTAAGACAACCTGCACCACCTATGCAACCGTTCACGCAAGCCATACCCTCGATAAAGTTAGCAGGTTGTCTGCCAGCTATAGCTTTGAGTAGTTCAGTCTTACACTGTTCTATACCGTCGCAAGATACTGCTTTAAGTTCAAAGTCGATAGACTGTTCTTTAAGAGCCTCTTTAACTGCGTCAGCTAAACCACCACTACGAGCGAATATTCTACCAAAGTAGGAGGCATTATCCAATACGCCCTCTTCAAGAGTGGTTAAGTCTATATCTCTACTATCGAATAGAGCCTGTAGTTCTTCAAAAGTGATTACACAGTCGATATAAGGTTTAACGGCTTCTTTTTTAGCCTCCATCTTTTTGGCTATACATGGACCTATAAATACTACCTTAGCGGTGCTATCGATTTGCTTTATGTACTTAGCGATTTCCACCATAGGTGAAAAGTTATGCGAAATATGTTCTACCATTTTAGGAGCGTATTTATGAATATACTCTACGAATGCAGGACAACAAGAACTGGTTAAAAATCCTTCTTCTGAAAGTTCTTTAGCCTCTTTATAGGCTACCATATCAGCACCTAAAGCAACTTCTACTACGTGATAGAAACCTAACTCTTTAAGTCCAGTTACTACTTGTCCTAACTTAGCATAGGTAAACTGACTGGCTATAGACGGTGCTATGACAGAGTATACTCTGTACTTAGTGTTCTTTTTGCTACGTTTAATCATATCTATAGCGTTTAGCATATACGACTTATCCATAATAGCACCGAATGGGCATTGATATACACAAGCACCACAAGAGATACACTTATCGTTATTTATAGAGGCTGACTTTTCTTCATTCATAGATATAGCCTTTACTTTACAAGCCATTTCACAAGGACGCTTTCGGCTTACTATGGCACTATATGGACAGGCTTTAGCACACATACCACACTCTACACACTTAGACTTATCTATATGTGCTTTTTGGTTGTGGTCGAACGATATAGCACCCTTTCGACAGGCTTGCTCGCAACGGTGGGCTATACAACCACGACAGGCTTCACTTACGGCATAACCACCTATTGGACATTCATCACAAGCTATATCTATAACTTCTACCACGTTAGGATTGGTCATATTACCACCCATAGCCATTTTAACACGTTCGCCAAGAATAGCACGTTCTTTGTACACGCAACAACGCATAGTAGCCTCTTTACCAGGTACTATAGTTTCTGGAATAGATAGAACGTTATCTAAAAGGGTATCGTTCCATGAATTTTTAGCCACTTCTTTAAGAACCTTATACTTTATCAACTGAACCTTAGTATCAAAGTTTTTTCCATTATTCAACATATTATATCTCCTCCGATATCGTAACGATAGTAATTAATTGTTTCAATCCACAGTCGGTAATTTCACAGAGTCTGACAAGCCAGCAGAACACTGACTGTAGTTTGCCTCA
>CAKSDC010000018.1 GCA_934444765.1 uncultured Oscillospiraceae bacterium
GTATACCATAAAACTTTTAAAATGTCAAGTGTTTTTTTGAACTTTTTAAAAATTTTAACTTTTAGAGGTTTTAACTTGTGGGTTATATCCTGTCCACTCGCCCGCCTCAACTGGCGACTTAGTTAGTATATCACTAAAACGGGAAAAAGTCAACTAAAAGATTGCGAACATTTCAAAGAAAATTTTGTGCAACATATACAAACAGCAAAAAAGTTCAAAAAATAGTGTAACACTTTAATAGTCTTGAGAGTATATATAATAGAAAGGTAAACATTAAAAAATACAGCAAGCAATATTCCGAACTTTAATGTGAACCTTTTTAGCACGTACAAAATCGTGTGATGTAAAAAAACGGTATTATTAACGTCATATAATATCCAAAAAATCCCCCAACTCAGCCTTGCAGTCGTCAGCAAGGTTGAGTTTTTTATTCTGTTAAGAAAGTAAAGGTATTCTTGCATTTCCTTGATAAAATCTATTTGCAATTTTTTTAATGTGTGATATAATAAAGAATAGCCAATACAAAAAACGAAAGGACTAACCCATGAATAAGTATAAAAAATTAGCCTTTAATACTTTGATATTCACTATAGGTTCATTCAGTTCAAAAGTACTAAGTTTTTTACTTGCAAGACTGTATGCCGAAAAGTTGACTACTGCAGAGTATTCCAATGCTGACTTAATAGTTCAGACTGCTAACTTATTAGTACCAATAGCGACGCTTAGTATAACCGAAGGTGTAATAAGATTTGGTTTAGACAAAGACTTTGACAAAAAGCAAGTATACACCACAGGAGTAGCCACTACTGGTATAGGACTAATAGTAATGTTACTATTTTTCCCGTTTATATATATGATACACGATATACAGAGTTATATATTCTTGCTATTCATATATATGATAACCTCAAGCTTTAGGATGTTAAACCAATACTTTATAAGAGCGAGAGGATTAGTAAAGCTATTCTCAGCGGATGGAATACTAACCACATTTATAATGTTAATATGTAACATACTGTTTTTAGTAAAGTTCAACTTAGGAGTTACAGGATATATTCTATCCATAATAGTTTCCGACTTTCTGTCGTCGGTGTTCATATGTACCATATCCAACAATTTAAAGTATATAAAGTTCAAAGGTTTAGAAAAGGAAGTAGTATCGGCTATGGTTCGATACTCTGCACCGTTGATACCTACATATATCTTATGGTGGATAGTAGGACTATCGGACAGATTTTTCATAAGATACATGATAGATGCAGACGCTAATGGACTATATAGTATGGCTAATAAGATACCTTCGTTGATATCCATAGTATCCACGATATTCTTTCAAGCGTGGCAGATGTCAGCAATCACGGAGTACCAATCCGAGGGAGCAAGAACGTTTTATAGTAAGATATTAAATGCGTATCAATCACTAATGGTAATAGCTTGTGGAGGAATACTACTATTTTTGCATCCTATAATGAAGTTAATAGCAGGTTCTACGGACTTTTACTCAGGATATGTATACGTACCATTTTTATTGATAGCAGTACTATTCTGTTGTTTCTGTCAATTTTTAAGTAGTATCTATTCAGCAATCAAGAAGACGAGTAATTCACTATATACGAGTATAGTTGCGGCGGTATTGAACATACTGTTAAACATAATATTAATACCACGTTTAGGGGTTCAAGGGGCTTGTTTAGCCACACTGTTCGCATACGGTGGATGTTTTGTAATAAGAGTAATCGATACAAGACACTACATAAGATACGACTTTAAAGTTTCACGATTAATAGTGAACCTAATATTACTATTAATCATGGGTGGAACTATCTTAATGAACTATAAGCATCTAACACTATGGTTATTAGCTGGATTTATACTAATACTGTGCTATAACTTTAGTGCAATAATGGATACATTAAACCAATGTTGTAACGTAGAGGCAATATTAAATAAGTTCAAAAAGAAGACTACAAAAAGTCAATAAAAGCCTATAAATACAGCAATAACATACGTTGACCAAAATACGATACTATAGTACACTAACTATAGTATCATTTTTTTGGAGGTATACATATGAGTTTAGAAGAAGTTAAAGTTAAAATGCACGATGGCAGTCTATACATTCCAAGTGATGAAGAACTAATGGAATATCAACTAAACTGTCTTGAAAAACTATACGATTACAATCAAACAAGACCTTTAGAGCAAGAAAAACGTTTTAAGATGTTACAGTCTATGTTTGCAGAAATCGGAGAAGGTTGTTATATCGAGCCACCGTTCCATAGTAACTTTGGAGGAAAGCACGTACACTTTGGAAAGATGGTATATGCGAACTTCAACCTAACATTAGTAGACGATACTCATATATACGTAGGCGACTATACTATGATTGGACCTAACGTAACCATAGCTACTGCAGGGCATCCAATACTACCAAGTTTACGCCAACAGAACTATCAATATAATATGCCAGTACACATTGGAAAGTGTTGTTGGTTAGGTGCAGGAGTAATAGTAGTTCCTGGAGTAACCATAGGCGATAACGTAGTAATAGGTGCAGGAAGTATAGTCACAAAAGATATACCGTCTAACGTAGTAGCGGTAGGTAATCCATGTAGAATATTACGAGAAGTCAGTGACCACGATAGAGAGTACTACTTTAAAAATCGCAAGATAGAACTATAAGCATAACATAGTCCCACCCAAAAGGTAGGGACTATTTAAATATATAGTAAATATGAAAGTCTTTAGTATTGAACTTTCAAACGGTGCATACTGTAAACTAATAGTATCATGACAATACGGCATAATTTAGTACAAAAAAAGTGACTAAACCTATTGAAAAACTAAATCCATTGTGATATAATGTTAATGAAATAGTATATCCAATAAAGGGTATATTAAACTTATCAAAAAGGACTGAATTTACAATGGAAATTAAAATTCAACTTACTGAAAATCCAAAAGAAAAACCTGTAGATGAGACCAAGTTAGGCTTTGGTCATATCTTTACAGACCATATGTTCATTATGGACTATGATGAAGGACAAGGTTGGCACGATGCCAGAATAGTCCCATATGGTCCACTACCTATTCAACCATCTTCCATGTGTTTACACTATGGACAAACAGTCTTTGAAGGTTTAAAGGCATATCGTACAGCCGAAGGAAAAATACAGTTCTTCCGTCCAGACGAAAACTTCAAGCGTTTAAACGTATCCAATCAAAGATTAGTAATTCCACACATTAACGAGGAAGACTGCCTACAAGCACTACATACATTAGTAAACGTAGATAAAGATTGGGTTCCACATACCGAAGGTGCTTCACTATATATTAGACCATTTATAATTGCCGACGACCCATTCTTAGGAGTTAAGCCTGCAAGTCACTATTACTTTATAATAATAATGTCACCATCTGGTGCATACTATTCATCAGGACTAAACCCAGTAAACATTTACGTAGAAACAAGCTATGTAAGAGCCGTTAGAGGTGGTATGGGCTTTACTAAGACTGGTGGTAACTATGCTGCATCTTTAATTGCACAAGATGAAGCACATAAGCAAAACTACTCACAAGTACTATGGCTTGACGGTGTTGAGCAAAAGTACATTGAAGAAGTAGGAGCTATGAACATCTTTTTCGTAATAGACGGCGAAGTAGTAACTCCAGCACTACATGGTTCTATACTAAGTGGTATTACCAGAAAGTCAGCTATTGAAGTCTGTAAGTCAAAGGGCTATAAGGTATCAGAAAAGAGAATTACCATTCAAGAAGTTGCTGATGCTTTTGATAATGGTAAACTATCCGAATGTTTCGGTACTGGTACAGCTGCCGTAATCTCTCCAGTAGGACACCTAAAGTGGGGCGATAAGGTTATGGAAATCAACGACAATAAGATAGGTCCAGTATCTCAAATGCTATACGATACCATGACTGGTATGCAATGGGGCAAGATTGAAGATAAGTTTGGTTGGATAGTTCCACTAAAGGAAATGAACCTATAATACTATCGAAAAAAAGAATACTAACATATTATTTTAGGCGTGTTATATTAATAATTTTCACGCCTAAAACTATAGTATATAAAGGAGTGTTTTTTATGAACGAAGTTATTGAAAACATACTATCAAGAAGAAGTGTAAAAAAGTACAAGTCCGATATGATACCTAAAGAGGCTATCGACGAGATTATAAAGGCTGGAACATACGCTCCTAATGGTAGAGGTATGCAATCACCTATAATAGTAGCAGTAACTAATAAGGCTATTAGGGACGAACTTTCAAGAATAAACGGTAAGATAATGGGTACTCCTGAAGGTTTCGACCCATTCTATAATGCACCAGTAGTACTAATAGTACTTGCAGATAGTTCATGCCCAACGTATATATACGACGGTTCTTTAGTAATGGAGAACTTAATGTTATCTGCTAATAGCTTAGGTATAGGTAGTTGTTGGATACATCGTGCAAAGGAAACTTTCGAAACTGAAGAGGGCAAGGCGATATTACATAAGTTAGGCATTCCTGAAACTTATGAAGGTATAGGCAACTGTATATTAGGATACTCTGATGAACCAGTTAAAACTGCCCCTCCAAGAAAAGATAACTACGTATACTATTTAGACTAACATATGATAGTAACTTCAGTAATAAAGTATAAAGGTAGCACGTTCGAGATAACTTTAGATAGCCAAGATAGAGTATACTTAAACTCCGAAACGGTCTGTAAGTTTGGAATTAGCAATGGCGTTTCCATTTCGGAAGAAAGACTTAATCAAGTAGTATACTATGATACTGTGCGAAAGGCTAAAGAACGTGCTTTATACCTATTAGACTATAAGGACTACTCATATCAAGAGTTGTACAATAAGTTAGAGGTACACTATCCGCAAGAAGTATGTTTTGAAGTGCTATCTAAACTAACCAAATTAGGTTTAATAGACGATACCAAATATGCAAAGCGTTTAGCGGAAAAGTTGATACTAACTAAAAAGTACGGTCTGTATCGAGCAGTTAGAGAGATGACTTTAAAAGGTATCGATAAACAGTTAGCCGAAGAGATAGCCTCTAACTATGAAGATACTCAAATAGATAGAGTACAAGAACTATTGAATAGTAAGTATTCAAGATATCTAAACACTAACGATAGTAAAGATATTGTAAAGGTAAAAAATGCTTTAGTGCGTATGGGATATTCCTATGATGTAATTAATCAAGTATTAGATTAACGAGGTGAACCTATTGAAGTATATCAAAGAAATATTCGCAAAGTATGATAGTCAATGTATTAGAGTATATCAAGCATACAATCCAACTATAGCCCACGAGGCGGTCAAACTGCAAACTTTTGGCGATAGTTTCAACTTAAATCGTATGACTTGGATAAAACCGTCTTTTTTGTGGTTAATGTATCGTTCCAATTGGGGAACTAAAAAAAATCAAGAGTGTATATTAGCTTTAGATATTTACAGAGAAAGTTTTGATGAACTACTTAGAAAAGCCGTCTTAACCTCACCAGATACTAAAATATATAATGGTTCTGAATGGGAAAAAGCCTTTAAGGAAACGTCTGTATACTGTCAATGGGATACCGATAGAAGTATAAATGGTAGTGTATTAAATAGAACGGCTATTCAAATAGGTTTAAAAGGCGACATCTTAAAAGATTTAATAGTTAATGGCATCTATAAAATAGAAGACTTAACCCCATTAGTTAGAAAATGGAACGACCAACGCAAAATCGGAAAGTTAAACTCTAAAAATCTTCCAGTTGAAAAGTTGTACTCTATTGAAGATAAGTCTATTAGAAATCGTTTAGGTATGTAATAGTTAGAAGAAAAGAAAGGATTTTTTAAATTATGGCAATTAAAGTCTGTATGGTGTCACTGGGTTGTAGCAAAAACTTAGTGGATAGTGAAAGAATGTTAGCTAAAATAAGAAGTCATGGCTACGAATTAGTAGTAGAATACGGTCTAAGTGACGTAACAGTAATTAACACTTGTGGATTTATTCAATCCGCTAAAGAGGAAGCTATTAGGTACATCTTAGAGATAGCAAAACTAAAGCAAGAAGGTACTATCAAAAAGATAATAGTAACTGGTTGTTTAGCAGAACGTTATAAGGACGAAATGGCTAAAGAGTTCCCAGAAGTAGACGCTATAGTAGGTTTAGGCAACGAAGTAGACATAGTAGACATAATAGACCGAACCTTAGCCAGTGAAAACATAGTCAACTTTGATAGCAAGTACAATCTTGCATTAACTGGTAACAGAATAATAAGTACTCTACCATTCTTTGCATACCTAAAGATAGCCGAAGGCTGTTCTAATAGATGTTCTTACTGTGCAATACCTAATATAAGAGGTAACTATAGAAGTGTTCCTATGGAAGACGTTCTTAAAGAGGCTAAATGGCTTGCTGAAAATGGAGTAACCGAACTAATAGTAATCGCACAAGATACCACCCGTTACGGTTACGACCTATACAAACAGTACAAACTTCCTGAACTACTAACCGAACTATGCAAAATAGACGGTCTAAAGTGGATAAGAATACTATACTGTTATCCAGAAAAGATTACAGATGAACTTCTTGACGTAATAGCCAAAGAAGATAAGATAGTAAAGTACTTAGATATACCTATTCAGCATTGTAACGAAACTATTTTAAAGAATATGCGTCGTGGTGGTAACGAACAGTCTTTAAGAGCCTTATTCAAAAAGATTAGAAATAAAATTCCAACTATCACATTAAGAACTACTCTAATTACAGGTTTCCCACAAGAGACCGAAGAACAGTTCAATGAGTTAGCAGAGTTTGTAAAGGATATCCACTTTGAAAGGTTAGGATGTTTCCCATACTCACAAGAGGAAGGCACTCCAGCGAATGAAATGGACGGTCAAGTAGACGAAGAAGTTAGAAGTCATAGAGCTGATATAATAATGGAACAACAAATGGTAATAAACGATGAAACCAATCAAGATAAGTTAAACAAGGTAGTAGAAGTAGTAGTAGAAGGTTACGACGAAAACGCAGGCTATGAAGAGTTCCCTGGTTGTTTCTTTGGTAGAACTCAAGCAGACGCTCCTGACATAGACGGAAAGGTATACTTTGACTATGATAAGCCTCTATCTATAGGACAGTACATTAAAGTATTAGTAAAAGATATAGTCTATCATGACGGACTATTCGGTGACCTATACGGGGTGGTGGTAGAAGATGAAACTTAATCTACCTAATAAGCTAACTCTAATGAGAGTGATATTAGTACCATTCTTTGTGTTAGCATTTTTGGAAAAGTGGTATGTAGTATCATTAATACTATTTGTGGTAGCTTCAATAACCGACTTTTTAGACGGTCACATAGCGAGGAAGAACAACTTAGTAACCAACTTTGGAAAGTTTTTAGACCCTTTAGCAGATAAAATATTAGTAGCGTCCGCTTTAGCCTGTTTCGTAGACGTAAAACTTATAAGTTGTGTACCGTTAATAATCATCATTTCAAGAGAGTTTATGGTATCAGGATTAAGACTAATAGCCGTAGGTGAAGGAGTAGTAATCCCAGCGGGAATGTCTGGCAAACTAAAGACTGCTTTTACTATGATATCCATAGTATATATACTAATATACTGTATCTGTGGATTTACCAGTGGTTCAGTAGCATATATAATTATGCAAGTACTGGTATGGATATCGGTAATACTTACCATATATTCAGGTGCTGAGTATCTAAAAAATGGTTGGAAGTACATCAAAGAAGAGTAGTATTAATAGCACAAAAAAATGGAACGGTTTTAACGCCGTTCCATTTTTTATATTATAAATATAGTTATTCAACAAACTTAAAGTTTGCCAATATCACACTTGCGCTATTATCAACATATCCCAAATGTGTTCCCGAATGTTGAATTTTAAGCCATTGAACTCCACTAACATCTATATCTACTTGCATAGGTGTAGATACTCTACTAAATTCACCAGTGCTATATACTTCTTCATCGTCTAACAATATCGTTATAGTTGCCTCTTGATTATCTCCAAACTGACTACTACTTGCCGCTGCAATAATCCCCTGTAGTTTAGAATATTTTCCACCAATATAATATATAGCATATCCATTGCCATCTGTATGGGAGTATATATTTTGCACATTTCCAGTATATTGATTACCAATGGTATCTGTTTCGCTATCAGAATTATGAAAATATTCACTTTGAGTAGGTTCAATGTTATGCAAATACAATTCCTCTGGATTTCTTGGAGTAGTAGTAACTTCTTCAGTATCTTCAGCTAATTCTGTATCAGCCTCTTCAACTGCTGGTGCTTGAGTTTCCTTTTGAGTTACAACAGAAGTAACTATTACTTCTTTAGTGTTATTGTCACTTTTGGAAAATATACTTTCAATATCGGAGTAAAATCCAACCGCTGTAGCTACTGCACCAAGTATCGCTACTAAGCTAACACCTAAGCCAATCTTTTTATGTTCACGTAAGCCCATTAAAATTCCTCCTTTTTATTATGTACAACATCATTAATTAGTATAATAGTATTATACAAAAAAAAAAAAAAAATGTCAAGAGAAATTATTTAAAATATACAAAACAATTAGAGGGCGACTATAAAGCATAGAAATCGGGACTACAATATAAAATAGAAAAAGCCCACCTACACGGTGAGCCTTCCGTTATAAATATTTAACTTCAGTATGTACCACGTACTTATCCTTAATCTCTTTAAGAAGCCTCATGTTAGGTTGTCTAAGATGAACGCTTTGGAACTCTTTAGACTTCCAAGTTTCCAATAGTACTACTACATTAGAAGAGTTATCATAGGCTGGAACGAAGTACTCATAAGCTAAGCAACCGCTTTCTTTACGAAAAGTTTCTGGAATTTTAGCCTCTAATAGTTCGGATAAAAACCTATCTTTAGTATCAGGTTTAAGATAGTACATAACCAATATAGAAATATTTTTCATAGTAACAAACTCCATTCATAGATTAAGATAGTTTTTTCATGCAGTTAAAGACTTTAAAGTTTATACGTCTATCAAAAAGACTTCCAACTAAGCCTATCCCCTTGCCCATAGTAAACGCAGCAACTATAGTGCCAATGCCCAAACCGTCAACGTGTCCTAAAAACGCAAAGGTAAGTATACCAGTAATCAGCAAGCAAGAGATGTCAAAACCTATCTTAACTTTAGGATAGCTAATATTAGTAATGTCAGAAAACTCTCTTGGGAATAGGTCTGTAGGGATAATAGGTAACTTGCACCTGTTAGATAACGCTATACCAATACATATAAGCACATAGCTAACTATAAAGTATAGCACTCTTAAAGGAACGGTATAAGGAAGAATACCTATCCAAAGTTCGTGTAGGTCGAGTAGTTCACTAAATGCAAACCCCACCACAAAACTGAACAGATATGAAGGTACGAACTTTTTCCTCATAATCATAAGACTTAGCACTAACAGTCCTTGAAAGATATACGTCCAAGTACCAAGAGTAAGTGTAGGTATAACCTTAGAAAAAGCGTACGGCACACTGGATATAGCAGAAATTCCTGCTCCAGAGTATAGCATCAATACCACGCCAAGACTGTTAATAATGACGGCTATTATTAAGGCTAACTCTCCATGTAGTGTATGAAACTTCAAACTTTGCGAACGTTCTCGCATAACTATGCCCCCATAGATAGAAATATTTTTGCGAACCCTATTATACTACAACGGTCTAAAAAAATCAATAGGATAATATCAAATACTAAAATATCTTAATATACTATAAGTAACACTAAAAAAAGTACTCTGTAAAAGTACTATAATAGACTATTTTATGTTGACAAAAATCAACTATACTGATAGAATATAATAGTGGTTATTTTAACGTATAAAATAACTAATATATTTTTAGGGAGATTAATCATGTTCAAACAGTTAAAGGAAGATATTGCCTTAATAAAAGAGCGTGACCCTGCAGCAAGAAACACTTTTGAAATACTGGTGACCTACTCAGGATTACACGCAGTATGGTATTATAGACTATCACACTTTTTTTACAAGCACAAACTATTTACTATAGCAAGAATGATATCTCAGTGGGCAAGATTTTGGACTGGAATAGAAATCCACCCAGGAGCAACTATCGGCAAAGGACTATTTATAGACCACGGTATGGGCGTAGTAGTCGGTGAAACTGCCGAAATAGGTGACAACTGTCTACTATATCAAGGGGTTACACTTGGCGGTACTGGTAAAGATAAGGGTAAAAGACATCCAACGTTAGGAAACAATGTAATGGTTGGTGCAGGTGCAAAAGTATTAGGACCTTTTAAAGTAGGCGATAACGTAAAGATTGCTGCTAATGCTGTAGTATTAGAGGCTGTTCCACCTAATAGTACAGCCGTAGGCGTTCCAGCAAGAATAGTAAAACGTAACGGTGTAAAGATATCTAACGAATGCATTATAGACCAAGTGCATATGCCAGACCCTACTACACAGGACATCTGTAAACTACAGGTACAGGTAGAACGTCTAAAAGAAGAACTATCGGCTTGTGAAAAGATTATAAAGCAATCAAACTGCTCAATCGATAATAATAGCAGTACTAAATAGTATACGTTAATGAACGGTGTAACTACTAACACCGTTCTAACATATAATGGTACACTGTAAAAAAAGAAAGGTATTGGAGGTTTTTATATTGAAGATATATAATACTATGACCAGACAAAAAGAAGAACTTATTCCTATTACTAAAGGAGTAATAAACATCTACGCTTGCGGACCTACAGTATATAACTATATTCATATAGGTAACGCAAGACCTATCTGTTCTTTTGACGTACTAAGAAGATACTTAATCTATAAAGGCTATAAGGTAAAGTACGTACAGAACTTCACCGACGTAGACGATAAGATTATCAAAAGAGCCAACGAAGAAGGAGTAACTTCTTTGGAAGTATCGGAAAAGTACATCAACGAATATAAAAAAGATGCTCATGGACTAAACGTAATGGACGCAGACGTTCACCCAAAGGTTACCGAAAATATGGATATTATAATAGACATAGTTAAAACGTTAATCGAAAAGGGATACGCATATCAAATAGGTGGCGACGTATACTTTAGGACTACAAAGTTCAAAGACTACGGCAAACTATCTAAAATGCCTATAGAAGACTTAGTATCGGGTGCGAGAATAGACGTAAACGACCAAAAAGAAAGTCCATTAGACTTTGCAGTTTGGAAGTCGGCAAAACCTAACGAACCATATTGGGTATCACCATGGGGAAACGGTAGACCAGGTTGGCATATCGAGTGTTCTGCAATGTCAAGACACTACATAGGCGATACTATAGACATCCACTGTGGCGGTCAAGACCTAATCTTCCCACACCATGAGAACGAAATAGCTCAAAGTGAATGTGCTACAGGAAAGCCATTAGCTAACTATTGGGTTCATAACGGATTTATAAACATAGACAACGAAAAGATGAGCAAGTCTTTAGGAAACTTCAAGACCGTTAGAGACGTTGCTAATGCTTATGGATACGAAATCATTAGATATATGATGGTTCAAGCACACTATAGAAGTCCAATAAACTACTGCAAGGAACTATTAGACGCTTGTAAATCTTCTTTAGAAAGACTATACAATTGCCGTGATACTTTAGATAGAGCTATCAACAAGGCTAATAGTGGAACTATCAGTGAAGAGGCTACTAAGCTATTCGAGGCAAGAAAGCTACAGTTTGAAAAGGCTTTAGACGACGACTTAAACACTGCCGACGGCATAACTGCTATATTTGAACTGGTTAGGGACTTGAACACTATGTCAGCTAATCCAGAAACTTCTAAGGAACAGTTACAAAAAGGTGCTGAACTATTCGATACTCTTACTGGTATATTAGGTATAGTATATAACCGTAAAAAAGACGAAATCCCTCAAGAGGTATTAGACCTTGCAGAGCAAAGAAAACTTGCAAGAAAGCAAAAAGACTTCGCATTAGCAGACCAACTAAGAGATAAGATTTCAGAGTTAGGATATCTTATTAAAGAAACCCGTCAGGGTACTGAAATTACTAAAAAGCAGTAATAATTTACAGCAGTAAACTCAAGACAAGCTATTAAGACGTAACATATATACAGATTACAAGTGTAAACTAAACTATTAGGCGGACTTTTTTGTGTATAGTATTATAACCGTACATAGAAAAGTCCCTTAAAATAGTCTAAAAAAGATTACACTACGCATAATACGTTAATAATAATCTTTAATAGCCAGTATGAAAGGAATATCTTTAATGAGTAAACCAAGACTAAGTAGAAATCTAACTAACATCTTTAAGTTCATGTGTATAGCACTAACGGTGTTAGCGTTTTTATATCTATTAAATACGTGTTTTTTTTCGGGTAATAAGACCTCTAAAATAGACGTATCGGAAGTAAACATAGTCCAACAAGACGCTTTAGAAGGCAACATAGAAGAAGGAACTCCTATAGCTATAATCACCACAAGTTACGGTGAAATTAGAGCGGTACTATATCCAGAGCAAGCTCCTAATACGGTACAGAACTTTATCAACTTAGCTAATAGTGGCTACTACGATAATAGCTACGTATTTAGAATACAAAAAGATACATACTTTGCAGGAGGTTCGGCAGATAAAGAGGGAAACTTAAATACTGAAGTAGCCTCCGAAGATACCGAATGTATCGACAATGAACTCTCTAAAGACCTATGGCCATTTAAAGGAGCGTTCTGTTCTTTGAGTAGTAAGAGTAACTGTTCAGGTAGTAGGTTTATGGTTGTAAACTCTGTAGAGTACACAGACGAATTTAAGCAAGACCTATTAGACGTATTTTCGGAAGATAACGATACTCGCCTTGCAGATACGTTTATCAAATACGGTGGCATTCCAAACTTTTCGCAACAGAATACCATATTCGCACAGACCTACTACGGTTTCGACGTTATAGATAAGATATGTTCACAAGACGTAACCGATGCCGAAAACGACGACCTTACACCAGCAGGTGATATATTAATAGAAAAGATAGAAATTTCGGAATATCACAAAGAAGATACTATAGGTTCTTCTAACACTGCTAAGGTAGATACTACTACTGCTGAATAGCATATACTTAAAATATAGTCTAAATTCAAAATTTTTCTTTACAAAACACAATAGTTATAGTATAATTAACTATGGGTATAAAAAATCCCAAAAAAGATAGTATGGTGGCATATCTAATTTGGAGTGTCGCTAAGTATTATGTAATATAGTCTGTTACAAGAATACCATTTAAGCTATAGTTAAAAGTTGCATTCTTGACAAACTAACGGCTATATAATATAATAAGTATGGTAGTAACTACCGATTTTTTTAACTTGCTACGTTAGTACTTAAACGTTCAACTATGCAAGGACTCTTTTTTTACTTATATCATAGGTAAGATTATTAATAGTATGTTATGTTATAATGAGGTATTATATATTATGTTTAAAAAAAAGATTGCTATTGCTATTACTTTAATGTTACTTACTTTTGCTATATGTGGTTGTAGCATCTCTAATAGTAACCAAACCCAATCTGAAACCACCGAAAATACAACCGAAACTTCTACTGTTGAAGAAACTACTACCGAAGATACCGAAACAGTAAGCGAAAATACAGTCGTTGAAGACGTTGAAATACTAAACTTTACTCCTCCAGAAATAGGCGAAGAGATAGCCGTAATTACCGTTAAAGATTATGGTCAAATTAAAATTAAGCTCTTCCCTGACCAATGCCCTAATGGTGTAGAAAACTTCAAAAGACTTATTTCCGAAAAAGACTACTACAGCAACGTAATATTCCACCGTGTAATTGCAGACTTTGTAATACAGGCGGGCGACCCTAACGGAAACGGTACTGGTGGCGAAAGCATTTGGGGTGACGGCTTTGAACGTGAATTTGATAACGGACTTAGACACTTTGCAGGTGCTGTAGCCTATGCTACTAACAATGTAGACCACCTAAACAAGAGCCAATTTTATATAGTCTGTCAAAACGACGGTTCCGAATTTAACGATAGCTACTTCGATATGGTTAGTCAAAGCTATAATACTACTTTCCCTGAAAACGTTAGAGAAAAGTATAAAGAAGTAGGCGGTACACCTTTCCTTGACAACAACTATGAGGTATTTGGTCAAGTATTCGAGGGTATGGACGTAGTTATGGCTATATCACAAGCTAAAACCGACGGCAACGATAAGCCTTATAATGATATAGTTATCGAAAGTGCTACTATAGAAGAGTATGACGGTTCTTCTACTATTGGTTCTTCCGAAGAATAGTACTATACTATCTTTACCAACGTAAATATATTTGCTATAAATGTATAATATTAAAATATTTTAAGGGGCGAATTTTTTTGAATAGATTTGTTGTAAATGGGGGCATACAACTAAAAGGCGAAGTATGTGTTAGTGGTGCTAAAAATGCCGCAGTAGCTATACTTCCTGCCGTAATACTTTGCGATGAACCTTGTATTTTGGACAACGTTCCAGAGATTAGCGACGTTGCTATATGCATAGAAATACTAAAGTCTTTAGGGGCTAAGGTAGAACATATTGATAAGACTAAGTACAGAATAGACGCTACCAATATCAACAAGTACGAAGTACCTTACGAATTGGCTAACAAAATGAGAGCTTCTTATTACTTTTTGGGTGCGTTATTGGGTAAGTATAAAGTATCTAAAGTACCTCAACCGGGTGGTTGTCACCTTGGCGATAGACCAGTAGACCAACACATGAAGGCTTTTAAGATACTAAATGCCGAATGTCAACTAATCCCTGGTGGGGTGATATACTGCTATACTACTAAGCTAATAGGTGCTACTATCGACTTTGACGTAGTATCGGTTGGTGCTACTATTAACGCCATATTAGCCAGTGTAAAAGCTGAAGGTGTTACTATTATCGAAAACGCTGCAAAAGAACCTCATATAGTAGACATTGCAAACTTTTTAAACAGTATGGGAGCTTCTATCTCGGGTGCAGGTACGGACAAGATTAAGATTAAGGGTGTATCTAAGTTAAAAGGCGTTGAGTACTCTATAATTCCAGACCAAATAGAAGCTGGTACTTACATGGTAGCTACAGCAGCTACACACGGCGACGTTCTTATTAAAAACGTAACCCCTGCACACTTAGACCCTATCACTTTAAAACTTAGAAGAATGGGTGTTAATATCGAAGAGTTTGACGATGCAGTTAGAGTATACGTAGAACCTAACGCTCAGTTCAACCGTATAGAGTTAAAAACCCTACCTTACCCAGGATTTCCTACCGATATGCAACCTCAAATGGCGGTACTATGTACGCTTGCCAATGGTTGTAGTACTATCACCGAAGGTATTTGGAGTAACCGTTTCCGTTATGTAGACGAGCTTAGAAGAATGGGTGCATCTATTACGGTAAACGGCAAGGTAGCACTAATAGACGGTAACACTCTATTAGCTGGAGCGCCTGTTCAAGCGTGCGACTTACGAGCCGGTGCAGCTTTAATAATAGCTGGATTGGTCGCTAATGGTGAAACTGTAATATCCGAAATTCAGCATATAGAACGTGGTTACGAACGCATGGAAGATAAACTTCGTAACTTAGGAGCTAACATATCTAAGATTAGCGAATAACAACTATATCTAAAATATACCAATGGGCAGAATACTATCTGCCCTATTATATTATCAAAAGGGGTTTTACCATGAACATAAGACTAATAGTAGTGGGCAAGTTAAAGGAACAGTATCTACGAGACGGTTGCAACGAATACATAAAGAGACTATCTAAGTACTGCAACCTAAAGATAGTAGAGTTAGATGAAGCCAAACTTCCCGAAAAAGCCTCTACTAAAGAAATATCCTTAGCACTAAGTAACGAGGCTAAAAACATTCTAAAACACTGTGAAGGATACGTATACTCCATGTGTATTGAGGGAAGACAGATTAGCAGTCAAGAGCTTGCAACTCAAATAGAAACCATTACTACCAATGGAACGGGTACTATAACTTTTATAATAGGCAGTTCTTACGGTTTAGATAGTTCAGTAAAAGAACGTTCTAACTATAGGTTATCCATGTCGAAGATGACCTTTACGCATCAAATAGCAAGAATGCTACTATTAGAACAGATATACCGAGCCTTTCAGATAAATACTAATGGAAAGTATCATAAATAACAAAAACTTACATATAAGCAATACTATTAACGTTCCCTATACCCCAACGAAAAGGTAAGGGAATTTTTGCTGAAATTAGTTAAAAAACATCTTGAAAAAGTACCAAAAGTATGATACAATTAATTTGCAAGTGTATAGTGTCTATATACAGACATATACCAAGTTGAAAATTTAATTAAAGGAGCATTTTCCCAATGAAAAAATTCGGTTACTTTGACGACGTAAACAAGGAATACGTTATCACTACACCACAAACTCCATATCCATGGATTAACTATCTTGGCACACAAGACTTTTTCTCACTAATCTCAAACACTGCTGGTGGTTACCACTTCTACAAAGACGCACGTCTTAGAAGAATTACCCGTTATCGTTACAACAACGTACCAGTAGATATGGGTGGTAGATACTTCTACATAAACGAAAACGGTACAGTATGGTCTCCAGGCTGGGCTCCAGTTAAGACTGAACTTGATAGTTACGAATGCCGTCATGGTATGGGATACACTATCATTACTGGTAAAAAGAACGGTCTATCTGCAAGTGTAGAATTTTTCGTACCAAAGGACTACAAGGGCGAAATCCAAAAGGTTACTTTAAAGAACGAAAGTTCCGAAAAGAAGTCTTTCAAACTATTCTCATTTATCGAATGGTGTCTATGGAACGCTCAAGACGACAGCACTAACTTCCAAAGAAACTTCAACACTGGTGAAGTAGAAGTAGAAGGTTCTACTCTATTCCACAAGACTGAATACAAGGAAAGAAGAAACCACTTTGCATTCTATACTGTAAATAGTCCAATCGCTGGCTACGATGCAGATAGAGAAAGTTTTATGGGTCTATACAATGGTTTTGAAGCTCCTAAGGCAGTTATGGAAGGTAAGTCTACTAATACTGACGCTGACGGTTGGTCTCCAATAGCTTCCCACTCTTTAGACGTAACTCTTGAAGCTGGCGAAAGCAAAGACTACATCTTTATCTTAGGCTACGTTGAAAACCCTGTAGAAGAAAAGTTCAATGCAGACGGCACTATGAATAAGTCCAGAGCTTACGCTATGATTGAACAGTTCAACACAGTAGAAAAGGTTGACAAGGCTTTTGAAGAAAACAAGAAGATGTGGGACGAACTACTATCTAAGTACACAGTAAATACTCCTGACGATAAGATGAACAGAATGGTAAACATCTGGAACCAATATCAATGTATGGTTACATTTAATATGTCACGTTCTGCTTCTTACTTTGAAAGTGGTATCGGTAGAGGTATGGGCTTTAGAGATAGTAACCAAGACCTATTAGGCTTTGTACACCAAATCCCAGATAGAGCAAGAGAAAGAATTATCGACTTAGCTTCTACTCAGTTAGAAGACGGCGGTTGCTATCACCAATACCAACCACTTACTAAGAAGGGTAATAACGAAATAGGTGGCGACTTCTCAGACGACCCACTATGGATGATACTATCTGTAGGTGCATACATCAAGGAAACTGGTGACTACGGTATACTAAACGAAATGGTTCCTTATGATAACGATGAAAGCAAGGCTCAAACCTTAATGCATCACTTAAAGAAGAGTTTCTACCACGTATGCGAAAACGTAGGACCTCACGGACTACCATTAGCTATGCGTGCTGACTGGAACGACTGTATCAACCTAAGTTGCTTCTCTTCCGAACCTGGTGAAAGTTTCCAAACTTCTACTTCTCCAAAGTATGGCGAAGACAAGTACAGTAAGATAGCTGAAAGTTTAATGGTAGCTGGTCTATTCACTTATGCTGGTCCATCATACGTTGAACTATGTAAGCATACTGGCGATACTGCCGAAGCTGAAAAGGCACAAGCAGAAATCGACAAGATGAAAAAGAACATTATGGATTACGGTTGGGACGGCGAATGGTTCTTACGTGCTTACGACGACTTTGGCAAGAAGATGGGTTCTCACGAATGTGAAGAAGGTAAGATATTCATTGAACCACAAGGCTTTATGGTTATGTCTGAAGTAGGTAAAGAACAAGGTGCTGATATTAAGGCTCTTGACAGTGTAGACAAGTACTTAAATAGCGAACACGGTTTAGTATTAAACAACCCTGCATTCACTAAGTACTATATCGAATACGGTGAAATTTCTACATACCCAGCAGGCTATAAGGAAAACGCAGGTATATTCTGTCACAATAACGCTTGGATTATCTGTGCTGAAGCCTATGCTGGTCGTGGAGATAAGGCTTTTGAATACTATTCAAAGATTGCTCCTGCATATCGTGAAGCTAAGTATTCCGAACTACACAGAACTGAACCTTACGTATACGCTCAAATGATAGCTGGTAAAGATGCTAAGCGTCACGGCGAAGCTAAGAACTCTTGGCTAACTGGTACTGCCGCTTGGAACTTTGTAGCAGTATCTCAATACATTTTAGGTATCACTCCTGACTGGGACGGCTTAAAGGTTGACCCATCCATTCCTCACGAATGGGACGGCTTTACTGCTACAAGACAATACCGTGGTGCTACTTACGATATTACAGTTAGCAACCCTGACCACGTATCTAAGGGTATCAAGTCTGTTACTGTAGACGGCGAGGCTATCGAAGGTAACGTACTACCTACTTTTGCAGAAGGTACTCATAAGGTAGAAGTAGTAATGGGCTAATAGCTTATACTAAACGTTAAAGATTAAGTATATAGGTCGGTGCAGAGATACTCTGTACCGACTTACTGTTTTCTTGACAGTGCTATAAAAAAAGAATATAATAGTATTACACTATATCAGAAAGGAACTAAGTTATAGCATGACTAAGATAAAATTTCATATTCCAGACTTTGTTAGGCACATGAAACTAAACCTAATATTAGCTGATACTCTTAGATTACACCCCGAATACTTTTACGACGGCGTAACCATAGGTTCAGTATATGGAACGTTTCCAACTTCCATGTGGAACGGTGGTAGACTATTCTGTGGCACTATAGACCCTCGTATGATAGACTACATACTAAAGCAGTTTAATTCAAGAGGTATTCCATGTAGATATACTTTTAGTAATCCGTACATTACCGAAGATAGCCAACTTAAAGATGAGTTTTGCAATCACTGTTTAAGAGTAGCACATAATGGACTAAACGAAGCTATAGTAGTAACTCCTCAGTTAGAGGCTTACATAAGAAGTCACTACCCAAAGTATCCACTAATAAGTTCTACTTGCAAGCAGATAGAAGACATTTCCGCAGTAGTAGAAGAACTAAACAAAGACTACGCATACGTAGTATTAGACTACAATTGGAATAACCACTATCAAGTATTAGAAACTCTACCACACAAGGAAAAGTGTGAACTATTAATAAATGCGTGTTGTACTCCTAACTGTGCCAGAAGAAAAGACCACTATTCCACTATAGGCAAACAACAGATACAACTTGCACAACACTTCAAGTACTCCCCTAACCAACCTATTACTAACTTTAAAGACTTTACCTGTCCGCAAATGGCATTAGAGTTCTACCAAACCACTAAACTATCCATACATATCAAGCCAGAAGATATATACAATAAATACGTACCTATGGGATTTGTCAACTTTAAAATAGAGGGCAGACAACTCTCAGACGTAGCCGTATTAGAAAGCTATATGTACTACATGGTAAAGCCTGAATATCGTGACGAAGTTAGACTTCATATACTACTATTGCTATACGGTCAACCAGGTTCAGGTAATGGAAATACTAAGACTAAAATGCTAAATAGAGCGTAACATACACCAAAAAACTCCTTGACAAACTGGCACAAATATAGTACTATTAATAGTGGATATATCATAAAGGCTTTGACGGAAAGAGTAAAGACTACAATACGTATTACAGAGAGTTTCGGTAGCTGAAAAGAAACATACTAAATCGTCTTGAACATGGTTCTTGAGCCTCAACTTCGATATGTAGAGGTTGACGGGATAACGCCCGTTACAGCGTAAGAGTATTAACTCTTAGTACTCATTAAGGGACTATCTGTGAAGGTAGTCTAAAGTTAAGGTGGTAACACGAAAGTTTTTAGTAGACTATCGTCCTTATTCTGCAACGGTCGGAATATGGACGTTTTTTTTAAATGGAGGTATTTTAAATGAACAGAGGAAAGTATTATATTACTACCGCAATAGCATACACTTCAAGAAAGCCACACATAGGCAATAGCTACGAAATAGTCTTAACCGACGCTATAGCAAGATACAAAAGACTATTAGGCTACGACGTATATATGCTTACAGGTACTGATGAACACGGTCAAAAGATTGAAGAATACGCCGAAAAAGCTGGTGTATCCCCTAAAGAGTATGTAGATAAGGTATCAGGAGAGATTAGAACTATCTGTGATACTTTAAATACTACCTATAATAAGTTTATCCGTACTACAGACGACTATCACGAAAAGGTAGTACAGAAGATATTCAAAAAGTTATACAATCAAGGCGATATCTACAAAAGCGAATATGAAGGCTGGTACTGTACTCCTTGTGAAAGTTTTTGGACTGAAACTCAACTAAAAGACGGCAAGTGTCCTGACTGTGGCAGAGAAGTTAAAAAGACTAAAGAAGAAGCATACTTCTTTAAGATGAGCAAGTATCAAAAACAACTTGAAGAGTATATAGAAAATAATCCTAACTTTATATACCCTGAAAGTCGTAAAAAAGAAATGGTAAACAACTTTATCAAGCCAGGTATACAAGACTTATGCGTATCAAGAACTTCTTTTAAGTGGGGCATTCCTGTAGACTTTGACGACAAGCACGTAATATACGTTTGGATAGACGCACTATCTAACTACATTACAGCGTTAGGCTATGACCCAGACGGTTCTTCCGAAACTTACAAAAAGTATTGGCCAGCAGACGCACACATTATAGGTAAAGATATCCTACGTTTCCATACTATATATTGGCCTTGTATGTTAATGGCATTAGGTGAGCCTCTACCTAAACAAGTATTCGGACACCCATGGTTACTATTTGGTACAGATAAGATGTCAAAGTCTAAGGGTAACGTAATCTATGCCGACGACTTAGTAAACCTATTAGGTGTAGACCCTGTTAGATACTATCTACTATCCGAAATGCCATACGCACAAGACGGTTCTATAACGTATGAAACTATTATAGAACGTTACAACTCCGACTTAGCTAACACTCTTGGTAACTTAGTAAAGCGTACTATAGATATGACTACTAAGTACTTCAACGGTGAGATACTCCCACCTGTAGAACCTTCGGAATTAGACGAAGACTTAAAGTCTACCGCTTTAAATACAGTATCTAAAGTAGATAAGCTAATGGACACCTTTAGAGTATCCGACGCTTTAAACGAAATTCTAAACCTTGCAAGAAGAAGTAACAAGTATATCGACGAAACTACTCCTTGGGTACTTGCTAAGTCAGAAGAAAACCGTTCAAGATTAGCTACTGTACTATACAATCTATTAGAGAGTATCAGATACATTGCTATACTAATACAACCTTTCATGCCAGACACTTCTAAGGCTATATTGGAACAGTTAAACACTAACGTTACAGACTATGATAGCCTTGAAAACTTCGGCGGACTACAAGTAGGCGGTAGTGTAAATAAGTCTGTAACACTATTCCAACGTATAGACGCTGAAAAGATGCTATCCGAAATAGAAGAAAAGGCTAACGAAAGTGTAGAAACTCCTAAACAAGAGATAGTACTCCAACCTGAAATTACTATCGACGACTTCGCAAAGATAGAACTCCGTTGTGGTAAGATAGTATCCGCTGAAAAGGTTAAAAAGTCCAAAAAGTTACTATGCTTCCAAATAGACGACGGTATGGGTGGTAGACAGATAGTCTCTGGTATAGCTCAATGGTACAAACCTGAAGACTTAGTAGGTAAAAAGGTTCAAGTAGTAGCAAACCTAAAGCCAGTCAAACTATGTGGTGTAGAAAGTAACGGTATGCTATGTTGTGCTGAAATGCCAGACGGTTCTGCTAAACTACTATTCTTAGACGATAACATTCCATGTGGTGCTAAGATTAGATAGTCTAAAAGATAGACAGTATAAATACACTGTGGCTACTCTTAACTAAAAGAGTAGCCACTATTAATATATTAAGTCTTGTTTAGTGTATTAGCCGACTACTTCAAAGTCCACGTTACCACCATTAACGTCTACTTTAACACAAGATACTCTAACCTTGTCGCCTACCTGATAACACTTTTTTCCGAAAGTTCCAATAATACTGAACATACCGTCGCTTTCGTACTCATCGTCTAATAGAGTGTTTATGTGTACTAAACCTTCTACAGTGTTAGGAAGTTCAACATAGAAGCCAAAATCGGTAACTCCGCTGATAGTACCTTCAAACTCTTCACCTACATGAGCCTTCATATATTCAGCCTTGTAACAGTCTTCACAAGAGCGTTCGACGTTCATAGCCACTAACTCTCTTTCGGAAGACTTTTCGGAAGCGGTCTGTACAAAAGAGTCGTAACGTTTAGTAATGTACTTTTGGTCGTAACCTGCTACTACATCGGAGAGTATTCTGTGAATAGCTAAGTCAGGATATCTTCTAATAGGGGAAGTAAAATGAGAATAGTCTTTTAGAGCCAAACCAAAGTGTCCGATAGGGTGTCTATCGTACTTAGCCTTAGCCATAGAACGTAACACTAATACGTTTACTAACTCATACTTATTAGTACCCTTAGCATTGTTAAGAATATCGGACATAATAGAAGGTTTAATTTCGGAGAAGTTAGGATATTGAACGTTCAACTTTAATAGACACTGTTCTAAGCGTTCAATCTTTTCCTCTGGTGGCATTTCGTGAACACGATATACAAAAGGAATGTTCATAGTTCTGCCGAGATGTGCAGCGGACTGATTAGCTAATATCATAAACTCTTCTATAATCATTTCAGCCTTGCCACGAGTACGAGGGGTAACGTCGACGCATACGTCTTCATCGCTGATTATAAGTTTAGTTTCAGGAGTATCTATTTCAGGACAGCCTCTTTTTTTACGATTACTAATTAGAATATCGGCTAATTCGTTCATAATGGATATGTTGCTGTATACTTCCTTGTACTTTTCTTTAATTTCGGGAGTATCAAAACCGTCTAATATAGAGTTCACCTCAGAATATACGCCTTTAACTCTTGAACGTATAATACCCTTGTGGAATTTATACGTTAATAGTTCACCAGTATTAGAAACGTTCATAATGCATGAAAAAGATAGTCTATCTTCGTTAGGGTTCAAAGAACATATTCCGTTAGAAAGTTCTTTAGGTAACATAGGGACTACTCTGTTAGCATAGTATACGCTTGTACCACGGTTAAGGGCTTCTTTATCCAATTCCGATAGAGGCTTAACATAGTGCGAAACGTCCGCAATGTGAACGCCTAATACATAGCCAAAATCGGTCTTAGAGATAGATATAGCATCGTCAAGGTCTTTAGAGTCTGCACCGTCGATAGTGAATATAGGTAGACTTCTAAAGTCGGTTCTATTTTCGTACTCTTTAGGACTAATACCAGCGTGTTCTATATGTTTAGCTTCGTCTATTACTGCATTAGGAAATTCGGTAGTAACGCCGTTATCTACTAATACTGCCATAGCACAAGATGAAGCCTTTTCGGAAGTACCAAAGTTATATACTATTCTAACCACATGGTCGGAGTGCCTCTTACCACGGCTGACTATTTCCGCAAGAACCTTATCGCCGTCTTTGAATAGTACTCCATCACGTTTGGATATACGGATATAGTTTTTAGAAAAAGTATCGGATAAAAAGTAGTAGTCATCATCTTCAAATACTATCTTACCAGTAAGTTGAGAGTTATTCTCATTAATAATAGATACCACTTCACCTTCAGGTGAACCAGTACGAGAAGGTATATAGTTAGCAAGTACCACGTCACCAGGTAACGCACCCATTAGATACTTACCCGGTACGAAAATCTCTTCTTCGCAGTCGTTACGCTTAATAAATCCGAACGTTTTATTAATCCTTTTAACGGTACAAGCAAAGCAACCCATTTTAGCGGTAAGAGTAATACCTTTCTTCTTATCCATAATTAAGCCGTCGCTTAGTAGTTCTTCTAATGCGGTATAGAACTTATCCTTATCAACTTTTGATACCTTGCACTTATTAGCCAACTCTTTTTTAGGAATAGGTTTATTCTCTTTATTTAAGAATAGTAGTACCTTACTCTTAAAGCCTCTAATAGAAGATTTTTTGTTACTGTTTTTAGACTTATTCTTTTTAGTCTTATCTTTTTTATTTGCCATAGTGTACCTAATCCTTTCTTGCCATGTAGACTATATAGTGTACCTACTGCACCATATAGCATTTAAAGATATACTGTGTTATGTATATAGTATACCATAGATAGAATATTTATACTATCAATAGACAGTAAAAAGTATCTTAAATCTATGAAAAAAACAACGGAAGCGTACTTTTAACATTACTACTTCCGTTGAAACTCTTATTTTTTAAATACCGTATAATTAAGAGATACTATCTTTGTTCACATATTAACTTAATAGCAGTTCTCTCTTCACCATCAATAGTGATGTTTGTAAATGCTGGAATGCAAATAAGGTTTACACCTATAGGTGCAAGATATCCTCTTGCTATAGCTATAGCCTTAACTGCTTGGTTAGCAGCACCAGCACCAACTGCTTGAACTTCAACGGCTTCCTTTTCTCTAATAACACCAGCAATAGCACCTGCTACAGAGTTTGGTGTTGAATGTGATGAAACTTTTAAAATTTCCATTACTAAAAATCCTCCCAAGAATGTATTTGCTAAAAAAACTAAATAATAAGTTTGCAACTATATTATACAACATTTATTTTTAAAAATCAAGAGGTTTTATCAAGTAATTTTAAACGATAGGTATATCTACTATCTAACACATATTCTTTTAATAGAGTAAGCCGAACCTGTCTTTTCATCGAACGAAACTATTACGCCACACATAAAAGGTGAACTCTCTGCTTCGGTAAACTTAACAGGCATATGAAATCTAAACCTATCAGTAGCAGGTTTAATCTTAACTCCCAATATAGAACGTTCTGCACCTGTCATACCCACGTCGGTTATATATGCAGTGTGACCGTCTATAATAGTCTCATCGGCAGTAGGCACATGAGTATGTGTACCCAATACGGCAGTAACACGTTTAGCAAGATAGTAACCCATAGCCTTTTTTTCTGCGGTAGCTTCGGCGTGAAAGTCTACAAATATATTAGGAGTATCTATAGTCTTTAATACACTATCTATAGTAGTAAAAGGATTATCTAAAGCGTCCATAAAGGCAGTACCCATTAAGTTTACCACTGCATAAGAGTACTTTCCACAATCAAAAGTTCTAACACCCACACCAATGCAACCCTCTGGGAAGTTAGCAGGTCTAAGAAGGTTATACTTATCTTCAAATAAAGAGTAACAGTCGTTACGTCTAAAGGCATGATTACCTGTAGTAATAACGTCCGCACCTGCACTTACAATAGCCTTATAAGACATATTGTGTATACCGTTTCCTTGTGCAGAGTTTTCGCCATTAACTATAGTGATATCTATATCGTTTTGTCTTTTAACGTTAGGTAGATTATTCAATAAAAAGTTGCAACCGTTTTTACCTACCACGTCGCCAATAAATAATAGGTTCAAAAAAAAATCTCCTTTTAACGGCTATACGGGAACCAGTAGTACAACCGTTCCCGTAATATAGCCATATAGTTATTTTAAGTGTATACTAAAAACTTTCGATTACGCCTAATAGGAACTTTTTAAGGGCTAATAGGTCAGCAGTAGAAACCTTACCGTCCTTAGTAACGTCTGCGTTAGTGTAACCTGTAGTACCACTTTCTAACTCTGTAACGCCTAATAGATGCTTCTTAAGAGCTAATAGGTCAGCAGTAGAAACCTTACCGTCTAAGTTGATATCGCCTAATAGGGTATCGCCTGAAGGTTCTGCGGTAGTAGTAGTATCGTCAGGTTCAGCAGTAGTGGTAGTATCAGAAGGTTCATCGGTAGTAGTATCAACAGGTTGGTCAGTAGTAGTTTCGGTAGGTTCTGGAGTAGTAGTAGTATCAGTAGGTTCATCAGTAGTAGTGTCGACAGGTTGGTCAGTAGTAGTTTCAGTAGGTTCTGGAGTAGTAGTATCAGTAGGTTTATCGGTAACAGTACCGCCCTTGCCGTCTGTTAATACTTTGCCTAACTTAGGGAACTTATCAGCAGTTAAGTTTACCCATTCTTCGTTAGCACCGTCCCAGTAACCGGAAGAGTATATTTGAAGTTGTACTTCGGAAGTATCTACACCGTCAGGGATTACTACAAAGCCTTCGTTGATAACTTCGTCCTCTTCGTTCATTTGACTTATGTAAGCCTCACCGTTTTCGTCACAGCTGAACTGGAACATGATAGCGTTTTGAACCCAAGCACCTGCACCGTCGTTAGCGTTGTTATCCCAATAGCTAATAGCACCGTTACCGCCAGCATTTGCAACGCCTTCTACTAATTGAGCCTTTAACTTAGTAGTATCGTTACTAATAGGAATTATGTATAAGCCAGCCTTCTTTTCGTCTTCTGTGAAGGAAACTTCGTTCCAACTGTCGTCTACTGTAGTAGTTGTTGTTGTAGGTTCTGTAGTAGTAGTATCAGAAGGTGTGGTAGTGGTGGTAGTAGTAGTATCGTCTTGCTTAACACCAGGAACTTTAGCAGATACTAAAGTAGGATATTGGTCAGAAGTTAAGTCGTTCCAATCGCCATTTTCATCAGCGTAACCACCGTAGAAGAACATTACTTGAATACCGCCTTCGCTAACGCTTGCAGTAGTAGGAATTTTGATTAGGTCGTGGTTAAGAACTTCTTCGTATTCGGAGTCTGTTTGACTGATAGTACCAGTACCGTCTTCGCCGATATCAAATCTAATAAATATGGTGTTTTGAACCCAACCGCCTTTACCGTCGTTAGCGTTGTTGTCCCAATAGCCTATAGCACCAGTACCACTGGAATTAGGAACACCCTTAATAGTTAGTTTAACGTCGGTAGCCTTGCCAACGTCTACAGATACTACACCCTTAGAGTCGGTTTTTATTTCGGCATCTACCCAATCGGTAGTTATAACTTCACTATTAGTTAGGTTAGTATATATTTCGCCTATTTCCTTATCGAAGAAAGTTAAGTTCTTTCTATCGAAGTATTGCATATCACCAGCATTACCAGCGTCCCAAAGGAATGCAGAAATACCGTTGGTATTATATGATTGACTTGCTATAGTCTTTAAGAATAGTTTTAATGAAGCGTCGTCCTTTTCGTCGTTAGTAAGAACACCGTATTCACCTAATATTACAGGAATACCGTTATCTACGTATGTAGAAGTTAGCTTGCTGAAGTTGTTTACTACAGTAGTTAAGTCTTCAGCAGTACCCCAAGTAGTTTGATATCCCCAAGTAGAAGTCTTATCTGCTACACAGAATGTAGATGGATAATAGTAGTGTACAGATACTGCTAACATATTAGCACTATCGTTAGGCATAGTAAATGAACTACTACAAGCCTTATCTAAGTTAGCCTCTGGAGAAGATATTAATAGTAGTCTGTCGTCGTTGTTTCCACCAGTAGAACGAACAGTATCTACAAAGTCTTGGTTAAGAGTAATTAGGTTGTTAGTGCTAATAGAAGGTTCGTTGTTGCTTTCAAATACTAAGTGATAGTCATAGTCAGCAAAGTAAGTAGAAATTTCTTTCCACATAGTAGTGTACTTAGTTTCTACACTAACAAGGTCACTATCTGCAGTACCAAGCCAGTTTTTACCACCAGAAGTAGCGTTGCTATCGTCCCAGTGCATATTAACTATAGCGTACATATCGTTGTTGAAGCAGTAGTCTACTACTTCCTTAACTCTTGCAAGGTAGTCATCGTTGATATCGCCGTTATCGTCGGTCATTTGATACCAAGTGACTGGTATTCTAACGCTATCAAAACCGTAGCTTGAGATAGTAGATATCATTTCTTCAGTAGTAGTAACGTTACCCCAAGCGGTTTCTATATCGCTTGGCTTAGAAGGGTTCATCCAAGTAATGTTGCAACAGTCAAAAGTGTTACCTAAGTTCCAACCAGCACCCATATCGTTTACGATGTCTATAGCGGTAGTAGGTTCGGTAGTAGCCTCTACGGTATCGTTTTCAAAAATATCCATGGATACTACAGTACCACACATAGATAGGGCTAATATGCCTGCAATAATTGAAGACATCTTCTTTTTAGTAATCATAATAGAATAACCTCCATATAGTATTTATATTTATAATATTAACGATTAATAGTTTCACCGTACTATAATAAGTTAATAATACCATAATACTATAATAATTGCAAGATATTTTTGTCTAAAGTATGGCAATTTGTTTATAACTGCTAATATTGAACGCTATAATTTGTACATTCTAACGAATTATGACGTGCTATTATAACAAAAAAATAGTAGCCCAATCTATCTTTTGGATAGAAAGGACTACCATTTTAATTACGACAAGTACATTAACTATTCTGCTACGTATGTACCTAATAGAATCTTCTTAACTAATAGAAGGTCTAAAGTAGTAACCTTACCGTCGCCATTTACGTCAGCGTCAGCACCAAGAATATCTATCTTACCTAATAGATACTTCTTAACTAATAGAAGGTCTAAAGTAGAAACCTTACCATCTTCGTTAGCGTCACCCTTGATGTAAGTTTGGGATTCGCCGATAGAAGGCTTTTCAGATTCGCCAGGAACTACAGGCTTATCAGAAGTACCAGGAACTTCAGAAGCACCAGGAACGTTAGAAGTACCAGGAGTTTCGGAAGTGCCTACAGAAGCACCAAGGATATCGTCAGCAAATGCTACAGAAGTAGTGATTGCTGAAAGCATAACTAAAGCACATACACTTGCAGTGATTTTCTTAAATGATTTCATCTCTCATTTCCGCCTTTCAAATATAATAAAATAAGTAAGAGCGTTCTATACAAACGCTTTAACAGTAGGAATAGAATACTATTAAAAAATATTCTTCACCTTTATAGAATATATTTTAACTCATTATGGATTAAATGTCAATATCTTTTTTTAATAAATTTCAACCCAAATATATACAAAAATTAAGCACAAATACACTATAGATTTTTAACTACTGGCAATAGGTTAAGTATTTGGAAAGTATTAGTTAATACAGCGTTCCCATAAAGTAAAAATCCTTGCTATAGTTAGCAAGGACTTTTAACGTATATTTAGTATTACAGTATGGGCTTAGAACTCAGTAATAACACCAAGTAAGTACTTTTTAAGTGATAGTAAGTCAGCAGTAGAAACCTTACCGTCTTTAGTAACGTCTGCATTATTGAAGCCTGTAGTACCGCTTTCTATTTCAGTAACACCTAATAGATGCTTTTTAAGTGCTAATAGGTCAGCAGTAGAAACCTTACCGTCTAAGTTGATATCACCTAATAGAGTATCTTCACCAGTAGTAGTAGAAGTAGTAGTAGTATCTTCTCCACTATCTGTAGTGGTATCTTCGCCAGAAGCAGTAGTAGTATCTTCGCCAGTATCTGTGGTAGTTTCAGTAGGTTCGGTAACTTCTCCCCCATCAAGAATACCATCGATAGTAAACTTAATAGTTACGTTGTTAGTTTGAACTACGTTAGGGTCTATATCTTGAACGTCACGCTTAGACCATTCATCATAGATAGATAGACGATAAGAAGAACCGTCATCTTCAAGGTTAAGAGCGTTATCGCTTGGAGAGTATGCTATTTCGGTACCGTCTACAGATATGCTATCTACTGTAAAGGTCATATCCTTAAATATTTCTTCTTCATCAGCGTTCTGTTGGAAGGAGTTTAAAGTAGTACCTAAAGATAGGAATAGTATACTTTCGGCTGCACCGTCTTCAGGAATGTTAATAGTTAGAGTATACGTACCGTTACCAGTAATAGGAACAGGGTCTGCTAAGTCGCCTTCCATTTCCCATTGTGATACTACGCCGTTATCAAACTCAGGATATACATAGCCTAAAACGTCTTCGGTATTTATAGAAGTAGTAACAGTAGTATCATCACCAGAACTAACGGTAGTAACTGTAGTAGTGTCAGGTTCGGGTGTGGTGGTTGCGTCTGTAACGTCTACGGTAGTTTCAGAAGTTTCAGAAGTTTCAGTAGTAGTATCTTCGGACACTTCTGTAGTAGTGGTAGTATCGGTAGTATCACCGCCGAACTCATAACCACTATATAGGCTTTCTGGAAGTTCATCAAGAGTGATACAGTAGTCGCTTTGATACATAGTTATTAAGTCTTCAGACTTATTGAATATAGGATTGCTTAAGAAGTTAGTGCTATCAGAACCGCCATCGTACCAAGGGCAGAAGTATAACCAACCAGCCTTTTCGGATAGTAAGTTATCTAAAGTAGGAATACTATCGTTTTCGGACATAGCTACCATCTTTTTGCCGTCGTACATATCCACAAGGTTGTAGAAAGTACCACTAATAGCACTGTCGTTGTGGTTTAATACTGCATTACCAGTAGACCAGTCGGTACAGTTGTACTTATCGTAAGCTACTAAGTCTACGTACTCATCGCCTGGGTACCAGTCAGCAGAAGTGGAGTAAGCATAGCTATTCCATTCCCAAATGATGTTGTGTAGACCGTAGTCTTCAGTTAGAGTCTTATAGGTAAGTTTCCAAAGGTCTTTGTATACGGTTGAACCTGACTTGCCCCACCAGAACCAAGAACCAGTCTCACCACCAGAACCTTCTGCTTCGTGTAAAGGTCTTAGTATTATAGGAACGTTAGCGTCTTGAAGTTCTTGAATACACTCTGCTAAACTCTTTAAGCAAGCCATGTAGTATTCGTTTTCTTTAGTACCTTCTTCTAATACCTTAGCAGTATCAAAGTCTGTTTCCTTTGGAACGTATGTAGCGTTAGCCCAGTCTACAGAAGTAGTACCCATTTCGTAGTTAGCAAAATCCTTAGGAACGGTAACGTGCCATGAAGCGGTAACTATACCGTTTTGATTTTTAGCCCAATCTATCATTCTGTCGGTAGTACCGTCATCGCTACCGTATAGTATATTAGCCTGATTTAAAAAGTCAAAGCCACGGATAGCAGGATATTCACCGGTTAAGTCCTTGATGTAATCAAACTCATAAGAGAAGTCATGAGGACCATACATATATATTTCTTGCTGACCAGAGATTATATGTTTACCATATACGTCAGCTAAGTAGTTCATTAAACTTTGAGTTTCAGCCGTAGCGTCTTTATCGGATAGAGTGTTAGAAGCAGTTAAAGTAGGTAGTTGAGCATCGGAAACCTTAATGTAGTCTAAGTAAGTCCAACCCCAGCTTGACTTTACGGTTATAGTGTTTTCGCCCTTGTTTAGCTTAAACATACCTAAGTTAGTTTCAGCGAAACCGTCCTTGTTTTCGGTAAAGGAGATTTGACCTTGGTCTACATCGTTGATTAATAGGTTATGAGTTTTAGCACCATAAGGAGTATAAGTAGAGATATCAAGACTGTACATACCAGTTTCGGCAACCGTTACAGTTACAGTAGCTTCTTCACCACCGTTTTCTAAGAATACAAAACCGTCTCCAGAGTGTTCTATAGCGTCTCCCTCACGGGTTTCGGACATAGAAGTAGCATCCTTTAAAGTACCATCTTCAAATTCGTAAGTATCATTAGTTACGGCATTAGCAGATAAGTTTAATGCAGAAGTAGTAGTAGTTAGCACTGTTAAAGCGGATACTAAAGCTAAAGACTTCTTCCAATTTTTCATATTAAAGACCTCCTAAAAAAATATAGTATAGTATGTTGACGTATCATTGTCAACGTTCGATATTAATTATACCACATAAACTATTAAAAATCAACTAAATTTTTTAAACTAATATTTTTTTTTTGTGATACTTGCTTTTTTTAATAGAATATGGTATAATCTATTAAAAACTATAAGGAGGTCTTCTGTTATGGAAAATATGGATACCATAAGAAGTGCTATAAACTATCACATTAAAATAGGAGTATTGGCTGGTCACTTTGCTACTAACCACTCACACGTTAGCCATTACATAGATATGACTACCATTAAAACTAAGTGCAACATAGCTAAAGACGTTGCTCATGAACTTGCTAATAGATATAGTAGTGTAGACATTGATACTATAATCTGTTTAGAAGGTACTCAAATGGTAGGTGCTTTTATTGGAGAAGCCATATCCCGAAACGGTGCAGGCATGAACGCAGGTAAGAACATTTCGGTAATTACTCCAGAACTAAACAGTAACAACCAAATGATATTTAGAGATAACACTCAAAGAGTAGTACGTGATAGAAATATTCTACTACTAATATCTTCTGCATCTTCTGGTAAGACTATCAACCGTTTTGTAGAATGCTTAGAGTACTACAACGGTCACTTAAATGGAATATGTGCTTTATTCTCTGCTATAGACGAATATCATGGTATACCTATTAACTCTATATTCACTAAGGATAATATTCCTAACTACTCTACTTCTTCACCTGCCGACTGTCCAATGTGCAAGGCTAAACAACCGGTAGAGGCTGTTATCACAAGTTTTGGATACTCCAAAATATAGTGTTACTACCACTGAAAACTTATAATACATAACATAACCGACCTATTAGACTGACCGTATTTAATATCTACCCTCAGTAGGTCGGTTTTTTTAGTTAAAGTCCACAGGTTTTTCATATAATGGAATTAAAATTTATAGTATTTACTTATTGATTTTTTTTAAATATTGTGATATTCTTTATTATACTTAGAAAAATATATTATACTGGTACTATATGGCATTAAAAACATATACTCTATATAGTACCCACACTAAACTATTTAGACTTTAAATAGTAAAAGATTAATTAGTCTTTTTGGAGGCAATATGAACACTTACTATAAACTAATACTTTCGTACGTTATGGTCTTAATAATACCTATAATAGCAAAACCTATTAGCGTATCCGCTGAAAGTTTTGAGGAGACCATCGAAAGTATCGAAACTTCTATAGTTACTACTATATTAGACGACACTCAGACGGAAGTACCAATCGATACTACTTCAGAGGACTACGTGGAAAGTTCTGATAGTACACAAGATACTACTATAGATACTACCTATCAAAGCGATACTACCACCGAAGATACTCTTAACACCGAAACTACTACAGAAGTCACCGAAGATACTACTACCGATACCGAAACTTATACTTTAGAAAGCACTGTAGAAACTGATAGCACTACTATAATAGCTAACGAACTTACTACTCTACCATATACTTCTCAAAGTTCAACCACCTACTATACTACTTCATATATCGAACCTGTAACTTATAGTCAAGGTGGTATTAGTAGTACTATACAGGCTACTATTCATACAGTAGCTTCTACGTCTAACGCTTCAAGTAATAGTCCAAAAACCAATCACGCTACAGTATTAATACCTATTCTGTTATTAATGGCTGGTGCGATGTTTATGGGAGCGACTTCTAAACCTAATACTAAGTAAAAATTTTAAAAATCTATTGACAAACTAACTATACCATGATATAATTAATATATCGAATTAAATACTATTATTACATAGCAGTATGTAATAGTAGCTAATGAAATTCATGTGTGGTTTTTCATAACCATACTCCTTTAATTTTGTATTTTAACTCAATAGTCCAACTATTGAGGGTAGAATGGCTTGTTTCAAGTTGTTCTATTTCAGTTGTATGGTGCATTATTAATAATGCTTTAGACAACACTTTTTAATTTTTTTCATTTCTCCTTTAAATTATCAATGAGTATTTTTTAGAGTTAATATTCATTGAGCTTGTGTTATTTATATTGGGGCAAACTTATCGAAAGATAAGGACGCAAAGCCATAGGGTCTAATCTCATACTTATGAGGCATGACAGCCGGTTGCAGTTTTTACTCTCTCGGTTTGTGTTTATATCAAACCGAATTTTTTTACCATAACGCAAGTATAACACAAAAAGACACCACCTTCCTAAAATAAATAGAAAAAATACCTCTGCTTTGTACTCAACGCAGAGGCGTTTTTATTTTAAGACTTTTTAATCTGTATAACCGAAACTTCTGGACAGGTAAAAAGTCTAAGTTTTCCTAAGCCTCTTGAAACTATCATAGTTTTAGAACCTATATGATACTCTCCGCCAGTATACTTAGGAAAAAATTTTCGTTCAGGCGATAGCAAACCTTTAATCCATGGTAGAGTAACTATTCCGCCATGTACATGACCACTTAAAGTAAGATTAGCACCCCATTCAGCATAAGCCTCAAAAAAGAACGGATTATGTGCTAATAGTATGTTATAACTATCAGCCTCTACAGAACCCAAAGTATAGCTTAAATCTTGTACCGTATATTGGTACAGATGGTTATACTTAAAGTTACCGTCGTGATAACACTTAGTAGGAATGGTAGCTCCGTATAGTGTAGTATGTTCTGCTATGCGTGTATGACTATCGTCTAATAGTATAGCACCGCTACTACTTAGAGTATCTACTATAGAGGCTCTAACGGAAGTGTCAAGGTCAAGTTCGTGATTACCGAATATGTAGTATACTTTAGTCATGGTACACGCCGTAGATATCAGCTTATATAGTGCTGAAAAGTCCGTTTGGTCACGTGATACCAAATCACCAGTAAATAGTAAAACGTCAGGACGTTCTCTTTTAATGGTATCTAATAGTTTGATATTATCTTTTCCGAAACTTCTTTTGTGTAGGTCGCTAAGTTGGAGTATTCTAATATCGTCTTTTCCCTTTAAAGAGTACCTTCTAATAGCTAAGCGTTGCATATCCAATATGGCAAGTATAACCACCATTGCCAATACTATTAATAATGTCAATATCGATTGCATATAATACCACCTTTCAAAATAGTGTACAAAACCTTGTTAAGTGTCTATAACTCACGAAGTTGCATAATTATTATACCACATACAAGAATAATTTTCTATAACAAAATTCTACTAAAAGACTTTATTTTTTTCTTGAATGGTAGTATAATATATAGGATACGTTTTAAGATTTTTTTAATGATAACTTATTGAGGAGATTGTATGAATAACAAACAGTTTTTACTTGGTATAGACGTTGGTTCAACTACCGTTAAAACAGTAATTACCAACCCAGATAATAAAGAAATTCTATATTCAAAATATCAGCGTCACTTTTCTAAGGTAAAAGAAACCGTAGTAGAACAGCTTGAACTGATTAAAAATAAGTATGGCGACTGTACTTTTAAAGTAGCTATAACAGGTTCTGCGGGTTTAGGTTTAGCTAATGCCAGTGGAATACCTTTCGTACAAGAAGTACATGCTTCATTTATAGCCGTTAAGCAAAAGTATGCCGACACCGACGTAGTTATAGAGTTAGGTGGAGAAGATGCTAAAATCATCTTTTTAACTGGCGGTGTGGAACAGAGAATGAACGGTTCTTGTGCAGGTGGTACAGGAGCTTTTATAGACCAGATGGCTACCCTATTAGGTATCACGGCTACACAGTTAGATGAACTATCACTAAATGCAGAAAAGATATACCAAATAGCCTCACGTTGTGGAGTATTTGCTAAGTCGGATATCCAACCACTATTAAATCAAGGTGCAAAGCGTGAAGATATTTCAGCAAGTATATTCCAAGCAGTAGTAGACCAAACCGTATCAGGTTTAGCTCAGGGAAGAAAGATAGAAGGTAAAGTACTATTTTTAGGTGGTCCGTTATCGTTCTTAAAGGGTCTAAGAAAAGCGTTCGTGAACACTTTAAAACTAACTGACGAAAACGCTATATTTCCTAAAGACGCTCCAGTATTCGTAGCGTATGGAAGTTCTTTATATGCCGAAAATACCGAAAAGTTTAGAGAGATTTTTGACATAATATACGACCTTAAAAACGCTAAACTAAACGATACTATAGTAACTGGTGAAAGACTATTCAACGACCAAAAAGAGTACGACAAATTTATTAACAGACACAAACAGTACGACCTAAAGTATGCGGATATCACAAAGTATCAAGGTAACGCATACTTAGGTATAGATGCGGGTTCTACTACTACTAAGTTAGTACTACTATCCGAAAACGGCGAACTACTATATCAACATTACTCTTCTAATAAGGGACAACCTTTAGATAAAGTAGTAGAACATCTTAAAGAAGTATATTCGCTAATAAACGATAAGTTAGTAATAAGGTCTTCAGCAGTTACTGGATACGGTGAAGACTTAATAAAGTCTGCATTAGGTATAGATTTTGGTATAGTAGAAACCGTAGCACACTATAAGGCAGCGTCTTTCTTCCAACCTAACGTAGACTTTATCATAGACATTGGCGGTCAAGATATAAAGTGCTTTAAGATTAAAAACGGTGCTATAGATAGCATCATGTTAAATGAAGCCTGTTCTTCTGGTTGTGGTTCGTTTATACAGACTTTCGCACAGGCTTTAGGATACGATATTTCCGAATTTGCACGTCTTGGACTATTTGCTAAAAACCCTGTAGAGTTAGGTTCAAGATGTACCGTATTTATGAATTCAAGTGTTAAACAGGCTCAAAAAGACGGTGCTACTGTAGAAGATATTTCGGCTGGACTATCTGCTTCTATCATCAAGAACGCTATATACAAGGTAATACGTGCTAAGTCTGTAGACGAATTAGGCAAAAATATAGTAGTACAAGGCGGAACGTTCCTAAACGATGCGGTATTACGTTCTTTTGAAAAGGAACTGGGTCGTAACGTGGTAAGACCTGCCGTAGCTGGTCTAATGGGTGCAGTAGGTTGTGCATTATACTCTAAGGAGATGTGCAAGGATAGACCTTCTACACTAATCAGTGCTGAAAAGTTAAAAGAGTTTTCATATACTTCTATGGCTACCCAGTGCAAAGGTTGTACTGCACACTGTAGCTTGAACATAGTTAAGTTCAGCAACGGTTCAAGATTTATCTCTGGTAACAAGTGCGAAAAGGGTGCAGGTATCAAGATAGAACACAAGATGCCTAACCTATACGAATACAAGTATGACAAGATAGTCTCATATGAAAAAATCAAACCTACCAACACTATCGGTAGAGTGGGTATACCAAGAGTATTAGGTTTCTATGAACAGATACCTCTATGGCATACTGCATTCACTGACTTAGGCTTTGAAGTGGTATATTCTGAGGAAAGTTCAAGAGACCTATACTATAAGGGTCAACACACTATACCATCGGATACAGTATGCTATCCAGCTAAGTTAGCCCATGGTCACATAGAAAGCATTCTTGAAAAGGGTGTAGACTATATATTCTATCCATGTATGAGTTACAATATCGATGAAGGCGATAGCGACAATCACTATAACTGCCCAGTAGTAGCATACTATCCAGAACTATTAAAAGCTAACGTTTCATCTTTAAACGATGAGAACTTTATCCACCCATACATAGACCTTAACAGACACAAACACGTAGCTAAAGCAGTATATAAGGCTCTATGTGGAAGATACCCACAACTTACACAAAAACAAGTGACTTCTGCAATAGAACATGGATATCAGGCTCTACAAGACTACAGACAGGATATTATAAATAAGGGTCAAGAGATTATTCAGTACGCAAGACAAAACAACAAGAACATAATAGTATTAGCAGGCAGACCTTACCATATAGATAAAGAAATAAATCATGGTATACACAAGTTAATGTCTAACTTAGACTTAGCCGTAATTACTGAAGATTCTGTAGCACACTTAGGAAGACTACCTCAATTAGAAGTACTTAACCAATGGACGTACCATTCAAGACTATATAAGTCCGCACAGTACGTAACCACTCAACCAGATATGCAGTTAGTACAGTTAGTAAGTTTCGGTTGTGGTATAGATGCTATCACTACCGATGAAGTTAGGTCTATTCTTGAAAGAGCCGATAAGCTATACACTCAACTAAAGATAGACGAAATTAGCAACCTTGGTGCAGTAAAGATTAGACTAAGAAGCCTAATAACCGCTATGGAACAGAAAAAGAAGTTAAACGGCTAACTATCTATTGAAAGGAGATTTTAAAGCATGGCAGACTATCCGATATTTACCGAAAGTATGAAGAGTACTCACACTATACTAATACCCGATATGTTACCTGTTCACTTTAGCTTAATTACTAAGGTATTTAAAAGCTATGGTTATAATATGGAACTGCTTACTACTTCCACACGTGAAGTAGTAGACGAAGGTTTAAAGAACGTCCATAACGATACTTGCTATCCTGCCCTATTAGTAATAGGTCAGTTTATGGAGGCTCTAAAAAGTGGTAGATACGACGTGAACAGAGTAGCTTTAATGATAACTCAAACTGGTGGTGGTTGCCGAGCCTCTAACTATATACATCTACTTAGAAAGTGTTTAAAACATACATTTCCTAACGTTCCAGTAATATCGTTAAACTTTAGTGGATTAGATAAAGAGGGTGCTTTTAAAATAACCGCTCCTATGTTCATAAAGCTACTGTACACTATACTATATGGCGATATGCTAATGGTTATATACAATCAGTGCAAGCCTTATGAACTGGTAAGTGGTCAATCCGATAAGGTTAGAACCGACCTTGCTAATACCATAGGTGAATACTTTCTAAACGGAAACGAATATACTAACACTAAAAAAATCTACAAGATGATACTAAACGCATTCGCTAAAGTGGAACGTTCTAAAGAACCTAAAGTTAAAGTGGGAATAGTCGGGGAAATATACGTTAAGTATTCCCCATTAGCCAACAATCACTTAGAAGAGTTTTTGATATCCGAAGGTTGCGAACCTGTAGTACCTACTCTGTTAGAGTTCTGCCTATACTGTGCTATCTCAAAAGTAAACGACGGTAGACTATACGACTTTTTTAATAAGAACACTCTGTTCAATGGTATAGGCTATAAGTTCATACTTGCTAAACATAGAGAGTTTAACCAAGCCATAAAAGACCACGGAGTATTTACTGCTCCTCACGACTTTGAACACCTTAGAACGTTAGCCGATAAGTATATCAATCAAGGGGTAAACATGGGCGAAGGTTGGCTTATTACCGCTGAAATGGCTATGCTTGTAGAAACGGGTACTGAAAACGTAATATGTACTCAACCGTTCGGTTGTCTACCTAACCATATAGTAGCTAAGGGCATGAGCCGTGTAATCAAAAATGCCTATCCGAACGCTAACTTAGTAGCCATAGACTACGACCCAGGAGCAACGAAAGTCAATCAAGAAAACAGAATTAAACTAATGCTTGCAAACGCAAAACTTACATAGAAGAAAAAATCCTTTAAGAGAACGTCTTAAAGGATTTTTTTAATCGTCACAAAATACATAAAGACCACTAAGTTTGGTGGTCTTCATGCGGATATATTAAAAGAGGGGGTTTTGAAAAAAGCGTGAATTAATTAGACTCTGTGATAGTATTACTATCTTTAGCAGTCTTTTCGTGTAGAGTTACGTCTACGGTCATTTCCTCGTTGTTACGATAGAAAGTGACTTTAATAGTATCGCCAGCGTTGAACTGTTTTAACTTAGAAGATAAGTCTTCATAGGTTGAGATAGTCTCACCATTCACACCAGTGATTATATCACCTACTTGCATACCAGCTTCAGCGGCTGCACCGTCGGTTTCCATAAATCTAATGTATACACCTACAGGAACGTTATAGTATCTTGCCATAGTTTCGGTAATATCCTCGGCAGTTATGCCCAATTGAGGTCTACCTGTAACGTATCCGTAAGTTACTAAGTCGTCTATAATCTTTTGAGCGTTAGTAATAGGAATTGCAAAACCTAAACCTTCTACTGAAGCACTGTTACTACTGTAGTAACTGGAAGATATCTTAGAAGATACTATACCTATTACTTGACCTTTACTATTAACTAATGGACCACCAGAGTTACCACTATTTATAGCGGCACTGGTTTGAATAAGGTTCATTTCGTTTTCATTAATAGTAACGGTTCTGTTTAGACCAGATATTATACCAGGAGTAAAAGTATTAGCAAGGTCGAAGCCTAAAGGATTACCTATAGCATAAGCATAATCGCCTACTACTAACTTATCGCTATCGCCGAACTCAGCAGGAGTTAAGTTGTTAGCTTGTATCTTTAATACCGCAATATCGGCTGAAGTATCCGAACCGATTACAGTAGCCTTGTATTCATTCTCTTCGCTGTCATCGTTGAGCATAACGGTAACTTCTGTAGCACCGTCTACCACGTGAGCGTTAGTTAAAATATAACCATCAGCAGTCATAACTATACCAGTACCAGTAGAAGTGTAAGTTTGAGTTTGACTTTCTCCGCCGTTACCATAACCAAAGAAGTAAGAGTATATATCGTTACTGTTGCTAACTTGTTGTTCTACAGTAGCGGATATTCCTACTACAGAAGGTTGAACCTTAGAGTATATTTCAGCAGGAGTTAAGTCGCTACCACCGTCTACTATACCAAATAGACTGGTCTGTTCAGCTTTAACACCGCCGTTACTATCACTATTGGAAGTATCGTTAGTACTGGAATTAGTAGTATCTTGTTTGTCGTCTTTGATAGGTTGGTCAGCATTAGTATGACCGTCTTCTTTACCGTTTGCAGATACTGAACTACTAATAGCACCGCTATTAGGTTGTGAATAGTAAGACTTATATATTCCCACAGAAGTAGCCGATACTAAAGCCATACAACATAAAAATCCTAATACTTTTAATACTGCCTTGCTTTTAGTTTTAGACTTACTGTGGTCTTCATGAATACCGCCATTAACTTCATTGGCACTACTATTAGAGTTGCTATTATCGTTATTTGGGTAGTAGCTTACTTCACTATAAGAACCATTATTATTATTGTCATTTTGACCATTGTTATTATATTCGTTCATAAATACTCTACCTTTCTTAATAGGCACTCTTTAATAACCTTGGGTGCTTTCTTATATCTTATGATAGTATTGTAAATCTACAATGTGAAAATATCGTGATAGTTTAAAAAAAATACTATAAAAATATAGGGGGTGTAACTAAACACTCCCTATACTTATGATTATCCTTTATAAAACAACTAAAAAGCTGTTTATAACTATATATTAGTTGTTGATTAACTTTTCGCTTTCGTCGTTCCAGCTATATAGCTTTCTAATTTCCTTACCAACCTTTTCAGATGGGTGTTCAGCGTGAAGTTTTCTCATAGTCTTAAAGTGAACTTGTCTACCAGCTGGGGACATATCTAATAAGAATTCCTTAGCGAAAGTACCGTCTTGAATATCAGAAAGAACCTTCTTCATAGCCTTTTTAGTTTCTTCAGTAACTATCTTAGGACCGGTTATGTAGTCACCATATTCAGCAGTATTAGAGATTGAGTATCTCATACCTTCAAAACCGCTTTGGTAGATTAGGTCTACTATTAACTTCATTTCGTGAATACATTCAAAGTAAGCGTTTCTTGGGTCGTAACCAGCTTCTACTAAAGTTTCAAAACCAGCTTGCATTAAAGCAGAAACACCACCACATAGAACGGCTTGTTCACCGAATAGGTCAGTTTCAGTTTCGGTACGGAAAGTAGTTTCAAGAACGCCAGCTCTTGAACCGCCAATACCAGCAGCATAAGCTAAAGCCATATCTAAAGCCTTACCAGTGTAGTCTTGTTCTACTGCTACTAAGCAAGGAGTACCCTTACCAGCTTGATATTCGCTACGTACAGTATGACCTGGAGCCTTAGGAGCAATCATAGTAACGTCAACAAACTTAGGTGGCTTAATAGTACCATAGTGAATGTTAAAGCCATGAGCGAACATTAACATATCGCCTTCTTCAAGGTTAGGTTCAATGTCTCTCTTGTACATATCAGCTTGTAGTTCATCGTTAATTAAAATCATAATAACTTGAGCTCTTTTAGCAGCTTCATCGGCTGTATATACTTCAAAACCTTGTTCTTCAGCTCTCTTCCAAGACTTAGAACCATTGTAAAGACCAATAATTACGTTTACGCCACTTTCCTTTAGGTTTAGTGCGTGTGCGTGACCTTGTGAACCGTAACCAATAATAGCTACAGTCTTGCCATTAAGATTGTTAATATCACAATCTTGTGAATGATATAACTTTGCCATTTTATTTTCCTCCAATATTTGAGTATAAATATAATTAAAATGCTATGTAGCACTTTTAATGCAACACATACTTAGGAAATACCAAACTGTTTGGTATTACTAAGATTACTTTTAAGTATATCACAACTAATCATAAAAGTCAATTAATATTTATGAATATTATTAATATTAATAGCTTATTTTTTGCCTAAAGTTAAAGCATCAGTACCTTTTTCTATAGCTATCATGCCTGTACGAACCATTTCTATAATACCATAAGGTCTAATAAGTTCTTCAAAGCGAGCTAAATGTATAGCACTATCGCATATTTGAAGTGTCATAGTTCTAAGAGTGATATCTATAATCTTAGCGTCCATAATCTCAGCTATAGACATAATTTCGGAACGTCTATCAGCGTTTACGGTAACTTTAACTATTAAAAGTTCTCTTTGAAGTATATCGTTAGCGTCAAAAGACTTAACCTTAATAACTTCTATTAGCTTGTTAAGTTGTTTTTCAAGCTGTTCAAAAGTATATTCATCGCCGTCGGCTACTATGGTAATACGAGAAATTTCTGGTTTATCGGTAACACCCACGGCTAAACTATCTATGTTAAAGCCTCTACGTGAGAATAGTCCAGAAATTCGGGATAGTACACCGGCATGGTTAGCTACTAATATAGAGAGTGTTTTTTTCATAGTTAAAGACCTCCTAAAGTGTAGTTTCGTTAGGAGCAACAGTACACTCTAATAAGAATATACCCTGTTCGTTAAACAGTCTATCAATAGCTCCATCTATTTCAGAGTTATCGCTAATTCTAATAGCAGGAATACCATAAGCATTGGCAAGCTTTACAAAGTCAGGATTACCGTCTAAGTGTACCGCCATTTCGTGATGATTGTACGCTTTATTCTGTAGTTCGCAAACCATACCAAGTCTTTGGTTATTCATTACTATAACCTTAATAGGAACGTTGTGTTGTACGGCGGTAGCAAGTTCCATAAATTCCATTTGAAAAGAACCGTCACCACATATAGCTATTACTGGGGACTGTGGCTTAGCCAGTTTAGCTCCTATAGAGGCTGGAACGCTATATCCCATAGTACCCATACCACAACTTATTAACAGTCTACCGTCTTGAACCTTAAAGTTGTTAGCAGTCCAAATTTGGTTCTGTCCTACGTCGGCTACTATAGTAGTATCTTTAGGGGCTTTCTGTGATAGCTTAGTAATAAATAGTTTAGGATTTATAGTACCTTCTGGAGTAGGTTTAAACTCAGGTTCTTTTTTAGAAAGAGTTAGTACGTTAAGCCATTCGGAATACTTTTTATTACCATGTTGTAGCATAGTTTCGGTAAGTTTTTTGAGTATCTTTTTAGCATCTCCTACTAAAGGAATATCGGTACTAATATTTTTGCCTATTTCGGCTGGGTCTATATCTATATGAATAATCTTAGTAGTTTCGGCAAGAAACGTAGGTTGAGTAACTGCTCTGTCGCCTACTCTTGCACCTATTAGTATTAAAAGGTCGCAATCCTTAACCGACTTATTAGCTAAAGGTACACCGTGCATACCTATCATGCCCATATATAAAGGGTCTGTACCCTTAACAGAACCTATACCCATCATAGTACTAACTATAGGAATATCAAAAGTATGTGCAAAGGTATATAGTTCTTTTTGTGCCTTAGCAGAGAACACGCCACCACCAGCACATATTAAAGGTTTATTGGAACTCTGTATAGCTTCAGCTACACGTTTAATCTGTAAAGAATTACCATTAGTAGTAGGCTTATAGGATATTAAGTCTACACTATCAGGATATTCAAAGTCTATCATAACTTTTTGAATATCTTGTGGAACGTCTATTAATACTGGACCGTTTCTTCCCGTACCCGCTAAATAGAAAGCCTCTTTCATTATGCGTGGTAACTGGGTAGCATCTTTTACTAAGTAAGAGTGCTTAACAAAAGGTTCAGCAGAACCTGTAATATCAGCTTCTTGGAATACGTCTCTGCCTATTTGGTCGGTAGAAACTTGTCCCGTAATTACTACTAAAGGGATACTATCAGCATAAGCGGTAGCTATAGCAGTAATTAAGTTGGTAGCTCCTGGACCAGAAGTAGCAATACATACGGCTGGTTTACCAGTCATTCTTGCGTAACCGTTAGCAGAGTGACCGCCATTCTGTTCTTGACGGACTAATATATGTCTAATCTTATCGCTTCTATATAGATAGTCATAGAAAGGACAGATAGCTGCACCAGGGTAACCAAAGACGACCTTAACTCCCTCCAGTTCAAGACATCTTACCATAGCTTCAGCAGTTTCAATCATCTTTTAATCACTTCCAATCTAAAAAAATTAATTACAATAGCAATACTTTAGATTATACCACCATATTACATACTACATATTAACATTTTATGAACTTTTTTTGAATAGATTATGTTGTATAGTTATACGTTAAGTTCTATAGTGTATAGTACGTACTGTTTGGAAGTTTCATCATAAGTTACTATAATATCTTCAAAAGACTTAACGTCTTTAAAGTAAGGAACGTTCAAGCCAGTATTTCTTGAAATATCACAGATAGCACAGTTGTCGTTATAGTCTATAGCTAAGTATAGATTATATGGTAGTTTTATGATATCTTTATATCTAAAGTCTATTATAGTATTGCCTTCTAAGTTGATAACCCCATAGTCTTGACCTTTTACCGTGATAGCGTAACCATTTTCAAACATATATATAGGAAAAGGTTGTCCATAGCCTTCACGTACGAAACAAGGGTTACCCTCATCATCTTCTATAAAGCTACAGTCCACGTTAAAGATAGCTTTTCCGTCTAAGTCGCAATAGTATACGTTTCTATCCTTTTTGACTAATACTCTTTTATCCTCATTAGAGTAGTAGTATATTTGGTCGTATACGTCCCCAGAGTAGAGTTTTCCTGTAATGTTAGCTATAGTAACCTCTTTAAAGGATGCGTTTTTAGGAAAGACTATCTCTTTTTTAGTAGTTCCATACTCTACATACTTGCCCACTACTAATTGAGGGTTACCATTTTCATCGTTAGAGTACACTGTACTAACAAACTCTTCTATAGTATATTCAGGAATTTCATACTCTGTCTCCTCGTAAGTATCTTTCAAGTCGGAGTAGCTACCACTATCCAGTATTAAACCGTTATTATCGAAGTAGCATACTTCAGTTTCGGACTTCCAGCCCTTAATAGTAGTACTATTAATAAAGCACATATTAGAGTATACAGGTTCTATAAGCATTGCACCGTCTAAGTTAGCCAATCCCATAGAGTATTCATTTTCGGTATTAGAAGTATCTTCAACTATCATTAGGCTATCTTGCATATCCACCACTTGATAGTCTAACGTGATAGCTTTTTTTAGATAGTATCCATCATCTACGGTTATTACGTCAGGAAAATTTTTAGTACTACCAAAACCGCCATCGTGTAGAGCTATATACAGTATACTCGCTATAACGGATACCACTATTAATACTATAACTATCAACTTTTTATGTTTTAACTTACCATTAGACAACTTAATCCACCTTTCCATATTAGTTTAAATACTATAACTTTTTGAGTTTAGTTAGTAGTAGCACTATCACACTACATATTAGATTATATACTAATAACATAGTAGAAGTTAGTTCTCTAAAAGCACCCATAGTAATAAACGATATACCTATTATAATTCCTACTATACAGGATACCGCAAACAGTATATTACCTACCATAGCTCTAAAATGAACCCTCTTAGTATTTAATAACATATTCATAAGTATGCCCATATCTCCACCAGTTACTATGGAAGTACTACAAGTATCTTTATTGCTAAAGTACTCCTTAGTCTCTTTGTACACGTTATAAGATACTATCTTAATACTATCTTCGCTAATATCGAACAGTCTGCTAATCTTATTCACAGATACTAAAAAGTCTTGAGATACTACCGCCATAGCTATGCCATGGTCTTCAAAGTTCTGTAAGTCGTACATTACCTTTTTATTTGCGGTAATAGATACTACTAACATAAGTGCAAGATTTCCAGATATGGAGATATACACGCATTCCATATCCTTACCAATCATACTCAGTTCTTCGGACTTAGTAGGTAGACCCTCTATATTATGAGCCTCCATAAGTTCCCTATTACCCATAAGAATACGCTTGTTTTCTATCCAACCGCACACGCCTAAACTGTCTTCATAGGAACAGTTTTCTACAGGCTTAATCATATCGTCATCACCAAAAGCCATAGGCAATAGTAATGAAGTTAATATACTATTAGTACTCTTAGCTAAACTCATAGCGTATATTAAGGCTTCATCTATAGGACAACCTGAAAACAACTTCATTGAGTTTAAACTCACTGAGCCTTTAGGGAATATACTATTCGCATCTAACACTACAGAGTTTGTATCGTAAAAGTCTTCTACAGCTTGATAGCCAAGCATAGCACCCTCTCGACGTGCATACTTTTTAGATATCAAATACAACATATGATTAATACTTATAGATATTCCGTAACATGAACAGAACGATACCAACATAGAGAATATACTAAATATTCCTACTGGTATTAACATCTCAAATGAACTATTATACACTATAGAAGCTATAATCGATACTATTAATGATACTACCCCTATTACAGGTATCGCATACTTAGAAAATCTATCCGCCATATCATAAGAGTATGTGTACTTTAAAAAGTCCTTAGTAAACTTAGACTTTCTACTATATGCAGTAATAGGATAGTCTTCCACTAATCCATGAGTAATCTTTTCTGCGTCGTAGTCATCTTGCATACAGAATAGACCATACTTATCCTTCTTTTTGCTGATGTACTTAAAGTTATGTTCGCCACGTTTAACTATTAAAGTCTTACCCACTATATTGAACAGTACTCCTACTATAGCTACTGGCATATACACATTTATGACCTTTTCTTCTATCAAATTCTGTGCAGTGAGTAGTATCAATATATCGGAAATAAATGCCGAAACTATTCCTATAGAAGCGAAACTATCACAATCGGCTCTATTTTTGAAGATGTTCACTATTCCACTAAATATAGCCTTTATAGATACTAACATAGTTACTAATCCTAATACACCTTGCACTATTAAGTAACCACTCGCTGAAGTTTCTGCATTTACAGTATCGAATATAGGTAGACCTAAATCGTTAGCCAATGCGATATATACACTCATTACAGCTAACATAGTAGTTATTATAGTACGCAATAATAGACCGTTACCCATATTAGTGAAGTAGTCTAATATTTTAGACTTGTCATCGTAAGAGTTAAAGTCGTTTACAGAGTCGCTATTAAAAGTAGGTTCTTCTTCTGTAACTCTATCGTCGTCCATAGAGAAGTTATCATATTCGCCATTTTTTACTTGCTCTTTAAACTCTTCTCTAACCTTTTCCATATGCTGTTCTGCAAGCAACTGCTTACTTACAGAATGGTATAACTTTATGCCCGTATCGGTAGTGGACTTTATTTCAATATGAATTTCGCCTGAACGTTTTCTGTTTCTGTGACGTTCAGTAGCATTATGAACGTTCAACTTAATTCTGTCTATCACGTTAAGGTCTGGGTCTTGCCAAAAGTGTTCATACGTAGGTTCTGTATCTACTGGAACGTCGATACTTTCGGAAACGGTCTCTTCGAATGCGTGTTCATCCTGAATAGTAGCGTCTTCGATGTTCTGTTTAGTAAGTTCTTTAGTTATTAACTTGTCGTCAGAAAGTCCCTCTATAGTTTCGGTTCTGTCATCGGTAGCAGATATGGTAGAGGCTGTAGAAGTAGTTTCACTTGAAGCGTCGTTGGTGTTTTCCTCTGCCAAAAAGAACTCTTGTATACGTCTAAATAGACTTAATCTCTTTGGAGTTTCTGCTGACTGTTCATTGACGTTAGGAGTTTTTTCTGCCTTTGGAGTTTCTGCTGACTGTTCATTGACGTTAGGAGTTTCCTCTGCCTTTGGAGTTTCTGCTGACTGTTCATTGACTTTAGGAGTTTCCTCTGCCTTTGGAGTTTC
>CAKSDC010000019.1 GCA_934444765.1 uncultured Oscillospiraceae bacterium
TCCGAAGTGGCTATACTATCCGATAAGGTAAAAGAAAAGGGTGTATCTAAGTTCAACGTTGCAGGTATGACTTGTAAGGTTCGTACTTTTAAAGATATTCTAAACTATATAGACGCTAAAGATACTAAGTACAACTATTACTATTGCGACTTACTAAAGACTGGTTACTTTGTACTCAACGACGCTTATCTACCATATCTTAATGCGGAAATGGATAAGATAGACGGCTTAAAAGTAAGTAGCAGAATAAAAAGTCACATTCAAGAGAGTAGTAAAGTATCTACTTGGAAAGAGGCTATTAATAGAAATATTAAAAAGTCAAACTTTGGTAATATAGAACTAATCGCTGAATACTTAAAAGATATCAACGCTTATACTACCGATTTAGACGAACTAATTTCTAAAGTAGATAGCAGTAACTATTCTTTAGATGAAGTTTCAAAGGAGTTTAACAATAGTTTAGAGGCTCTATCTTTTAATGAATGTATAGGAAACGTTAGTATTAAACGTAGTCTACTATCTTTAGAGGCTAATCTAAAAGAGTTAGTTTCGGAAAATAGAGACTATGGCTTCTACTCCATGGCTTTGGATAAGTTCAAAGAGTTTGCTATATCTATCTGTGAAAACTCTTATAACAACAAACTAAACGATATCTGTTATAGCTTAGAACCTAACAGTATGTACTATAACGCTATTAATAAGTATGCCGAAAGTTATAACTATTGTGTAGTAGATGAATATATCTCTATGAATAACGATAGTTTAGACTTCCCAGACGAAAGTAGTATTATTAGTACTACTCAAGTAGATAGTTATAATAGTATCTTTTCGGAATTTATAGACTTCTGTAATGAGTATGTTCCAAAAATTCAAGAGTTTGATGGTGTATATATCTTCCTACAAGAAGTGTATTCTAAACACTTAGAACGTGTAGTAGGTGAAAAGTTTGGAAAGTCTTACGACTTTACAAGGTCAGATGATATTATCAGAGCGTGGGCAAGTAATCAAAACGATACCGACGTAGCCTATAATATACTAACTACTATAGGTTTTGGTATAGACGAATACTCCACTATAGATGACCATACTTTTAGAATGGTACTATCTAATTCGGAAAGACTTAATAGTACACCTTATGTGTTACCAGAAAAGGTAGTATTTTTAAATAAGATATACTATATATCGGGTGCAGATAGAGTGATTTCTAACCTGAACATAACAGAAGATACTCTACTAATATTAGACTTCCCTATAAATCCTGAGTTTAGAGATAGAATATTAGAAAATATTAGAAAAGTATCTAACGGTTACAGAGTAGTATTAATAGATAGGTGGGTTATACTATACTTAACTACTATTCCTTATACTAAAAGAACTACCGCTTTTAAAGTATGTAGTATATTCAACATGACTGGCGGAGTTACTACTAATACTAACTTCCGTGGTGACTATATTGAAGAACTTACTAAAGAGAATAGTAACGTACATCTACTATTAGGTAGAAAGTATTATGGTAAAACTTCCATAATACATAGTGCTATAGAAAGGCTATCTAAAGATAGTAATAACGTTACTATTCTATTAAATGGCAGTACTACAGACTTAACCAACGCTACAGAAGTATTCAACGCTTGCAAAGAGTTATCTTTAAAGATTAATCCTTTTGATACTTGGGATGAGTTTGAAAGTTCTGTTACAAGATATCTAAACAAGCACCCTAACAAGTCCATGTACCTATATATCGACGACGCAGACGACTATATCAGCCACTGCATTGAAGATACTGTAGAACGTTCTTCTATAGTAGTGCTAAATAGTCTTGCTGAAAAGTTTAAGGATAGGTTTAACTACGTACTAACTTGCGATATCCTTAAACGTGTTATGGACTACGCTAACAGACTTGATATTAAGTACTTAATAGTTAAGCCCCTTGACTATGTAGAATGTGCGACTATGTTTAATAGTCTATTAAACGGTGTTAGAGTATCCATTAGCAATGTGGATATTATGATGACCTTAATAGCTAAGTCTTTTGGCTGTCCAGAAATGGTTCATGCTATATCTAACCAAATAGTAGATACTCTATCTAAAGAAGACAATCTATTCCATGGCAAGTATATGTATGAACTTACTAACGATATGTTAGTTAAATCTTTAACCGCTAACGACTATAGTAGTATGGTAAAGCGTATATATCTAAACTCTGTAATAGGCAACGATGAGGCTAATAGTTCAGTAATACCTGTAGTATATGCTATAATATATCACTTTAACGAACATCTTAACACTTATAAGTGTACTATACAGGATATTCAAGGTACGCTTGCCTTATTCGATATAGAAGAAAACGATAGGTTAAATATCCAAAGTGTTCTTGATATATTAGTTACTATTAATATAGTTAAACGTTCCGAACAGGATGAATACTTCTTTACCCACGACGCATACAGGTACTGCTTTGGTGATAAAGACTTTGTATTCTCTATGCTATGTGAATGCACTAAAATATTTGCAAAGGACGGTATTACTCAATGAGAAATTCGGCTGAAATGTGGTGGAACGGTGTTATAGGTGCTTCTGACTATATTGGCTGTATTACTCAAGCGTTAGAAAGAAAGGACTCCATTCTGTTATTCATTCCGCAAAGAGTTCCTTGGCGTGACTACTTTATGGAACGCATTAAACGAGAAAATCCTAACCGCAACACCATGAGTTTTAATCTAATAGACTGTTCTAAGTGTTCCGAAGAAAGTCTACTAAACCTACTATTGGATAGATTTTCTTCTATGGAAGACTATAAACGTAGTGGTAAGACTATTACGTCTTACCTGCTACGAGATGGTGTGCTATCCAATAGAACTATTTGGTTGTACAACGTTCCTAAACGCTTAGAGGCTCGCTGGATAGCCAGTATTTGCGACCTTCAGCGAAAAAAGGCTTATGATAATCTTGAAAATGATAGCATACTATGTATGGAAGTAGACGCTACTAACAGTAAGATATCAGTAGACACTCCATATACACAGAATATCAATTGGGATAACCATATATTTACCTATGATGTTCTTATGTTTGCTATGCACCGTGTTAGAAATATAAACGAACTTGAAAGTGTTAAGACTTATATTTCACAGATAGTCTCTAATATTGCCGGTTCGGATATAGAGTTCTGCGATATGCTTATTAGAAACTATTATAATCTAATTAGATATCCTGATAAAACGGTTCAAAAACTGTGTAACCAGTTCTATATTAGCGACGACGCTCAAATATTCAAGATGACTAAGCTACACTTTACCTATATTATATGGTCGGCACAAGAGCAAGTGCTATTTCCTATTATAGAAAAACTTAGACTTGACTTTATAAAAAAGTATCTTGACGTAGTTACTGCTAACTATCAAAAGCCAAGAGTTAAAGAGTGTCAAGCCGTAGACTTAGAAACTCCTTACGATATGGAACTTACTACTCTAATAGAAATATGCAATAGAAAGTTTGAGGGTACTGACAAGATTAGAAATAACGTTCAAGACTGGAATATGTTGAAGTCTTTGCGTTTTGCAAGAAATAAGATAGCTCACAGAAGCCCTGTAGAGTTCGACCTATTCGATAAGATAGTAAACTTTACGTTCTAATATATTGAAAAAATCTCCCAAGTGTGATAGAATAGTCATTTGGGAGGTTTTTTATATTATGAATGCACTAAAGAAGTTCTTTAAAGATGAAACGGTATTTGTGATATCTTTGATATGTGCTATAGTATCTATGGTGTTAGTACCACCTAATAGTGACTATTTAGGGTATATTAATACTTCAGTTTTAATTATGCTATTCTGTTTGATGTTGGTAGTTGCAGGCTTGAACAGTATCGGCGTATTGAGTAAGATTTCCAACGCTTTAGTTAGTAGGTTCAATAGCGTTAAGGCGATATCTTTTATATTGGTGAACTTTTGCTATATACTGGCAATGTTCATTACTAACGACGTATCGTTAATTACTATAGTTCCACTAACTATAAACGTTCTTAAACGTTGCGACCACAAAAAGACTATCTTTGTAGTGGTAATGGAAACTATCTCTGCTAACTTAGGTAGTATGGTTACACCTATAGGCAATCCACAGAATATATATGTGTATGAAAAGTATCATATTGATATTTTGGAGTTCTTTAAGATTATGCTTCCATTAGGTTTAATAAGTTTGGTGATAATCAACTTGATACTGTTACTATCTAAAGACCAACCTATACAGACTAATCTTCCAGAAGATACACATAATAGTATAGACAAAAAGTCTTTACTTATATATTTGATAATGTTCTTGATATGTATACTTACCGTCTTAAAAGTAGTTCCGCACTATATGTGCTTAATATTAGTGGCAGTATTGGGCATACTAACAGATATTAAGATATTCAAAAGTGTGGACTATATACTATTACTGACCTTTGTATCGTTTTTTGTATTTACTGGAAACGTTGCAAGTATTCAAGCTATAAAAGATTTGGTATCTAACTATTTAACGGGTAGGGAAGTACTATTTTCAGCGTTACTATCTCAGATAGTAAGTAACGTACCAGCAACTTTAATGCTTTCAGGATTTACTCAACAGTACTCTAAACTGTTAATAGGCGTTAATATAGGAGGCTTAGGAACTATAATATCGTCGTTAGCCAGTTTGATATCCTTTAAATACTACTGCAAAGAGTATCCCAAAAGTACAGGTGAATATTTAAAAGTCTTTAGTATATATAACTTTTCTATCTTAATACTATTAATGGTGGTATTCTACACTATGTATTGATTTTCTATCATTAGTATGGTATAATCTTATAGTGTTGAATATACTTTGATTGGAGATGTTTTTTTGAGTTACTTACCTAAAGACCCCGTTATGTTATTAAGCTATATTAATACTAAACTTCGTGATGAATGCGAAAGTTTAGATGAGTTCTGCAACGTATACAACTATCCTAAGTTTGATATAGTGGAAACTCTTGATGAAATAGGCTACTCTTATGATGAAAAGCTAAATCAGTTTAAATAACAAAAGAGAACGGTTATCTACTTAACCGTTCTTTTTAACTATCAATAGGTATATAAAAAAAGTCTGTACTAAACTAATAGTACAGACTCTATGTGCCTGAAGGGACTCGAACCCATGACCTACTGATTCGTAGTCAGTTACTCTATCCAGCTGAGCTACAGACACATCTATGTAGTTTTTAAGTCGTCCACTCTTGGACTGCTCTATTAGTATATCATAACAAGCTATAAAAGTCAAGGATATTATAATTAATTTACAATTTGTTAATAATTATTCCTGTATATGGAATGACTTTGTGACGTATTATACATAATATACTAATATATTCTCCTAATATGTTGATAATATGGTTAGTATTAATTTGACCTTTTTCCATATATATGCTATAATTTTATGTAGAACATATTAAGGAGGATATTCTTTTGAACACTAAACACTTAATAATTACTGCTCTATGTGTGGGCAGTCTATCTATTGGCGGAATACTACTAAATACAGACAGTGTGGTATCTACCAATGCAGAACTAACCCTTGCACAGTCACTAAAAGAGGCTAAACAGTGTATCTTTGGTGGCGAATACGATTCGCAGTATGACAGCAATTCAGACAGTTCGCTAAACGTTATAGACATTATCAACTTTAAACGACAGGCTATCATAGAAGCACAAACTTCTCAAACTACCACCACTACTGAACCTACTACTACTACCACTCCAGAACCTACCACTACTGAACCACCTGTTCAAACTACCACCGAACCACCCACTACTACTACAGAACCACCTGTTACTACACAACACACTCACGACTACCAACTTCCTAATAGTGCGGTACTCTGGGACGTTACTCCTATGAAACAGACGGGACTTCCTACTGGTTGTGAGGCTACTGGCTTAACTATACTATTAAACTGGCTTGGATTTGACGTTACTAAAGAGGCGATGGCTTTAACCTATATGCCACGTCAAGACTTTTACTATGCCGACGGTAAACTTATCGGTGCGGACTTCATTAACACCTTTGCGGGCAACCCTTCAAGAGAGAGGATGTCTTATGGTTGTTACGTTCCTTGCATGATTAAAACCGTAGAAAACTACTTTGACGATATAGGTTATACAGACTATCAAATTACAGACCTTACCGGTACAAGTTTAGACGACCTTTTCTACTATGTAAATGAGGGCGTTCCAGTAGCTTTGATATCTACACCTAACCTTAAAACTCCTAAAACTGGTGACTCTTGGTACACTTCCGACGGTCGTTACGTTACATGGCAACAAGGTCACCATTGTATGATATTAGTAGGTTATGACTACTCTAAAAATATAGTATACGCTTCGGAGTCTATGTATTCAAGTATAGTATCTTACGATATGGATAAGTTTAGAAATATATACAATCTAAAGGGTAAGTACTCTATGATAGTTACCACTGGTACTAAGAGTAATAGTCATACTGGTAATAGTAGCGGTATCGATATAGACCCTTCTAATGATGAGTATGTACTTCCATTTAGCGACGGTCAGGTATGCACCTTAAAGAATGTAGGTAGCGGAAAGTATCTAAACGTCGACTACGGAAAAGATGCTAACGATACCAACGTATATCAATGGACTGGTGACGGTAGCACAGAACAGACCTTTAAAATGAACCTTCTTGAAGAGTCTTCTTGTTACTTGATACGTGCTATGTGTAGTTCTAACGGTGAAAATCGTACTCTTGATATAGTTAAAGATAACGGAAACATCGTTGCAGGTGGTAACGTGGATATATACAATCCTACTGATACTATAGCTCAACAGTGGCTATTCGTTAAAGTTTCACAAGATACATATAAGATAGTTCCTAAGTATAATACTAACTTAGCACTCACAGTGTATGGAAATAGCAACGGTAGTGCTGACGGAACTTCTACTACTTCAGCAGGTAACGTATTCGTAGATACTTATAAAGGGTCTAACTATCAACTATGGAAAGTTACGAGTGTAAACTAACACTTCTATAATAGTGTATCCAGTTGACATAACTATCTTAGTGTGATATAATTAATATCAAAACCGTTAATACTATAGGTATTATGGATTAAATACTATTACGAAAAGGTGTGATATTAACCATGTCAGAATGTACACACGATTGTGGTTCTTGTGGTTCTGACTGTTCTAAAAAAGAACAGTCTATGTTAGAAAACTTAAACCGATATAGTAGCATTAGTAAAAAAGTAGTCGGTATAGTTAGCGGTAAGGGTGGCGTAGGAAAGTCATTCGTTACTGCTTCGATAGGTTGTCAGTTAGCCAAGCAAGGCTACCGAGTAGGTATTCTTGATGCCGATATTACAGGGCCTTCCATTCCTAAAATGTTTGGCATTCATGGTAGGGCTACTATGGACGATAACGGAATATATCCTGCTAATACGGTATCAGGCATCAAGGTAATGTCTACCAACTTGATACTCGAAACGGAAGAAACTCCTGTAATTTGGAGAGGACCTGTAATGGCTGGTATAGTTAAACAGTTTTGGACTGACGTAGTTTGGGGCGAATTAGACTATCTATTAATAGATATGCCTCCAGGTACAGGCGACGTTCCACTTACTGTGTTCCAATCTATACCAGTAGACGAAATTGTAGTAGTAACTTCTCCACAAGATTTAGTTAGCATGATAGTAGGTAAGGCTTGTAACATGGCTAAGACTATGAACATTAAAGTTCTTGGTTTAGTGGAAAACTACAGTTATTTACAGTGTCCAGACTGCAACAAAAAGATATATCTATACGGTCAAAGCAAGATAGACGAAGTAGCTAAAAAACATAGTTGCAAAGTACTTCAGCAGTTACCTATAATGCCAGAAGTTGCTGAAGTGATAAACCGTGAAGAGTTTGAAAGTATTCCTCATGACTACGTAAACAAAGTAGTAGATGCTATCATAAATGAATAATAATAAAGTCTCTTACTAATGTAGTAAGAGACTTTTTTTAACGGTTTAACTATCACTATTAGAATTAGAGTTGGTATCGTCTATAGGTTCGTTAGGTGGGGAAGTCTGTTGTGTATCTTGTGGAGTATCCTCTGGATAGCGACTGTTTAGGTACTCTGTGGCAAACTGATACACTACCGCCATTATAGGTACGCCTAACATTATACCTATAAATCCTGCAAGATTACCACCTAATATTACTGCCGTGAACACTAATATTCCCGGAACGCCTATAGTTTCGCCTACTACTTTAGGATATATTAAATGACCTTCTATCTGTTGTAGTACTACTATGAATATCAAAAAGTATACCGCCTTGATAGGTTCTACTGTGAATACTACAAAAGCACCTACTATAGCACCTAAGTATGCACCCAGTATAGGGATAAACGCTGTAATTCCTATCAGTACGCCTATCATAAGAGCGTATCTTGGACAGATTATTAACATTCCTATAGCACATAGTATTCCCAATATTAAGGCTTCTTTGCACTGTCCTATTATGAAGTTAGAAAAGCATTCGTTAGAAGTTTTTACTATACTGATAAACTTATCTACTAAAGTAGTGTATTTTGAAGAACGTACTAATTGATACGTTCTACGGAATATCTTTTCCTTATTGGCTAATACGTATACTGCGAATATAAGTCCTATCACAAAGTGGAATATTCCCACCGTTACAGAACCTATTAACGAAAAGGTAGTACTTAATAGTGTACCAGTATTGTTAGTCATAAAAGATACTACTTTTTGGAATACTTTGTCCCAGTCTATTTCAAGACTGTTTATCTTGTTAGCTATTTCTGGAACTAAGTCTTTGTTACTCAAGAACCACGTTTTTATATCCGTAAAGTATTGCGGAACGGTATCTTTTATGATAATGCAAGCGTCGGTAAACTGTGGAACGACTATCCAAGTAGTAAGGGATATTATTCCAAATATCAGTATTAAGGATAGCGTAATAGATAGCGTCCTTTTCATTTTAGGAAACCTACTCTCAAATAGAGTTACTATCATATTAAGAACGTATGCTATTATCAATCCTATTATTAATGGAAGTGCCACGTTCCAAAGTGAACCTATAAAAGTAAGTACGTTGTTAAAGTATCTAATACCCAAAATACCCACTATAGCCCATATACCATACTTTAGTACTCGTTTGTCCAACCTGTCCAAAATAATCACCTCTCATTAGAATTTGGTATAGGTTTAAAGTCTATGGTTAATAGTATAGTATATCAAGATTAATGCCACATTAATATTAATGGGAAACACTGCTATATTAGTGTTTCCCATTAGTAGAATATATGTTAGTATATGGTATTTAGTTATATTCTTTCGTATAGTTCCTCATACTTTTTAGCAGATTCGCTCCAAGAGAAGTCTGCCTTCATGCCACGTCTGATGATATCGTCCCAGTCTTTTCTATCTTCAAAGTAGATTTTCTTAGCATAGTTGATAGTATATAGCATTTCGTGAGCGTTATAGTTACAGAAAGAAAATCCTGTACCAGTCTTTTCGTATTCGTTGTAAGGTTGAACGGTATCTTTAAGACCACCAGTTTCACGAACTATAGGAACTGTACCGTATCTTAAAGAGATTAACTGAGTTAAACCACAAGGTTCAAACTTAGAAGGTACGAGCATAGCGTCTGCACCAGCGTATAGCTTGTTAGCAAGAGTTTCGGAATAGTATATATTAGCTGAAACGTGGTCGTGATTGCACCAAGCAAAGTCTCTAAACATCTGTTCGTACTCTGGTTGACCAGTACCGACTATTACTAATTGAACGTTATCGTCTATGATGCCGTCTTTAACACAGTTGATAAGGTCTAAGCCCTTTTGGTCGGTAAGACGTGATACTATACCTAACATCATCTTGCTATCGTCTACAGGTAGACCAAGTTCAGCTTGAAGTTTTCTCTTATTTTCAGCCTTTTTGCTCTTAAAGTTTTTGATAGTGTAGTTAGCGAATATGTTCTTATCCGTAGCAGGATTAAAAGTGTCGTAGTCTATGCCGTTTACTATACCGTATAGACTATTATTTCTTGCTCTAATAAGACCGTCTAAACCTTCGCCATAGTATGGAGTTTGAATTTCGCCTGCATAGGTCTGACTAACAGTAGTTATTACGTTAGCGTATACCATACCACCTTTTAACATATTAGCATTCTTTTTGTAGTTGTAGTTTTGAGGAGTAAACTCTATCTTATCTGGGGTATATACGTATTCAGGTAGTCCAGTATGATATCTAAAGTGTTCTACATCCCAAACGCCTTGGAACTTTAGATTGTGTATAGTCATAATACTCTTAATGCCTTGGAAGAAAGGATTATCTCTAAATAGTGTATGTAGGTATACAGGTACTAAACCTGATTGCCAGTCGTGACAGTGAATGATATCTGGTCTAAATCTAACTACTGGAAGTATAGCTAAAGTAGCCTTACAGAAGAATATAAACTTTTCGATATCAAAGCGAGTATTGTTTGAGTATGGTGTATCTGCTTTAAAGTATTCTTCATTATCTATAAAGTAGAAGGTGATACCATCATATTGATACTCAAAAATTCCTACGTATGCGTTTAGTGGGTGTTTGCCTAAGTCCATATAGAAGTTAGTTACATACTTAAAGTCTTTGCTAAACTTTTCCTTAATGCAAGAGTATTTTGGAAGTACTACTCTTACGTCGTACTTTTTAGGGTCTAAAGCCTTAGGTAAAGAACCTACTACGTCTGCTAATCCACCAGTTTTGATAAATGGTGTGGACTCTGAGGCAACAAATAGAATATTTTTCATATAGAAAATCAATCCTTTCAAAATATAATATTATACTATAGTATAAGATAACTAATCATTATCTACTTAACTAACCTTAAATACTAAGTCGTCTATAGTTTCACAATAGAACGCTATAAACTTATCTACCCATTCAAGAATTTTAGACTTTAGGTCTTTTAGATACAGTTCAACGTCTACTAAATAGTCTTCTACGTTTTTAGAGTTTAAAAACGAATAGGTAACAGGAGCTACAATTCCACCTATTATTACGGAAGGGATTATTCCTGTAGGTAGCGAAAGTGCTACGGAAAATACAGAACCTACTACAGCTATGCCTCCACCAAGTACTATGGATATCTTTTTCTTGTCTTTTTCGGAGTATGAAAACTTGTCAGTAATTTGGAATTTGCAGTTTTGGTTCATATAGTTTCTCATATCTATAGCATAAAATTCGCTAACTAATGCAGGATTAGTGAATATTTTAGATTCCGATAGTTGAGTATATAGTTCAAAGTATAGACTGGAAGATATACCTCTAATTTCGGCATCACAACAAGAAGAAACGTATTCGTTAAGTCTATCTACTGCATCACCATAGGTATTGCAAGTAGTTAATAGTTTTCTTGCCTTTTCTCTAACGTTGGAGGTTATGCTATCTATTTTAGCTTCAATCTGTTTATTTAACTGTGTATTAACCTTAGCCGTGAACATAAACATCTATCTCCCTTTTTAGTTCTTTAAGGCTACTAATATTTTTGCCTATAACGTCTATGTGGTTATCGCAAGTATCCATAGCACCTTGCATATCGTCCATGGTATCTTTTTCGGTTACCATTTTGGTATACTCTTGCTTAGCGTCGTCTATGTTATAGACTAACTTATCACGATATATTTTGCAACACATTTCAAGATAGTCGTATAGGTTCTGTTTCATCTTGTTGCATATAGAGTCGAACTCTTCGTATATATACTTTAGTACTAACTTGACGTGTTCTGACTTATGGTGATAGTGTTCTTTTTCCAAGCGAGAGAAACAAGTACCTTTTTCTACGTCGGTATAGCCTTCGGTTTGAATACGAGCTTCTTCGTTAATCTTTTTGAAGTCCGACTGTGTGAAGTTAGGTTCAAAAAATTCAAAGTCGAACTCTTGCATACTGTTAGTAGTAGAGGCTAACTTAGTGTTAAATTCACTGATAATTTTTTTACCATATTCGTCTCTAAAAGATTTGAAGTCGTCTATAATTCTTGCAGTGAAAGTTTCAAGGTCTATAAAGGTAGCGTCGGTTATTTCGCTTTCGGATAGTCCCTTGTAGAACTCAGTCTGTTGAATAAACTTTTGTCTTAGCCTTTCGCAACCTCTTTCTATTTCACCGTCAAGATTTCCGTACTTACGATATATACTCTCTATATCTTCGTATAGTACAGTTCTTAGATTAGCCATTCTGTGTTGTTTATCCGAAACGGTTCTTGCTAAAGCGTCACGGCTACCCTTAGAGGCTTTTAAGACGGTCTTTTTGTCTTTTAGCATTACTTGATATCTTGTATACTCTTTGATTATATTGTCTAAAGTGTCTATAAGTGCTATGTATCGAGCAGTTTGGGCGTACTTTTCCATAACGGTGTTTATGCTTTCAAAACGAGACTTAGCGTTCATAAGTTTTTCAAACTTTTCTAAGTTTCCCCTTGAACGTAACCAACACATTTCAGCGGAGTCAAAAGACTTCTTCTCTTCGGCTAACTTATCGAAAAATTCGTCTATACCGTCTGGGTCGCCGATAGCTTTGCACTTGTTTAAGAATAGTTGTACTTTACTATCTACACATACTATCTTTTCGGAAGAGATGTTGTTAAATATTTCGCACGCTTGACCGTGAAGTCTTTCTATTTCTTCTTCGCTCATGTTTGAGATACCTGTTAATACTAAGAACATAGTATCTTTGTTTCTGTCACCACTTTTGGTCTTTAAGAAGTTGGTAAATGAAGTTGATTCTACCGCTTGACCGTTTAACGACTTAACGAATATTACTGCGTTAGCCTTTTCGATGTAGTTATCAGCAACTTCGCCAACGTTACCTTCGGCATTTACACCTGGGCTGTCTATTATTACTATACCTTTCATAGCTTCGGATATAGGACAGTGAATTTCAATCTTAACCACTAAAGACTTCCAATTCTTGTTGGTTTCTTCGATGTAACTTTCTATTAATCTTCTGTATTCGTTACGTTCTAAGTTGTAGTAGTTTAGCTTGTCCATATCGTCTAAGAACTTAATTAGACTGGTCTTTTTAATAGGTGCGCCCTTGTAACGTAGAATAATTTCGTTATTGATAGTAGTTACTGGTATTCTTCTATACTGTTCTTGTAATGAGGCTGTACCTTTTAAGAACTCTCTAACTTCGGTTTCACCACTAAGAGCGTACTGTTTGCCGTCAGCACGAGTGGCTACTAATCTAAAGCAATCGTCATGAGATACTTCTATTATGGAACTTGTACACTGTTGAACGTCCATAGGTAGTATTTCTTTGCCTAAAAATGCGTTTATAAATGTAGACTTACCGCTCTTAGCTTCGCCTACTATCATTAAATGGAACTTTTCCTTCTTTATATTTTCTATGTGTTCCTTAATAGCAGAGTTTACAGCCTTACCTAAGAGTTTAGAAGTACTACAGAATTCATCGTACGCAGATAGTACTAACTCTTTGGATTTTTTATAATTATCTTCTAACATGGTAAAAAACTCCTTATATTATAGCAACCAATTATATGTAATATATTGGAAACTGATAATGTCATAATTACTAAAAATATTATATCATATGCACTTAATATTGTCAACTAATTTTAGAGGTATATGTTTTTTGCTGGTAAAACATTTGGTAGTTATATTATATCTATTGATTTTTTACTGCTACTGTTATATAATATAGTATTATAAGCTATAGTTTGGAGGTGTAATTATGGCAGATATCAAATTTTCGATAGAAAAAAGTTATGGTGTACTCTCTACTAACGCTAAGGGTTGGAGTAAGGAACTTAATCTTATCAGTTGGAACGAAAGAGAACCTAAATTAGATATTCGTGAATGGTCTCCTGACCACTCTAAGATGGGCAAGGGCGTTACACTAACTACCGAAGAGGCTATTAAGCTAAAAGAACTTCTTGGTAATATTGAATAGTAAAAGTATGGGCAGTCTTAATTGGACTGCCCATTTTATATATCTTACTATTTAAGCGATTAAGAACGATAGTCAGCGTTTATGTTTACATACTCATGTGATAGGTCACAACCATAAGCAGTGGCACTCTGTGAACCCATTTTGATATCTGCAACGATATACACTGTAGGTTGAGATAGTATCTTAGAAGCCTCTTCCTCACTATAAGGTACTGCGTTACCGTCTTTGAAGATTAACATAGTATTGTTATCATCTGCTATAGAAACTTCTACATGGTTAGGGTCGAACTGTGTTCCAGAGTAGCCCATAGCACAGAGTATTCTGCCCCAGTTAGCATCATGACCATATATAGCACACTTAGTCAATGATGAACATATTATCGATTTAGCCATTCTACGAGCGTCTTCTTTGGTGTTAGCGTTTATTACTTTAGCCTCTACTAAAGCGGTAGCACCTTCACCGTCGCCTGCTATCTTCTTAGCGAACTGTTCGTTGATATAGTGCAAAGCCTTACAGAAGGTATAATAGTCTTCATTCTTTTCTGTAATGGTTGGATTGTTAGCTTGACCATTAGCTAATAGTAGTACGGTATCATTGGTAGAAGTATCGCCGTCTACAGATATCATATTGTAAGTATCTACTATGTCGTTGCTTAAAGCCTCTTGAAGTAGTTCCTTAGAGATTGAAACGTCTGTAGTAATAAAGCATAACATAGTACACATATTAGGATGTATCATACCAGAACCTTTACACATACCACCTATAGTTACAGTAGTACCACCTAATTGAACTTCTACAGCTATACTCTTATATTTAGTATCGGTAGTCATAATGGCTTTAGCGGATTGAATACTTGCTTCTAAAGAGTGTTCTTTAATCTTTGCTAACTCTTTAGCACCGTTGACCATTTTATCTATAGGTAGTTGCATACCTATTACACCAGTAGAGGCTACTAATACTTCGTTAGCCTTAACTGGAAGTACTTCTGAAAGAGCTTGTGCAGTCTGATTGCAATACTCATAACCTTGTTGACCAGTACAAGCGTTAGCTATTCCTGAGTTTACTATTACTGCATGAACAGGATTTCCACTTTCGTTGATATCCTTATCCCAGAGTACACAGGCTGCCTTTACTATGTTAGTAGTAAAAGTTCCAGCCATATTACAAGGAGTTTGACTGTATATTAAAGCCATATCCTTACGATTTTTATACTTAATGTTCGCCTCATAAGAGGAGGTTTCAAAACCTTTAGGGGAGGCTACTCCACCTTCTACTATTTTCATCATGATAACATCACGTCCTATATATTTTAATATATGCTATAGAGTATGTTTGCACTTTCTATAGTATGAATATTATATCACTATTCATATTAAAATGCAACCCCTTACTTGAATAATAATACAGTATCTTGTGAATAAACATTCAATAATGTTTTAACGTCGTTAATAGAATATTAATATTTTTAGTGTATAATATCTTGTGTAGACTACAATATTAAGGAGGATGCTATATAATTCATAAGTATATAAAGTATATATCGCATATGCTATTACGTCCTAACTGGACTAAGGTATATAAAATTCATAGAGCGTTATTAAAGATTAAAGAACCTCACGTTACCACTCTAAAAGATAAGGCTTCTCAATGTGATAGGGTGGTACGTTGCGGAAAGTATTTCGTTCCAGTTAGAGTATACCCTAAAGCCTCTAATAGAGTAATAGTATACTTTCACGGTGGCGGTTGGACTACTGATAATATTAATACGTATAACTCTACGTGTAAGACGCTATCCCATAAGACTAATAGTACAGTGGTATCTGTAGACTATAGTCTATCGCCAGAGAATAAGTTCCCTAAAGCTACCGAAGAGTGTTATGCAGTAACTCAAAGTGTACTAAAAAAGGCTAAACAAGATGGCAAGTCAGTAACTCTAATGGGGGACAGTGCAGGTGGAAACCTTTCAGCGGTAGTATCTTCTATGTGTAGGGATAGGGGAACTTTAATGCCTGATAGTCAAATACTACTGTATCCCGTTACGTATTATAACTATACGCCTAACTCCCCATTCAATTCGGTTAGAGAGAATGGCATGGACTATATATTAACTTCCAAACGTATGAGCGAATACGTATCGTTGTATGCATCTTCACAGAAAGACTTTACTAACCCATACTTTTCGCCATTATGTGCTAAACGCTTTGATAGTCTGCCTGATACTTTAGTAGTTACGGCTCAGTATGACCCCCTAAGAGATGAAGGCGAATATTACGCAAAAAAGTTGAAAGAGGCTAACAACTATGTTAAAGTCTATAGAATGAAAAACGTGATACACGGCTTTTTTGTAAACGATAGAAAAGCTAACAGTTATACCTGTACTTTAATTAATAACTTTTTTTCTAATATATAATGAAAGGTCTTAAGATACTATGCTAAATGACAGTTTACCTAAAACTAAATCGTGGAGTAGGTTGGATAATGCAGGTAAAATATTCCCTGCTACTATGGAAAAGACAGATACTCGTGTATTTAGGTTCTATTGCGAACTTAACGAGGAAGTTATTCCCGAAGTGTTACAGTCTGCCGTAGAGTATACTTTGGAATACTTTCCTAACTTTAAAATGATTATGCGTAAGGGTGTATTTTGGTACTACTTAGAAGAAAGTGACTTAGTTCCTAAAGTAACTTTAGAAAATACTTCAGTCTGTTCTGCTATATATGATGATAACAGAAGAAACTTACTGTTTAACGTTACGTACTATCACAACAGAATTAACTTAGAAGTGTATCACGTTATAACGGACGGTACAGGTGCTTTGCAGTTTTTGAAGAATTTGGTATCTAACTATATAGTTTCGGCTCATACTGATGAGTTTAAAGATACTCTACCTATTATAGACGACTATTCCACTACCGAACGTAACGCCGATAGCTTTAGAAAGTACTATCAAAAGAATAAGAAGTCTAAAAAGATATCTTTAAAGCGTGCGTATAATCTAAAAATGGAACATAACGGATATGAAACTATTCAGATTATCGAAGGGATAGTATCTACTAAACAGGTTATTCAGTTAGCACATAAGTATAATACTACTCTTACGGTGTATTTAACTGCTATATTTATAGAGGCTATTCACAAAGAGATGACCATTCAACAGACTAAGCATCCAGTAGTAATTATGGTACCTGTAAATTTGAGAAGATACTTTCCTTCCGCTACGGCAAGAAACTTTTTTGGTATGATACAAATATCTTACGACTTTAGAACTCGTGACGGCTCTTTGGAAGATATAATATCGGAAGTAAACCGACTATTTAAACAGGAACTCACCAAAGAAAGGTTAGTAATTAGAATGAACGATTGTGCAGAGTTAGAACACAATCCATTAGTTAAAATAGTTCCAAGACCTATTAAAAATGTGGTTCTACGCTTTAGTAGGCACATAAACGACCTTAGACAGACCGCCGTAATATCTAATATAGGCAAGGTTACTATGCCTACAGAGATTGAAGACTATATTAATACTTTTGGTGTGTTAATAAGTACTCTTAGATTGGAACTATGCGTATGTTCTTATAAGGATAACTTACAGATAGGTTTTGCATCTTCTTTTGTTAGTACCGATATACAAAAAAACTTCTTTAGAACGTTATCTTCTAACGGTGTAGAAGTTCAAATTCGTACTAACGACTATTACGCTTAATACTTATATTGGAGGATTTTATATTATGAAGAGTTACAAAGCAGTACTGTTCGATTTAGACGGCACTCTAATAGATACTTCTAAGGGTGTTATAGATTGCATCAAGTTGACTATAGACGCTTTAAAACTAAAGCCACTATCTATGGACGCTATACTAAGATTTATAGGTCCACCTTTGCAGTACTCTTTTGAAAAAGAGTGTAACCTTACAGGTTCTGATATAGACTTGGCAGTAAAGACTTTCCGTACATTCTATACAGGCGATAATCTATTCAACGTTGAAATATACGGTGGCATATTTGAACTGTTGGAACTATTAAAGTCTAATAATATCATGGTGGCAGTGGCTACATACAAACAAGAGGCTTTTGCTAATACTCTATTGGAACACGTTGGAATAGCTAAGTATTGCGACTATATATACGGTTCGGATAAAGAAGGACTTTTAACTAAAGCCGATATAGTCCAAAAGTGTATAGACTCTTTTGGTGTGGATAACTCTAACGTAGTACTAATAGGCGATAGCAGTTACGACGCTATAGGTTCTAAAAACGTTAATGTGGACTTTATAGCCGTTACGTATGGCTTTGGATTTAAGTCCACTGACGATGCTATGCAATATAACAACGTATACGTTGCTGATACTGTCTATGATATTATTAGAGTGTTAAACCTTAAATAGTAACGTATCTACGTCGTACACTAATTTGTACTTTAAAAAATTACAGAAAAAGTAGAAAAACTACTTGAAAAATGTTCAAAAATAGTATACAATAAAAGTGTCGGGCATAGCGACGTTCAAATATTAATTTTTTTGAAAGGAAGTCATACAATTATGGCAAGTTTAAACAAAGTTACAGTTGATGATATTAATGTAAAGGGCAAAAAGGTTCTTGTTAGATGCGACTTTAACGTTCCTCTAAAGGATGGCGTTATTACTAACGATAACAGAATTCAAGCTGCACTACCTACTATCAAGAAGCTATTAGCAGACGGTGGTAAGGTTATCCTTTGCTCTCACCTTGGTAAGCCAAAGAACGGTCCAGAAGATAAGTTCTCTTTAGCTCCAGTAGCTAAGAGATTACAAGAAGTTCTTCCAGATACTAAGGTAGTATTTGCTAAAGACGATACTGTAGTTGGTGAAAACGCTAAAAAGGCAGTAGCCGAAATGAACGACGGCGAAGTAGTACTACTTGAAAACACTCGTTTCCGTGGTGCTGAAGAAACTAAGAACGGCGAAGAATTTAGCAAGGAATTAGCTTCTTTATGTGACGTATTCGTTATGGACGCTTTTGGTTCTGCTCATAGAGCTCATGCTTCCACTGAAGGTGTTACTAAGTTTGTTAAAGAAACTGCAGTAGGTTACTTAATGCAAAAGGAAATTAAGTATCTTGGTAATGCAGTAGAAGTTCCTGTAAGACCTTTTGTTGCTATCCTTGGTGGTGCTAAGGTTGCTGATAAGCTAAACGTTATTTCTAACCTAATTGAAAAGTGCGATACTTTAATCATCGGTGGTGGTATGGCTTATACATTCCTAAAGGCTAAGGGTTACGAAGTAGGTACTTCTTTAGTAGACGATACTAAGATTGAATACTGTAAGGAAATGCTCGCTAAGGCTCAAGCTAATGGCAAGCAACTACTACTTCCTGTAGATACTGCTGTAGCAGGTTCTTTCCCTAACCCTATAGACGCTGAAATAGACGTTGACTACGTAGACTCCGATAGCATTCCAGCTGACAAGATGGGCTTAGATATCGGTCCTAAGACTTGCGAACTATTTGCTAACGCTGTTAAGTCCGCTAAGACTGTAGTTTGGAACGGTCCTATGGGCGTATTCGAAAACCCTGTATTAGCTAAGGGTACTATTGCAGTAGCTCAGGCTTTAGCTGATACCGACGCTACTACTATTATCGGTGGTGGTGACTCCGCAGCTGCAGTTATGCAACTTGGTTTTGCTGACAAGATGAGCCATATCTCTACTGGTGGCGGTGCTTCTCTTGAATACCTTGAAGGTAAGGTTCTACCTGGTGTAGCTGCTATTGCTGAAAAGTAATATACACTTAAACTGATATTATGGGTGGATTATTATACATTTTCCACCCTAATTAAGATTGACTATGTACTACGTTTTGAGGTGATGTTATACTATGTTATTAAAGTTATTAAAAGATAAAAAGAATACCCCTATATTGATTTCGTTTTTAATAGGCGTGGTGTTCGGATTTATAGTAGCTCCGGCTAAAAAAGGAGTTACTATTGGTAGCTATAATGGAAGTTATAACGGTATGGGTACTATACCTAAGACTAAAAAGCCTCAAAATATAGACGATTAGCATATATTGGAGGATTTTAATACTATGAATAAATCATTAAGACAAGCTATTATTGCTGGTAACTGGAAGATGAACAAGAACCGTAAGGAAGCTAAGGAACTAATCGAGGCTTTAAAGCCTATCGCTAAGGATAAGACTTGTGGCGTTATTATATGCGTTCCTTATACTAACTTAGAAACTGCTCTAACTTTAACAGAAGGTACTAACATCAAGGTTGGTGCTGAAAACTGTCACTTTGAAAAGAGTGGTGCTTTTACTGGCGAAATCTCTGCCGATATGCTTACCGAAATGGGCGTTGAATACGTTATTATCGGTCACTCCGAAAGAAGACAATACTTCGGCGAAACTGACGTTACTGTAAACAAGAGACTTCTTGCAGGCTTAGAAGCTGGCTTAAAGGTTATCCTTTGTGTAGGCGAAACTCTTGAAGAAAGAGAACAAGGCATTACTGAAGAAGTAGTAGCTAAGCAAGTTAAGGTTGCTCTATTAGGTACTTGCGAAAAGTGCATAAAGAACGTTATTATAGCTTACGAACCAGTTTGGGCTATAGGTACTGGTAAGACTGCTACTGCTGACCAAGCAGAAGAAGTTTGTGCTTTTATCAGAAAGACTGTTGAAGGTCTATTCAATAAGGAAGTAGCTGACGGTATGACTATCCAATACGGCGGTTCTATGAACGAAAAGAACTGTGCTGAACTTCTTTCTAAGGAAGATATCGATGGCGGTCTAATCGGTGGTGCTTCTTTAGTAGCTGAAAAATTTGGCGTTCTTCTTGAAGAAGCAAGCAAGTAATTTAATTAACTATACATCTTGGGCGAACACTGTTCGCCCATTCTAAAATAAGAAAGGATTTGTACACTATGAGTAAAAAACCTGTTGCATTAATCATTATGGACGGATTTGGTATTGCTCCTGCTACCGAAGGTAACGCTATAACTTCCGCTAAAAAACCTTACTTAGATAAGTATTTTAAAGAATGCCCTAATACTACTATTGGTGCAAGCGGTATGTGTGTAGGTCTTCCAGATGGTCAAATGGGTAACTCCGAAGTAGGTCATACTAATATCGGTGCAGGTAGAATAGTATATCAAGAACTTACCAGAATTACTAAGGCTATCCAAGAAGGTACTATTAAACAGAACGAAGCTATTCTTGACGCTATTCAAAACGTTAAAGATAACAACTCCGCTCTACATCTTATGGGATTACTTTCAAGCGGTGGTGTTCATAGCCATAATACTCACCTATACGGACTACTTCAAATGGCTAAGGATATGGGCGTAGAAAAAGTATACGTTCACTGCTTTATGGACGGTCGTGACGTTCCTCCTTCAAGTGGTAAAGACTTTGTTAAGGAACTCTGCGACAAGATGAAAGAAGTCGGTGTCGGTGAAGTTGCTACTATCAGTGGTCGTTACTACGCTATGGACAGAGACAACAACTGGGATAGAGTTCAAAAAACTTACGACGCTATGGTAAACGGTGTAGGCGAATACTTCGATTGCCCTGTAGACGCTATGCAAAAGTCCTATGATAACGGCGTAACTGACGAATTTGTTATTCCTTGCATATGCAATAAGGATGCTAAAGTTACTTCTAAGGATAGCTTAATATTCTTTAACTTCCGTCCTGACAGAGCAAGAGAAATTACAAGAACTTTTGTAGATGATAAGTTCACTGGTTTCGATAGAGAATACTTAGGTCTAAAGTTTGTATGCTTCACTCAATACGACGCTACTATGCCTAACGTTGAAGTAGCTTTTAAACCTCAATCTTTAGACAATACTTTTGGTGAGTATATTTCCGATAAGGGTTTAACTCAACTAAGAATTGCTGAAACTGAAAAGTATGCACACGTAACGTTCTTCTTTAACGGTGGTGTTGAAAAACAGTATCCTAACGAAGATAGAATATTAGTTAAGTCCCCTAAGGAAGTTCCTACTTACGACTTAAAGCCTTCTATGTCCGCTTATGAAGTAGCTACTAAAGCCGTTAATGCTATGCTATCCGATAAGTATGACGTTATGATACTAAATTTCGCTAACTGCGATATGGTAGGTCATACTGGTGTGTTCAACTCCGCTGTAGAGGCTGTAGAAGCTGTAGATACTTGCGTAGGTGCTGTAGTAGATACTATTACAAGCAAGGGCGGTGTAGCATTTATTACTGCTGACCATGGTAACGCAGATAAGATGCTCGCTGATGACGGAAAGTCTCCATTTACTGCACATACTACTAACGTAGTACCATTTATAGTAGTAGGTAAAGATTGCAAACTTCGTGAAGGTGGCGTATTAGCCGATATTGCTCCTACTATGTTAAAGGTATTAGACTTACCTCAACCTGAAGAGATGACTGGTAAGTCTATAATAGTAGACTAATATAGTTAGCATCTAACTATAAATATATAACTATAGCGAATGGACATATTAAGTCTATTCGCTATGTTTTTTGTTACTATATTTTTTAGTATCTATCTTCTGCGATTGTATTTATGAGTCTCTTTTTCTTTGTACATATATTCATCTGCTATCTTTATTAAGTCGTCTATTACTATATCGTGTACTGATAGTACTTTAGTACAGTATATTCCACAACTTGCTTGAACCTTGTAAGGTTTTTGTGAGTTGTTATTGTAATAGTCTAAGCAATCTTTTAGTCTGTTTACGTACTGTTTAGCGTGTTCTTGAGTTTCGCAACAACCAGCGACCATGTATTCATCGCCACCAAAACGAGCTACTACTTCGTCGTTAACTGCTATGGAACTTAACGTCTTAGCTACGGTAGTTATAGCGTTATCGCCTTCTTTGTGACCGTAGATATCGTTTATAGGTTTAAGACCGTCTAAGTCTACGGATATTACCATTAATAGTTTATCTTGAGAGTGACACTTATACACCAATTGAGGTATATATTGATAGAAACCACGTCTGTTATAGATGTTAGTTAATGGGTCGTGAATGTACATATTCTGTAGATGTTGGACAGTATACTGTAGTTCGCTTTGTACTCGTGAATTTTCCAATAGTATGGAAATATTCATAATTAGTATATCAAGGTCGAATATATAGCCATCAAAAAAGTCATTGTAAGTAGTGGCTATGTAACCGATAGCTCTATCTTGATAGTGCAATGGATAGAACATTATGGATACGTTATCTTTATTCATTTCGTTTTCAAAGTCAGGTAGCATAGTATAAGAGTCGAATAGACCTTTAGGTTCTAATATTTTAGCGTCTTCATTTTCACCTTCACGATATATTACACAGTTCATCTTTCTATCGTAGCCGTTAATTATGTATGAATTTTTAGTAGGAAGTCTATCTTCTATAGTACCTATATCGCTTAGATAGGTTTCACATATACACACCCAAACCTTATTAGACCAAAATCTTAGAATGTAAGGTTCCAATCGTGATATCGTTTCTATTAGAGAAGATGCTCCTGTTACCTGTTCTATCATTTTGATGTTCTTTTCAAAGAATGTATTTTTAAAGTCTATCTTCATGTATAGATTGTGTTTTAATTTGTTATCGGTATTAAACTCTATAGGTACGCAACCACAAGAGTTGGTATATAGTATTTCACTTTCTATAGTAGTTTCCCCGCTATAGTCGGTAATAGAGTCGTCGTTTAAAAAGTTGAGCATAACTTCCACTGCTTTTGTAGAAGCACCTTTTAAGTTAAGTCTTGCAGTAGTAATTTTAGGGGAGTAGTTTACAGCCTCTATAATTCCGTCAAGACCTGTTACTAATACGTCTTTAGGAACAGAAAAGCCCAGTTCTTGAACTCCTTCACATACGCCTATTGCCATGCTATCGTTAGCACATATAAAAGCCTCTGGCAATTCATGATGTTTGTTATAGTATTCTTTTACACAGTTGGCAGCGGTAGTATTCCAAAACCAACCGTTAGCAGTTCTTTCCTCTTCGTACGGGATGTTGTGTTCTAATAACGCTCTTTTGTAAGCGTTCTTTCTTTCATTAGCTATGTCGTTATCGTCTGGACCACCTATAAAGTTGATTTTAGTCTTATGGTGACATTCTATAACGTGTTTGGTTAGAGTATATATACAGTCCGCATAGCCTAATAAGATGTTAAACGCACCGTTTAGGTGTCCGTCTATGGAAACTAATGGCAGATTGTTTTGGATACAGTTTTTTCTGATATTTTCTACACTATCTGGACACTTAATACTCATAGGAGATATTATTACACCGTCTATTAAGTTGTAGTTTATTAGATTATATATGTTAAAGTCGCCTATTTCGTTAGTGCCTCCAAAGTAGCAGTTTGAAAAGGCTTGAAATAGTAATACCTTTACGTCGTTTTTTTGCAACATCTTAGATACAACGTCTATTATTATACTTTGATATTCTGCATCTTTACCGCCTACACATAGTGCTATTACTTTTCGACACTCTTTTTTATTATAGTTTTTCAATTTAAAATCCCCCATTAGATAACGAAATCTTTCTGTAATAATTATATCATATTTTTGAGTAAAAGTATGTATTTTTTGTGAACTTTTTCAAGTATTGCCCAAATATAGTATCACAAATTAGTGATAATAGTATTATACTTTCGATTGCAACTTCTCTAAAAAAATGGTATAATATTCATATAACTATTAAACGAAAAGAGGGAGAATTTGAAGTTCTACAAAAATCATACCAGAACGTTCTATTTGATATCTACTATAATACTAATACTATTAGAAGTTTTAATAGCCGTATATTCTACTGGCTATATTAGATACTACTTCGGCGATATATTAGTAGTATCGGTGATATACTGCTTAGTTAGAGTGATAGTTCCTAAAAAGTTTAAACTTATGCCCGTGTATATATTAGCATTTTCGGTATTAGTGGAGTTTTTTCAATACGTTCATATAGTAGATATTCTTAATATCAATAATAGCATATTAAGAACCATTATAGGTACTACGTTCTCATGGGGGGATATTCTATGCTACACTATAGGTACTATTCCTATAAGTGTTTGGGAATACTATATCCGCAAAAAGTTAGACTAAGTGTACTATTTACATTGCATTTGGTATTGATGTATGATATAATATATCTATAAGGTGGTGAACTCTGTTATATGCTATACTGTAAAAAATGCAACGTTTCGATTAACGGAAATAAAAAGTGTTGTCCGCTATGTCAAGGTAAACTATTGGGCGAACCTTCGGTAGAAGCCTATCCTAAAGTTCAGCTTCCAAGATACAGTAAACACTTTTTAATCAGACTTATAAGTTTTATTGCTATTGCTGTAGTGGTGATATGTAACATAGTAAACTGGTCTATCTCTAAGGAGTTCTACTGGTGTATATTTGTAGAGGCTGGCGTTCTATGTGGTTGGATAGCAGGCATTATAGGAATACTATATCGAAAAAGACTATTTTCTAACATAATTACTCAGCTATTTATTCTTACCGGTATGAGTTACATCTGGGACTACGGAACTAACTGGCACGGTTGGTCTGTCGACTTTGTACTACCTTGTTGTTGTGTGGCTACTTTAATAGCTATTATAGTTCTCTCGATAGTGCAAAAGCTCGATAAGAGCGAATACGTTACATACTTAATAGTAAACTGTATCTACGGAATAGTACCGCTAATATTTATTTTGAATGATAGTCTAAACATAGTATATCCTTCCATAATATGCGTTGGTATATGTAGTTTGGTACTGGCTGGAATATTACTGTTCGCTTGGCATGATACTACTTCCGAAATCTCTAAAAAAATGCATCTATAAGTATAAAAAAGGATTGTCGTATAAGACAATCCTTATCTGTTTAGTATGTATATGCTGAAGTTTAGATACCCTGCATACGTTACCCATAGTAGGTACGGAATTTGCAATATACCTGATAGTCTATCTATCTGTTTAAAACGATACACCATAGATAGTATTAATATCCACAACGTTATTAGCACTATAAAAGATAACAGATATCTGTGCATATTGAAAAATACTATAGACCACAATCCGTTAAATACTAACTGTATTACATATATAGTCAAGGCGGAATATTTACTTCTTGAATGTGAACTGTACACTATATATGAGGATATTCCCATTAAGATATACAGTATACTCCACACTATAGGAAAGACTATACTCGGTGGCGATAACGTCGGTTTTATTATACTACTATACGTATTATAGTAATCCTTAGTTAGTATACTCGATAATGCACCTACTCCTAAGCTGAACATAATACTAACTATCAAGTTTAGCCAGTGTATTTTGGATTTTTTCATAGTATCATCACCCATAGATATTACTATGCTATTAGTGTTGATATTAGTACTATTAGTACTTATCTAATTTCCACTAAGTACTGTATAGTAGTCTGTGATTGGTTGTATACTACTATCTCATCATTTTTTAGCATCTTGCCAGCGTGTGCGTGTAGGCAGTTAGCCCCCTTAGAGAGTTCCTGTAACTTTTCATAGTTTAGTGAATAGTACTTACTATTAAAAGAATGTACGTCATAAGGTGTGCCATATGCTACGCTATATAGTCCCATATATGCAGACTTTGAACTGCCTCTTGCCCAATATGAACCCTCTAAGGAAGTATATCCTATAGACTTCTGTGCCTTAGTAGCAAAGTATATTCCATAACCGAACATCTTACCAGTAATTACTGCGTTAGTAGGTCTTAATACTAATCCACTATTTATTATAGACCACCAATTTTCGTTACGACTGCCATGCCATAGTAGTTTAGTTTCTGGTTGGTGGTTATTCTGTAAGTACTCATCGAACTGTTTCTGTGTGTTATGATTTTTAACTCTCCATGCACGATAGAACCTGTTTTCGTTATCTCCAAGACAGTACTTAATCTTTATTATGTCTAAATCGTCTACTGGCTCGAACTCTAAGCCCATAGCCTCTAAGATTGTAACCTTTGGGGTATCTTGTGTAGTATCTTCTTCTTTCGCTTGTACGGTGTGTTGATATACTTGACCTTTCATAACGTCCAATAGGGATTGCTCGGTTTGTATGATTTTAGAGTAGTCTTCCGTAGAGTTGGCTAAGTATTGAGATACTACTTTCATCTTTCTTGGAATTACTTCAAATAGTTCTAATAGTAGAGTGTTGAACTGTTCAACTTCGGTAGTACTGGTTAGTGTATTTAGGATATCCTGTGCTTTATCCACCATAGCTTGAGTAACCTTATCGGAAGTGATATTGTAGTTAGCCGATACGGTCTGTCTTGCCATACTCTGTAGACGTTCTACTATTTCTGCTATGTCACTATTTGGGATATCTTTGTAGAGGCTTTTAGTAGTATCTTGTTTTTCTATTAAGTCAGCCATAAGTTCCGACTTGTCAGTATAGCCTTTCTTTAGTTTTTCACGAATTTTTTTGTCCCAATCTTTAATGTTGTAGCTTCTAATTTGAGGGGTACTTCCTACACGACCATATTCTACAGTAAAAGTACTTCCATGAGGTATCATTTTGTAGTACTTGTTGTTGTTAGCGTCTGCTGTAACCATCATTAGATACATTACTTTATATTCAAAACTGTTCATTATGTAGACCTCCTATTATAGATAGCATACTAACACTTCTATGTTGGTATCTTTAAACGTGTCTATTACTATCGATTTCACTTTAAGCCATTTTAGACCGTCCATACCGCTACTTATACGTGGCATGGCTATCTTAGATATGTTTAATAGTATGGCTTGCTCTTTCATATCTTTTAAGGCTTTGGTTAAGTTGGAATATGTAGCTTTATCGTAACGGGTGGGTTTGGTTACTAAGTTGAACACGTTGTCTATTAGTATAGCTTTGCTTTTGGTTTCGTGGTCGCCATAGTATGCTTTAAGTTTATGCTTGATATTGAATTTTTTATCTATCTGTTTAGCAACACCAGCTCCAAGAGTGAAGTCTCCTGATATGGAGTGTGCTATATAGTATTCATTGGATACAGAGAGTAAGTCTGCACGGGTTTCTTTAAGGGAAAATTTATGTTCGTTCATAGTAAAAGTTCAACCTTTCATTAGTTTAATACGTTAATTAGAGTATATAGTATTTACCAAAAAAAATCAATAGGAGTATGTACCAAAATAGTCACAAATGCTTGAACGCAAAAAAGAACACTATAGATATTAAATCTATAGTGTTTTGTAGTTACTTATTGTTGCTATTGCTAACCGATATTCTATTTAAAGCACGTTTAAGTTTTAGGTCTGCATACTTGAACTCTTGGTCGCTTAGATGCTGTTGTAACTTTTGTCGAGCGTCTTCTTCAGAACGTCTTGCCCATTGAATGTCTATTTCATCTGCCCATTCACAAGAGTTAGCAAGTATTATAACGTCACCGTTAGTTACTTTTATAGTTCCGTTAGCTATAGCGGAGTCTCTAACCGTACCGTCTGGAAACTTAACTTTCATATCGCCAGCAGGAATTATAGCGCAATAGTCTATATGATGTGCTAATATACCTACGTCGCCTTCAGTAGTTCTAACGGTAACTTGAGCTACTTTTCCATTAAAGAAAGTTTTTTCAGGAGTAACTACTTTAAGATTAAAGGTATTCATAAGTTAGTCACCCTTTACTTAGTATTTTTAGCCTTTTCGATTACATCGTCTATAGTGCCAGCAAATAAGAATGCCGACTCTGGTAGGTCATCATGTTTACCTTCAATGATTTCTTTAAAGCCTCTAATAGTTTCTTTAATAGGAACGTACTTACCTTTCATACCAGTAAACTGTTCTGCTACTGAGAATGGTTGCGATAGGAAACGTTGTATCTTTCTTGCACGATTTACAGTTAGCTTATCTTCATTAGAAAGTTCATCCATACCCATGATAGCTATTATGTCTTGAAGTTCGGTATAACGTTGTAGTATAGTCTGTACTTGACGTGCTACGTTATAGTGTTCTTGACCTACTATATCAGGGGATAGTATTCTTGAATTACTCTCTAATGGGTCTACTGCTGGGTATATACCTAAAGAAGATATACTTCTCGATAATACCGTGGTAGCGTCAAGGTGTGCGAAAGTGGTAGCTGGTGCAGGGTCTGTAAGGTCGTCGGCTGGAACGTATACTGCTTGAACTGACGTTATAGAACCTTTATTAGTGGAAGTAATTCTTTCTTGTAAAGCACCCATTTCGGTAGCTAAAGTAGGTTGATATCCTACCGCAGAAGGCATTCTTCCTAATAGTGCCGATACTTCAGAACCTGCTTGCGTAAATCTAAATATGTTATCTATAAATAGTAGTACGTCTTGATGTTCGGTATCTCTAAAGTATTCCGCCATAGTTAGACCCGATAGTGCTACTCTCATTCTTGCTCCAGGTGGTTCGTTCATTTGACCGTATACTAACACGGTTTTGTTGATAACTCCACTTTCGGTCATTTCGTTGTATAGGTCGTTACCTTCACGAGTACGTTCTCCAACACCAGTGAATACCGAAATACCACCATGTTGATTGGCTACGTTATTAATAAGTTCCTGAATTAATACCGTTTTACCTACACCTGCACCACCGAATAGTCCTATCTTACCACCCTTAAGGTATGGTGCTATCAAGTCTATTACTTTAATACCAGTTTCAAGTACTTCACTGGTAGCGGTTTGCTCTTCATAAGATGGAGCGTCTCGGTGAATAGGCCATCTTTCAAGATTTTGGTCTATAGGCTTTTCGTCTACAGGTTCACCCAAAAGGTTGAATATTCTACCAAGGGTTTCTTTACCTACTGGAACGGTTATTGGATGTCCAGTATCTACTGCGTCCATACCACGAATTAAGCCGTCGGTACTACTCATAGCTATACATCTAACTACGTCGTCGCCGATATGTTGAGCTACTTCTATAGTTAGCTTAGTGCCATGGTTATCTATTTCGATAGCGTTTAATAGTTTAGGTAGACTATCTTTAGAAAATTTAACGTCTACTACTGCACCTATAACTTGAACTATCTTACCTATATTCTGCATATATATATTTTTTCCTCCCTTGTTTAAAGTTTAGTCTACGCTTGAAGCACCACTAACTATTTCGGTAATCTCCTGAGTGATAGCCGACTGTCTTGCACGGTTATACATTAAAGATAGACTGTCTATCATTTCAGTAGCATTATTAGTAGCGTTTTCCATAGCGTTACGTCTACAAGCCTGTTCAGAGGCAAAGGACTCTACTATAGTACAGTATACTGTGTCGGCTATATATCTTGGTACTAACATTTTAAAGACTTCTTCAGGTGAAGGGTCAAATTCGGTAAGCATATGGTAGCCCAAAGGCTTATCGGGTTTAGTTACTGGAATAGGTAGTAGCGTCATTTGATGAGGTTCTTGTAGTAGTGGCGAAACGTACTTAGTATATATTAGTTCTACACTGTTTATCTTACCACTATTGAATAGTTCCATAACTACGTCGGATATATGTTGAGCGTCGTATATTTTTAAGTGTTCCGCAATGCCTGTATACTTAGCTACTACAGTATATTCACGCCTTTCAAAGTATTCCACGGTCTTTTTACCTATAGGAAGTATTAACACTTCGCCATTATCAGCTACGATGCAGTCTATATCTTGTTGAGCAGTTTTTAGTACGTTTCCGTTAAAACCACCAGCTAATCCTCTATCGCCAGCTATTACTATATACAGTACTTTTTTAGCACCTGTTGGTTGCTTGGTATATATCGATTGTGGACTTTCTTGAGCAGTTTTGCATACGGTTTGATATACGTCTTTAAAGTATTCAGAACTATTATCGGCTCTTTCTTTAGCCTTTCTTAGTTTAGAAGATGCTACTAATTCCATAGCCTTGGTTATCTGCATAGTACTTTCTACGCTTTTAATACGTCTTTTAATGTCCTTTATGTTAGAAGATGCCATATATTAAACCTCCTAACTATTAACCGTTAAGATACTGCTTTATAAACGTAGTTAAAGCGTCTTTAATAGCTTCTTCGTTCTCTTTGGTTAGGTCTTTGGTAGTGGAGATAGAAGATACTATGTCTGGATGAGTAGTATCTATATAGTTGTATAGTTCCTTTTCAAAGTTAGCAACGTCTTTTAAAGGAATATCTTTTAGATAGTCGTTTACTACTGCATATATTATTATTACTTGATGTTCTACAGTGATAGGGGAGTTTTTAGTCTGTTTTAGTACTTCTACTATTCTTTCACCCTTGTCTAATCTTTCCTTAGTATCTTTATCTAAGTCTGAGCCGAACTGTGAGAACGACTGTAACTCTCTAAATTGAGAATACAGTAGCTTTAACGAACCTGATACCTTTTTCATGGCTTTAATCTGTGCAGCAGAACCTACTCTCGATACCGAAATACCTGGGTTTACTGCTGGTCTTACACCAGAGTTGAAAAGGTCGGTCTCTAAGAAGATTTGTCCATCGGTAATGGATATTACGTTAGTAGGTATATATGCCGATACGTCGCCTGCTTGAGTTTCTATTATAGGTAGAGCAGTTAAAGAACCTCCACCATAGTTTTCGTTTAAAGAGCAGGCTCTTTCAAGTAGTCTTGAATGTAGGTAGAATACGTCACCTGGATATGCTTCACGTCCTGGTGGTCTCTTTAGTAGTAACGATAGCGTTCTGTATGCTACGGCGTGCTTAGATAGGTCATCGTATACACATAGTACGTCTTTACCCTTATTTAAAAAGTATTCGCCAATGGTTACGCCTGAATATGGTGCTATATACTGTAGCGGTGCTAATTCGGAAGCGGTAGCAGATACTACTATAGTATATCTCATAGCACCAGCTTTTTCTAAAGTTTCTACTACGTTGGCTACTGTAGAACGTTTTTGTCCTATAGCTACGTAGATACATATTACGTCTTGGTCTTTTTGGTTTATGATAGTATCTAACGCTATAGAAGTTTTACCAGTCTGTCTGTCGCCTATTATTAACTCTCTCTGTCCTCTACCTATAGGTATCATAGAGTCTATGGCTTTAATACCAGTCTGTAGAGGCTTATGAACCGACTTTCTGGTAATAATACCTGGGGCAATCTTTTCGATAGGAGATACTTCTTTAGTTAGTATAGGACCTTTACCGTCGATAGGCTTACCAAGAGCGTCTACTACTCTACCAAGCATCTCTTCGCCAACGGGTACTGAAGCTATTTCGCCAGTTCTTTTAACAGAAGAACCTTCTTTGATATCTGTATCAGAACCTAACATAACAGCACCTACAAAGTCTTGTTCAAGGTTTAATGCCATGCCATATACTCCGCCTTCAAATTCAAGCAGTTCGCCTGACATACACTTTTCAAGTCCGTAAACTCTTGCTATACCGTCGCCGACGGTCATTACAGTGCCAACGTCTTCCAACTGAACCTTACTCTTGTAGTCTTTAATTTGCTGTTTAATTATATTAGTAATTTCATCTGGACGTAAATTCAAAAATAATACACCTTCCTTTAATATTGTTTATGAAGTTTTTGTGAAAGGTCTTTAAACTTGCTTTTTAAACTACTGTCTATTACCGTGTTGCCATACTTTATTATTATACCGCCTATTATAGAAGTATCTATAGTTTCGGTAATGGTTACGTTTTTGTTAGTCTGTCTGCTTAGCTTTGCTACTATTTTAGACTTTAACTGTGGAGTTAATGGCACGCAAGTAATAACTTCGGCTTGAAGTAGATTTTTAGCCTCGTTATACTGTAGCAAAAAGTCTTGCTGAATTTCACTAAATAGATTAATTCTATTTTTTTCAACCAGTAGACATATATAGTTAAATACAAGTTCGTTGCAGTTGGTACTAAATACCGCTTGCAACATAGATAGTTTTTCTTTATTAGTAATGATAGGTGAGGAGAGAACCTTTAAAAATTCTGGTTCTAACTCAAACACTTTAACGCAGTCTTTAAGGTCGTTATTTATAGTATCTAAAAGGTTTTCTTCTACACCTAACTGAAATAGAGCATTAGAGTATACTTTAGTAACTTCGTTCATAGTATATCACCTAATCCTTGCTATTAATATATTCATTAATAAGTTGTTCGTGGTCTTTATCGTTAATTTCTCTTTCCACTATCTTTTCGGCTACTAATATAGCCATATCGGAGATTTCGTTTTTAAGTTCTGCCTTAGCCTTTTTAACTTCTCTTTGAGTTTCTAAGTTAGCTCTTTCAACTATGTGTTGAGCCTCGGTTTTAGCAGTAGAAACTATTTCGTCGGAACGAGTTTGCGCCTTTTTAACTGCATTTTGAATGATTTCGGCGGACTCCTCTTTAGCTCCAGATATTAACTCTGTATACTGTGCCTCTAATCTATTAGCCTTTTCCATGGTTTCGTCGGCTTTATTGTAAGTGTTGCTTACCTCAGCTTGACGGTCTTCAAGTACCTTATTTACTCTACCAAATAAAAAGTGCTTAACGATAAAAAACAGTATAAGAGTATTTAAAAGTGTGAATATTATACTACCAACGTCTATTGATAAAAAGTCCAACATTTTAACACTCTTACCTCCGTTCTATTTAGTATGTGGTTCTATTTGAACGGAATATTAAAGATTTTTTAATAGTGGATTAGCAAATAATAGTAGTAGTGCTATTACTAATGAGTAGATACCAGTAGATTCTGCTACGGCACAACCTATAAACATCGTAGAAGTTACTGCACCTTTACATTCTGGTTGTTTACCTATAGCTTCAAGAGCTTTACTTACTGCTATACCTTCACCTATACCAGGTCCTAAACCTGCTATCATAGCTAAACCTGCACCTATTGCGGATGCGGCAGCAACGAATGCTTCACTTGATATATTTTCCATAAAAAATACCTCCAAAAAATATTATTAACGTTGTAAATAGATAGTAGTCTTAACTACTATTCTTCGGAATATCCACCACCAATATATGCCATGGATAAACTTATAAATATAAATGCCTGCATAAATCCACTAAATAGGTCGAAGTAACATGATAGTACCGCTGGTATACCTACTGTGAATATTGGTATAGGCAAGTGCAACATATTAGACAGTCCAGTTAATGCATAGTATAACAATGTGGTGATTACCATACCACCTGCAATGTTACCGTAGTGACGTAAACTCATAGATACTGGTGTAGCTACTTCGCTTATTATGTTTATAGGCAACATTACTGCTACTGGTTGGGTATAACTTTTAAGATATCCCAAAAAGCCGTTGGTTTTTAGCTTAGCGTAGGTTATCAATACAAAGGTCATTAACGCCCATGTGATAGTAGTATTAAAGTCGGCAGTTATTGAACGGAAACCTAACAAGCTAATTAGACTTCCTAATATGGAATACACGAATATAGTCGCAATGTATGGTGCATATACTCTATGTCCTGTACCCATATTTTCGTCTACTAACTTATTTACAGTGGTTACTATCCATTCTGCTACGGCTTGCTTTTTGGTTGGAACTTTTTTCATATTACTGGTTAGCCATAGTATTAGTATGGTCAACGCTAATATTAGTACCCAACCTAATACTATAGTTTCTGATACGTTTATAGTTACCCCTGCAACGTCGAAACTAAATACTATCTTAGGTCCGTGAATGTCTGTTTCTGTAACACCTTTAAAAAAGTCTGCTACTGACACATTTTAACAACTCCTTTCTTTTTTATTTTCCACTATCGCTTTAATAGTATACGCTATTTTAGGATAGAATTGGGGCAATATTACCCCTATTGGATTGATGATTTCAACGTGTGCAGTAAAGTAGAACGCACTGGCTATTAATAGGTATCTTAATACATATCCTAAGTATAACCTTTTTTTATTGCCTCCTAAGTTTACTACACTGTTTATATCATGTTTTAGCAAGTTTAGATTGATAAACAGTATTATAGTACCCAGTATAAGTCCTAAAAGCATATCAATATTCGCTTTGAATATCAAAGTGGGCAAGTACACTATCACGTTTAAGATACACGAACTCTTAAAGATATATAAGACTTCTTTTTTGTAGTCTTCTTCATTCAAGTTTCACACCTCCCATATTATTGAATATTCAAATTTGACAGTATAGCACTTTACTACACTAAGTATAGTATATTATGCTATTTAAGTTTTGTCAATAGTAGAACGTTTAGTATTATACTATAGTAGTATCAAAAACAGAGACGTTTTTGATGTTAATACTATTATAACCATTTTTTTAAAAATTGCAATAGTCAATTTTATAATTAGGTTTAGTAACGTACTAACTCTTTAGAATATGTTTATTATTAAATGGTATTCTAAAGATATCTATTAAAAAAGACTATACTTTTAAAGTATAGTCTTTTAATACTATTCATTGGTGACTTTTAATACTATTCCACTAAAGTGCGGAATGTCTAAAGTAAAGTAGTATTCATGACCTTTATATCGTTTAGTAGGCTGAACTGTATGTATAGTATAGTTGTTGATTAATCCTTTACCACCATATAGCTTATCGTCTGAATTTAATAACTCTTCTAAGACGTAAGGTTCATCACAACCGATTTTATAGTCTATATAGTCGTTCATGGATACGTTTAAGATAGTTATTATAGTACTATCCTTGAACTTTCGCTTATAACAGTATATACAGTCTTGATATGCATCTACTACTAACCAACTAAAGTTTGTTGAGTTATACTCTCCACTATATAATGCCGATTCGGTAGTATATAACTTACTTAAAGCGTTTATATAACGCTTGAAATCGTCGTGTTTAGGATACTTTAACAAACCCCAATCTACTTCTTTGTTTTCGTCCCATTCTCTGAACTGAGCTATCTCGTTACCCATAAAGTTTAACTTCTTTCCTGGGTGAGTATACATATATGTATATAGTGCTTTGCATTGTGGGAACTTTTCTTCATAGTCGCCCCACATCTTTTGAATTATGGTCGCTTTACCATGTACTACTTCATCGTGCGAAAATGGTAGTAAAAACAAGTCGTTATAAAAGTACAACATGGAAAACGTTAGTTGGTTATACTTATGCGGTCTATCTGCTGGGTGTGTCTTGAAAAATTCAAGTGTATCGTTCATCCAACCCATATCCCATTTGTAGTCGAAGCCGAGACCGTCGTACTCTACGGGAGCGGTTACTTTTAGATAGTTGGTACTATCTTCAGCAATTAACATTATGCCCTTAAATCTGCTTTTTAGTCCACTATTTAGTTTTCTTAAAAAGTCTATAGCACCAGAGTTTACTCCTCTACTTGAATTGCCTTGCCAATATATGGCGTTACTTATAGCGTCCATTCTTAAACCGTCTACGTGAAACTTATCTAACCAAAAACTGCCAGCTGACATTAAAAAACTTCTTACTGTATTACTGTAAAAGTTGAAGTTCATAGAACCCCATTCGGAATAGGCTATATCTTTATTGGGATATTCATATAATGGAGTGCCGTCGAACTCTCGTAAACCAAAGTCGTCCGCCGTGAAGTGTACAGGGACAAAGTCCATTATTACCCCTATATCGTTTTTGTGACATTCATTGATAAAGTACATTAAGTCACTCGCAGTACCATATCTTGAAGTTATACTGAAAAATCCGCTTACTAAGTATCCCCATGATGCGTCTAATGGGTATTCACTAAGTGGTAGCAGTTCTATATGTGTATAATGATTATCCTTTAAATACTGTATTACTTCAGAAGTTAGTTCTAAGTAAGAATACCAACCCTTTTCTACTTCGTCTTCTTTATGAGCTTTTTGTTTCCATGAACCAAAATGAAATTCGTAGATGTTCATAGGAGTATCATAGTTAGTACTTCGTTTACTTAACCATTCGTCGTCGCTAAAAGTAAAGCTATCTAAACGTGTAACTACTGAAGCGTTATTAGGTCTAAGTTCCGATTGAAAAGCGTATGGGTCTGCTTTATCTCTAACTATTCCGTCTTTACCTGTAACTCTGTACTTATAACTACTACCTAATAGGTTGCTCTCTTTTTCGGATATGAATATGGAGTATATTCCGTTATTATCTTTAATCATGGGTATCGGTTGCCATTCATAGAAACTATTTATTAGTTCTACTTTTACGGCGTTTGGTGAGTATACTCTAAATATAAAACCTTCTATACCATTACTCCAATACTTATGTACTCCAAAGTATTGATAACTATTGAACGCTGTTCCGTTGAAAAAGTCTTTTAAGTTTAGCATGAAAAACTCCTTTATGTTTTTATTTTAACGTACTGTTATTGATTACTATTATTATAGTATTATTTTAACTATAAGTCAAGAATTTTTACTATTAATACTATGCAAAGTGTATAATATCGTATTAGGAAGTTTTTGGTATGTGTGTAATAATTTGTAATAAAAATGTGTCTTTTTTAGCTTGATATATTATCAATAATATGCTATAATTTTTTTGTATATTTTAGATATATGTGTGGAACTTGTTATTTTATTTTCTTAGAAAGGACTATGAATTAAATATGGATAACGAAAATACTTCTACTAAAAAGACACCTAAGGGTTTTTTCGTAATATTAGCCTGCGTTATAGCTTTAATAGTTATGATAACAGTTATTAGTATAGTTACTAATGGAGATAGTCTTGAAGAAGCCTCTGTTGACGATACTATCGGTACAAGTGCTACTACTATCGGTACGAGTGCTACTACTGTTACTACTACTACACCTATTACTACTACTACTACTGTGACGACTACGACTACTGTTCCTGTTACTACTACTACTCAAGTTACTACTACTACTTGGGATTATACTCCCGCTATTAAAAAGTCTAACATAGAGGCTTGCTATAATGCTAATCCTGATTGCAAGGGTTGGATATATCTTAGAAATTCCGCTATAGACTATCCTATTATGCAGTCTGGCGATAATGAATATTACATAACTCACGATTGGAACGGTGCAGAAAGTCATTCGGGTTCTATTATGCTTGACTATAACTGTCAGATAGGTGGTGCAAACGTACTACTATACGGTCACAATATGGCTAACGGTTCTATGTTCCATCAGGTTAAAAGCTACAAGGATACTTCTTGGTGGGATAATCACCAATACGTTGAAGTGGCAAGTCTTGATAAGGTATATGTATATCAAATATTCTCGATAGATGTACTATACGGTCTTGAAGACGCTTCCTTTACCTACTGGTTAGAACCTTACCAAAGTTTGGCTACTAAGGACGTGTACGACGAATTCGTTAAAAACGTGGTAAACAAAAGATACACTTCTAACGGTATCTCTGCCCCTGAATATCCTACTGGTATACTTACTCTGCAAACTTGCAACTCTGGTGCTGATGACGGTATGCGTTGCGTCGCTTTTGGTAAGCTAAAAGGCGTATTCGATTTGACTTAAAGAAAGGATACTTTTATATGCTTAAATGTGCTAACATATTCTCCGACTACATGGTTATTCAACGTGATAAAAACTTCACTATTTGGGGTTGGGCTAACTATAATGATACTATATCTGTCACTATAGATAGTACTTCGGTAGAGGCTACCGTTGATAGAAATAATAAGTGGTCTATAGTGTTGCCTCCTATGAGTGCTTTGGACTGCACTTGCATGACTATAAAAAATTCCACTACAGACGAAACTATCACTTTTAACGATATCGCTATTGGTGAGGTTTGGCTCGCTGGTGGACAGTCTAACATGGAATTTGAACTTCAAAACTCTACTAACGCTACCCATGAATTGAACGTATGCCATTCCGTTAAAGTACGTTCCTACAACGTACAAAGAATACCAGTAGTTGATGACTACTTTTATGCTATGGAAAATAGCAATCAATGGCAGTTGCCTAACTCCGAAAACTGTAAAAAGTGGTCTGCCGTTGCTTACTACTTCGCTAAAAATCTTTCCCAAAAACTTGGCGTTACTGTGGGCATTATTAATTGTAGTCTTGGTGGTACAAGCGGTTCTGCTTGGGTTAGTCGTGATATGCTACTCTCTAATTCGGATACTAAAGTGTACATAGATGAGTACGAAAACTCTATACGTGATAAGTCCTTAGAACAGCAGTTTAAAGACAGACTGGACTATCTGGACTATGTTGACCAATGGCAACCTAAGATTAATGAGTTCTACTCTAAAAATCCTAACGGTCTTTGGGGTGACGCTCTTGCTTTCGCTGGTGAGTGTAAATATCCTGGCCCTATAAACTCCTTTTCTGAATTTAGACCTTGCGGTATGTACTCCACTATGATTAAACGTGTGGCTCCTTACTCTATAGCTGGATTTATATACTATCAGGGCGAAAGCGACGACCACAGACCTAATACTTATTATACACTTCTTAATGAGGTTATCTTACAATGGCGTTCCGATTGGAATGACTATACTCTACCTTTTTTGATAGTGCAACTACCTCTACATATGGAACGTGGCGATGTAGACAGAAAACATTGGTGTCCTATTCGTAAGGCTCAATTTGATGTTCATAAGACTGTCAAAAATACTGGTCTTGCCGTTATACTGGAATGTGGTGAGTATGGAAACATCCACCCACTTAACAAAGAACCTGTAGGGTATAGACTATACCTTCAAGCATTATATCACGTATACGGTCTTGAAAGTGCTGATACTGTATACGGTGCTATGTTTAGTCATTACGCTATAAAAGACGGCGGTATATATGTATACTTCGACTACGCTAACGGCGGTTTTGAAGTTACTAACTCTTTAGATTGGTTTGAACTCTCGGAAGATGGCGTGAACTACTACTCCGCTAATGCTACTATATTACAGGATAACTCTATATTCCTAAAGTGCAATGAGTTGAAACACCCTATTCATGCTCGATATCTTTGGACTAACTATACTACAGTATCACTATATACTAAAAGAAATAGTATACCTGTAGCACCGTTCGACTTTTAATTTTTTGGAAAGGATTATTATATATATCATGATTAGACCTATTAATATTAATGACCGTGATATTTTTATTAAGTTCGCAGATATGTTCTACCATACCGACGCTGTTAGTCATACTATACCTATTGAACATCATGAAAACTCTTTCGACTTTATGCTACAAGATAATGACTATATGTTCGCCTATATGCTACAGTTAGACGATGATACCCCTGTTGGATATGCTTTACTATCTAAATCGTACTCTAATGAGGCTGGCGGTTTTGTGTTATGGTTGGAAGAGTTTTTTATACTTCCTGAATATCGTGGTAGAGGCTTGGGTACTCAATTTTTGGACTTCCTTAAAGTGCTATCTAAAGACTATGCAAGAGTTAGACTTGAATTAGAACCTGATAACGTTAAGGCTAAAAAGTTATACTCCACTATCGGTTTTACTCCTTTAGAATACTCCCAAATGATTATAGATATTAATACTTAATATATATTAGCGATGTGGTAAGATTTTACTCTACTACGTCGCTATTTTTTAACACCTATATTTGAACTCTTTCATAATATATAGTATAAACTTAAGGAGGCTATTATTATCTATTATGAAAACTTTCCTTATAGCTGGTGGTGATATGCGTCAAACCTATTTAGCAGATATGCTATCTAAAGACTACAAGGTATACACCATAGGTTTCGATAAGAATATTATTAAGTCTAACGGTATTACTCTATTCGACGGTATAGCTCAATGCAACGTTAGAGCTGACTATATAGTCTTACCTCTGCCTTGCTCTACAGACGGCGTATTCCTTAATGCTCCCTTTTGTAGAAAAAGTATCCCTATAGATAGTCTGACTTCGATTGCTAAAGAAGATTGCATAGTGTTCGGCGGAAACGTATCTAAAGATATTGAACGTGTCTTCACCGATAGAGGCTTGAAAGTGTTCGACTTTGCTAAACGTGAAGAGTTTAGCGTATATAACGCTGTGGCTACCTCTGAAGGTGCTATTCAAATTACTTTGGAAGAACTTCCAGAAACTATATCTAATCAAAAAGTTTTAATACTCGGATTTGGTAGAATAGCTAAAGTATTAGCTTACAGTCTTAAATGCTTGAACGCTAACGTTACTATCTCAGCAAGAAAGTACTCCGATTTGGCTTGGGCTGACGTTATGGGGTATGGCTCTATTCATCTTTCTAACTTGGAAGACGATTTAGCCTCATACAAGATTATATATAATACTATACCTACTTTAATCCTTGATAAGAATAGACTTAATACACTAAGCAAAGATACTATTATTATAGATTTGGCTTCTAAACCTGGTGGGGTGGACTTTCAAAGTGCTTACAGTCTTGACTTGAAAACTATTTGGGCTTTATCACTTCCTGGTAAAACTTCTCCAGTTTCTGCTGGACGTTATATTGGTATTGCTATTAAAAATATTCTTAAAGATTTACAAGTATAAAAAAATCGAGCAGATGTTACATCTACTCGATTGCTATATTGGGATGGCGAGATTTGAACTCACGCATGACGGAGTCAAAGTCCGTTGCCTTACCGCTTGGCTACATCCCATTATATTATGTCTTATGACGACCACTTTTTTAAAAAAGTTGGGATGGCGAGATTCGAACTCACGCGTGACGGAGTCAAAGTCCGTTGCCTTACCGCTTGGCTACATCCCATTAACGTCAACCGACTTTATGAGTATATCATAAATATTTCATTTTGTCAAGCATTTTTTGAAAATTTTTTTATAAAAAATTTCCCCATTACACCTGATAGTTGATTATCCACACAAAGAGGTGATTTTTTTGAACTCCTTAAAAGGCGTTAGAGTGGGTTATGCTCTATGTGGCTCTTTTTGTACCTTTGAAAAATCGTTTAAACAGTTGGAAGTCTTAAAGTATATGCAAGCCGATTTAGTTCCTATTATGTCGTTTAATGCCTCAACTTTAGATACTCGCTTTGGTTTGGCTAAGGATAATGTCGCTAAGTTAACCGAAATATGTCAGCGAAAACCTATCGTTACTATTCAGGACGCAGAACCTATAGGCCCTAAAAATTTAGTGGACGTTTTAGTCGTGGCTCCTTGTACTGGTAATACTTTGGCAAAACTTTCTAACTCTATCACCGACACCCCCGTGACTATGGCGGTTAAATCCCACCTTAGAAACTCTAAGCCAGTGGTTATAGCTTTGGCTACTAATGACGCCCTTTCCGGTTCGGCTAAGAACATCGGCAACTTAATGAACTACAAAAGCTACTATTTTGTGCCTTTTTCTCAAGACGATACTATTAAAAAACCTTTCTCGGCAGTTGCAGACTTTTCGCTAATCCCTGAAACTATATTTAAAGCGTTGGGAGTCAGTTAGTACTTTGGAACGTCTATTGAGACGTTCCTTATTTATTTTTTGCTGTTTTGCACAGAATATTCTATTATTTGTTGGTAATCTTTTTGTTGACTTTTCGGAAATATTATGATATACTAATCAAGTCGCCAGTTGAGGCGGGCGAGTGGACAGATACAACCCATAAGTTAAAACCTCTAAAAGCTAAAATTTTTAAAAAGTTCAAAAAAACACTTGACATTTTAAAAGTTTTATGGTATACTTAAATAGTTGCGTGAGGTT
>CAKSDC010000020.1 GCA_934444765.1 uncultured Oscillospiraceae bacterium
TCGCCACACTGTCCCATGTAAGTTACGGGTATTCTTACACACTTAAAGCCAGCGTCTGCTACTGCTTTAATTAAGTCTAAGTTTACTTCAGGATTACCCCAAGCAGTTTCGTTACCCTCTTTGTTAGAGTATGCGTCTAAAGAGTTGCCCAAGTTCCAACCGACTTGCATATCGTAAGTTAGGTCAGTAGCGGAAATATCTTCTATCTCGTCTACATGACTTTCTAACTTAACCTCTACATCTTCTACAGTAGTAGTGACTTCTTCTGCGTCGGAAGTAGTCTCTTCGGTAGTAGTTTCAACGTCTGCGGAAGAAGTGTCTTCGGTAGTAGTAGTATCTCCACCACCGTTAGAGCAACCACTAAAAGATACTAATACTGATAGTGATAGTAACATAGATACTATTCTTTTTTTAAGTCCATTGGTTTCCATTAAAAATCTCCTTAATATGATATTTTAGATAGTAGCTTAATAGCCTAACTCTTCGCCTACTAATACTACTTTAATTCTGTTCTTATGCGGAACGTTCTGCCAACCAGTAACCACATAAGAACAACATATTCTATCGTTAGAAGTGCAACCGTTACACATAGAACTATCTTCATCTTTTAAAGATAGACACTCTTTAGTGTTAGCACAGTAGGTACTTCTGTTAAGTCTGACGGCATTTAAAGGTGCGGATATACGCTTAACTCTTTCGATAGCAGAAGGGATATCTTTAACTATCTTATTGTAACCCACTACTACTATTACTTGTTTAGGTCCAAAAGTTAGACAGGCTACTCTGTTTCCGTTGTAGTCCACGTTGTATAGTTCGCCGTGTTCAGTGATAGCGTTGGAACTGCACAGATAGGTATCCACACTAAAGGCCTTGATATAGACTTCACCACGTCTTTCAGGTGGATAGTCTTCCCTATCTATAAAGTTATAGTCGCCACTTCTAAGAAGTTGCATAATTCCACACTCTTCTAAAGTCATAGAACCACCATTAGATACACTTGAACCCTTAGCTATTAAAGATTTAACTATCTGTTTAGCCTGTTGCTTATCCTTTGCATAAAAGTATTGCATATTATTACGTTCTAAAGCCTTGCCGACCTTATCCATATATAGTCTAATATCGTCGTTCATGGTGATACCTCATAATATTAACCAATCTGCATATCTAAAGGATTGTATCTGTTATACGCTTTTTCATTTTTAACTACTAAGGAAGTATCTACTTTAGATAGCATAGTTTGGTTGAAGTCATCTTTTTTCATAGTAGTTAAAGTAGTAGCTATATTGTCGTCAGTCCAAAGGTCATCAGCGGTCATTCTTTCGGTGATATCGTACTTAATTACTACATAGTAAGCGTTATCTTCTTCTACTAAGAACGCTTCGTTTAACTTTTCATGAGCGAAAATCTTTTTATTCACAGTGACTGTAGGTGCGCCACTATCTTCGGAAGTAGCTTTGGTTACTATGTGTTCGTTAGGATATGGAGTTTCTTCCGTATCAGCGGAAGTAGTTTCTATACCGTCATCGGAAGTGCTATCACCGATAGTAGTATCTTCATCAGCAGTAGTAGTAGCGGTAGTATCTTCTTCATTAGCGGAAGATACGGCTTCGGAAGATATAGTACCAGTACTTTCAGTAGTAGTTTCAGCGGAATTTTCAGCTTCCACTTTTTCGGCATAGGCGTTGTACTCTTCTATTAGGTCGTCGAAACTTTCGCCTGCATTAGCACGTTTAACGTAGTCTTCAGCAAGAGATTTCATCTCTGTACTCATAAAGTTACCGTCAGCGTCTTTACAGTTTAGGGATATATACGAAACTCTTGCGTTGTTTTCTATGTAGTAGTCTTTGATATCCTGTTCTGGAACTTCTTCAAGACCGTCTTTGCCATAGTAGTATTCAAATAGTTTTTGCCACTTGTAAGAGTAGGCGTTGATATCTCTAAAGGATTGCTCACCTATACCGTTTTTGGTATAGTATTCGCTATAGTATTGCCAATAGGTATTGGTTAGAGTATCCACTGACGCTTCTTCATCGTCTGTTAAAGATAGTCCGTACTCATCGAACTCTTTTAACACTTCAAGATAAGTTTCAACATCTTCAGTAGTACCATTCTGTATCCATTCCACTATAGGAGTATCTTCTACGGTAGCAGTTTTTAAAGCCTTAGTGTCGGTAGCGTCGAAGTTTTCGTCAGCCTCTTTAAGTTTTTGAGTAGCCTCGTAGTAGTTAGACATTTCGTAGTATAAGAATATACCTGCTCTTGCTTCATAGTCGCCGTATTGCATAGCCCATTTAGTGCTACTACCACAGCCAGTAGCAGATACCATTATCAATATTGCAGAAACTCCTGCAACGAATTTTTTTAACGATTTAATCAAGTCTGTATCGCTCCTTAAAATATATTGTATGCCCACATATGGGCGAACGCTTATTATATTATACACTATTTTTCTAAAAAAGTCTATAGTTTTTTTATCAACTAATTATTGACTAAGCTTTGCTTTTTGAATATTATAGGTAACTTTAGCCAATACAGAGTATGGCACAAACCTTGTAGCGAATATTCCCAACTTCATGGTGAAAGAAGGTACTATAATACACTTACCTTTAAACATACTATCTATAGCATAATGTGAAACGTACTCACTACTAAGTGGTTTAACACTAAAAGATACTCCAGCCGTACTGTTAAAGTTAGTATCTACAGGCCCTGGACAGAGTACACTAATCTTTACGTTAGAAAGTTCTCTTCTAAGTTCTTCATTAATAGCCAAACTTAGTCTAAGCACGTAGTTTTTAGAGGCGTAATAAGAAGACAATAGCGGTCCAGTCATAAAACCTGCACTTGACGATACGTTGAGTATATATCCCCTATTTTTAGACTTAAAATCTTTTAAGAATAGTTTAGTAAGCACGTGCAGAGCCACTATGTTTACGTTTATCATACTAAGTTCACGGTCTAATGAAGTCTTATCGAAAGCACCAAATACGCCAAACCCTGCACTATTAACTAATATATGGATATCCAACCCCTTGCAAAATTCGTACAGTTTAAAAGGAGCTTCTTGGTTAGAAAGGTCTATAGAAAAGGTTTTAACGTTAGTATTCAAGGTATCTTTTAAAGAGTTTAAAGCCTCTTTACTTTTAGGACTGGAAGTTAATACTAAATCATACCCCTTAGAACTTAAATATATAGCCATATCTTTACCTATACCAGAACTTGCACCAGTAATTAAAGCCCACATAGTGTAGTACCTCCCAAAAATATAATAATAGGCACTCTCTGTATAGAGAGTACCTAAGTTATCTAAAAATATATACTAAGCAAAAAGACTATTCAGCGTCTTGAGTATCAGCTAAAGCCTCTTTCATAGAGATGCTAATTCTCTTCTTGTCTTCGTTAATGTCAGTAATCTTAACAGTAACTTCTTGACCTACAGAAAGAACGCTCTTAACGTCTTCTACTCTTTCGTTAGAAATTTGAGATACGTGGATTAAACCGTCAACGCCGTCGATAATTTGAGCAAAAGCACCAAATTGAGTAATAGATACTATCTTAGCACTAACTATATCGCCAACTTTGTAGTTAGTAGTAAACTTAACCCAAGGATTATCTTCTGGCTTTTTGTGACCTAAAGATATTCTACCAGTTTCTCTGTCCATATCCTTAACGTATACTTCAATAGTATCGCCAACGGAAACTACTTCCTTAGGATTTTTAATTCTCTTCCAAGAAAGTTCGGAGATATGAACCATACCGTCGATACCACCAAGGTCTACAAAAGCGCCGTAATTAGTAATAGACTTAACTTCGCCCTTAAATACGTCGCCAACCTTAACGTTTTCCCAGAACTTAATAGTAGCAGCTTCTCTTTCAGCCTTCTTAACGGCTCTAACTGAACCTACTGCTCTCTTCTTCTGTTCGTTTACTTCAATAATCTTAAACTTTAACTTTTGACCTACTAAACCATTTAGGTCTTCGCCCTTAGGAACGCCTACTAAAGAAGCAGGAATGAATACTCTAACGCCAGAATAAGTAGCAATAACGCCACCATTTACAGCATTTATTACAGTACCTTCAAGGATAGTATCTTCTTCTTTAGCCTTGATAATCTTGTTAAAGCCGTCAACCTTGTCAACTTCTTTTCTTGAAAGATATGCAACGCCGTCAGCATCGTTTACTTTAAGAACTATAAGGTCTATAACGTCGCCAACTTTAACTATATCAGAAGGTTTTAGCTTAGGGTCATCGGTTAGGTCGTCAAGAGTAACGTAACCTGTGTGCTTAGTACCTAAGTCTACTATAATGTCAGACTTATCATCTTCAACCTTAATAACAGTAGCAGTGACTTTCTCCTTTGTATGTATTTTTTTGAAAGATTGGTCAAGCATAGTAGCAAAGTCCATGTCTTGAATATCTTCAGTTTCAACATTGTTTTTCAAATTCTCCATGTGAACTTGAACCTCCTTTATAATATAAGCAGGAGTAGAAGCCCCCGCTGTAATACCAACATTAGTAGCGTCTTTAAAGTCTACACCTTCAAGGTCTAATACGCTTTCTATATGCAAGCAGTTAGAACAGTATTCTTTACATACTGCATATAATTTTTTAGTGTTAGAACTATTTTTATCGCCAACTATCAACATAACGTCCGATACTTTGGCAAGTTCAATACTTTCGGACTGTCTTTCAGAAGTAGCGTTACATATAGTTTCAAACACTTCTATATTAGAATACTTGCTAAATACTCTTTTGCAAGCGTTCCAAATAGTAGTATTAAAAGTAGTCTGTGACACTATAGCCACTCTTTGGTCTGTAGGTATACCCTGTAGTATGTTAGACAGTTCTTGTGCATTAGCAAACACTAACACACTATCCCCTACACAGTGACCTATAATACCCATAACTTCGGCATGAAGTCTATCACCAGCAATTAGTATAGTATAGCCTGCCTTAGACTTTTCCCTAACGATTTTGTGTATCTTGCTAACGAAAGGGCAAGTAGCGTCTATATACGAATTGCCACGTAGTTTAATATTAGTATATACACTTTCTGGCACACCATGAGAACGTATAATAACGGTTTCGTCTTTTTGAAGTTCGGAAATGTCATTAACAATTCGTACACCGTGTTTTTTAAGGTCGCTAACCACCGCATCGTTGTGAATAATAGGGCCATAAGTAGCAATCTTTTTAGAAGTCTCAACTTCATTATACACTATTTTTAAAGCCCTGTCAACACCAAAACAGAAGCCCGCCAATTTTGCTATAGTCACATTCATAGTATAAAGCACTCCAAATATAATAATATTAACCTTCTACAAGTTCAGTAATGGCAGACATAATCTTGTTTTTAATCGGTCTAAGTTCTCTGGTATTAAAATCGCCATGTAGAGCTATTTCGTCATAGCTGATACTCTTTCCGAACTTTACCACTACTTTACTTCTAAAGTGAAGTTTTTCGCCCTCAAATACTATACCTACAGGGGTCACATCGTAACCAGACTTAGCAGTAATCAAAGCCACGCCAGTCTTACCCTTACCGACTTTACCGTCTTTAGAACGAGTACCCTCTGGAAAGATTACCAGATTTTTTCCACTGTTAAGTTTTTCTATCGAAGTATCTATAACAGAAAAGTCTCCACTACCTCTAACTACAGGGAACGCACCAAAAGCCTTTATTAAAGCGGTAAAGAATACGTTCTGTTCAAAAAGTTCTTCTTTAGCCATATAGGCAAACCTATGCTTTACAGGAATACTAATAAACACTGGGTCGTAGTAACTTCTATGATTACTTGCGTATATGTGTGGTTTAGTATTGTCTATGTTTTCCAACCCCTCAAACGATAGGTTAAAGTATACCTTTAAGAATGCTTTAGTAAGAACTCTAATTATAGAGTATAGTATCATCTAATCACTCCAAAACTTTAATAAATATTCTGTATTAGACTTTCTATCTGTAATACTACTTGATTTTCGGTTAAGTTGGTAGTATCTAACTTGATAGCGTCTTCGGGAACTTTTAATGGTGCTATATCTCTGTGCATATCGTTATAGTCACGAACGTTAATATCGTTTAGTATTTCGGCATAAGTAGGACATTCTTTAGAGTTTAACAACTGTTTATATCGTCTGTTAGCACGTTCTTCAGCGGTAGCAGTTAGATATATCTTTAAATTAGCATTAGGAAGTACTACTGTACCTATATCTCTGCCGTCCATAATAACGTCGTTGCTCTTAGCTATATTTCGTTGTAGGTCTAAAAGAAAACTTCTCACTTCAGGTATAGCCGAAACTTTAGAAGCTCCACTTGATACTATAGGAGTTCTAATATAGTCCGAAACGTCTTGACCGTTAATATATACTCTTTGAACACCTTCTATACTATGTTTAAGTTCTATATTAATAGTATCTAATAGTGGTACTACCCCATTAGCTGAAAAGTCTTTTACACCATTACGATACACATAGTAAGCTATAGCACGATACAAAGCACCTGTATCTATGTATATATATCCTAAGTCTTTTGATACCCTTTTAGCTATAGAACTCTTACCAGCACCTGCTGGCCCATCTATAGCGACGTTTATATTAGCCATTAACAAATCCTCTTTATAGATTTAATTATTTATCCCATTACTTATTATATAGTATAAGCTAAGGATTATTTTTATTTGTTAAATATATTAGTAATCCTAATTATAACATACTTTGCCTTAATGTTTGTGAATAAACTGTTAAATTTTTTACACTTTCTAAAAATGTCCACCTTAGTTATTGGAACTATAGGATACAAAAATATTTTTCTAATTGATTATTTAATACACATATGATATAATAGTTAATAAAATAATCATATTGGAGGATTTAATATGCATTTTGAAACTCAAGACTGCGACAAGCACATCAAAAGAGTACTAATCTCTAAAGATGAAATTCAAGCAAAGATTAAGGAGGTGGGCAAACAGATTAGCGAACAGTACTATGGCAAGCCATTACTATTAGTTAGTATCTTAAAGGGTGCTTTTGTATTTATGGCAGACTTCTGTCGTGCTATAAATATTCCATGCGAAATAGCCTTTATGTGTGCTAAAAGTTACTACAAGGATACTTCTTCTTCTGGTATAGTAAACATTACTATGGATATAGAGCAAGACGTTAGCGACTATCACATTATAATAGTAGAGGATATTATAGATACTGGTAGAACTCTAAACGACGTTATTAAACTACTAAAGGCAAGAAATCCTAAGTCTGTAAGTGTAGTAACTCTATTAGACAAGCCCGACAGACGTATAGTAGACTTAAAGTCCGATATCTCTCTATTCACTATACCAGACCTATTCGTAATAGGTTACGGTTTAGACTGTGCGGAAAAGTATCGTAACCTACCATATATAGCTGAATACGATGAAACTATATAACTCTAAAAGGACTATCGCTCTATGTTAGAAAAAATATTTAAGTTAAAAGAACACAATACCAACGTGAAGACAGAAGTCATGGCAGGTATCACCACGTTTATGACTATGGCTTATATATTAGCAGTCAACCCAAGTATCCTTGGTGATGCTGGAATGGACCCTACCGCTGTACTATTAGCTACTTGTTTAGCATCTTTCATAGGTACTGCCTGTATGGCTTTTATGGCTAACCTACCTTTTGTGCTATCGGCAGGTATGGGATTAAACGCATTCTTGACCTATACGGTAGTACTTGGATTTGGATACTCTTGGCAAGTAGCACTATTTGCGGTATTTATCGAAGGTGTTATATTTATAGTACTATCCTTAACCAATATACGTGAGGCTATATTCAACGTAATACCTTTAAGCCTAAAAAAAGCAGTATCTGTAGGTATAGGACTATTTATCGCTTTTATAGGACTTCAAAACGCTGGACTAACTGTAGCTAACAGTTCTACATTAGTTACCATAACCAGTTTTACCGAAAACTTTAGCACTTCAGGAATTTCAGCCGTATTAGCTTTAGTTGGACTATTTATTACTATAGTACTCCACGTAAAAGATATAAAGGGTTCTATATTAATAGGTATAGTATCTACTTGGATACTTGGAATACTATGTCAACTTGTAGGTATATACGTTCCAAATCCAGAGACTGGATACTATACATTAATACCTACACTATCTATGACAGACTTTTCAAAGTTAGGCGATACTTTTGGTCAATGCTTTAACATAGACTTCAAAGATGTAGGTATACTAAACTTTGTAGTAATAGTATTCTCATTCCTATTTGTAGACCTCTTTGATACTCTTGGAACTTTAATAGGCGTAAGTGCTAAGGCTAATATGCTCGATAAAGACGGTCGTCTACCACAGATTAAACCTGCCTTACTATCCGACGCTATCGCTACTACTTTTGGTGCAGTACTTGGAACTTCTACCACTACTACCTTTGTAGAGTCTTCATCAGGTGTAGCTATGGGTGGTCGTACAGGTTTAACTGCTTTAGTTAGTGGAATACTATTTTTGATATCCATGTTGTTTGCACCTATATTCACTGCTATACCTTCGTTTGCTACTGCTCCTGCTTTGATAATGGTAGGCTTTTTAATGTTCAGCTCCATTACAGATATCTCGTTTAACAAGGAAAACTTAACCGAAGCTATACCTGCTTATCTGTGTGTACTATCCATGCCACTATTCTATAGCATCTCGGAAGGAATATCTATAGGTATAATCTCTTATGTAGTAATAAATGCTACTTGTGGAAAGGCTAAACAGATTAAACCTCTTATGTACGTACTGGCTATGCTATTCGTAATAAAGTACATCTTTTTATAGAAACTTTTTAAACGCACAAGTAAAACTCCACTCTGTTAATAGAGTGGAGTCTTTTTATGTATAGTTTATTCTATCTTATTATAGAGTATCTATTAAACCTAAAAGATACTTTTTAATTACTAATAAGTCGGCAGTATTTACTTTGCCGTCGCCGTTTACGTCGCCCTTTTTCACGTCAGTAGAAGTGCTATCCCCTGGTTTGGTGGTATCTTCTTTAGATACTGTATTTTCGTCAAAGTTATCAGTCTCAACGTCTACAAAAGGAATCTTATTATCTATTGCGTACTTATTTGCTGAAGAACCAGTATAACCGTATATGGTAAAGATAGTACCTTTATCTTTTATAAGTACTGCAATATCAAAAAGGTATGCATTACGACCTAAGGCTTTTTCACCTACAGTAGTTTCCGCAGATAGTTCAGCCTTAACTAAAGACGAACATCCTAAAAATGCGCTATTACCTATAGAAGTTGTAGTATTTGGTATTACTACGTCATCTATAGAACCGTCTTCTAAGAATGCTCTTTCACATATAGATACTAAACCTTCGTTAAAGGTAATATCTTTTAAACTTGTACAACCTCTAAAAGCCTATATTCCTATGCTCTTTACAGAAGCTGGTATCTCTACAGAGGTTAAAGCCTTACCACCATAAAAACAATCTTGTGGTATTGTGTTTAAGTTTGAAGATAGTTTTAAAGTAGCCATGTTAGAACAGCCATAAAAAGCATTCTCTCCCAAGGATACTACAGTGTCAGGAAGAGAAACCTCCGTTAAACTGATACAACCATTAAAAGCCTCTTTTCCTATAGAAGTTATTCCCTCAGAAAAATCTATAGTTAATAAACTGGTACAACCATTAAATACGTCTTTTCCAATAGAGTTTACACTACTTGGAATATTTATACTTTTTAAATTATCACAATTTTCAAAAGCATACATACTTATAGAAGTTACAGTATTTGGAAGTTCAATATTTATTAATCCTCTACAATGACTAAATGCTTTCCAACCTATACTTTTTAAATTATCTGGTAACACTATATTCACTAAACTTTTACAATCCATAAATGTACCGTCTTCCAATGCGGTGACATTAGAACTATCTTCAAATATTACTTCTTGTACGGAATTTCCACCAAAAGCACCCAACCCTTGAAGACTATAATCAATACTACTTACAGAATTAGGTACAGTAATCTTTTTAACAATATTATTACTTTGAAAACACTTTACACCAATAACTCTAACTGGTACACCATGTATAGTTCTTGGAATTACTACATCCATATCTGAACCTATATACTTAGTAATAGTATAAGTTTCTTCATTGAATTCAAAAGAATCTTCCGAAGTAGGAACTTGACCGTTTACAAGTTCAACTGGTGCGGTATCTTCGCCAGTGGTAGCATCTGTAGTTGTAGTCTCTTGAGTAGTTTCGACAACGTCATCTTCTGCAGATACACCTAAAGAAGAAATCCCTTCAAAACTTGTAAAAGAAGCTAATAAAGAGATGGATAGTACTAACGAAACTATCTTTTTATACTTCATGATTAAAACCCCTTTTTTAAAATATTTATAGTATTATGAATATTCGAATATTACAGACGTTATTATAGTATAATTATTTTAAAATGTCAAGTACTTTTTTGAGAATTTTTAATATATATATATATATATATATATATATATATATAATTTTGTTAAAATATATAGAATGATACTCGATAAAAACATCTTAATGGGTAAATGTAAAAATCCCCACAGAACTACCTATGGGGATTGTATATAAATATATAAGCAATATACTTTGTGCAGAACTATCTCTTAGAGAATTGAGGAGCACGACGAGCAGCCTTAAGACCGCACTTCTTTCTTTCCTTCATACGAGGGTCACGAGTTAAGAAGCCTTCCTTCTTTAAGATAGGACGAAGTTCAGGATTGTATATTAATAAAGCTCTTGAGATACCGTGTCTAATAGCACCAGCTTGACCAGTAACACCGCCACCAGTAACGGTACAAACGACGTCAAAGTTTTCAGTATTGCCAGTTATAGCTAAAGGTTGGCGAACTATTAACTTTAAAGTTTCAAGACCGAAGTATTCGTCAATGCTTCTGCCATTAATAGTAACGTTACCAGAACCTCTGTAAATTCTAACTCTTGCTACTGAGCTTTTTCTTCTACCAGTACCGTAGAAGTATTCTTGTTTAGATTCGTACATAATCAATATGCTCCTTTCTTATATTTCGTAAACTTCTGGCTTTTGTACAGCCTGTTTATGTTCGCTACCAGCATATACTCTTAAATGAGTAAGAGCCTTGTCTCCAAGAGTGTTGTTAGGGAGCATACCTCTTACAGCATAGAACATAGCCTTATCAGGATTTTTAGCCATTAATTCCTTATATTGAATCTTCTTTAGACCACCAATCCAGCCAGTATGCCAGATGTAATGTTTTTGTTCTAACTTCTTACCAGTAAGAACTGCTTTAGCACAGTTAATAATAATAACGCCGTCACCACATTCAACGTTAGGAGCATAAGTAGGTTTATGCTTACCTCTTAAGATGTGAGCAGCAGTAGCAGCAACTCTACCAAGAGACTTGCCTTCAGCGTCTAAGATATACCATTTTTTTTGTGTATTAGACATATATAATTCCTCCATTCTTATTTTAACGCCCATATAATAGACATTTTTTGAGTACACGCTATCCAAATGGAGAGCGAAGTTATCGAAAAAAGTATTCAGTCGATATAAAAGATACTACTATTACTATCGACGCAACGATAATAATTATATAACACTTTTGGTATTCTGTCAATGGTAAAAATACACTTTTTAGTTTAAATATAGCCTTTTAAAGAAAATATCATACTAATATACTTGAACTCTCTACTTTTTTCTCTATTTCTCTACGTTTCTTAGATTTCATTTTAAAAAAGCGGAACTCTAAACGTCCAAAATGTACTCATTATAGTACATTAATCCCATATTTTTGGTTGACTATTCTTCAGTTATACGATATAATTTTAACTATAAGGTGGTGATAGCTATTTTTAAAAACATATACTTAGACCTACATATGCACAACGTGAGCGAAAACTATACTATAACCAATCTAAAACAGGTTAGACTTTGGAAGTCAAGAGGGTTTGAAGTGGTACATGGCTACAGACTGCCTAAACAGATACGTTCGCCATTACAAGTCACTCTATTAAGTAAGCCTTTAAATATAGAGCAGTTTGGAAAACACTCTCTAATAGGTAGCAAGATAACAGAAGCCTCTATCAACTTTGGCGATAACTTTTTAGGTTTAAAGTTGAACAGTTACTTTGGTACAAGATGGTTAGTATACTGTTCAGACTGTAACAGTAGCAGAATACTATTAGATAGTAAAAAGTTCAACTGTAATACTATGGATACTCTAATAGACTGCACACTTAAAGACGTACTAATTACCAATACTAAAGTAGTACTAACTCTATTAGATATCGACGGTAATACGCATACTGTTCGTACAGACTGCATAGGTGTAAACGGTAAGGCTAAGGAGTATTGGCTAACTATCTATGACGGTTCTAAACTAAGAACCTATTAACTACACAATGAAAGGATATATATATCTATGGATATGGATAACATCAAACAGTTGGTAGATACTTTAAATAAGTATCGTAACGAATACTACAATCAAAATAACCCTTCGGTAAGTGATGAGGAATACGATAGACTATTCGATAAGCTAACACAATTAGAAAAAGATACTGGTATAGTACTATCTAATTCACCTACACATAGCGTAGGATATCAAGTTATTAGTAAACTTGCCAAAGTTACGCATACTACTCCCCTACTATCTTTGGACAAGACTAAAGATTTACAAGATGTACGCAAGTTTGTAAATAGTCAACCTTGTTTAGTGATGCTAAAGTATGACGGTCTAACCGTAAAGTTGGTATATCAAGACGGCGTACTAACAGAAGCCTCTACCAGAGGAAACGGCACTGTAGGGGAAAATATCACTCACAATGCAAAGACTTTTAAAAATATTCCTCTAACCGTGCCTACTAAAGAACGCTTAGTAGTAGTAGGTGAAGCTATCATTCATAAAGACGACTTTGAGAGTATCAACTCCACTTTAGAAGATAAAGATAAGTACAAAACGCCAAGAAATCTTTCAGCAGGTTCTGTAAGGCAGTTAGATAGTAGTATCTGTGCCAATAGAAAGGTTTACTATATGCCATTTAACGTGTTGGAAGGTTTAGACGGAAACTCTAAATATCAAAACTTAAACACTCTAAAGCAATGGGGATTTCAAACTGAACAATATTACAGACTTCCAGACGATAACGGAACTTCCTTAGAAAGTGCCATAGAAAAACTTCAAGAAGTAGCTACCGAACGTTCAATACCGATAGACGGAATAGTTATTCAATATGACGATATAGCATACTCTAAAAAGCAAGGAAAGACTTCTCACCACTATAACGACGGTATAGCCTTTAAGTTCAACGACGAAGCGGAAACTACTACCCTACAGTCTGTAGAGTGGCAAGTTAGTCGTAACGGAAACTTAACTCCTGTAGCTATCTTCAATCCAGTAATCATAGACGGTACAGAAGTTTCCCGTGCCAGTCTGCACAATATAAGTATAGTACAGTCTTTAGAGTTAGGCATAGGTGATAGTATATCGGTAATAAAGGCTAACATGATAATTCCACAAGTAGTAGAAAACTACACCAAAAGCAACACCTTAAAGATACCTACAGTATGTCCTATATGCAACTCTGCCACTAAGATTAAGCAGTTAAACGATACCAAAGTATTAACCTGTTCCAATCCTGACTGTAGCGGAAAACAACTTCAACAGTATGTACATTACGTATCCAAACCTTGCATGAACGTTGACGGTCTAAGCGAAGCACTATTAACTAAGTTCATAGAACATGGATTTTTAAAATCCATTGTGGATATATACACTCTAAATCGCTATCAAGACCAAATAGTAAGCATGGATAAGTTCGGCGAAAAGAGTTGGAATAACCTTTGGAATAGCATCCAAAATAGTCGAACCTGTAAGTTAGAAAACTTTTTAACCGCTTTAGGAATATCACAGATAGGAAAATCAGCCTCTAAAGTGTTAGCTAAAGAGTTCAAGGGTTCATGGCAAGACTTCTACCACGCTATAAGTAACGGTTTCGACTTTACCACTCTAAACGACTTTGGGGAAGTAGCACATACTTCTTTAATGGAATGGTTCAGCAATCCTAAACATATAGCGTTATTAGATAGTCTGCTACAGTATATCACTTTTGAACCCTACAAAGATGCTAACGATAACGCCAACAGTCCGTTTTTAAATAAGACGGTAGTAGTTACAGGTACTCTAAGCAACTACTCCAGAGATGGCATAAAAGAACTTCTTGAAAGTTTAGGTGCAAAGGTTACTAACTCTATAAGCAAAAAGACTGACTACTTAATAGCAGGTGAAAAAGCAGGTTCTAAGTTAGAAAAGGCTAAATCTTTAGAAGTTACAGTCCTAACCGAAACAGACTTTGAAAACATGACTACTTCCAAATAGCAACAAAAAAGAACGTTCTGCATAAGTAGAACGTTCTTATCTTTAATTATTCAAAAAAATCTTTGCTTGAATAGTGTACGTCTTTAACTATATCGCCATGACAGTCTATGTTTACACGTTCTTGACTTACCAAGTACAACACCCACGAATAGTATATAACATAAGCTACCGAATTTATAAGTACGCTAACGTATACTCTTGTACCGTATACTATGCAAAAAGTTCCAAGCAGAGTTATAACAGTACATACACCAGTAGCTACTTGCATACTACCATTTTGAGGGTCAAAAGTTAGATGAGATAAGCATACCAACGCTGAAAATATCGAATGTGATATTATCAACACTTTAGAAGACGGATTATAAGCATCTTGAATGGACACAAAGTTGAAGTCCATTAATACTATGCTAAGTTCAGTGATAAAGTATAGTACTAAAGCAGTTTTTAATAGTCTTCTATCACGTAACTTGCCTATAAAACCTACTATATATGTAGACATGAGTACAAATCCAAGACATTCCAAAAAGTACGCTATACCCTCAGTGATAGCACTAATTTGATTGGTAACTAAGAATATGCGATAGTATATCATACATACTATTATAAATAGTATAAACATAGAGTTAGAAAGTATGGCTATCTTTAGATATCCTTTAAGATTGTTAATCTTTTGTAGCATATACGCATCAATCCTTAACTGCTAAAGCCCTTTTACCTATATCGTTTCTATAGTGTACATTATCCCAATGGATAGTCTTTACTGCCTTGTAAGAAGTGTCTAAAGCCTGTTGTAGAGTATCGCCTATAGCAGTAACGCCAAGAACTCTACCACCGTTAGTGTAGAACTTACCGTTGTCATACTTAGTACCGGCATGATATACGAATACGCCGTCGGTTTGACCCTTATCATCAAGACCAGTAATTTCTAAGCCCTTAGGATAACTCTTAGGATATCCACCACTTGCCATAACCACACAAGAAGCACAAGCGTCTTTCCACTTAACGTCTATGGTGTCTAACTTGTCATCGAATATGGCTAACATTATATCTACTAAGTCGGTATCTAATAGAGGTAGTACTACTTGAGTTTCAGGGTCACCAAATCTGCAATTGTACTCTATAACCTTAGGACCGTTAGGGGTTATCATTAAGCCAAAGTATAGACAGCCTTTAAAGGTTCTGCCTTCTTGTTGCATAGCCTTAATGGTAGGTATGAATATTTTTTCCATACACTCATCAGCTATAGCGGAGGTATAGTAAGGGTTAGGGGCAACAGTACCCATACCACCAGTATTAAGACCCTTATCGCCGTCTAAAGCACGTTTATGGTCCATAGAAGATACCATAGGTTTAATAGTTTTTCCGTCAGTAAAGCATAGTACCGAAACTTCTGGACCTGTTAAGAACTCTTCTATTACTACGTTAGCACCGCTTTCGCCGAACACTCTATCTTCCATAATAGACTTAATGCCGTCTTCTGCCTGAGCGTAATCTTCTGCTATTATTACACCTTTACCGAGTGCTAAACCGTCTGCTTTGATTACTGTAGGATACGTATCTTCCTTTTTGATGTATTCTATAGCGTCTTTTGAGTTAGAGAATACTTCATACTTTGCAGTAGGAATATTATACTTTTTCATTAACTGCTTAGAGAATACCTTACTACCTTCAATGATAGCACCTGCTTTGTTAGGACCAAAAGTTTTAAATCCTTGTTGGTTTAGAGCGTCCACCATACCAAGTACAAGAGGGTCATCTGGAGCTACTACTACTAAGTCTGCTTGTACCTGTTTAGCTAAGTCTACTACAGCGTCGATATCGGTAGCAGAAACGTTTGGGAAGCATTCGGCATATCTTGAAATACCTCCGTTACCTGGTACACAGAAAATCTTTTCAGTCTTAGAACTTTCTGCCAACTTCATAATTAGGGCGTGTTCACGACCACCGCCACCTACTACTAAAATTTTCATGGTTAAAAACCTCCTTTATTCGTTGTGTTAGAATATCCAGCTATCGTTTACTATTAAGTTTCCCACACGCACAAAGAACATAATCATAACTATTTGGAAGATAAAGTCCACTATACATAGAGCGATACTCCACTTAGTCTTTTTTAAGTCTTTAGGATTTTCGCATTCGTTTAAAGCGGTCTTACCGTATAGCAATGCACACACTGAACACACCGTAGGAACTAATATAATAGCTAATAAGGTAGTCATAAAAGAGACTATCGCCCAAAATTGACACCTATCCGCTGGATTGGAACTCTTATAGTAACGTTTTAAATTAAACATCTATCAAGTTACACCTGTAAACTATATACACATAGTATGAAAGAGTATAACGTCTTTCATACTATGAATACTAACTATTAATGGTGGAATAGTCTAATACCAGTGAACGCCATAGCTATGTTGTACTTGTTACAAGTATCTATAACGTTATCGTCACGGATAGAACCACCTGGTTGAGCGATATACTCAACGCCTGACTTTCTTGCACGTTCAACGTTATCACCGAATGGGAAGAACGCATCAGAACCAACACATACGCCAGTATTCTGTTTTAGCCAAGCCTTTTGGTCTTCTTTGCAGAATGGTTTAGGCTGTTCAGTGAAGTACTTTTGCCATTCGCCGTCTTTAATAACGTCTTCGTACTCATCGGATATGTAAACGTCTATAGTATTGTCTCTGTCAGGTCTGCGAATATCTTCTTTAAAAGGTAGACTTAGTACTTGTGGAGCTTGTCTTAACCACCAGATATCTGCCTTGTTGCCTGCTAATCTTGTACAGTGTATTCTTGACTGTTGTCCAGCACCTATACCAATAGCTTGACCATCTTTAACGTAGCATACAGAGTTAGACTGTGTATACTTTAGTACTATTAAAGAGATTATTAAGTCGGTCTTCTTTTCGTCTGGGATATTCTTATTGTCAGTGACCACGTTTTCAAGTAGAGAGTGGTCTATCTTGAGTTCATTTCTACCCTGTTCAAAAGTAACGCCGAATACTTGCTTTCTTTCAATAGGTTCAGGAATATAGTTAGGGTCTATCTTAACTATGTTGTAAGTACCTCTTCTTTTAGACTTTAGTATTTCAAGAGCTTCAGGGGTATAGTCTGGAGCGATAATACCGTCAGAAACTTCACGTTTAATCATGTTAGCGGTGCTAACGTCACAAGTATCGGATAGTGCTATAAAGTCGCCATAACTGGACATTCTATCAGCACCACGAGCCCTTGCGTATGCACAAGCCATAGGAGATAGTTCGCCTAAATCGTCTACAAAGTATATCTTTTTTAGAGTATCGCTTAAAGGTAGACCGACGCCCGCACCTGCTGGGGATACGTGCTTAAAAGAAGTAGCACTTGGTAGTCCGGTAGCTTGTTTAAGTTCTTTAACAAGTTGCCAACCGTTAAAAGCGTCAAGTAGATTAATATATCCAGGTCTACCGTTTAGAACTTCAATAGGTAAATCTTTACCTTCTATAAATATTCTTGATGGCTTTTGGTTTGGGTTACAGCCATACTTTAGTTGCATCTCTGCCATGTAAAAAACCTCCTAAGGATTATCTATTTTTAATAGTAATATTTTGCGAACTTGTCGCATAACTACTTGTTTTTGTTAATAATTCTTGATTGAACTTCACCAGTTTGAATATCCACAAAGCGAGTATATAAAGATACTTTGTTGTCAGCGTTTAGACTATTCCAAAGCATATTAGTAAATTCGTCTATGTCGTTAGTATCTATAGCTACTAACTTAGGTTCGCCTTCAAAACTTGGTAGTGGATTACCGTCGCCCATATAAGTATGAATAAAGTGACCTTGACCGTCTACTGGGTTATCGTAAGAAAAAGTATAACGATTGCAACAGTCTGGATTACCATTGTTACTCTTTAGTATAGACATCATATAACTATAGCCACCGTCTTCAAAGTCCATAATGGAAGATATTCTTGGAGTATAGTTAGGAGCGTCGTGTTCATACTTACGAGTACGTAGACTTTCCTCAAAAGTTTTTCCTTGGTTCATTAGTTCGTAAACTGTATCGGTTTGGTCGCCGTTGGTAACTATAGTCTTGTTGTCGAGTACTCTAACAGGATAGTATATGATAAGTTCAGGCTTAACGAGTAGAACGCTTTCATCGAACGCTTTAGTTTTAATGCCGTTTTCATCTTCAACGAATACTCTGTTACGACTGCTTGCACTTCTACCCATAATAAAGTAGCCAGCCACTGCACACTTACCATTTTTAGACTTACCAACTACTATACCTCTACCGGGATAGGTGTTAGACTGTAGTTCTTTAGAAATATCCAATATATTCATAGTTTTAAACCCCTTTAGTTGTTATTCTGTGACGTATGCTTTACCGTCTTCAATCTTAATCTTATCTTGACAGAATAGAGATACCGCTTTAGGTAATAGTTTCCATTCCACATTTTCCATAATGCGTCTTTGAAGTGTTTCGGGAGTATCTTCGTACTTAACGTCTACTACACCTTGCATGATAATAGCACCAGCATCGGCTTCTTCGTTTACAAAGTGGATAGTAGCACCGCTAACTTTAACGCCGTAATCCAAAACCGCCTTATGTACTTTTAGACCATAAAAGCCTTCACCACAAAAGGAAGGTATTAATGCAGGGTGAACGTTAATAATCTTGTAAGGGTAAGCGTTAGTAACTATCTTATCTAAGATAGTCATAAATCCAGCAAGAACTATTAAGTCTGCGTCTTCTTCTTGTAGAGCCTTTAACAGAGCCTTGTTGTAGTCTAAAGCGTTTGAGTACTCTTTACGAGGTACTACTTTAGTTTTGATACCATTATCTTTAGCACGTTGTAAAGCATAAGCGTTAGGATTAGAAGAGATTACACAAGTAACCTTGCCATTTACTATATTGCCCAACTTCTGTTGGTCTATAATAGCTTGTAAGTTAGTTCCACCACCAGAAACTAATACTACTATATTTTTCATAAAAAAGCTCCTTGCTTGTAATAGTAAAAGATTAGGCTATAGAGTGTTAGTATATAACTTATATCATTAAAAGACTAAAAATCACTCTATAGCCAAACAACCGTAATAATAAAATATCAACTGCTTACTGGAACATATTACAGTAGCTATGAAGCCAATCGTAAAAGTCCATGATGCAGTAAGTACCACTACTGTTAGTAGTACGAACAGTAATAGTATTAGCGTTTTCGTCGTATTCGCAGTTTACAGGAAGAAGACTACTCTTTTCCTTATTCCATTCAAATACCACGTATCGTTTAACGCCACTTAGAGTACTATTAATGTATACGTCGGTGTACTGTCTTGCCCATTCTTGGTAGGCTTGTACACCTTGAGTATATATATCGTTATCTATAGGAGCGTCAAGCATTAGACTATCGCTTAAAGTAAAGGTAATAGTAGCATCGGTAAACGCCACGTCTGGGTTATAGTTTACATCTATAACCTGACCTACTACCGAAGTATAGGTATTGCTAAGGTACGAAAAACCTTCACTTGAAGTTACGTTAAAGCAACGGTCAGCAAAACCACCAGCGTCTACAGTAGCCGAGATAGTACAATCGGTAGTAGCCACTTTAGAAGTAACGTCTTGACTAACCACTTGATAGAATACTCTTTCGTTATCCTTAGTAGAGCCGTCTGACATCTGTACTAAAGGATTTAGTCCTATTTGAAGTTCGTCATAGTCGCTAATGCCGTCGCCATCGGTATCTGTTAAAGTAGGGTCAGTTTTGTAGACGTATATTTCGTCATAATCGGTAATGCCGTCACCGTCGGTATCAGGAACGTTTAATAGAGTACCATACTTAATCTCTTCTATATTGCTAAGACCGTCGCTATCGAGGTCAAGTTTAATATCATTTTGAAGAGGGTCTAAACCTATCATAAGTTCGGTTAGGTCGTCTATTCCGTCGCCGTCGGTATCTACAAGTTTAGGGTCTGTACCCAATTGAAACTCTATGTCATCGCATACACCGTCGCCGTCAAGGTCGCTGGTATTACCACTGTTTACACCTGCATAGTAGTTGTACATTTGATTAACATAGTTTTCATCATCGTTGTATATAGCACTAATATAGGCTTTAAAGTCTATATTAGATAGTACGTCGCTAATACTTTCGACCTCTGAGGAGTTTCCATTTTGAGACACAGAAGCCTCACCAGAGTTTAAAGCAAAGTAGCTTTCGCCAATAGTATTGCTTTCGCTACCACCTATACTATCAGAACCCTTGTTACAGCCAGTAATACAAGAAGTAAACATAGTCAATAGTAAGGTAGTTAGAATAACTTTTTTCGATATTCTCAAAGTCTTCGCTCCTCTCTAAAATAGCCATAGCTATGTGAAGTTTTATATTCTACACATAGCCAATAGACTATATTTATTAATAAATAGTATATACTGCCATAGTCAGTTAGCAGATAATAACACCGTCTTCACCGTTTACTAACTCACCAAGAACGTAAGCGTCTTCACCAGCGGACTTAATAGTGTTAATAACCTTGTCAACATCTTGCTTATCTACAGATACTATCATACCTACGCCCATGTTGAAGGTATTAAACATATCTCTTTCAGGGATTTTACCCACTTCGGCTATTAGATTGAATATAGGTAGTACTTGTACTGCACTACGTTCTATCTTAGCGGAGATGCCGTTAGGTAAAGAACGAGGAATATTTTCGTAGAAGCCACCACCAGTGATATGGGATATAGCCTTAACGTTTACGACAGATAGTAGTTCCTTGATAGCCTTAACGTATATCTTAGTAGGGGTAAGTAGACACTCACCAAGAGTAGTACCAAGTTCGCCTCTATGACGAGCTAAGTTCTGTTCGTTAATGGTAAATACCTTTCTAACTAAAGAAAATCCGTTAGAGTGTACACCGCTTGACTTAATAGCAATAAGAACGTCGCCAGCCTTTTGAGTGTTAGGCTTTAATATCTTATCCTTATCTACAAGACCCACACAGAAACCTGCTAAGTCGTATTCATCTACAGGATAAAAACCTGGCATTTCGGCAGTTTCACCACCTACTAATGCACACTGTGACTGTACACAACCTTCAGCCACACCTGAAACGATTTGTGCTACCTTTTCAGGATAGTTTTTGCCAACTGCTATGTAGTCTAAGAAGAATTGAGGCATAGCACCGCAACATATAACGTCGTTTACACACATAGCCACGCAATCGATACCTACAGTATCGTGTTTATCCATAAGAAAAGCTATCTTTAACTTAGTACCTACGCCGTCGGTACCAGATACTAATACAGGCTTGTTAATGCCAGTCATATCTAATTCAAATAGACCACCAAAACCGCCAATTCCAGAAAGAACGCCCGAAGTAGTAGTCTTAGCAACGTACTGCTTCATTAGTTCAACGGCCTTATAACCAGCAGTAACGTCTACGCCAGCTTCTTTGTAACTTTCAGAAAAACTTTTTTTCATAGGTTTAAAAACCTCCGTAATAATATTTTATATATAGTTAGTTAATAGTATAACGAATAGTCGTTAACTATTTTCGCCAATTCTAAACTCAAACTTATCCTTAGGCATTTCCTTAGGCACTTCAATAGGATATTCACCAGTAAAGCAACCTACACAGAAGTTGCAAGGAGCATCATTAGCGATAGCCTTAACACCGTCTACACTAAGATATCCAAGACTGTCTGCACCTATGTGTTTAGCAATTTCAGGAATAGACATTTGACAGGCTATAAGTTTATCTTTGCTATCGATATCTGTACCAAAGTAGCAAGGATTAGTAAAAGGTGGAGAAGATATTCTCATATGAACTTCTTTAGCACCAGCCTCACGTACAAGGTCGACTATGTGTCTGCAAGTAGTACCTCTAACTATGCTATCGTCTATAAGGACTACTCTTTTATCTTTAAGTACATCTTTAATGACGTTAAGTTTAATTCTAACAGAGTTAGTACGTTGTTTTTGAGAAGGTTGTATAAACGTTCTGCCAATGTACTTATTTTTGATAAAGCCTATACCATAAGGAATACCCGAAGCATGGGAAAAACCTAAGGCACAGTCAAGACCGCTATCAGGAACGCCTATTACTATATCAGCCTCTACAGGGTGTTCTTTCCAAAGAATTTCACCTGCTTTAAGTCTTGCCTGATGTACGCATACACCGTCTATTACGCTATCTGGACGGGCAAAGTATACATATTCAAATACGCACATAGTACCCTTTTTACCACAATGAGTAGTAATAGAACGTACTCCCGATTTATCTATAACTATCATTTCACCAGGACGTAATTCTCTAATAAAGTCAGCACCTATGCTGTCTAAGGCACAACTTTCAGAAGCCACTACAAAAGTATCGTCATCAAGTTTACCCAAGCATAAAGGTCTAAAACCGTCAGGGTCTCTAACTGCTATTAGTTTAGAAGGTGACATTATTACTAAAGAGTAAGCACCTTTAAGTTTACTTACTGCCTTTTCCACAGCCTCTTCTATAGAGGAACGTATTAAACGTTCTTCAGTGATAGCATAAGATATTACTTCGGTATCGTTAGTAGTATGGAATATAGCACCTTTAAGTTCGTACTGTTCACGAAGTTCTCTTGCGTTTACCAAGTTACCATTATGAGCTATAGCCATAGGACCTTTAACGTGTCTAACCACTAAAGGTTGAGCGTTTACACGGTTACTGTTACCAGTAGTAGAGTATCTAACGTGACCTATAGCAATGTTACCATTACCTAAAGACTGTAGTCTATCAGCGTTAAAGACTTCGTGTACCAAGCCTAAGTCTTTATAGGAAGATAGTACGCCTCTATCGTTTACTACTATACCGCAACTTTCTTGACCTCTATGTTGTAACGCATATAGTGCGTAATAAGTAGGAGTAGCAACGTCCATAGTCTTGGTACTAAATATACCAAAAACGCCACACTCTTCGTTTATTGAACCAAACATAATGTTTTATTATCCTTTATTATCTTAAAAATATAGTTTATTATTCGCCTAATAGTCTTTTTAGAATTTCCTTGTAAGCGTCTTCTTCACCACCAAGGTCACGTCTAAATCTGTCTTTGTCTAACTTTTCGTGAGTAGTGCTATCCCAGAAACGGCAAGTATCAGGAGAGATTTCGTCAGCAAGTACGATAGTACCGTCGGAAGTCTTACCAAATTCAAGTTTAAAGTCTACTAACTCTATGTTAGCACCCTTTAGATAGTCGCTAAGTAGTTGATTAACCTTTAAAGCATAAGTAGCTATAGTGTTAATCTCTTCTTCGGTAGCCCAACCCATAGCCTTGATGTGATATTCATTTACCATAGGGTCGCCAAGGTCATCGTTTTTAAAGCTGTATTCTATTACAGGACACTTTAGAGGAGTACCTTCAGGTTCGCCTACTCTCTTAGATAGAGAACCAGCGATAATATTTCTAACTATAACTTCTAAAGGAACTATAGTAACCTTTTTAACTATGGTTTCTCTGTCGGAAATTTCCTTTACAAGATGAGTAGGAATACCATTAGGTTCAAGAACTGTCTTCATAAGATAGTTAGTAACTCTGTTATTAATAATACCCTTGTTATGAATAGTACCCTTTTTAACGCCGTTAAAAGCGGTAGCATCGTCTTTGTAGTCTACAATAACTAAGTCTGGGTCGTTAGTAGCGAATACCTTTTTAGCCTTACCTTCATATAACTGTTCAGTTTTAACTATGTTTTCCATTATAATATCCTCCAACAAAAAATATATATTACCAACCTAATTGAATAGGTGGAAAAAGTCTTTTTTAAAAATTTAAAATAGGTACTATCTGTTATAGTAGTTCGTTAAGTTTTTCTACTATGTTAGCGTCTTTTTCTCTAACGCCGTCAGCCATATCTTTTTTCATAGCTCTAAGTTTTTCGGCAAGAGTTTCATCGCTAAGTGCAAGAATTTGAACTGCTAATATACCTGCGTTAGCAGTACCATTAATAGCCACAGTAGCTACAGGAACGCCTTTAGGCATCATAACCGAAGCTAATAGAGCGTCCATACCGTCAAGTACCGAAGACTTCATAGGTACGGCAATTACTGGTAGTATAGTATGACCAGCTACCACACCAGCTAAATGGGCAGCCATACCAGCTGCACAGATGATAACGCCAAAACCGTTCTTTTCAGCATTAGCAGAAAATTCGCAAGCCTCTACTGGTGTTCTGTGTGCGGACATAACATGAACTTCATATTCCACACCGAACTTTTTAAGTTCTACTATAGCGTTTTTTACTACTGGTAGGTCGCTGTCGCTACCCATAATAACTGCAACTTTTTTTGACATCTCAAAAATTCCTCCAATAACAAAATAGAACTGCGACTATATACTATAAGTGCGTCACAGTTCAAACGATTGCAATATTGCCATATAATCCGTTAATAGTTGCACTTGTACCATAGTCATAGAATGTACAGTATGACCCATTAGAATATTTACTAATAATACCATAACGCATAATAATAGCACCTCGCAAAAACATTATACTATTATTATACTATATCTTTTTAAGAAATTCAACACTTTTTAAAAAAAATCGAAATAATATTTTTTGCGATGTATTTTTTAAGATATAAGTTCCAATAATTATAGTATAGCTTATAGTTATTTAGGAGGATATTGTATGTTCAACGGTACTAAAACCAAAGATAATCTTATGCGTGCGTTTGCTGGCGAAAGTCAAGCACGTAATAGATACACATTTGCAAGTGAGATAGCCAAACAACAGAAGCTATACGTAATAGAAGCCATATTCAAATTTACTGCTTCACAAGAGAAGGCTCACGCAAAAATATTTATGAACCACCTTAGCGAATTGGACGGTTCTACTATACGTATAGACGGTTCTTATCCTGTAGAAACCACTAACGACGTATTAACGCTATTAAAGAACGCAGTTCATAACGAGGCGGAAGAACACGACGTAGTATACAAAGAATTTTCTAACGTGGCACACTCTGAGGGGTTATATACTGTAGAAAACTCTTTTAACATGATAGCCAACGTAGAAAGGATACACTCCGAAAGGTTTAAACTGTTCGCTGACCTACTACAAAATGATAAGCTATTCATTAGCAACGTAAAGACTAAATGGTTCTGTTTAAACTGTGGCTTTGAAATAGATAGTACACAAGCTCCACCAGTATGCCCATCTTGTCATGGTGAACAGGGATACTTCATTCGTGCAGAACTATGTCCATACTGGACTAAAAACTCTAACACACTATAAAAGGAGAACTATTATGATAAATTCCAAAATATGTGCAGTTAAAGGTTACGAAGTCTTAGACTCCCGTGGAAATCCTACCGTAAGAGCTGAAGTGTATCTATCTAATGGTAGTGTAGGTATAGCCTCAGTACCGTCTGGAGCCTCTACAGGACAGTTTGAGGCTCATGAACTAAGAGACCACTCTCAACGATACGACGGCAAAGGCGTACTAAAGGCAGTAGACAATATAAATACCAAGATACATTCAGCACTATGCGGACTTAATCCTGAAAACCTCCGCAAAATAGACGATACTATGTGTCAGTTAGACGGTACAGAAAACAAGTCCAAATTAGGTGCTAACTCTACATTAGCGGTATCGTTAGCCACTGCAAGAGCCGTAGCCATGTCATATAGTATGCCACTGTATAAGTTGTTAGGAGGCGTAAATGCTGATACCCTTCCCGTGCCTATGATGAACATTCTAAACGGTGGAGTGCACGCTTCTAATAATGTAGATATTCAAGAGTTTATGATTATGCCAGTAGGTGCTAAGACGTTCGCTGAGGCTTTGCAAATGGGTGCGGAAGTGTACCACTCTTTAAGTAGACTACTAAAAGGACAGAACCTTTCTACTGCCGTAGGTGATGAAGGCGGTTTTGCTCCTAACTTAGAGAGTGACGAAGTAGCCATAGAAACTATAGTTCAAGCCATAGCCGACGCTGGCTACGATACCGACCAAATAAAGCTTGCTTTAGACTGTGCAAGTAGCGAATGGTTCAAAGACGGTAGATACACTCTACCTAAGAGAAATATCACCTATACTACTAATGAACTTATATCCTACTGGGAGACTATATGTGATAAGTACCCTATAGCCTCTATAGAAGACCCTCTTGGTGAGTGCGATTGGAACGGTTGGCAGACTATCACGCAAAAGTTAGGAAAAAGGGTTCAGTTAGTTGGCGACGACCTATTCGTAACTAATACGCAACACATCAAAAAAGGTATTCTTGAACGTTGTGGAAATGCCGTACTAATAAAGTATAATCAAATAGGCACACTAACCGAAGCTATGAATTCGGTAGCGTTAGCAAAAGAAAATCATTTTAACACTATAGTATCGCACCGTTCAGGCGAAACGGAAGATACTTTTATAGCAGACCTTTCCGTAGCACTCAACAGCGGTCAAATAAAGACTGGTGCTCCTTGCCGTAGCGACAGAGTAGCCAAATACAACAGGCTACTAAAGATAGAATGCGACCTAAAAGGATACGCTAAGTATAAAAATCATATCGGCTAAATAGTAAGATAAGACGCTCTAAATAATTAGGGCGTTCTTTTTTGCGGAAATTTTGAAAAAATACTTGCAAAGTATCTAAAAATGTAGTATAATATCTTTTAGCGAGTATGACTAACCACATACTCTCGGATACTGAAAGGAGTTTTTAGTAAATGATTAATTATTCTAACCAAGTTAAAGACATGTGCAAAGTTGCACAAGGTGTAGCTCATGGTGCTGCTCCTATCCCAGAAGAAGCTAAATGGGTAAAAGCTAAGGAAATTAACGATATTAACGGCTTTACACACGGTATAGGTTGGTGCGCACCTCAACAAGGTACTTGCAAACTAACTCTTAACGTAAAGAATGGCGTTATTCAAGAAGCCTTAGTTGAAACTATAGGTTGTTCTGGTATGACTCACTCAGCAGCTATGGCAGCTGAAATTCTTCCTGGCAGAACTATTCTTGAAGCTCTTAATACTGACTTAGTATGTGACGCTATCAACACTGCTATGAGAGAACTATTCTTACAGATAGTATACGGTAGAACTCAAAGTGCTTTCTCTGAAGACGGTCTTGTAGTAGGTGCTGGTCTTGAAGACTTAGGTAAAGGTCTACGTTCTCAAGTAGGTACTATGTATGGTACTCTTGAAAAGGGTCCTCGTTACTTAGAAATGACTGACGGATACGTTACTGGTATCGCTCTTAACGAAGATGATGAAATCATTGGCTACAAGTTTGTAAACTTCGGCAAGATGATGGACTTTATTAAGGCTGGCGATGATGCTAATACAGCTTTTGAAAAGGCTCAAGGTCAATACGGCAGAGTAGCTGACGCTGTAAAGATTATCGACCCAAGAAAAGAATAATTACGGGAGGATACTAATAATGGCTTTATTTGAATCATACGAAAGAAGAGAAAAACAAATTCTTGAAGTTTTAGCTAAGTACGGTATTAACTCTATTGAAGAGACTAAGACTATTACCGAAGAAAAGGGCTTAGACATCTACCACTTAGTAGAAAACATTCAACCTATCTGTTTTGAAAACGCAAAGTGGGCTTACACTGTAGGTTGTGCTATTGCTATAAAGAAGGGCTGTACTAAGGCTTCCGAAGCTGCTGCTGCTATTGGTGAAGGTCTACAGGCTTTCTGTATTCCTGGTTCTGTAGCTGACCAAAGAAAAGTTGGTCTTGGTCACGGTAACCTTGGCAAGATGCTATTAGAAGAAGATACCGAATGTTTTGCATTCTTAGCAGGTCACGAAAGTTTTGCAGCTGCTGAAGGTGCTATAGGTATAGCTGAAAAGGCTAACAAGGTTCGTAAAAAACCTTTAAGAGTTATTCTTAACGGTTTAGGTAAAGACGCTGCTCAAATTATAGCAAGAATTAACGGCTTTACTTATGTAGAAACTGAAATGGACTACTACACTGGCGAAGTTAAGGAAGTATTCCGTAAGGCATACTCTGACGGTCTACGTGCTAAGGTAAACTGTTACGGTGCTAACGACGTTACCGAAGGCGTTGCTATCATGTGGAAGGAAAACGTAGACGTTTCTATTACTGGTAACTCTACTAACCCTACTCGTTTCCAACACCCTGTAGCTGGTACTTACAAGAAAGAACGTCTTGCTAATGGCAAGAAGTACTTCTCAGTAGCTTCTGGTGGTGGTACTGGTAGAACTCTTCACCCTGATAACATGGCTGCTGGTCCTGCATCTTATGGTATGACTGATACTATGGGTAGAATGCACTCCGACGCTCAATTTGCTGGTTCTTCTTCTGTACCTGCACACGTTGAAATGATGGGCTTAATCGGTATGGGTAACAACCCAATGGTTGGTGCTACCGTTGCTTGTGCTGTAGCCGTAGAAGAAGCTATGAATAAGTAGTCATTGACTAATATATAATTAATATATGAATATCGCTCCTAAGGTTAGGAGCGATATTTTTTGTTATAGTTCTTCAGGAAAAGCCTTAGCTTTGCATAGTGGAATATTAGCATACTCTGGTATTCCAGTAACTTCTTTAATAACGTTGATAGAGTTTGGAACTGTATACGGTTGAGTTTCGCTTAAAAGTTCCACTTCCATTATAGCGTAGTTATCAGAAAACGGATATACGTCCACTTCAAAAAGGTGTTCCCCACTAACTATAGTGTATCGTGACTTTTCCACAGTTACCGAACTACTATCTATTTCAGCTTGAAGTTCTTTATACTGTAACGGAGTAATTTCGCTTTCCACCTCTTGACGTGTAAAACCGCTGATACGTTGCTTTTCGGTATAGTAGTATTTAGTGATACCGTTTTTTGACCATAGTCTAATACGACGTTCCACTTCAGGACGTTCCCTAACTAAGTAGGACTGTAGAATATCTATCTTATTAACGTACTCCACTTTAGAGAAGTTAGGGCATGATATCAAAAACTTTCTTTCTATTTCCAAGTTGTTATTATTAATAGACATTAGTCGTTACTTCCTTTCTTTATAACTTCAAAGGCTTGCTTTATGTTAGATACTCCTATTACGTTCATAGAGTATGACGAAGTATCTATACTCTTTAGTGACTGTTTAGGCACTATACAAGTAGTAAATTCCATACGCTGAGCCTCTTTAAGACGTTGTGCTATATGCGAAACACTTCTAACTTCCCCACCAAGACCTATTTCACCAAAAGCGATAGTACGTTCATCTATAGCAAATCCCATAATACTGGAGTATAACGATAGTATTACTGGTAAATCGCCTGCTGGTTCGTCTAACTTAAAACCGCCGACTACGTTTAAATACACGTCTAAAGTGGAAAAGAACAGTCCCACACGCTTTTCCAATACGGCTATTAGTATAGCCAATCGGGAATAGTCAAAACCTGTAGCCATACGGCGTGGTACTGATAGACTACTCTTAGTAGATAGTGCCTGAACCTCCGCCAATATAGGTCGTGAACCTTCCATAATGCAAGCTACACACGTTCCAGATACTCCTATAGGTCTACCTTCCAATAGCATCTTAGACGGATTTGGAACCTCTTTCAAGCCAGTATCGACCATTTCAAATACGCCTATTTCGTTAGTAGAACCGTATCGATTTTTAACTGCACGTAGTATACGATAGCTAAGGTTTCTTTCACCCTCGAAGTACAGAACGGCATCTACAATATGTTCCATAACCTTAGGACCAGCAATAGCACCGTCTTTGTTTACGTGACCTACTACTAATATAGGAATTTCCTCATTCTTAGCCACGTGCATGAATAGATTAGTACACTCTCTAACTTGAGTAATACTTCCATGACTTGAACTTATATTAGATAGTCCCATAGTCTGAATACTATCTATAATAGCAACGTCAGGTTTAACCGAAACTATAGTATCACATACGGCTTGTGCGTCTGTAGTAGATAGCAAGTATAAGTTTTTGCTATCCACACCCATTCTGTCGGCTCTAATCTTAATCTGTCTAACGCTTTCCTCACCTGACACGTATAGTATAGAATACTTCAATCCCAAGTACTGACATATTTGTAGTAACAGAGTACTCTTACCTATACCAGGTTCGCCACCGAGTAGAACTATAGAACCCTTTACTAAACCTCCACCCAGTACACGGTTCAATTCTTCTGTACCCGTATCATACCTAATATCGTCCTTAGTAGATACGGTAGAAATTTCTTTTATCTTGTTAGATAGGTCGCCCGTAGTGGAAGTTATAGAACCGTTCTTTTTAGAGCCACTACTAACGCTACTAACTTGATACTTAGTAGCCTCTACTTCTTCAAAAGAGTTCCAAGCGTTGCAGTTAGGACACTTACCGTTCCATTTAGAACTTTCAAATCCACACTGACCACATACGAATATACTTTTAACTTTAGACATACTGTTTCACTTCCTTAATGTGTATACTACTATTTTTTAGAATAGTACTCGTTAATAGCGGAGTATATAGTAAAAGCCACTCGTTTTTGATACTCTGGAGTTTTCAGCTTTTCAGCCTCTTCAACGTTAGACAGAAAACCACACTCTACCATTACTGTAGGATTTTTAGAGTAGTAGCATAAAAATAGTTCTTTACCGCATAGTTTAGTTTCTCGGGCGTTGTCTGGTTGGAGGTATTCCACAAACTTATTCTGTAACATAGTAGCTAAAGTTTCGCTACTTGAATTAGTATCAGAATAGAACATCTGTGCGCCGTTATACTTGCTATCCGTAAACTGGTTTTGATGTATAGAAATACATATAGCATTATTATACTTATTAAATAGAGCCAATCTATTATCCATATCGGAACTCTTTTGATTAGCTATACCCTCTATTCCCTTATCGTGTATAGACTTATCACAATCTCGGGTAACTTCCACTGAGTATCCTGAAGATAGTAGCATATCTTTTAAGTTCAGTAGTATGTTCAAGTTGATATCCTTTTCCACCGTACCGTCAGCAGAAGAGCAACCGCCGTCCATACCTCCGTGACCTGCGTCTAATATTACCATTCGTTGATTAGCTGGTACTGTAGAAGTAGGCACTATAGTAGAAGTATCTTGTACTTTGCACATGATAGCCACGCTACACACTACTAAAGATAACACTACACCAAACACTTTTAATCTATTGCTAACGTAACTCTTTAACAAGACTAATCCCCCTTATAGTTATTACTACTATAAGGATATGCTAATAGTTAATATTTTAGTATTATAATAGTACACCAACTATTATAATAATACACTAAAGATACTTTGTCAATCAAAAGTGCTAAACTATCCAACACTATTTTAGTACATATTAACATTGACATAACCCAAGATATAGTGTATACTTTAAGTATGTGTGCATTTTGCGACTTCTAACAGATTTGTAGTTGATACAAGGGGTGATGTCCTTTGATTTAGTATTACGCTTAATCAATACAATTTTTTAGGAGTGATTTTAAGTTTGAAAAAATTATTAGTATACCTAAAAGGGTACGTTAAGGAGTGCATAATAGCTCCTCTATTTAAACTTTTAGAAGCACTGTTTGAACTGTTTATACCTATAGTAATGGCTTCCGTAGTCGATAAGGGTATAGCCTTAGGCGATAAGCAACACATATACAGAATGTGTGGACTTATGGCTTTACTCGGACTTATAGGTTTAACGTGTTCGCTAATAGCACAGTACTATTCCGCTAAAGCCTCGGTAGGATTTGCTGTCAAGTTGCGTTCAGCGTTAATGAAACATATTCAAACGTTCTCATTTACCGAGGCAGACACAATAGGTACTTCTACCTTAGTAACCAGAATGACCGCTGATATAAACCAGTTACAGACTGGCGTAAACATGGTACTCAGACTATTTTTACGTTCACCATTTATAGTATTTGGTGCAATGATAATGTCCTTTACTATAGACGTAAAGTCTGCCACTACGTTCTGCGTGACCATTCCCTTACTATGTGTGGTAGTCTTTGGAATAATGGCTGTAACCGTTCCATTATATAAAAAGGTTCAAAGCAACCTTGATAAGATAATGTTATCCACAAGAGAAAACCTTAGTGGTGTTAGAGTGGTTAGAGCCTTTAGTAACGAAGATACTGAGGTTCATTCATTTTTAGAAAACAACTCTATATTAGAAAAGTCTCAACTATACGTTGCAAGAATTTCAGCTATTATGAACCCTTTGACATACTCCATAATAAACATATCTACGGCAGTCATAATATATGTAGGTGCTATAAGAGTAGATACTGGAGCTATAACTCAAGGTGACGTAATGGCTTTAATAAACTATATGTCTCAAATATTAGTGGAACTCATTAAGTTAGCTAACCTAATAGTTACCATAACTAAGGCAGTAGCTTGCGGAAACAGAGTACAAGCAGTATTTGAAAAGTCTTCAAGTATGAAAGACGGTTCTTATAAGGCTACTACTCTTAACGATAGCGATACTATAGTATCTTTTAATAACGTATCGTTTAAGTATGCAGGTGCAGGAGAACCTTCTTTAAGCAATATAACCTTCAACGTCAAGCGTGGCGAAACGGTAGGTATAATAGGTTCTACGGGTTCAGGTAAGACTACACTCGTAAACTTGATACCTCGATACTATGACGTATCTACTGGTAGCATAACGGTAGGCGGTAAGGATATTAAAGAGTATTCTGTAAACAGTCTTAGAAGTAAGATAGGCGTAGTAATGCAAAAAACCGCTCTATTTAAGGGAACTATAAAGTCTAATATGTTAGTCGGTGACAGAAACGCTACCAACGATACTATAGACTGGGCTTTAAAAGTGTCACAGTCTAAAGAGTTCGTAGCCTCTAAGCCAAAAGGGTTAGATACCGAAGTTTCACAATACGGCAAGAACTTTTCTGGTGGACAGAAACAACGTCTAACCATAGCAAGAGCTTTAGTCAAGCGTCCTGAAATACTAATATTAGACGATAGCTCTTCAGCATTAGACTATGCTACAGATATGAAACTTCGTGAAGAACTAAGGGGCATATCTACCATGACAGTATTCATAGTATCACAGAGAACCTCATCTATTCAAGGTGCAGACAAGATTATAGTATTAGAAGACGGCGAAATAGTAGGTTTAGGCACTCACGACGAACTATTGAACTCTTGTGAAGTATATCAAGAAATATACAACTCACAGTTTCAAAAGACTACTAAGGAGGCTTAACACATATGGGAAAACAGTTAGAAACTCTAAAAAAGATTATAAAGTATACTGGCAAATACAAGGGATACTTAATAGCCTCTATAGTACTATCGTTAATAACCGTAGCTTTAACGCTGTTCTTACCTATTATAACTGGTGATGCGGTAGACTTAATTATCAAAGAAGGTAACGTAGACTTTGACAGTCTAAAGCCTCTACTTAGAAACATGATAGTTATAATACTAATAACGTCGTTAATCCAATGGATTATGAACGTTTGCAACAACAGAATGACCTACGGCATAGTAAAGGATATCAGAAACGAAGCCTTTAAAAAGATACAACGTCTACCACTAAAGTATATAGACAATCATTCTTCTGGTGACTTAGTAAGTAGAGTAATTAGCGACGCTGAACAGTTCGCCGACGGTCTGTTAATGGGATTTACTCAACTATTTACTGGTGTAGCTACTATATTAGGTACTTTAATATTTATGATATCCGTAAACTTTAAGATATCTTTAGTAGTAATATTCGTAACGCCTGTATCTTTCGTAGTGGCTGGATTGATAGCTAAGAATACTTATACTATGTTCAAAAAGCAGTCCGAAACTTTAGGAGAAGAAACCGCTTACATCGACGAAATGATTAACAACATCAAAACGGTTCAATCGTTCGACTATCAAGACGAAGTAGTCAATAACTTTGATACTATAAACGTCAAGTTAGGCGGATACGCTCAAAAGGCTATATTCTATTCGTCTACTACTAACCCATCTACAAGGTTTATAAATAACTTAGTATACGTTGGAGTAGGTTTAACGGGTGCTATATCTGTACTCAACGGAAACCTATCGGTTGGACAGTTACAGTGCTTTTTAAGTTACGCTAACCAGTACACTAAGCCTTTTAACGAAATCTCTGGAGTAGTTACCGAACTACAAAACGCTCTTGCGTGTGCAAGCAGAATATTTGAACTTATAGAAGAACCTGCCGAAACTATAAATTCCGACGCTATAGAACTAAAGGACGTTACAGGAAACGTTACTATCAAAGACGTATCTTTCTCTTACAATAAGGAGCAAAGCCTAATAGAAGACTTTAACTTACAAGTTAAGTCAGGTCAAAGAGTCGCTATAGTAGGTAAGACTGGTTGTGGTAAGACTACTTTAATCAATCTGTTAATGCGTTTCTACGACGTAAATAGCGGAAGTATCTCAATAGACGGACACAACATTAACGACGTTACAAGAGAGTCACTTCGTAAACACTACGGAATGGTTCTACAAGACACTTGGATTAAAACCGGTACGGTTAGAGAAAACATAACCATAGGCAAGCCTGACGCTACTGATGAGGAAATATTAATCGCCACTAAGAATTCGTATGCACACAGTTTTATTAAAAGGCTTCCTAACGGTTACGATACCATAATAAAAGATGACGGTACACTGTCACAGGGACAAAAACAACTGCTATGTATCACAAGAGTAATGTTATCAATCCCTTCGATACTGATATTAGATGAGGCTACCTCTTCTATAGACACTCGTACCGAAATCAAGATACAAAAAGCGTTCGCTAACTTAATGAAAGGTAGAACTTCATTTATAGTAGCTCATAGACTATCTACTATCAAAGAGGCTGACATTATATTAGTAATGGATAGTGGTCACATAGTAGAAATGGGCAATCATGAAGAACTTATTAAAAAGAAAGGCTTTTACTATAACCTATGGCAAAGCCAATTTAGTTAATAGTATTTTAATATTTACGGACTATCATATATATAAGATGGTCCGTAATATAATATATATAATAGAAAGGAAAGTGTATCTATGGCACCAGTAGATAAAGAAAACGCAGAGATATACATAGACGAAGTAAAACACAACGTTCCAATGCCTAACACTTTAACAGTACAAGACGACTTTGCAGAGTTCGTTAAGCTACAACATCTATACCGTTCGGCAATAGAAAACGTTAAAACTCAGTTAAGCATATTCGATAATGAGTTTAAGGTTCAGTATCGAAGAAACCCTATACACGCTATGGAAAGCCGTCTAAAGTCGCCTAAAAGCATAGTAGGTAAACTTCAAAAAAAGGGAGTACCTATTACTATCAACAGTGCTAAACAGCATCTAAACGATATAGCAGGCGTTAGAGTGGTATGTTACTATATAAAGGATATCTACCACATAGTAGACCTTATACTTATGCATGACGACTATCAGCTTATAAACATCAAAGACTATATCAGAAATCCTAAACCGTCGGGATATCGTAGTTTTCACATGAGTATTAAAGTACCTGTGTACCTCTCCAATGGCAAGCAGTACGTACCAGTAGAAATTCAAATTAGAACTATAGCTATGGACTTTTGGGCAAGTGTAGAACATCAGCTAAAGTATAAGACTAATTCGGCTATCACCACCGATATATCCAACGAACTTAAAGAGTGTGCCGAGGTAATCTCTAAAATGGACGTTAGTATGCAGGATATCTACGAACGCATTCAAAACCTAAACGAAAACGGATTTGAAGAAGAAGAAAATATAACGTAAAAATAGGAACGTTTAAAAGCGTTCCTATTTAACATAGTATTTAAAACTAAAAAAGCAGTCAACCGAATAGTCAACTGCCCACCGTATATGATATGCGAGTAATGGGACTTGAACCCATACGTCGAAGACACACGCCCCTCAAACGTGCCTGTCTGCCTATTCCAGCACACTCGCAAATATATAAAAAAAAATGTGGCATTGGGGATTTGAACCCCAGACCCTTTGATTAAAAGTCAAATGCTCTGCCGACTGAGCTAATGCCACAACTATTGCTTTTCAAGAAGTATCTCTTGTCAAGCGACTATTATATTATATCACAGAGTTTTTAATTTGTCAAGTACTTTTTAAAAGTTTTTTAAGATTTTTTTATATTCTTGACTTATTCACTCCCGTGACAACGATATATATTATATCACAGAATATTTTGTTTGTCAATAGGTTTTTGAAAATTTTTTTAATCTTTTTAATATAGTAATATTTCAACCACTAATTTTTTTACCTTTAAATATTAGAGGAAGAACCTACCGCTTACAAAACTACCAAAAATAGGTCAACCTACATATTTTTTCCTTGTGACAGTAACTATTTAAACGTTTAACCCACAAGAATATATAGTATAAATATTTAAAATAAAGGAAATACTAATTATTACTAATAATACAATTATTATAATCAAAAGATAGTCGCAAATATGTACTTTTTTCATTTAATACTATACCACTTTAATAAGATAAACATAATATAAATAATAGAATAGTTGTAATATTAATTATATTCCTACTACTAACATATTAAAAGATTAGCAGTTGGAAAAAACTGTAATTATCCAAATGATTATATCCCTTTGAAAAATTCACCAAAATAATACAATGACATTTTTGGGAAGTTGTTGTATAATATGATTACAGAAAACGGAAAGCACAAGAAATTAGTAATAACAAACCAACTATTACACTTGCTACCGTAACATTTTTATTATATGGAGGATTTAAAATATGGAAGGAAAATCTGCATTCAGAAAGATTGATGAACTTGGAAGAATAGTTATTCCTATCGACATTAGAAGAAAGTTAGGCGTTAATAACGGTGAAAGCCTTGAGATTACTCTAAAGAATGACACTGTTATTCTAAAGAAGCACTACGAAAACTGCATCTTCTGTTTTGGTACTGAAGACCTTGTATCTTTTGAAGGTAAAATGGTTTGCGGTAAGTGTTTAGAAAAGATTAAGAACGTTTAATACTTACGTATTGACGCATATACAACACTTTTTAAGAGTGTTTGGGGATAAAACGTTAAAACATATTGGAGTTTGGAGATTTAGAGAATATTCTAAGAGAGCATGGCTTAAAATTGGGTCATGCTCTTTTCTATATACAAATATTCCAATTAGTAATATTCCATTGATATCCTATAATTTTTTTGCTATGCCCTTTTGGGGGATATTTTCTAAATTTTTGGAATATTTTTTTTACTCACACACGATATTGTGAACATATTCAATGTTTTTATGCCATTCATTTTTAGAATGTACATATATTATATTGTGAATATTAACGCTCAATAATACAAGAATTATTTCCATGATTTTTGGTATTTGCTATTGACTTATTCTGTAAAATATGGTATACTTAAAGTTGAGATTTTTTAATACATATTATATTGTGTGAATTTTGGAAAGTTAGGTGCAAAATGAAATTTAATGAAGTAAATCTTCCTATTGAAATTATTAAGGCTATAGAAGACTTAGGCTTTGATGATATGACAGAAATTCAAGCTAAAAGTATTCCTTTGCTATTAAATGGAAACGACGTTATAGGACGCTCTAATACTGGCACTGGTAAAACCATGGCTTTTGGTATTCCTGCTGTAATCAACGTTCCTAAAGATAGTAACGGTACGGTTAAGTCTTTAATACTATGCCCTACAAGAGAACTTGCTGTTCAGTGTTGCGACGAAATCAAAAAAATTTCCAAGTACATGAAGTGGGTTAAACCTTGTGCTATATATGGCGGATATAGTATGGAGGCTCAAATTTCAAAGTTAAAACAGGGTGCTAATATAGTAGTAGGCACTCCTGGTAGAGTTATAGACCACATCAACAGAAAGACTTTAAAGTTAAATAGTCTATCGTTAATAGTGCTTGATGAAGCCGACGAAATGCTTAATATGGGCTTTAGAGAAGATATCGAAACCATACTTGCTCACGTACCACAAGAACGTCAAACGGTACTATTTTCTGCTACCATGCCAAAGGCTATATTGGATATCACTTCTCAGTATCAAAAAGAACCCGTTATAGTTAAAACCGAAACTTCTGGCAAGAGTGTAGACAACATAGAGCAGTATTGGTTCGACGTTCCTATGGGCAGAAAAACAGACGCTCTAATAATGTTACTATACGCATACAATCCTAAGTCTACTATGATATTCTGTAACACCAAAAAATCGGTAGATGAACTTACAGACACTCTAAACGCTAAGGGAATAAATGCTATAGGACTTCACGGCGATATGAAACAGTTACAACGTACTCAGGTAATGAACAGTTTTAAACGTGGTCGTTCCTCCGTGCTTATAGCTACTGACGTTGCCGCAAGAGGCATAGACGTAGACGGAATAGACATAGTATTCAATTACGATATCCCACAGGATATAGAATACTATACTCACCGTATAGGCAGAACTGGTAGAGCTGGCAAGTCAGGAAAAGCCTACACCTTAGTAACTGGCAGAAAGCAAGTATACGCTTTAAAAGATATAGCAAGGTCTATAAAAGCCGATATTAAAGAAATTTCTATACCTAACCGAAAAGATATCATAAATAGCAAGTGTGAGGCTATCATAAACGAAGTCGCTTCTAACATCAAGTATGAGTATGGCGAAAATCCAAAAGATATCCTAAATCGCCTTGTAGAGAGTGGCATCACCGCAGAACAGATAGCACTATCATTAATAGATACCAAACTATCTAACGATTTAGCCAACGTTCCAGAGTTAGACATTCCGCAACCTTTGAAAAACAGAAAGAATGCAGACGGTTCTAACGTGAAAACCGTAAAGATAGACATTTCAGTAGGTAGAAACCACAGAATAGCACCTAACTTTATATTAGGAGCTTTAGTAGAAGCTACTGGACTATCGGGCAAAAACTTCGGCAAGATAGACATATTCGATAGCCATACTACCGTAGAAGTTCCTAAAGACAATCAAGAGTTCGTTATAAACTCCATGACTGGCGAAAAGATTAACGGAAACAAGGTAACCGTTCGCTTATATGAAGGTCGCAGAGATAGAGACAGATATTCTGATAAGTCAAGCCGTGGTAAGAGCAAAACATATGGCTCTAATGGTGGTTCAAGAGGCAAGAGTACTTCCAAACGTGAAAGAGAATACTTTAGCTTCGATAAACCTTCAAGAAAAAATAGTCGTGGTCGTGCCAACGGTGGACACACTAAAAACAGACGTGGATAGATATAGATATTATAAATATTAATCGTAGAGGTGAAACACATGGCAAAGTCAAAAAAGAAATATCCGAGCAAAAAGGTATACAATGCCCCTAAACGAATAGAAAACACTCCACAAATTAATATCAAGCGTAACAAGGACGACGTATATACCAAAGAATATCGAGACTACAAGGACTACAGAGACTCTCAAAAGCCTATGTACATGAGGATATTAGTCCTAATAATGGTAGTGGTGTTATTCATAGGTTTTATACTATTTCCTATATTTAACATATAATATCCGCAATATTAAAGCCTTAGAGTAGGCTTACTCTAAGGCTATTGCTATAGATTGGAGGTGAAACTATGACGCAGACGCTTAACGCATGGATTGACGGTCTAAACGCATATATGCTCAACAGAGTGACTATGGACCCTGTACACTATCATTGGAAACCTTTGGACTACACAGAGGGTACGGCTCAACTACTGACCATTTACAAGGAGTATTTAGAGTATACTCAATCCGAAACGGTAACGTATGAACGACTATTGGAACTATTCAATAAGAATAAGTCTAAGTTCTATGAACCTTGGTTGAGCTACTTCGTATCGTTCGGTATAGGTCAATGGACTGACATCTGGAACGATATAAAAATACTATATCACAGTTAGGAGAATAATCATGAACTTTACAGTCGAAAGTCAAAGAATATACTACCAAAAAGATGGAAAGGTACTCGCAGAAATCACCTTCCCAAAAGTACAAGACGGAACTTTCTGCATAGACCACACCTTTGTAGACTCTTCCCTTAGAGGTCAGGGCGTGGCAGGAAAACTCGTTGAATTAGCGGTCAAAGAAATCACTTCTAATGGCGGAACCGTTACGGCAACGTGTTCATATGCCAAGTCTTGGTTAGAAAAGCACAACATATAACGCAAAAAAGACTGTATGTTCAACATACAGTCTTTTAAATAAAATACAAAATGCACCATCACGGACTCGAACCGTGGACCCACTGATTAAGAGTCAGTTGCTCTACCGACTGAGCTAATGGTGCAAATGAATATGTCGGCACTGCTCTATCTTCCCAGGTCGTTGCCAACCAAGTATTTTCGACATTACAGAGCTTAACTTCCGTGTTCGGAATGGGAACGGGTGGAACCTCTGCACTATAAGTACCGACTATACAATATTAGGTGAAAACACCTTGAAAATTGAACATTCACAAAGTAGCTATCAATGAAAACTTGATACAGTCTTTAACG
>CAKSDC010000021.1 GCA_934444765.1 uncultured Oscillospiraceae bacterium
CCTTAAAAGAGGCTCAAAGTAGAGGAATAATAGTAGCCGTAGCTTCTGGTAGACCTGATAAGGGTATCGAACCTATAGTACAGGCTCTTAATTTAAGACAGACTGGCGGATATATGTTATCTTTCAACGGTGCTAAGGTTAAAAACTTAAAAGATGATACTATAGTATATCAAAATGCACTGTCTTTAGAGGCTTTTAAGTTAGCGTGTCAGCTTGCTAAAGAACATAGTGTGGATATTATAACTTATGATGACGACTATATAATATCTCAAGTTAAAGAAAATCCTTACATGGAAATAGAAGCACGTATCAATAAGATTCCAGTAAAGGTAGTACCTTCCATGATAGACTATGTAGACTATAATCCTACTAAGTGTCTAATCCTTGGCGATGGCGACTACTTAGCTACTATAGAACCACAAATCAAACAGTCTATGGGAAGTTTAGCTAATGTATACCGTTCCGAACCTTACTTTATAGAGGTAGTTCCTAATGGCATAGATAAAGCAGTATCTATAGATACGCTAATACACACTTTAGGAATAGACCGTCAAGAGGTTTTAGCGTTCGGTGACGGTTTTAACGACGTATCTATGGTTAAGTATGCAGGTTGTGGAGTGGCTATGGCTAACGGTTGCGAAGAAATCAAACAAGTTGCTGATTACGTTACATCTTCCAACGATGAAGACGGTGTAGCTAAGTATCTACAAGAATACATACTATAATAGTTGTCCACATAAGGAGGCTTAAAAAATCATGAGTAAAAGTTCCAATTCCAAAAAGTTGAAGTCCGCTTGCGAACTATGTGCGTACTACGTCTATGATGAAGATTACGATTGCTATATGTGTCAAGTCTGTGTAGATGAAGACGAAATGTCAAGATATCTACAGTACGGAAACCAGTCCACTTGTAACTACTTTCATTTAGGTGACGAATACAGAATAGCTCGTAAACAGTAAATAACACTCAAGAGGTGATATCATGCCAAACGATAAAGATACTAAAAATCAAAATCAAGAAGTAATAGACGTGGAAGTTATCGAAGAAGATACTAATACTTCTAAGACTGAAGTGGAAACGGATATCGATACTAATTCCATAGACGAAGAACTTTTAAAGCTAAACGAAACTAAAGATACTAACAATACTAAAAAGTCAAGAGAACAAAGCAGAATAGCCGAAATCTTAGAGATTATCAGAAAGTACGAAATAGTTAAAGAAGGTTTTACTCCAGAAAAACTAAGGCTTATATTAGAAGATTTAGGTCCAACGTTCATAAAACTTGGACAGATTATGTCCATGCGTACTGACTTTTTACCTAAAGAGTATTGCAAAGAATTAGAAAAACTCCGTACCGACGTAAAGCCTCTAACTATCACCGAAGTTAAACACGCTATAGAAGAAGAGTATCATCGAAGTGTAGAAGATATATTCGACGATTTTGAAACCGAACCTTTAGGTTCAGCCTCTATAGCTCAGGTACACCGTGCAAAGATTAAAGATACTAATAGAAGAGTAGTAGTAAAAGTTCAGCGTCCTAACATTAAAGATATCATGACACAAGATATGTACTTGTTAAGAAAAGTTTCTAAGACTTTAAAGTTAGTACCTATTAGCAATACTATAGACTTTAACTCTCTATTGGACGAAATGTGGAGTATCTCTCAAGAAGAACTCGACTTTAGAGTTGAAGCAGGTCACATTAAAGAATTTTACAGTAACAACAAAGACTATAAAGGTGTAAGTTGTCCTACCGTGGAAGACGAACTATTGACTTCTAAAGTATTAGTAATGGAATATGTAGAGGGCTACTCTGTAGGGGATATAGATAGTCTGATTAAAGACGGTATCGACAGAAACGCTATAGGAAAGATGCTAACCGATAACTACATGAAACAAGTTCTTGACGACGGATTTTTCCATGCAGACCCACACCCTGGAAATATTAAAGTTCGTAATGGCGAAATAGTATGGATAGATATGGGTATGATGGGCAGACTGTCCAAAAAAGATAGAAAACTGTTCAAAAAGGCTATACAGTCGGTTATCAAACGTGATGTAAACGACCTTATCAGTGTAATAATGTCGTTTGGAACTTGCAAGGGTACTATCAACTATAGTAGACTATACGAAGATGTGGATAGTATGTTAGAAAAATACTGTTCCGCAGATATGGGCGACGTTGACCTTGCCGTATTTTTGGAAGAACTTATCAATTTAGCAATAACGTATAATATATCCATGCCTAAAGGACTATCTATGTTGGCAAGAGGTATTATGACCTTAGAAGGCGTAATAGCTACAGTAAGTCCAGAAGTAAACGTTGTAGACGTGGCTTCCGATAGGTTGGAACTTGAAATTCTTCAAAACTTTGACATAAAAAAAGAGTTCAAAAACTATATAACCACGGTTATGAACTCTGGTGCTAAATCCTTAAACTTGCCAGCCCTATTAGCTGACCTATTAGAGGCTACTATTAAAGGTCGTACTAAGGTAAACTTAGACGTAACAGGTTCGGACGATATAGTCAAGCAACTATCGGGAATGGTTAATAAGTTTATAGCGTGTGTTATTTCCTCAGCGTTACTTATAAGTTCAAGTACTATATGTACTACTGGTATGAAACCTACTATATTAGGCATTCCAGCGTTAGGATTTTTAGGATACGTTATAGCTATAATATTAAGTAGTTGGATACTGTTCAGCGAAAAGTTTAAAAAGAAAAAGTAGTAACAAAGAACCCCACCTTATCTTTAGGTAGGGAACGGTTAATATAATGTTAAGTGGTGGATTGAGTAATACTTAATCCACTAAACTGTTAGTTACGCTATCTACTGTAGCTGATACTTTTTTTGATACTCTTTAAGGTACTTGTTTAGACTATCGGACTTTATATAGTTTAAACCTTGTAGGTATTCTTTAGTATCTAAACTTCTTGCTTTTAGCTCTATAATGGATATGGCTATATTGTAGCAATGGTCGGATATCCTTTGATAGTTAGTAATTAAGTCGTTAAATATAAAGCCCTGTTCTAAGGTGCAAGAACCATTTTGTATTCTTAATATGTGACCGTTCTTTGCGTTGTTATATAGTATAGATATTAATTCTTTTAAAGAAGTTACTTTGTAAGCGGTGTCTAAGTCATAGTTTTTGTAAGCTATAATGGTATTGTCTAAAGCCTCTTTTAGAGCGAGTTCCAGAATGTTAAGGTCGGCTTTAGCGTCTTGTGAGAACTTACTATCTTTTTCAAACAGTTCTTTAGAACTATCGGAAATACTAACCGAATAGTCGCTAATTCTTTCAAAGTCGCCTATAGCGTGTAGCATTAAGGATATATTCTGTCGTTGAGGTTCTAAAAGTTTGTTAGTAGTGATTTTAACCAAATAGCTACCTATTTTGTCTTCGTACTTGTCTACAATATCTTCAGTACTTTCTATGTTTTTGTACTCATCTTCGGAGTAGTTATATAGTAGTTGTATAGCCGAACTCACGTTCTTTTTTGTAAGAGTAGCCATAGATAGTAATACTATAGAACTCTGTTCTATAGCCACTTCTGGGGTATCTAAAAAGTTTTCGTTAAGACGTTCAAGGTCTTTGTCTTTGTTTTCCTGATTAGGGTCATCTTTTACCACAAAGAACACTAACTTTTCAAGATACTTGATAAATGGCATTAGTACTAAGGTAGTAGCCACACGGAATATAGTGTTTATTAGTGCGATATCTATTGGTGAGGTTACGTTCTGTAAAAATGAATAGTGTACTATGGCATTACTGGTATAGAACACTGTAGACCATATTATAGTACCAAAAACGTCGTTGAATAGATATATTAAAGCGGTTCTTTTGCCGTCTTTGTTAGTACCTATAGAAGATATCAACACAGGCATAGAAGCACCGATACCCATTCCCATTATTATAGGTATTGCCATGGAAAAGTTGATAGTACCAGTAACCGATAGTGCTTGTAGTATACCTACTGAAGCGGAAGCACTTTGTAATATAGCAGTTATTACTATTCCACAGAGTATTCCTATAATAGGATTGCTAAACATGGTTAGTATGTTTAAAAAGGTTTCGCTTTCTTTTAAAGGTGCTACTGCGGAACTCATGCTTTGCATACCGAACATAAGCACTGAAAATCCAAGTAGTATAGTACCTATGTTGTGTTTAGTCTTAGACTTAGTAAACATTTTTAGTATTATGCCTATTAGAGCTATTAGGGCAGAGAGTGTAGCCGTAGATAGTAACTCTAATACGCCTGTATTAGCACTATCCATGTACGATAGGCACATAATCCAACCTGTAATACTTGTACCGATATTAGCACCCATTATGATACTAATAGCTTGAGCTACTTTCATCATACCAGAGTTTACAAATCCTATTACCATTACCGTGGTAGCTGATGATGATTGTATTATGGCGGTTACTATAGTACCTACCAATACACCTTTGATGTTGGTATTAGTAATGTTCCACAAGACCATTTCTAACTTGTTACCAGCAACTTTTTTTAGTCCCTCGCTCATTAGTGACATACCAAACAAGAATAGTGCCACTCCACCAAGTAGGGATACTATGTTTGAAATTCCCATACGTATTTCCTTTCGTTAGTTACATATAGCTTTAGTAGTATAGTATTTGAACTCAATATCTATTAGCAACCTATATATGTGGATATCTACTAAACCTATACTTATAGTATATACTTACTATCTGTTATAGTATCTATACGGGAACTCTTTTTTTGTATATCTTTAAGTAGTGTGTAATACATTCATAACGCATTATTTCACCTCCAAGTGCGATACTGTATAACTTTGGAATATATTAAGTTGCTATAGGTTCATATACTATTATACACCACACCAATAGTATTTTGCAATAGATACTTAATATTAATTTTAGATATCCTTAATATAGGTTTAAAGTTCCGCACTAAATAGTAGTTGCATTAGTATAACATTTAGTGTATAATTATTGATATCTAAAAAAAGCTACTTGGAAAGGTGCAATGTATTAATATGAGTATTAAAGAAAATCTTAAAAGAGGTACTGTAGAAATGTTAGTACTATATCTACTAAATACAAAGGATATGTACGGTTACGAAATAGCTAAAGAACTATCTAAAAAAAGTGACGGACTATACACTCTACAAGAAGGTACTATGTATTCTACACTATATCGCCTTATAGAAAAAGGGTATATATCAGACCGTCGAGAGTATATTGGAGAACGTCAACGCCGTATTAGAGTATACTATCACTTAGAACCTACAGGACTACAATATCTAAATCAAACTATGCAAGAGTATGTCGCTTTAACTAAGGGTATAGATAGCATAATAAATGGATAATATATACAAAAATACTATTGAGATTTTGTGCAAATAGTAGAACCTTGATTTTTAGTGTTATGTTTTGCTTAGTAAAACAGTTATACTTATAGATGCTATTTAAACCATTTAAGTATATACTAAGGAGGAATATGTATGAAAAATACTAAAAAGTTAATGTGTTTAATCAGTTGCTTCACTTTTATGTTAGCTAACGCTACTATGGTAGTTACTAATGCAGAAGAAACTACTGCTACTACTTACAATCCAGAAGATGACTATGGCTATGCTGTATATGGTCCACCACCTGCTATAGCTGGTGATGTGAACTTAGACGGTAAAGTCTCTGTTGCAGACTTAGTAGAAATGAAGTCTTTTCTTATTTACGGAAATGATGCTAACTATCTATACAACGCTGATGTTAATGACGATGGTAAGATTAGTACCGCCGATTTACTACTACTTAAAAAGTATCTATTAGGTATTATAAACAGTTTCGATGAGGATACCGTTACTACCGAAGTTACTACTTTTGAAACTACCTTCGAGACTACCGAAAACGAGGTCGAACTAATGTACGGTCCACCTTTAGTCTAATTATAAATCTTAACGTATAGGAGTACTACAATATGCTAAACAATATTACTAAAAAACAACATTTAAATCAGTTAGCAGAATACAGGCGTACACTGTTTAAAAATCCTCAGTTAAGACAACTATTCTTTGAACTTACTCTACAGTGTAACGAACACTGTCTACACTGTGGAAGTAGTTGTGGTGACGTTGATAGTTCGGATATGCTATCTACTAAAGAGTATCATAACTTTTTGGACTACCTTAAAGAAAATTTTTCTGAACAGGAACTTAATAGACTATTAATATGCGTTACTGGTGGCGAACCTTTACTCCGTAAAGACTTTTTCGATATCATGGGCTATGCTAATAAGTTGGGCTTCAATTGGGGAATGACTTCTAACGCTACACTAATTAACGATGAAGTGGCTAACAGACTACATGAAGTAGGCATGAAGACTATTTCGGTAAGTATCGACGGTTTGGAGGATTCTCACGATGCCTTTAGACGTACCAAAGGTGGCTATAGACGTGCTATGGAAGGTATAAACGCTTTAATAAAACAAGGTGGATTTCAACATATTCAAGTTACTACCGTAGTACATAAGAAGAATATCGATGAGTTAGAAGACCTTTACAATATACTATGCGGTATGGATATAGACTCTTGGAGAGTAATAAACTTAGAACCTATCGGTCGTGCTAATAACTATCCTGAACTACTTCTCGATGCTAACGACTACAAAAGACTATTTAACTATATATACTCTAAACGTCAAATGGGTATGCCTGTATCGTATGGGTGCAGTCACTATCTTGGTACAGATTACGAAAGGGAAGTTAGAGACTGGTACTTTCTATGTAATGCAGGTATATACGTTGCAAGTATTATGGCTAATGGTAATATCTCAGCCTGTCTTGATATAGAACGTCGTCCAGAACTAATTCAGGGAAACATTAGACGTGATGACTTTAAAGAAGTATGGCTCAATAAGTTTGAACCGTTCCGACAAGAAGACTATCGTAATTGTGAAAAGTGTCAAAACTGTTCCGATAGACTATTCTGTGGTGGAGATAGTTTTCATACTTGGAACTTCGATAAACACGAACCTAACATATGTTTTAAGGATATACTATTCTAAACTAATAAGAGTATAGTTCGTTTGTGCAATATACACTATATAATACCAATGCTTTTGTGGTTATTTCCAAATATTTCACAAAAGCATTGACTTTTTTTACAATATATGCTATATTTATTCTAATAGGAGGTGCTATTTTTATGAAAAAACTATTTACTACTATGTTATTAGCTACAGTGTACTCTTTAAGTAGTATGATGTCTTTTGGAACGTATGCAAGTACTCAACGCATAAGAGGAGATATCAACCAAGACGGCAAGGTATCCAGTGCCGACGTGCTAATTATGAAAAAGTGTCTGTTAGGCACTTCAGAACAGTATGACCCTGACACCATATTAGAGGCTGACGCAAACGGCGACGGAAAGTTTTCCAGTGCTGACCTACTGGCAACTAAAAAAGTACTACTCGGCATTAAAGATATAGAGTATGTAGAAGATAGTACTTCGCAGTTATCCAAAGAGACCGAAACTTATTCAAGTTCGTACTTAACTATGACTATTCCTAAAGGTTGGATTGTAGAAGAAGGTGGCGTGGGTATGGACCACACTTTAATAGCACATAGTAAGGATAACCCTCAATATCAAATATTCGTAAGGTTAAAAGCTGAACCTATCTTAAAGAGTAAAGAGGCTAAAGAGTATTGGCAATTCTATAATAGTATGTCAGCGGACGTTTATTCTATGTTTGCTAACGCTCCATATGTAGAAGAGGCTACTATGAGTAACTTCTATGCTAACTTTAGCGACTTTGGTACGTGGGCTAAGTCTGAAACTACATATCTATCTAATGCGTATATGCCAACTATCAATAATTTCAACGTAGTATCTACTGTGCCAGTTCAAGCACCGTCTTACTATGGTAGCAACGTTAAAGATAGTTCCGACTTAGTAGCAACTTTTACGGACGCAGACGGTAATACTTGCAAAGGGGCATTTTCTGGTATTCTGGTAAACTTTGGAGATACAGTAAACGATATGACTTTTGTAAACCAACTATTTGGTACTAACTTTCCAAGTCAATTAGATACTTCCTACTATATGGCGTATAGTTTAGCCTTTGTAACCACTCCAGAAGACCAATTTTCTACAGACGCTGAACTTTTAACTAAGTGTTTAAACTCCATTAAGTACGACGGAGAGTTTATAAAGTCTACTAACCAGTCTATACAAGACCGCAACGACTACTTTATGGATATTTGGAACAGTTAATATAGTTGATTTAATAATTATGAAAAAAAAGATTTTAGGAATAATTTAGAGGAAAAAAATGTTTGAATATATTTTTAGTGTTTATGACCCAGTATTTGTTACAGTAGATACTGTCTTTATGTATGGTCAAGGCGAAAATAAACTTATGCCAGGTGATAAAATACAAATAAGAGCTATTGGATATTTATCTGGTATAGCTGCAGCTGGCGGACTTATTTATGCTGGTAGAACCACTGACGGTGATTATATTTATAAAGGTGGTTGTAGCCATGTGGATTCTTATGTATTAGCAATAAGACGACGCTCTAAGTTCTACCCTTTATTAAAAACTTTGAAAAAAAATGAATGGAAGAAAAAATGGTCATGGAAATAATAAAGTTTATATAAAGACCATCAAGAATACCTCTATTTCTTAGGTGAAAAATAAATTGCATTCTAAACATTGAAAAACTAAAAATAATTTTTTAGCAAAAAATATTATTTTCTAAGATAATATGAATAAATAATCTGAGAATATCATAAAAAATTCCCCTAAACTTTAGGGGAACTTTTTTGTTTACTACTGCTATTTACTATTAGTATTCCTATACATATTAAAAATAGTGAGATTAACGACTTTACGTTTAGTATCTGTTCTTTTTCGCCGAGAATGTACGCCGATAGCAAAGTGCCAAATACAGGGTTCATAAATCCGAACACCGTAACTTGAGATACTGGATTATACTTCAATAGTATAGACCACAGAGTGTACGCTCCAGCAGATATAAAAGCTAAGTACAATAACATAGCTAAAGATTTTCCGTCCTGAATAGTTAGTCTTCCGCCGAACGCTAAACCGCATATCGCCATTAATATGCCACCTATAAAGAATTGATATCCACTTAAAGCTATAGGATTTTCATATTTGGAATACTTTTTCATATATACGGAGGAAAATCCCGACGCTATGGTGGAAATAAATACTAAACCTTCACCATAGAAGTTGAAACTTCCTAAAAGTTCTCTACCGTTGCAGTTTATAAGTATTAGTCCTAAAAATCCGACTATACAACCTACTACTTTTTTACTGGATAGCTTTTCTAACTTGAACAGTAAACAAGAAACTATCAAAGCTACAAAGACGTTAGAACCTATTACTATAGAGGCTTTTACCCCTGAAGTATGTGCTAAACCTATGTAGTAAAACAAGTACTGCAAAAAAGTTTGAAACATACTTACTACACACACTCTTTTCCAAGATTGAACTCCCTTAAAATATAATACTCTGTGTTCTAACATACTACCTACTGCTATTACCATTAAACCTGCTATGGTAAATCTGCACCCTGCGAATAGTATCTGAGTAGCAGTATCTGTAGCGGAAATATTAAACCAACTATATCCCAACTTTATGCACGGAAAAGCACTTCCCCAAAGCAGACAACATATCATGGCAAAAAAGCACACCGAAACTGTTCCCTTGAATATGTTTTTACTATCTTTCATGTAACTACTTCTTTCTATAATTAGTATTGCATTAGATATTCTAACATATTTTAAAGACGATATCAAGTTTAATATCGGTTATCTTTCTTGTGTTAGTAGCTTTTTATAGGTGTTGTCTATTAGAATAGCTCCCAAAGTAGCCGTAAACAGTATCGAAACTACTGCAAAAGTTAATACTACGTTTCCACAAGATAGTCCCATAGCTAAAGGAACTGCTCCTATCCCTGCTTGAACTGTGGCTTTAGGACAGTACGAAACCATACAGAATAGCCTCTCTTTTTTTGATAGGTTAGTACCTAAAGTACATAACAGAACACCAAACATTCTAAATAGTAACGCTATGGATATACATACTAAAGCTAATAGACCACAGTCTTTAACGTAGTCTAAGTTTACCGCCACGCCTACTAATACGAACAGTAACACTTCTGCAAATACCCAAAGACTGTTAAACTTTTCAGAAAGACTTTTCGCTTGTACTGGAGAATTGTATCTAATAGTTAAGTTCATACTCATAATGGCAAGTAGACCAGATACGCATACTATACCAGTTAGAGTATCTTCTAACTTTAGCATTCCAAACGATACCGATAGTAGTATTAACATCTTTTCGGTATCTTGTATGTTGAACTTTTTAAATATAGCGTTTAGTACGTATCCCGAAAGTAAGCCTAAAGATATTCCTAACACTATAGAAATAGGTATCTTTAATAGTGTAACTGCAGAAAAATTTCCACTCTGTAGAGCAGTACATACCGATGTGAACAGTACTATTACGTATACATCGTCAGCGGAAGCACCTGCTAATATCATTTGAGGTATACCTTTATCCGTTCCGTACTTGTGATTGATACAGTGTATCATACGTGGAACTACCACGGCAGGTGATACCGCCGAAACTACCGTTCCTATTAGAGTAGCCTCTAATATGGAAACGTCAAATAGTATAGGTAGTATTAATATGCAACCTATAATTTCAAAAGTGGCTGGCAGAAAGCACATAAGTATAGCAGGTCTACCAGACTTTTTAAGGTCTGATACGTTTAACGTAAGTCCTGCACGAGTTAGTATTACTACTAAAGCTAACCTTCGCAAGTCTGACGAAATAGACAGTGTAGTATCGTCTATCAATCCAAGATAAGATAGCACTATACCGACCAATATCATGCCAGTTAAAGACGGTAACTTTAACCTACTAAATAGTTTTCCTGCTAAGTAACCAAATAACAGGATAGTTCCAATGGTGAATAACATAGTTTAAGACTTCCTTTCTATTGCGTATGCGTAAAAAAAGCTAATGACACCTACTATAAAAGTAGATGCCATTAGCTATATCGCACTTTAGTTCATAAATGAACAGGGGAGGCAATCATTCCCGAAAGTGATTTATTTTATACCTTAGAGTATATCATAACCAATTTTAAAAGTCAATAGTAGAGTGGAAACTATTTAGTATTTTTTACGAGTTCAAACTCATCTACTATTTCTTTTTCAGGTTCAGCTGTAACTAACGATACTATTACTATACATAGTAAAGATACTATAAATGCAGGAAGTAGTTCGTATATATCCCATACACCGCCGATAGGTCTTACTATAAACTTCCAAACGAATATAGTAACGCCACCACCGATAAGTCCAGCTATAGCACCGTACTTATTGGAACGCTTCCAAAATAGAGCGGTCAGCATTAAAGGTCCAAAAGTAGCTCCAAAGCCTGCCCATGCAAACGATACTATATAGAATACTGAATTGTCTGGGTTCCATGCTATTACTATGGATATTGCAGATATAGTTAATAGTACACATCTTGCTACTATCATAGAGGCTTTATTGGAAAGGTTTATTTTAAATACGTTCTTTAGTATATCTTCTGACATACTGGAAGACGCTACAAGCAGTTGAGAGTCTGAAGTTGACATAGTACAAGCAAGTATTCCAGCAAAGATAAGTCCAGCCAATAGGGCAGGAACTATACCATGTTCGCTAAGTAGTTCAGCCATCTTTACTATTATAGTTTCCGATGTGGAAGAAGTGGATAGAGTATCTAATATACCTAAAGATGAAATAGTTCTTCCTGTAATGCCTATTAGTATAGCTACTGCCATAGATATCACTACCCATATAGTAGCTATTCTTCTTGAAAGTTTTATTTTGTTTTCGTCCTCAGTAGCCATAAATCTTAACAGAATATGAGGCATTCCAAAGTAACCTAAACCCCATGCTACAGTGGATACTATATTCAAAAATCCATAAGGCTTAGAAGCATTACCTTCTATTTGATGCGTTGTGAATAGTGAAAGATATCCTTCAAGAGATTTAACGTGGTCTATAATGCTATCTACTCCGCCTGCTGTATTTATTCCAAATACTACTATTATTATTAAAGCTATACTCATTATTATACTCTGTATGAAGTCGGTAGTACTTGCAGCAAGAAATCCACCTATACTGGTGTATGATATTATTACTATTGCACTAAATATCATAGCTATGTGATAGTCTATACCAAATAGCGAAGTGAACAGTTTTCCACACGCAGCAAATCCTGAGGCAGTATAAGGAATAAAGAATATTAATATTATAATAGAGGCTATCAAAGATATTATATTCTTACTATCACGATATCTTTTAGAAAAAAATTCTGGAATGGTAATGGACTGGTTTACTGATGAGTATATTCTTAATCTTTTGGCTACTATTAACCAGTTAAGATATGTACCTATAGCTAATCCTATTACCGTCCAACCTACGTCTGCTATACCCGTCAGGTATGCAAGCCCAGGAAGTCCCATAAGTAGATAACTACTCATGTCAGAGGCTTCAGCACTCATAGCGGTTACAAAAGGTCCTAACTTTCGTCCACCAAGATAGAAGTCTCCTACGTTGTTGTTCTTTTTTGAACATACTAAACCTACTATTATCATAAAAGCAAGGTATAGTACTATAGTTATAAGTATGCAGATAACGTTCTGTTTCATAAGTTCCCCTTAGAATATTAATAGTCTATGCTTAGTTTAGTGTTACGTTAAAATACTGTAGTATTTCGGACTTAGTAGCCTTAACACTGCCCTGTATCATTTCGTTAGAACCGCCACCTTTACCTTGTAAAGCGGTATTAATCTCTTTAGACTTTTCACGCATAGGTACGTTGTTACTGCCCATGATGTAAGAGTATCCTTTTTGGTCGTTTCCACTGAAACCACAACAGATACCACCAGTGAGTTTAACGCCTTCGTTGACTAAACTTCTAAGAGTTTGCATATCAAAAGCAGGTTCAAATAGACACATATTGCCGTCAGTAGGTTTAAGTTCAGATATTTTAACCTTTAGTACCTGATTTTTGAGTTCTGCACAGGCTTGCTTTTGAACTATAAGTTCTTCATTAAGTCTTTCTACGGCTTTTACTACTTCTTTTTGTTTAGCCGAAAGCATAGCGGATACTCTTAGTACGCTATCGTTCTTTTGAGTGTAGTCTTTAAGAGCGTCGAAACCACATAGCATATGTATTCTCATACCGCCTTTGTAGTGTTCTGCTTGAGTGATTTTTATAACACCTATCTCGCCAGTATATGCTACGTGAGGTGCACAACAAGCACACATATCATAACCTTCTATGGTAACTATACGAACGTTTTCGGTAAGGTCAAGTTTACTTCTGTAGTCTAAGTCTTTAAGAGTTTGACTATCAGGATATGTAATAGTAACCTTTGCATTGCTAACTACTGCTAAGTTAGACTTGTACTCTATAGTAGCAATGTCGTCTTCGGTTAGAGTGCCGTTTACGTCTAAAGTTATGTCTTCGCTACCCATATGGAAGCCTACGTTATCGTAACCGAACATTCTATGTATAGTACCTGATACTATATGTTCTCCAGAATGTCCTTGCATTCTTTTAAATCTAACGTCCCAGTCTATAGCACCATGTACGGTAGAACCGACTTCAAGAGGCTTATCTACTATATGAGTGATAACTTCATCTTTAATCTTTACGTCGGTAACTTTAGCACTATCTATAGTACCGATATCGGCAGGCTGTCCGCCACCTTCTGGAAAGAATGCGGTTTGATTTAATACTACACCGTAACCTTTCTTCAATTTTTCACAAGAGACTACTGTAGCATCGAACTCTTTAAGATGTCCATCATCGAATAGTTTAATAGTCATGTGTATATACTTCCTTTCTGTAAATTAAATCTGTACACTAACAGTGTTTTAACCATACAGTCTATTATATCGCAGACTATTTAAAAAGTCAAGGGTTCTAACATGTGATAGTATCTTTTAAGTTCATAGGTATGTGAATTATCCAAAATTTAGGCGACGCTATAGGAATTTTAATCTTACTGTTGACTTTTGCCATAGTCTACGCTATAATGTTACTAAAATATTAATTAAATAGAGAAAGGATTTTTTTATGATTAAAAACGGTATTAAATTAAAGTTGGCTTGTGTATTGACTACACTTTCTACTATGCTAACACTATCTTCTACATATAGTACGTACGTTACTTTGGGAGCTACTGAAGATACTTCTTCTATATTTGGGGACGCTAACGGTGACGGCGAAAGGTCTTCGGCTGACTTAGTAAAACTTAAAAAGTATCTTTTAAATATAGACGATACTATTAATCTTTACGGTGCGGATATGAACTGCGACGGAAAAGTTTCGACTACAGACTTACAACAACTAAGCAAGTATCTCTTAAATGAGCAAATTCCAGTTAAAAAAAGAACCTATAGTGGTAACTCCAGTAGCATTAACGTACAGGTTAAGTTTCTATTCACTTCTACTACAGACGTTCAAAACGTTATGACCGCTATGCCTCAAATGGTAGAGGCTATTCCTAAAGACTTATTGGACCAACTATTAAACCACTACAACGACGAATTTTTTGCTGAACACGTAGTCTTCTTATACGTAATACCTTCACCTAATGGTAACGTATGTACTATACAGTCTATGCAAAAGGATAGTCAAGGCTACTATACTTTAAACGTTAAGTCTACACCTCCTACCGATACTACTAATATAGATAACGTTCAAGTGGTGGGCGTGGAAATTAATAGAAAGTACTATCAAGGCGAAAAGTCTAAGATGTTCTCTATCAATCTATTTGAGTAGTAGATACTATACATATTGCTCTAAATGTGTTGAAATTATTTTTCTATTATGTTATAATGTTCTTGTTGGTCGAAATTCATCAACATATAATATAATGGGAGCGTGTAATTATTGAATTTTAAACTTAAAAAGTCGATGGTGCTAAGTGTGGTTACTGCATTCATGCTATCTGCTATTAGTGGTATTAACGCCGTTGCTACTTCTGATACCGTTGACAGCCTATATCAAAACAAAAAAGACGTAATTTCTGACAATACACAGTCTAACTTAAACGTACTGGATATACTACAACAAAAAAGAGATATTATTAAGGAAGCAAGAGATACATACCTTTCTACTAAACCAAGCAATGCACTATACAAGGGAATAGACGTTTCGGCTTGGCAGTCTAACATAGATTGGCTTAAAGTAAAAGAACAGGGCGTTGAGTTTGCTATCCTTAGAGCAGGATATGTAAGTTCCGCTAACGAAGTTATGTATACCGATACTTACTTTGAAACTAACTATCAACAGTGCAAAAAGTATAACATTCCTGTGGGTTGCTACTGGTTTACTCGTGCTACTACTATCCCACAAGCTAAAAAAGAAGCTGAATACTTCCTTAAGATTATACAAGGTAAACAGTTTGAATATCCTGTATGCTTTGATATAGAAAGTTCTGTTATGGATAGCCTTACCAGTAGACAACGTACCGATATTACTATAGCTTTCTGTGACGTTCTTGAAGACGCTGGTTACTATACCTCTATATATACTAACGTATACTGGATTGAAAATAAACTCTATAGTGACGACCTTATTCTATACGATAAGTGGTTGGCACATTGGACTTCTACTCCTAAGTATGGTAACGAATATGGTGGTCTTTGGCAGTACGGAACAGACTATTGTTATGGTATTCAAGGTGAAGTGGACTCTAACTATTCCTATCGTGACTATACCTCTATTATCAAAAAGAGCGGTCTAAATGGATTTACTACCACCGAACCTATAGTAACTGAACCTACCGTTACTACCACTACGGAAGAACCTACTATTACTACTACTTCTATACCTGATACTACTACCGTTGAACCTACTCAATCTACTACTACAGTCGAAACCAGTAAGTCCAATATAGTATTAGGCACTACTACAGAACCTACTATTACTACTACTGAACCTGTAGTAACTACTATTCCTGAAGATACTACTTCTTCGGAAGAAGATACTTATCCGCCATATTGGAGATATTAAATTATTACATACAGTTAGAACGCTATATTGGACTATAGCGTTCTTTTTTTGACTATTCTGTTATGGTTCGGCATTCCATATAGTAACGCTTGTCTTCGGCGTGTCCCATAGAGAATGTCTTTCTTGGTAGTGAACCGTCCTTTATTACCGTATCGAACAGTTCTTCTTTAGCCATATCTGGAAGTATAAATCCGACGCTATCTTTTTGTTTGGATAACGTTAATACTACGTCCTTGCCGTGAATGTAATCTATACTACTATCTTGATGTTCCTTTAAGTATAGGTCTAAAAAGTTCTGTAGACTGCCTACCGTAAGGTTGGAGTTAGGCTTGCTAATATATAGTGGATACTCTATGCCGTTTAGTACGTAACAGAACTTTTGCATATCGTTAGAACCTTCGGCAGAAGTGCCTAAAGATTGGTTCATCTGAGTAAGTAGGTCGTTAGTATCTACATTGGTAACTATTCTATGTATAGCCTCGAACTGTAAAGCCTCACTATGTAAGTTTACTATCTCTACTAATGCGTATCTTGACGGATGGTTGGAATAGTCTACGTTAGGATTAGACTTCTTTAAGTTTTCGTAGTATGCCTTTGCAGTGGCTAAAGAGTGATTACCATCTCCCATGGCATATAGTAGCGTCTGATTGATATTAGTACTATACTTATTCGAATTATCCTTTAAAAGGTTATTTAGTGCAACGTCTATAGAGTTTTGCATATCGGAACTATCTACTAAGTAGCCGTCTATATGACCACCACCTAACATCAAGTCTACACTATATATGGACTTTAATGAAGCCTTATCGTTTCCGATAGGTTCTATTACTGTATTATTAGCATCGTCTATTAGTATCATAATATGAGTTAGTTCTATAGGAGCGTTAGTTCTTACTTTTAAGCGTGGGGGAATTCTTTCTATTACGGTAGATTCGGTAGCTCTTACTTGTGAAGTGCTACCTTTGGTATAGTCGTACTGTTCTAAGTCTATAGCACCTATAAGTCCCTTACGAACTTTACCGTCACTTTGAGTACGTTCTACGTATACAAAGCAATCCTTGTGTTCTGTGAATACTCCGTTAGTTAGGTATTCATTCATAGTGCTATGAATTTTAGCTATTCTGTCTTCACAGTCGTTAGAGTTTAAGTATACCTCTGGTAGTATTAAGTTTAAAGTGGAAGGACTATCTTTAGTGATATCTTCAACACTTTGCCAGTACTTTGGCTGTGAGGTGTATTGGTCGCAAGCTATAACCGACCATTTGCTATAGTCTATGCTACTATTAGGAAGTAACATATTAGCAGTAGTAAATGCAGTATGCATAGTATAAGCATCCTTTCTTGTATTAGTTAATGATAACTATATAATATCATATATTCTAAAAAAAGTCAAAAATAATGGACTATCTTATATGATAGTCCATTGTGTGAATTATGTGGTGACTTTTTGTGCTTTGGCAGTCGATGGATTTTTAGTGTATAGTATAAATGCAACTCCTACCAGTATAGCACATATAGTCCAAATAGCAGGCTCTAAGAAGCATATACCCATATACTTGAATACTGGTGCTATATATCCTACTGCTACAAATTTAGAAGTAAGTTCTATTATACTTGCAGATAGTGGAACTATCTTTTTACCTATACCTTGTAATGTACTTCTTAGTATTACTAATATACTTAATACATAAAAGAATGGTACGTTAATAGTTACATATTGCTTTATAGTCTTTAAGATAGTAGCGTCGCTCGTACCAGTAACCGCATATGAGATGCTATCGCAACATACAAACGATAGTATAGTAGCTATGGTACTCCAAACGAATGCTACTATTATAGCAGAAGTTATTCCTTTTTTAACTCTGTCCATTCTGTTAGCACCAAAGTTTTGACTGGAGAATGTAGAACACGTTGCACTTAATGTGCCTATAGGCATCATGAATATACTGTCTATCTTTCTTGCGGTTGCGTGTGCCGTAATAGTGGAAGAACCAAAAGAGTTTACTGCACTTTGCAACGTTACTGAACCTACATCTACTATGGCTAACATCAATCCCATAGAAGCTCCTGTAGTGGCTAACTCTGATAGTAAGTACTTATCGTATTTTAAGTAGTCTCTATCGAACTTTAACATTGGTTCTTTAGTGTATATATAGAGTACGCATAGTACTACAGATACTACTTGTGCTATTACTGTAGCATATCCAGCACCTACTATTCCTAAAGATAGATACTTAACGAATACGATATCTAATACTATATTAACTATGGTGGATACTACTAAAAAGTATAGCGGAACTCTACTATTTCCTATAGCACGTAACATTCCAGAAAACATATTGTACGTCATGGTTACTATCGCAAAAGATAGTATTACCATTAAGTATGACTGTGCGTCTGCTATTATATTATCTGGTGTTTTTAAAAATCTAAGTAGTGGATTAATTCCTAATACGCTAACTACGGTTAATATTACTGATAGTATAAGCGTTAAAGTCATAGTTAAAGAGGTTGACCTCTTTAAAGCGTCCATATCTTTTTTACCGTAGCAACGGGCTACTACTACTGAAAATCCATTAGTTAGTCCATATGCAAAGTCTATTACTAAGTTGTATATAGGAGTTGTAGCTCCTATAGAGGCTAACGCCTCATCGCCTAATACGTGTCCTATTACCATAGTATCTACTATGTTATATAGTTGTTGAAATATATTTCCTATTAGTATAGGTATGGCAAATACTATTATCAATTTTAAAGGATTGCCTTCTGTCATATCTCCTTTTGCTCTCTTTACGTTTTCCATATGTATATAACCCCCTTTTTTAACGCTATACTATTATAGCACTTAGTATTTGAATATAAAAGAGAAGATATTGACTATTATTTGTGCAGATATTCACTTTTATTGTGATACGAATATTTTTTATCGAAAAACGATAATTTTCTATTGACAAACAGTATCTACCGTGATATAATATCTAATAAGTTAAACATGACTATTATATATATGGAGGTTCTATGCATTATGTGGAATAAGTCAAGGTCTATTAAGCTTTCTTACATACTGGTTAAGTGTGTTATGGGTGTTATGGTGATATTAGCCATATTCGTACCTTATATGGTTCGTTGGTACGATGGAATATCTACTGGAGGTGGTATTATAGATACTTCAGTATTCGTTCCATTATGTGTTACACTGTATCTTTCGTGGGTGGTTGGTATGGTCTGTCTTATTGCTTTAAACAGACTTATATCTAACATAGATAAGGACTTAGTGTTCATCACTGATAATACTAAGTGTTTAAGGGTGATATCTTGGTGTTGTATAGTGGTTGGAATGTTCTTTGCAGTGTTCGGACTTTGGAGAAGTCTCGGTTTTTTAGTATCTTTTGTGGCTCTATTCTTTGGACTTATTCTTAGAGTACTAAAGAATGTATTTGAAGAGGCTGTGGCTCTTAAAGAGGAAAACGACTATACTATATAACTGAAAGGAATGAAAGTATCTATATGCCTATAATTATTAATTTAGATGTGGTTATGGCTAAACGAAAAATATCTTCTAATGAGTTGGCTCAAAAGATAGATATTACTCCTGCTAATCTTTCAATATTAAAGACTGGCAAGGCTAAAGCTATAAGATTTTCTACGTTGGAAAGACTATGTAAGGTGCTAAACTGTCAACCTGCCGACATAATGGAGTATGTGGAAGACGATAACGACGGTACTACTTAGACTATCTAAGTCTAACTAATTAATATAATGGAGGTCTTTTAATATGGTAGTTAATAATAACAATAACGATGACAATAAAAATATATACGAATACTATGCTGAAATCAATCCGCCTCTTGACGATACAGAAGATGAAGTAATACAGTATTCCAAAAGTGAGTATGTTCTATCTATAGTATCACTGATACTTGGATTTTTATACGTTAAGTTCGCAATGTTTAACTGTACAGGATATTTTACTACTATAGTATACTCTTTAGTACTTACTACTATAGTAGTATATCTAAAGAGTAACCATTGTATATTCTCAAAGCACAGAGTGTTTAAACTTATCCTACTATATCTATTTAATACCATATTTTCGATTACTAATGATACCACTATTAAGGGTTTGGCTTCGATATTCTTAGTAATAGAATATACTTATATAGTCTACTCTTTAAATAACAGTTCGCCTAAATACTATCTACAGGCACATATTAAAGCACTATTTAAGTATCCTTTTGATAGGTTCTTTAAGTGTCCTAAAGCGTTAATGCAATGTATTCTTATTAAAGACGATAACAACAGAGTGAAGAAAAACATCTACTACATATTCGTTGGACTATTAATTACCACTCCTGTGACGCTTGTAGTATCTATGCTACTTATGTCCGCAGATGGTGGAATGGAAACTCTACTAACGGGTATCGTTGATAGCATATTGAATAGTTTAGATACTTCTATGATATTTCAAGTGATTATAGGCTTTTTTGTCGGTTGCATGATATTCAATATGTTATATACTAACGTTCATAAAAATACTACTATGTACAGTGATGAGGATTGCGACATATCTATTAACCATTTAAGAGTGTGTCCTAACGTGATAGTATATACCGCTTTAACTCCACTATGTGTGCTATATACTATGTATATATTCTCTCAAATAGGATACTTTATTAACGCTTTCAGTGGAAATCTATATGGCGACTATTCCTATTCTGAATATGCAAGACGTGGATTTTTTGAACTCTCTGCTATAGCGTGCATAAACTTTGTGGTTATAGTGATGTCTAACGCTCTATGCAAGCGTTTAGAGGCTAACGTTAAACCTAAGACTTTAAAAGTGTTCACCATGGCTATATGCGTATATACTCTATTTATAGTATCTACAGCAGTTAGCAAGATGTTCTTATACATTAATGAGTATGGTCTTACACGTTTAAGACTATTCACTACTTGGTTTATGATTCTATTGGCTATAGGATACGTTTTAATAGTAATACGTCAGTTTAAAAGGTTCAACCTATCTAAAGGGTTTAAAGTGACGTTCTGTACTATGTTTGCTATGTTGTGCTTCTGTCGTGTGGATACCATTATAGCTAAGACTAACGTATCACTTTTTAAGAATGGATATATTGAAAGTTTAGATACTTACAGTTTAACCCGACTTAGCGACGACGCTATGCCTACACTATTAGAGTTTGCTAACTATACTAATAGTTCTATCGATAAAGATTACATCTTAGATAGCCTAAACGTTAGATATAATGATATTCAAAATGGTAGCAAGTATGATAAGTATAATTTTTCTACATGGTACTATACTAAAGTATATCAAGATAGTATACTAAATAAGTAGTTAAACATATATAACAAAGTCTCACTTTTAGTTTTAAAAAGCGAGGCTTTTGCACTATATTTGGAATATTTTCTAAAGTAGTTGACTTTTTAAAAATGTAGTGGTATAATATATATACAGTATCAGTTTTAATATAGTTTAATTAGTGTTATTCCATATAAGAAAACTATTTGAACTGCTTGCTAAACATATACTACTAATTTTTAATATAGTTTGAGCATATATATTTTGGGCATGGTAAATTAATAGATGCACGTCAAAATTTATTAGTATATCGGTTGGTTCTTTGGAATTTTTAGCCTGAATATCTTAGCTTATTGAATATTATAAAACTTAAAAATTTTTTTAAAATTTTTCAATTAAACTCTTGACAAATGTTACTTACAATGTTATAATATCTATGGAATTGAAATTAGATAATGAAACGCCATAAAAACATAGTCCTATATTATTATATTGTCGAAGTTTTTAAACCGGTTTATTTGATGGTATAGTATTATTAGTCTAATCGATTTAATGGTATTTCTTAAAACACAATTTATTTTTACTCGGTATGTATGGTCTTTTCTTAATCAAAATAAGTACGTATCGAAACTATGGAATAACAAAGAATTTTATGGAAAGGTAAGTGTATTATACACTTAATGGTGATTATTATGGAAAACATGACTAATACCAATGCTACTGCTAATGAAAAGCCTATGAATAATCTAAAGTACATGAGAGAAATCTACGGTGCTACTCAAGAAGATATCGCTAACCGTCTTGATGTTAGTAGAGTATCTATCTCTAACTGGGAAAACGGTGCTGGTGGTAAGATGTCCAGAGTAAACCAAGAAAAGCTATCTACTCTTTACGGCTTAGGTCCTGAATACTTCTATGAAAAGGAAATCGATGCTGACGCTAAGGCTATTATCATCGAAACCAGAAACAAGGCTCGTTACGCTGAACAAGAATTTGATATGCAAAAGGAAGAAAGACTACAGTCTCTATTTAAGACTTACTCTTTCAAAGATGCTGTAGAAAACTATATGTATGCTATGAAGTTAGTAATCGCTTTAGCTGATAACTGCTCTCTACATGAACTTGAATTAGCTTACAAGATTAACGAACAGATGAGCAAGAGACTTACTAACGCTTTTGAAACTCGTAAGCAAGACCTTGAAAAGGGTGACGAAATTCAAACTCTATTCAAGAAGCTATCTATGAGCGATACTTTTTAATAGGTTAGTATTATAAACATATTGAATAATTTTAAGTCAAGGACACTATAGTTAGTATCCTTGACTTTTTTACTTTGCTTAGGTTATTCGTATATGGTAAACTTTTTATAGTATTCAGTCTGTGTGTGCTTTTGATATTCTGTTTCTATCCATTCGGCTAATGCGGAAAGTCCTTTTGAACTGTGTTCAAAGTCTTTTTGTACATATGGTGTGCTTAGTTCAAAGCATCGGTTACCATGGTATAGATATACTCTTAATAGTTTACTATCTACTTCGTTTATAGTCTCGGTTTGAGTGGCTATCTTGAAGTTGAACCCATTTAGACTACCTATATAGTCGTTTAAACTTTCAAAGTAGTAGTATTCGGGAATGTCTAATAGTGTGCTTACTGCCATGTTATACGTTCACTTCCTTTTTTATATAGTCTATCATATTTAATACAGACTGTCAACCTAAGTTTATCTTGGAAAGGTGGTACATTCATTTTGGAAAATTTTGTGTTTAGTCTTAACTCTACAGTTCCTATATTTTTAATAATATTGCTCGGTTGGGTGTTTAGACAGAAGAATATTCTTACCGATAAGTTCGTCCCAGCTACTAACGACTTTGTATTTAAAGTGTTACTTCCTATACAACTTTTTAGGGATATTTCCGCTACTAACATCAAAGAGTTGGTGGATATTAAATTTTTGGTGTTCTGTTTTATCGCTACGTTGATATGCATAGCAGTAATATGGGTACTGGCGGAACTCTTTATTAAAGAAAAAAAATCGATAGGTGGGTTCGTTCAAGGAGCATACAGAAGCAGTGCCGCTATATTAGGTGTGGCATTTTCACAGAATATGTATGGTAACTCTGGTATGGTGCCTATGATGATAATAGCAAGCGTTCCTTTATACAACGTTATGGCAGTCACTCTATATACTATATATGGCGAAGGGGAACGTCTTTCAGGTAAACCGTTTGTAAAAAAAGTCGCTTTAGGAATAGTTACTAATCCTATAATAATAGGTATAGTGTTGGGCGTTCCGTTTGCTCTATTGGACGTTACATTTCCTACCATAGTTAGCAAAACTTTAGATAGTCTTGCCTCTATTACTGCTCCACTGGCTCTGCTGATAGTGGGTGCTGGTTTCGATAAGGATTCCGCTATTAAAAAGCTCGGTCTAACTGCCGTGGCTACTTCCATAAAGTTGGTTATTCAGCCTTTATTGATACTACCTATTGCCGTATTACTCGGCTTTAGAAATCAAGAACTTATGGCTATAGTTATTATGTTAGGTTCTCCTACTACTGTAGCAAGCTACGTTATGGCAAGAAGTATGAAAAATGACTATGTATTGGTATCCAGTATAGTAGTTCTTACCACTATACTATCTTCCGTGAGCATTACCGCTATAGTATTTATACTTAAGTCTTTACAGTATATTTAGCTTGATTTTGTATCGGAAGTATGTTATACTATATAAAAAATATTCAGGTAAAGGAACAGATAACTATGAAGTATTATAATCCTATAGTTAGAGGCTTCTATCCAGACCCAAGCGTATGTAAGGCTAACGGCAAGTATTACATGGTATGCAGTTCTATGAACTATTTCCCTGGTGTGCCTCTATTTGAAAGTGATGACATGATTAACTGGACTAATATTGGTCACTGTTTAACTCGTGATAGTCAACTTAATCTAAACAGTATTAGAAGTTCAGGTGGTATATATGCCCCTACTATTAGATACTATAATGGTAGGTTCTATATGGTTACTACTAATGAGGGTATTCCTCAAAACTTCTATGTGTATACCGACGATATCCACGGTGAATGGTCTGAACCTATTTTGGTAGACCAAGGCGGTATAGACCCTTCACTATACTTTGAAGACGGTCACGCTTACTTTATGAGCAATGGCAACGATACGGACGGAAAACCTTGCATTCTACAGTGCGAAATAGATATCACTACTGGTAAAAAACTTTCCGAAAGTGTTCCCGTTTGGTATGGTACTGGCGGTAGATACATGGAAGCACCTCATCTATACAAGTTCGGTGACTACTACTATATTCTTAATGCTGAAGGTGGTACTGAATACGGTCACATGGTAAACTATGCAAGAGGTACTTCTATTTGGGGTCCTTTTGAAAACTATTCTAAAAATCCCGTACTTACTAACCGAAACTTAGGCGGTTACACTCTACAAGGTGCAGGTCATGGCGATATTATAGAAGATTACAACGGTAATTGGTGGTTTGTACACCTTGCTTTTAGACAGTCTAATATGTGGCTACCTTTCCATCATCTCGGTAGGGAAGTCTGCATTGAACCCCTAAATTGGCAATCTGACGGTTGGTTCACTATATATAATGGAACTTCTACTTTACAAGTTAGTCTTCCTGATAACGTATCTTTTAAGCCACAAGCACGCTATTATACTAAGACTTTTGATACTCTTAATTGGAACTTGGATTGGGTATATCTTAGAAATCCTAACAGAGAGTGTTACGTTCTAAACGATGACAGTCTAAAGTTGATAGGCTCTAAAGTAGACCTATTTCAAGTGGGTTCTCCTACTTTTATCGGTATTAGACAAGATGAGTTTAAAATACAACTATCTTGCGACGTATCCCCAAACTGTCAAGAGGCTGGCGTTACTATGTATATGGACGAACGTCATCACTATGAGGCGTTTGCATACTCTAAAGACGGCAAAACTACTGTTACTCTTAGACTTACTATCGGTAGACTTTCTAAAGAAGAACGTTCCATTACCATAACTGGCGATACCGTAAATATTAAAGTTTCTGCTGATGAGTATACTTACAACTTCTACGTTAATGATAGTATACTCGGTTCGGCAGATACAAGATATCTATCTACCGAAGTGGCTACTGGTTTTACTGGTGTTATTATGGGTCTATACGCTGTAGACTATCAGGAACAGGGGCTTGAAGCTACTTTTACTAATCTATCTATTACTCATTTAGAAGATTAATATATTATAGTGTCTTATCTATTTTAGAAAGTTATCATTGACATTTTAGCTAAAATGTATTATACTAATAATAGCTAAACTATGGAGGTGTTTTTATGATTACTGCAACTGCAACAGAAGTGCAAAATAATTTTGGTAGATATCTTCAAGCCGTTCAAACTGGTAACGAAATTGTTATTCTTAAAAATGGAAAGGAAGTTGCAAGACTTATTTCTCATGATTCTTGCGTTTCATTCCTTACGGATTCTCTTACAGGTGTTTTAAAAAATGATTACGATGATAAGGTTATTCGTGCAGAAAGGATAGAAACTCATGAAAGTATTGATTGACACTAATGTTATTCTTGATGTTCTTTGCAATCGTGCTGATTTTGTGGAAAAGTCTTCAAAAATTTGGAAATATTGCGAAGTTGGTAAGATAGAAGGTTATATTTCTGCACTTTCAATTCCAAATATTGTGTACATCTTACGAAAAGAACTTACTCCACAAAAAACACAACAGATAATTCAACAAATTATGATGATTTTTAATGTGGTTGATTTGAGGTCTTCGGATTTGAAAAATGCCGCTGAAATGCTTTCTAATGATTTTGAAGACGCTATACAGATGAGTTGTGCAAGTAGAATTGAAGCTGATTACATCATTACAAGAAATATTCGTGATTTTATTAATAGTGAAGTTATTGCTTTAAAACCATCTGAACTATTAGAGAGAATATAGTAGCAATTTAAAAATATAGTCACCTTATGATTAATCGTAAGGTGACTTCTTTACGCTATTTTACTACAGTATAGACTATCTTTTGGTGTGGTTTAGGAACTACTCCTTTTATTTTAAATAGTTCCGAAACTGTTACTAATTGATATCCGTTATTTAAAAGATATGGAATTAACAAGTCTAAAGTTTTGACCGTCTTAGTGTTACCTTTCATATCGTGAAGGAGTATTATAGTACCGTCTGTTAGTTCGGAAACTATTCGATTAAAGCGTTCTTCTACTGATACGGTTTCTAAATAGTCTTCAGGACATATTCCTTGTATGAACGTCATATCTATAGTATCATACATGGTGTCGTTGATTGCTATATATGGTGGTCTAAAATATTTTGGTCGTGTATGAATGGCTTCCTCTATGATTGAAGACGTATCTTCTACCTCTTTTAGTATCTCCTCTTTGGATAGTTCGGTCATGCAACTATGTGAGTATGAATGGTTGTTTATCTCACAACCTTTGGAATGGGCTAATTGAAGTACCTTTCTACTATGTCTATCTATTTGATTGCCACATATAAAGTAGGAAGCTACCACGTTATACTGTATCAGTTTATTTAAGACTTCTTTGGAAGTGGTAGTATTAATTCCGTCATCGAACGTTAAAGCTACATACTTTTTATCTCCTGTTTGAATGATATCATAACTTTTTAGTGTAAACTCTAATTTGGATATTAGAGTTCTTTTATTTACTCTATAAAGTTTCGGTTTGTACTGCTCTATAGTATGGTATATATTCACTATGTTTTCCATGTAGCAGTATTTTATATATTCGGCATCGTCTTTTGGACACTTTAGATACTTTTGATTATCTATTATAGAGGCTATTCCTTTATAGGCTATATCTTGCACTTCTGGAATACTTGCTAACTTGAATATATATGCCATACTTATCCAATCTAAATCGTAAGAGGTTATTATTATTTTTGCTATTCTGCGTTTTAATACTAATTCGTTAGTGGATAGTAACTTGAAATAGTATTCGTTATAGTCTATATTGTCTATTCCATTAGCCATTATGATAGTATATGCTAACTTGCTTAGTCCTTTAGAAGTATCTACTAAGCTATTATACATCAATTCGGAATGTTGATTGATGTTACTACTTTTGGATATTCCATATAGTGCGGACTTTCTAATACTTAAACTTTCACTATCTATATACTTTAAGAATATCTCTGTATCTTGAGTAGTGCTTACTTCTGCTAATCCACATAGTATGTTACTATTTACTTCTTCATTTTTTAACAGATTTATATAGTACTCCCTGACGTTCATATTACTATGTTTTTGAACTATATACTTTGCATACTCCCTGACTATTCTATTACTATCAGTTAAGAGGCTTTGGATATCTTGCCATGTGTTATTTAGTCTGTTATATCTATATTGCATGATTTTATATCTAACTCGTTGGTCTTTATTAGTTAGTAGTAAGTCTTCTATCTCTGGGGAAATACCTCTATCTAACAGACTATTTAAAAGATATATGTTAGAACGTGACCTATCTTTACTTAGTAATGTTAGCACGTCTTGAACACTTAAAATATTATTCTTAATGTATATAGAATAGATGTACTTTCTTGCGTTCTCTGGAAGTTTTAATATTCTATTGGTTGGCAAAACTTCTGATAATAGCTTTTCTTCTATTATACTACTCAACTTTAGATAGTTTTGGGAATTTATTCTTCCTTTTTTGGTGAGTGAATATATCGCTGAAAGGTTGTCAATAATATTTTCTGTAGTCAAGTTGGCAATTACACTTTTATAGGCTATATCCTGTACACTATTGACGCTATCGTTTAATGCGATTAGATAGTATGGCATAGTGTTATACTCTGTTAAGGTTGAAAGCATCTTTATACAGTACTCTCTACAGTATCCTGAATAGTGAAACGTTCCTATTAATAGTACATGATAGTATTCCTGTATGGTTAGTTTGGACTTTATTCTTATTTGAAATGCTAACCATTCTATTTCGTTTGTGGGTATATTCGACCTTGTATAGATTGGGTTAAAATTGAACCTATAATAATATCTTAAAAATGTATTATGCAAACTCTTGAACTTTTCACGCTTACCATTAAGATACTCTACACACTTTTGTGCTATCTTAGAATACACTTCTACACGGTTAGTAAAGAATACATCGTATAGTTGAGCGATACTCTCTATTGTGGCTGGTTTAGATAGCAATTCCTCAATCTTGTTTAAATCTTTTAGCATAATATTATTCCTCTATGTCTTCCTCTGGGGCATTATATAATGAAAAGTATAGGTCTTGCATTACTAAGTTTGCATGGTGTATCTCTTCGGCACACTCTTTTAACTTTTGAGCATACTCGATGGACTTCGCCTCTTGATTGCCTTTGTATCTTAGTTGATGTTCCAAACTTGCCCAACTATCCATTGCTAAGGTTCTAATCTGTACCTCTAATGGAACGTACTCTTTTCCCTTTTCTAAGTAGATTGGCACGTTTATTACTATATGAAGACTTCGATATCCATTTGGTTTTGGATTGGCTATATAATCACTCTTTTTTATTAGGTGAATGTCTTCATGAAACGTTAGCAAGTCTGCTATTTTATAGATGTCTTTTATATAGTGACAGATTACTCTAACTCCTGCTATGTCTGTTAGGTTCATTCTTGCCGATTGCATCGAAATTGGAAGTCCACGTCTTTCTAACTTTTCAAATATACTCTGTGGTGACTTAATTCTATTCCTTATATTATATATCGGATTGCGTTCATACTGTAGCTTAAACTCTCTATCTATTATGTTCAACTTGGTGGTTAGTTCGTCTACGGCTGAACTGAATATTTGTGACATTTTTATGTACTCATTCAACTCACTAACGAACGTTTCATACGTTGGAAATGAATTAACAAACTCTGGCTTGAAAAAGTTGCTGATATTTACTCTTAAATCACTCATGGTTAAGTGTTCCTTTCATAAGTATATATGTATATTATATATCATATCCAAAAAATATTCAATATATATTATACTTTTTAGATACTTTTTTGAACTCGAAATATGCCGACTGATTTTTGTGCAATATTCACAGTTTTATTGATGAATTAAGTCAGTATTTGTACTTGACTTTTTCCCGTTTTAATGATATACTAATCAAGTCGCCAGTTGAGGTGGGCGAGTGGACAGATACAACCCATAAGTTAAAACCTCTAAAAGTTAAAATTTTTAAAAAGTTCAAAAAAACACTTGACATTTTAAAAGTTTTATGGTATAC
>CAKSDC010000022.1 GCA_934444765.1 uncultured Oscillospiraceae bacterium
TTTCAACTCCTTTCAATTATAAATTTTTAATGTTAGTTATAACTTATTATAACTTTTGATTAACTGTTCAAAGCCTCTTTATTGCACACTATGACTTATATGGATTAGGTGCGTTATTCCTGGAATGCTCTCACCTTGAAACGACAACATGGGCGACATTAACGCTCCTGTAGACATGAACAGTATATTGTTATACTCCCCTGACTGTATCTTGGGTAGCCAGTATCCACACAGTATGCTCGCTGAACACCCACAACCTGAACCCCCTGCGTGTACGTCTTGTCTATCGATATCAAACATCATTACGCCACAGTCTTTATGCTGTTTGGATATGTCTATTCCGTCTCTTTGCAATATCTCGATTAATAACTTACTACCTATTAATCCTAAATCCCCTGTGATGATATGGTCAAAGTCTTCTGGCTTATAACCTGTATCTTGCAAGTACGTTTTTATAGTGTCTGCTGACGACGGCGCCATCGCTGAACCCATATTATTCGCATCGGTAATCTGCCAATCTACTACTCTTCCTACGCAACCTCCTACTATATACGGAGGCTTTTTTTCTGTCCCTAAAACTATAGCCCCTGATGCGGTACACGTCCATTGTGACGTTGGCGTTCGTTGTCCACCATATGATATTGGATATCTAAACTGCCTCTCTGCCGTTGAAAAGTGCGAAGATGTGGCACACACTATATGTTCCGCTAAGTCGTTATCCATACACATTGAACCTAACAACGCTCCCTCCGTCATGGTGGAACACGCTCCGTATATACAGAATAATGGTATGTTTAAGTCTTTTACTCCGTATGTGGTACTGGTACACTGATTTATTAAGTCCCCTGCAAACATATAGTCTATATCTTCTGGTGTCAGTTTCGCTTTCTTAATCGCTCTCTCAATAGTCATTCTTTGCATGGTACTTTCTGCTTTTTCCCATGTTTCCTCCCCAAAGTAACTATCTTCTGATATTACGTCAAAGTATTCCCCTAATGTGCCTTCGCCCTCTTTCTGCCCTACCGTGGATGCACACGATTTTACGCTCGGCGGTGTTGTGAACTTTATACTTCGTTGTGATAGCTTTATTGACATCGTTATACCCTCCTATATTGTTACACTTCTATTAGTGTAGTATATCCATTTTAAAACTATTTAAAACTTTTTTTGAGAATATTTTTTTATTATGCATATTAATGTGCATTTTTTCCCCTTGTTTTCGCTATATTATGAAGGGTGTTTTTATTATACCCTATCTTATTATTAATATTGGAGGTGTTATGTTTGAATAGTACTTGTTTGGCTAACGTTAGAAAACTCTTCTGCTACCACTACATTAAGTGCGGAAACGTGGAAGAAGCCTCTATTAAAGCTGGATTTCCTAAGGATACCGCCTTTATAGACGGTATGAAGACTTTGGCTCTTCCTCAGTACCAAAAGCTGATTAGAGAGTTTAAAGACGCTCCTACTAACAGTCTGCTTTGGGCTGGTCTACAACGTTTGGCTTTTGGTAGCGTGAACGACGCTATAGGCTTGGTGTTCAGCGAAAATCCTATAGATGCAAGCTCTATTTATGGATTGGACCTATTCAACGTATCAGAAGTTAAAAGGGTTAAGGGCGGTGGGGTTGAAGTTAAGTTCTTTGACAGACAGAAGGCTCTCGAAAAAATGCTCGACTATGCTAACTCTAATGACAGTTCTAATACCGCTAAAAGTCTTTTAGACGCTCTTTGCTCCTCTTCGGGCGGTGATGCTATTGACGATTAAACCTTTTTCACCTAAACAGGCTTTGACTATTAAATGGTGGACTTTGAAAGAGTATTCCCACTATGACGCTATTATCTGCGACGGTTCGGTTCGTTCGGGTAAGACTCTATCTATGTCTATTGGTTTCATTCTTTGGGCTATGAGCAACTTTAAAGGCGGTTCTTTCGCTATGTGTGGTAAGACTATTACTTCCCTAAAACGTAACGTTACTACCCCTTTAATGTCTTTACTAAATAGTCTTAACTTTGAATGCGTTGAAAAAGTTAGCAAAAACTATATCGACGTTTCAATATGCAATGTATCTAATAGGTTTTATCTATTCGGCGGTAAAGATGAAGGCTCTTCTGCTCTAATTCAAGGTATTACTCTATGCGGTGTATTCTTCGATGAAGTGGTTCTAATGCCTCGCTCCTTCGTTGAACAGGCTTTGGCTCGTTGCTCCGTTACTGGCTCTAAACTTTGGTTTAATTGCAATCCAGATAACCCTTATCACTGGTTCTATCGTGAATGGATAGTTAAGGCGGTTCAAAAAAATGCTTTGTATCTTCACTTTACTATGGACGATAATCCCTCTCTCTCTCAGAAGATAAAGAGTAGGTATGAACGCCTATACTCTGGTGCTTTTTATGACCGTTTTGTACTCGGTAAGTGGACAGCCTCTTTGGGTGTCGTATATCCTATGTTTAATCAAAGCGTTCACGTTGTAGATACTCTACCTGATAGTTTTAGTAGATATGTTATCTCTTGCGACTACGGAACTGTTAATCCCGCCTCATTCGGTCTTTGGGGTCTCGCTGATGACGGCATTTGGTACAGAATTAAAGAGTATTATTACTCCTCTAAAGTGGAAGGCTCTTTACGTACCGATGAAGAACACTACTCCGCTTTGGATACTCTCGCCAGTGACTACTCCATTGAAGCCGTGATAGTAGACCCCTCGGCAAGTAGTTTCATAGAGTGTATTAAACGTCACGAAAAGTTTAATGTGGTCAAAGCCGACAACGACGTTATAGCAGGCATTAGACGTGTTAGCGATGCTCTTAAATCTAACAAGGTTAGGTTCTATAAGTCTTGCACTGATACCTTTAGAGAGTTCTCCCTTTACGTTTGGAACGAAAAACTTCCTAATGACGCTCCTGTTAAAGAACATGACCACGCTATGGACGATATTAGATACTTCGTTTCTTATGCCCTTAACTACTCGGTGGATGACTTCTTTGTGGGTAGTTTTATTCGTGCTTAGTTTGGAGGTGATTTTTGTATGAATTTTATGTCTTTATTTAAAAAGCCTAAGTCGGATAGCTCTATCGTTACTCAGACGTTAAGAAGTTCTAAGTGTAACCCCTTTCCTTTTGATAGTTGTGTGGACTATCAGGAAAAACGTCTTTACGACGGCTTGAGGTTCGCTGTGCCTATTATAGATGCCTGTATCTGCAAAATAGTTAGACTGACTGGCGGTTTTAACGTTATATGTTCCGACAGCTCTTTACAGTCTACTTTAGATGACTTTGTCGAAAACGTTCCTGTGGTAAACGTGGGTAAGTCTCTTAACGCTTTTATGGACTGCTATCTTGATAATCTTTTGACCTATGGCAACTCTATAGGCGAAATCTTAATTAGCCAGTCTACTGGTAAGTTCGTCGGTTTGGCTAATGGTGATATTTCTAATGTGGATATTAAGTTTGGTAACTCCCCTTTGGAAAGAGAGTATTACTTTAAAGGCGAAAAGTATCCTATATCTATGCCTAACTTGATACTGTTCTCCTCGATTAATAATCCTAATGGCGAACTCTTGGGTAGGTCTATTCTATGGGGATTGTCTTCGCTAAGTTCTACTCTACTAAAGGTTTACGACTGTATGGCTCAAAACTTCGACAGAGTTGGAAACGTTAGATACGCCGTTACCTACAAGCCTTCTAACGATACTTCCGACAGAGTGTTCGCTAAAGAACGTGCTATGCAAATAGCTGAAGAATGGTCTAAGGGTATGAGCAGTTGTAACGACGGTCAAGTTAGAGACTTTATAACTATGGGTAATGTCGATATCAAAGCTATAGGCTCGGACGTTAAGATGCTCGATACGGACGTTCCAGTTAGACAACTTTTGGAACAGATTTTGGCTAAACTTTCAATACCACCTTTTCTTATTGGTTTGAATTGGTCTACTACTGAAAGAATGTCCTCACAACAAGCCGATATGCTTACTTCAGAGTTGGAATACTACAGACGTGTTATTACTCCTACTATCTGCGATATATGTAATTCCTATCTTAGAAGTATCGGCTCTTATGCTACCGTTAAAGTGGATTGGTGTAATATCAATCTTCAAGATGAAGTCGAACTTGCAGACGCAAGACTTAAAAACGCTCAGGCTATTCAAATAGAAACTGAACTTGGTATTTTAAATAGTTAATTTTTGGAGGTATTTTTTATGTACGATAACGTTAAATTAGAAAAGGGTCTTTACAATCTATCTAATAAGAGTTTTGTGGAGGCTTTAGAAGAACAGGACCATTCGGAAGACTATGTGGGTACTCCTTTAGAAAACCTTGACGCTTATGAACGTCAACTTAAAAGGTTCGATATTAAAGTTAGTGGCCCTCATTGCGATAAGGTCGAAAAGTTCTTTACTACTACTGAAACTGCTGTGCTATTCCCTGAATATCTTAAAAGATATATCGTGGCTGGTATAGAAGACAGTAAACTTGGCGATATTATCGCTGTTAAAACTTTTGTCAACTCTACTATCTACAGAGGCGTATATATGAGCGATACTTCTAACTATTCCGATGTATCCGTTGGCTCTGTAATGCCTGACTGCAATATCTACGAAAGTAACGACCCAGTCTATCTTGTGAAGACCGCTAAAACTATTAGTTGCCCTTATGAAGTGGTTAGACAACAGAATTTAGATATTTTTGGCATTCATGTGCGTGCGATAGGTAAGAATATCGGTAATGCTCTCTATAGCAAGGCTATAAGCACTATATCTTCTTCCGCTAAAAGTATTAACTCCGCTACTACTACTTTAGCATATTCCGATATAGTAAACCTATTCAGTCAGTTCTCTAAGTTTAATATGAATACTCTTATAGTTTCTCCTACTAACTTTAATAATATTCTTAATATGAGCCAAGTCTCCGATAGATTTACTATTAATGATGACAAGGAAGTTATTCTTCCTTTTGGTACTAAGCTAATATCTACTTCTAATGTGGACGACAAGACTATTATTGCTATAGACAGAGAATACGCTCTTGAATATATTACCTCTACGGATATTTTTATAGAACCTGATAAGATAGTAAACAGACAACTCGACCGCTTAGCTATAAGCATCAACTACGCCTTTAAGCCTATCCTTTCCGACGCTATGAAAAAATTAACCATTATTACTCAATAGTTGGGAGCGTGCATAGTTATTATGGTAGATGAAACTCTTTTATGTCAACTTAATCAGTTTACCAGACGTGAACTATCAGAAGATGAAGTGTATATCTTTGATGTTATACTCTGCGATAATGATATAGACCGTCAAAATGAAGCCTTTTCTGACCATGCCTTAGATACTCTTAAAACTCTATTTGTGGGTAAAACTGGTATATTCGACCACAACGCTAAGGGTAGCAATCAGACTGCAAGAATATTCTCTACTGAGGTTATCTCCGAAAGTGGCAAAACTAACAAGATGGGCAAGCCTTACAAGTTCCTAAAAGGTAACGCTTATATGGTTAAAACTTCCTCTAATCAAGACCTCATTAAGGAAATAGACGGCGGTATCAAAAAGGAAGTTAGTGTATCCTGTACGGCTAAGTCTAAAAAGTGTTCTATATGCGGTAAAGATGTATACTCTGGTAAGTGTACCCACACTATGGGTAACCAGTATATGGGTAAACCTTGTTATACTATTTTGGACGATATCTCGGACGCTTATGAGTGGAGTTTCGTGGCTGTACCTGCTCAGGTTAATGCGGGTGTTACTAAACACTATATTGTGGATACTTCTACACCACCACAAGACTTCCCGATTGATGAGGTTCGCAAGAGTTTGATAGGCGATATAGTTAGACTGAACTTCTTAAACGGTTCGGACGACCTTTCTAAAGCTATTATTAACTCTTTTGATAGTTTGGAACTTAATAAACTCTTAGAGATTAAAGATAACCTTTCTAAGTCGTTCGGTTCTATTAAAGAGGCTACGCCTCAACTGAAAACTACTACTTCTTCTTCTAAACAGTCTAAAAACTTTAGCCACTTTAAAGTCTAATATTAATGTTAGTGGTAACGTCCTATTTGGACGTTACTAACTAACGTATTATAACCTATGGAGGGAATCTATCTTGAATGTAGATACTATTACTCGAATTTTTAAAATCTTTTCGGACTGCGATACCAGTATAGACTATTCCGATATTATTCAGTCCGCTATAGACGATATTACCGCTATCCTTTTAGATAGCTCCTATTCTACAGATAACAGACTTAACGCCGTATGCGGTTCGTTGGCTAATTTGAGATATCAACAGTTTATGTCCTCTCGTGATAGACTTAACTATACTTATGCTGGTACTGTATCTCAACAACACGACGGAAAACAACAACTTGAAGACGCTTACGGACTATTCTATAGCTATCTATTCGGTGTTAAAGACTTAGTCAAAGATGCTGAATTTTTCTTTAGTACAGTATAATCATTATGGAGGTGACTATATCTTGGCTATTCTTAATGACTTGAAAAGTACACTTGAAACTGGTGTTATATATACTATATATCACGAATACGACAAAACCCCTCTTGCTAAGAGGGGAAACGCTTTTGTTACTATCGGTCTTAATAGTGAGGAAACTTCTACTAAGTTTCAAAATGACAGTGAACGCTTTATTAAGTCTAAAGCTAACGTTACTATTACTACTATTATGACTAAAAATATTAGTACTTCGTTTATATACAACTATGTGGAAAAAAATATTATTAATACTCTTATGTACTCTAATACTTTTAACGTCCTTAATGTGGGTATTCACAAACCAGAATATTCCAAGTATTTAGATAGAGTTCAACTACCTATAGACGTTACTATAGAGTATGTGGCTAAACTATCAGAATAGGAGGTAGACTTATTTTGGACTATATATACGATAAAGTTCCTAATACTATAAGTATCAACGGACTTACTTTTGAAGTGGTATCTTATAAACTGGAACACGTTAAAACAGTGTCTTTTTACTATACCATTAATAATACTACTGGTATGTATGTTCAAGGCAACAAGCCTTTCGTACTATCTTTGAAAGGATACTTCCATAAGTCCGACGGTAACAATATATCTGCTACTCTTGAAAGTATTTTTAACAGTTCTGACGATATTAGCTTTACTATTGCTGGTACTCTATATAATCAGCTGATACTTAATAAGTATATCTACAACGAAAATATTTCTGACGTTTGCAGAGAAGCTGAACTGTTCTTTATGGGTAACGACTCTTTTTCGGAGGTGTCTAACAGTGAGTAACTCTATTAGTATGCTACTAACCGACGTATACAACAACGTTATTACTATTAATAAGGTTCTATCCTTTAAGGTTACTAAAGAGTATTATACTCCTTACTCTACACTTAAAGCAGATGTGATATTCCCTGATATGAGCTTCTTTCTATGCAAAAAGGTTCAGCTGATATTGAACGGATTTACTATTCATTGCGGTCTATTAGATAACTTGATACTAAACAGTACTCTTAACTATAGTCACGCTACTATATCTTCTAAGAGTTTTACTTCTTTACTATGCCAAAATCAGTTAGAACCTAAACTTATGGGAAACGTTTCGCTGAACTCCTTAGTAGACGACTTTATTAGTATTCCAGAGGTTTCCCATGAGGATAACTCCGAAAGCGTAAACTATATATTCGTTAAAAATGGCTCTACCCTTTGGGACGCTGTGGTTAATCTTAATAATAAGATTAATGGCGGTCATCCCTATATTTGCAATAACAACAAGATTATGATTTCTAAAAAGACTAATCCTTTAAGCGTTACTCTTACTAATGATAGTTTGACCGATTTTGGCTATGGTTTCGATACTACCAAAATGGTCAGCGATATCCATATGCAGGATATAGACGGTAATTACAATACCTATAATCTAAACAATTACGACGTTAGCCGATTTAATATCGTTAGACACAAACAGATAGACTTGGATAGGCAGTATCTTAGCAATCCACAAGATGCTCTTATCCACAAGATTAATTACAGTATGAGGGGCTATTACTTCTGCTTTGGAACGTATTACGGTTACAGTGGTGAGGATATCGGAGACTACATTAACTTCCCAAACGCTAAACCAAATTCAAGGGTTTCTAAACTGGAAGTTACAGGCTCTAAAGGAATAGTTTCTACTAAAGTATATGCCTATTATGATAACTATATCTCTAACGATACCGATACTACCGTTAGTTAAATAGTTTGGGAATGACTACTATTAGCCATTCCCAATACTTTAATATTATGCTCTTTTAAGTACCTATTAATATGCTTTGCCCCAGTATACCATATGTTTAGCAGGCTTACCACAGCATACGCATACGTCGGATAGGTGTTCTTGATGCATTGGTATACATCTTGAACCTACTCCAGTCTGTTCCTTTATACTGTCTTCGCAAGCCTCGTCACCACACCACATAGCCTTAATGAAACCGTCGCCTTTTTCTTCTAAGGTCTTTTTGATTTCTTCTATAGTGGTACAAGCAAAGGTTCTGTTTTCACGATTTTCTAAAGCGTTTTGATACATTCCGTCACGTACTGCTACTAACTTTTCCTTGACGCTATCTACGAAGGTATCTAAACTTACTATAGTTTTTTCTCTATTGTGACGTGTAACCATTACACATTGATTGTTTTCTATATCCTTAGGACCTATTTCTATTCTTAGAGGTACGCCTTTCATTTCATATTCGGCGAACTTCCAACCTGGAGAGTTTTTGCTATCGTCTAACTTAACTCTAATGCCATTAGCTTTTAGAGTGTCTGCTAACTGATTAGCCTTTTCTAATACGCCCTCTTTCTGTTGTGCTATAGGAACTATTACTGCTTGAATAGGTGCTACTGCTGGTGGTAATACTAAACCGTTATTGTCGCCGTGTGTCATTATGATAGCTCCTATTAGTCTTGTAGTAACGCCCCAACTGGTTTGATATGGTATGGACTTTTTATTGTTTCTATCGGTGAACTCTATTCCAAATGCTTTTGCAAATCCATTGCCGAAGTAGTGGGAAGTACCAGCTTGTAAAGCCTTGCCGTCGTGCATTAACGCTTCGATACAGTATGTGGACTCTGCACCTGCAAACTTATCACTTTCAGTCTTTTTGCCCTTTACTACTGGCATAGCTAAGTACTCTTCACAGAACTTAGCGTATATATTTAACATCTTTTCGGTTTCTTGTATAGCCTCTTCAGAAGTTTCATGAATAGTATGTCCTTCTTGCCATAGGAACTCTCTTGAACGTAGGAATGGACGGGTAGTCTTTTCCCATCTTACTACGTTTACCCATTGGTTATATAGTTTAGGTAGGTCTCGGTAAGAGTGTACTATGTTAGCGTAGTGTTCACAGAATAGAGTTTCGGAAGTAGGTCTTACACATAGTCTATCTTCTAACTTTTCGTTACCACCCATAGTAACCCATGCTACTTCTGGAGCAAAACCTTCTACATGGTCTTTTTCCTTCTGTAGTAGGCTCTCTGGAATGAATAGAGGCATACATACGTTTTCGTGTCCTGTTTCTTTAAACATTCCGTCCATAATCTTTTGAATGTTTTCCCAGATAGCGTAGCCGTAAGGTCTAATTACCATACAACCTTTAACGCTTGTATACTCTATAAGTTCAGCTTTTTTTACTATGTCGGTATACCACTTAGCAAAGTCTACATCCATAGAGGTTATGGCATCTACCATTTTTTTATTATCTTTAGCCATTGTCTTTTACATCTCCAGTATTATTAATATTAGTATCCTGTTCGTTCTTATTAGAGGCTTGTTGTTCGGCTGATAGTTCCCTACGAGCCTTTTCTTGTTCGTATAGTTTGTCAATGTCTATTTCACGATTACCATCAAAAGCACTTTTAACCATATATAGTCGTTCGTCTTCTTCTGGTTTAGGGTGTTTTTGTCGATACTTTTTAATGTAGTCGTCTATAAGTTTGCCTACCTTTGGTGTTAGCAGTAACGCTATATATACTAACGCTAATACTCCAAAGGTCATACCTAAGAACTTTAAAGCTGTGGATATTGTAACTTGCACAGAATGTTCCCTCCCTTACTAAAGAACGATACTTATAATATTATACTATATATTCTTTGGTATGTAAAGATTTTTTTTAATTTTAGTCGGTGGTGGGTATCACACCAGTGTATTACTTGCATATAATGAAAATATATTGGTGTATGTTTAAAACTACTGTTTTGTGGTAAAAATATAGTTGAGTATAGTTGGCAATATATGTTCTAAATAGTTACTATAGCATAGCTTGTATATTAGTATATTTACTTTTTAAAATATTTTTTGGGAGTGATAAAGTTTATTATGTCTACTATTAAACGTGGCGAAATCTACTATGCTGACCTTAGCCCAGTAGTAGGTTCGGAACAGGGTGGCGTTAGACCAGTACTTATTATTCAAAATGATGTGGGAAACAGATACAGTCCTACTGTTATTGCAGCGGCGATTACCAGTCGCCATGATAAGGCTAAGTTGCCTACTCATATTGAACTAAACGCTTCTCAATATGGTTTAGCTAAGGATAGTGTTGTACTACTTGAACAGGTTCGCACTATAGATAAGCAACGACTAAAAGAAAGAATGGGTTCGTTAGATAATTCCTCCATGAACCGTGTAAATAACGCTCTATCCATTAGTTTTGGTTTGAGATAGACTGTTAATATATCTTGACATATAGCTTATCTTTTGATAACGTTATCATATATTTTAAAAAAAAGAGTGTTTTGTATGTACAAAGCACTCTTTACTTATATATTCAAACTTCTATACTAATTTTTTAGATACATATTAAAGAACAGACTATCGTTACTATCAGAAACTTCCTTAGTATTTAAACTGTTAGTTAAGTATGGATTTTGATTTTCCTCTTTAACTCTTTTAGCGTTATCGTAGGCTTGTTGGTAGAAGTATAACTGACTACTAATAGGTTCTTCTTTATTCTTAATACGCTTATATGTGCCGTCTGGAAGTTGTATTCTCGCTTGAACGTTATCTTTTAACATTATGTTGAACATATTGTATAGTCTTTCTTTTACGTCTGTATCGTAGATTGGTACGGCTACTTCTACACGCTTAGTGGTGTTTCTTGTCATGTAGTCCGCAGAACTGATATATATCTTCATTCTATCGTGAGTGCCAAACATATATATTCTACTATGTTCAAGATATCTACCTACTATACTACGTATAGTGATATTCTCGGTATATCCTTTAACACCTGCTATTAGACAACATATTCCTCTAACTATAAGGTCTACTTTGACACCCTGTTGTGAAGCCTCTACTAACTTTAGCATTATCTTTTTATCGGATATGGAGTTTACCTTTATACCTATATAGGCAGGTTCTCCAGCTTTAGCGTGGTTAATCTCTTCATCTATCATATCTATTACCTTATTCTGTAGACTTAATGGTGCTACTAATAGATGTTTAGGATTTTCGACTAAGTGTCCTAACGACAGGCAGTTGAACACGTTTAAAGCGTCTAAACCTATTTCTACATTAGAAGTTAATAGGGTTAAGTCAGTATATAGTGTAGAAGTCTTTTCGTTGTAGTTGCCAGTACCTACTTGAGTTATATATTCTGTACCGTCTTTAGTCTTACGGGTTATTAATAGTAGTTTAGAGTGTACCTTTATATTCTTAGGTCCATACATTACCGTACAACCTGCATCTTCAAGACGTTTAGACCATTCAATATTATTTTCTTCGTCGAACCTTGCACGGAGTTCTACTAATACTAATACGTCTTTACCGTTTTCGGCTGCGTTTACTAATGCGTTGATTATCTGACTGTTCTTAGCTACTCTATATAGTGTTATCTTTATGGATACTACACTATCGTCATAGCTTGCCTCATCTAATAGTCTAATAAACGACTTGATATTCTCATATGGATACGATAGTAGTATATCTTTCTGCTTAATCTGTTCTATTACAGAACTCTTTCTATTTATACTTGCGGAAGTCTGTGGAACTAATCTATTATAGTTTAAAGACTTATCTTTTAGTATATCGCCAAAAGAGTATACGTATGAAAAGTCTAAAGGTGACTTAGTAGGGAATATTTGATTTTCGGAAATCTCTAACATCTCACATAGGTAGTGGAACGCTACAGGGTTTACACTATCTATATTGGTTAGTTGTAGTCTAACTGGAGATAGTCTCTTCCTTTCCTTTACTAACACTTCCATTACGTCTCTAAATGAACCGTCGCCGTCATCGTCAAAAGATACTTCATTTTCGGAAATGTCTGCGTTACGTGTGATACGTATTAGTGTCTTACTTAATACTTTATAGTTCTCAAAGACGTTATTCGCATAGTGTAACAGAACGTCCTCTAATAGAATAAACCTTTTACCGTTATTACCTAACGGAATTATTCTCTTTAAAGCGTTTACGTTAGGTAGTATTCCTAACTTTATACCAGACTTACTATCTAAATGTACTATAGTATATATCTGCTTGTTGTTTAAAAATGGAAATGGATGTCTTTTATCTATAATCATAGGAGATACTAAAGGTCTAACCTCACGTTGGAAGTATGTGTCTAAATACTTTAGTTCGTCAGGTGTTGCAGTCTTAAAGGTTATATGCTTTAATCCCTGAGTATCTTCTAACTGTTGCATTATCTTTTTATAGGTTATATCTCTAACTGTTTCCAATTCGTGAACTCTTTCAAAGATTTTTACTAACTGTTGCTTAGCAGTCATGTTAGTTTTATTCTCTTTGGCGTTCTTATCTAATAGCATTTGGTCGTATAAAGAACCTACTCTTACCATGAAAAATTCGTCTAAGTTGCTTTGAAATATCGATACAAAAGATAGCCTCTCTAATAGTGGAACGTTTTCGCTTTGAGCTTCTTCTAATACTCTTTGATTGAACTTTAACCAAGAAAGTTCTCTGTTATCAAAAAATTGAACCTTTTTATCTTCATCGTGTGCCATAAAAGTTTCCTCTCTTTGTTATATGGTCATATTGGATTAATATAGTATTATTATATAATCAATTTGAATAAAAGTCAAGCAATATAGCCTCAATTTTGTGTGCATTAAGTAAAAAATGCTTTAAAGTATCCTTAATTTCAGGTTAAACAAAAAATTTTTAAAATTTTTTTCAAAAAACACTTGACATTTAAATAATATTGTGATATACTGTAATAGTCGTCAAGGGAACGGCAAACAAAAAACTGAATATATGCGGGTGTGGTGAAATTGGCAGACACGTAAGATTTAGGTTCTTATGCCGAGAGGTGTGCAGGTTCAAGTCCTGTCACCCGCATTGCTAAAGTGGATTATCGAATATGATAGTCCACTATTTTGTTATGTACGTATATTAAAGTTTGGCGAAACTTCTAAGCGTAATTAAGAAGTTTCGCCCTTTTAGTACTATTCTAATTGCTTGCCTAAAAACTGAGAACCTGCCATTAGTAGGTTTTTTTGTAACTCCGAAGCAGTGGCGTTTTTTTGAACCTCTAATAGTGCTACTGCACCTGTTACGTCGCCACTGGATATTATAGGAATACACGCACACGCTCCCTTATCTATGCCCTCTATGGCTATAAATGGAGTGCTTCCGTCGGAGTAGTAGTTCTTTCTATTCTCCATAACTTCTTCTAATGAGTGTGATACCCTACGCTCTAAATACTCCTTTTTAGGTACGCCAGATACCGCTACTACGTGGTCACGGTCGAACACCACAGTAGGACAGCCTGATAGCTTATACAGTATATCGGCTACTTGAGAAGCGTTTTCATACATTTCGCTAATGGCAGAGTACTTTTTAAATATTACTTCGCCATCGTTACTGGTATATATTTCAAGGGGGTCTCCTTCTCTAATACGCATAGTACGACGGATTTCTTTAGGGATTACTACTCTTCCAAGGTCGTCTATACGTCTAACTATTCCTGTTGCTTTCATAGTAAAAACTCCTTACATATTAAGACAGCTATAATATTTTTAGTAGTGCTGTATTGGTTATATTGTTTGTATTTTAATTGAATATTATACATCTTATACGTGAAAATTTTTACTCGACACAGATATATTCGGAAATAGAGTACAAGTATTCCTCGGATATGCCATCTATATACAATAGTTCTCTAATATTGCTGTAGTATTGAATGGTATCTTTTAACTGTAGTATGCTTTCGGCAACTTCGGGAGTTACTGTAGGAATAGTACATAGTTCTTCTAATGTGGCAGTGTTTAAGTTTATAGGATATTGAACTACTATATCAGTTTCGGAATACTGTTCAGTGTACGGAACTTCTTGTACGGGTTCGGCATCTGTTGGTGGTTGAGTTTCTAATACTGTAGCCTCTTGTTGTACTTGTGGACTATCTAATACTTCATTTTCTATGTATGTGTACTGCATGATAAGGTTCATCTTCTTTTCACCTATGCCGTCTATTTCAGTTAGTTGATACCTTGAAGTGTATACTCCACCTATGGCGTTTCTATAGTCGACTATCTTTTGTGCAGTGCTTGAACCTATACCGTTGATATACTGTAGTTCCTCACAGGTTATACTGTTTAAGGATATCGGAAACTCTACCGTTTTGATACTGGTAGTACTTTTAGTAGTAGTCTTTTTCTTAGTGGTAGTGGCTATAGTGGTCTGTTTAGACGTTGTAGTCGATAGTGTAGTATTATAGGTGGTATCTATTGAAGTAGTCGTATCTTTTGAAGTCTGAGTATATATCTCGGTGGTAGTAGTCGTAGGTTCGGTCTCTGATACTATATACTTAGTAACTTCTTGATTACTGTCACTTGATGACGTTATTACCGATAGTGTGGAAACACTATCGTATTTATGATAGTTATACCCATACATTAAACCTATAACTACTACTATTACTATACATACGGATATAAACGTTATATTACTGTTCATGGATGTGCCTTTTATATACAAAAAAATCGGTTTGTACCTCTAAATACAAACCGCTTAAAGTGGTTAAACCTCTTATAAGCGAGGTTATCTCTTTCTTTCTTTTTGTGTGAATGTTCTACATATATATTTCTTTCTTTATGGTTACTTAGTGTAATACTAATATGTGATAGTATTATGATGATAGTATGAACTTTTTATGAAAAGTGTTCATATGTAAGACTTAACTTTCTATACTACTAAGATACACAGGCTTATTCTATTACTATATAGAAAGTTAAGTCTTGTTTACTTTTGGGGAGGTGTCTTTTTTAGTTAGTAGAGTGTCCTAATTCATTAGTACTTCTAAACAGCAACGATATACACCATACGGCTGATATTGATACCAGTATATACACTATTCTACTTAGTAATGCTCCCGTTCCACCAAATAGCCATGCTACTAAGTCGAAGTTGAATATTCCCACCAATCCCCAGTTTACTCCACCTATTATTAGGAGCAACAGTGCGATTTTATCCCACATATAAAGCACCTCTTTCCAACTTAAAGCGTTCTTTAAGTATTAGTATTATTGACCTTTTAACGGTTTTTATTCACAAATACCCTGTAAGATTATTCCTTTTTCTATTGACATAACTATGTATATGTAGTATATTAAGATTGAGTATATTCTATATATAGTTATAAAGGAAGATTTTTTATGGAAGAACTTTTTAAATCGATTGAATATTTGGATAGAATAGGAAAAAAACGCTTGGAAAAGTATCAAAGATTAGGAATATCTACACCGTATGACTTGCTATGCTACTACCCACGAAATTACATAGACTTTTCTTCTCCTGTATTACTTAAAGACTGCAAACTGGGACAGAAAAACGTGGTTAAAGGTATAGTTAAATACAAAAACGTTACTAAAACCAGTAGATTTACTATATACAAAATTTTTCTGTTGGAAGCGGAAAGTAGTCAGGAATTTTGTGTGGTTATATTCAATAACGTATATGCCAGTGACGTTCTTATACCAAATAGAGAGTATATATTCTATGGTAAGTTGGATATGGGCTACTCCTGTCTTGAAATGAACTCTCCTTTGGTTATCAGTGCTAACGACCCAGTTAAGTTTCAGTCGATATACCATCTTACCGCTGGACTTACTAATCCTATGGTACACGCTAACTTAAAACAGTGCTTAAATCTTTTTGATAGGTCGCCTTTTGAAACTTTGACTGAAGACGTTATCGATACTAACGGGTTGATGTCTTTTCAAGAGGCTATACATTTAATACACTTTCCCTATACCAGACAGGATATCGTTATGGCTCGCAGAAGGCTCGCTTTTGAAGAACTATTACTACTACAGTTGGGTATGCTTCTTATGAAGTCTAACTCAAGAAGTCATACTGGTTGTACTATGGATAGTTCTATTAGTATAGATGAGTTTTACACCTCTATTCCATTTACTATGACGGACGGTCAACAACACGCCATAGACGATATAATATCCGATATGTGCAAAGATATTCCTATGAACAGGCTAATTCAAGGCGATGTTGGTAGCGGTAAGACTGCCGTTTCGGTGGCAAGTTGTTACTTTGCCCATAAGAATGGTTTTCAAAGTACTATTATGGCTCCTACTGAAATACTTGCTCTACAACACTTTAAAACCTTTAGCGAAATGTTAGAACCTTTAGGCGTTAAAATCGGTCTATTAGTGGGTTCACTACCTACTAAGGCTAAAAAACTTACTCAACAGTATATCGAAAGTGGTAGGTTTAGCGTGGTAATAGGTACTCACGCCTTAATCCAAAAAGATGTGAACTTTAAAAATCTTGGACTGGTTATTACCGACGAACAGCATAGATTTGGTGTGGCTCAACGTTCTAAACTTTCCAGTAAGGGAAACTATCCTCATAAGTTGGTAATGAGTGCTACTCCTATTCCAAGAACTTTGGGTCTTATGATATACGGCGATTTGGATATCTCTATTATTAATGAACTCCCTAAAGGTAGAAAACCTATAGATACTTTTGCAGTCTCGGGAAGACTTAGAATGCGTGCCTATAACTATCTTGCTAAGGAAATTCTAAGTGGCGGTCAAGCCTATATAGTATGCCCTACTATAGAAGAAGGCGACAACGATTTGAATTTGAAGTCGGTGGAAACTTACTATGAAGTACTCAAAGGCTCTGCTCTGGAAGACTTCAACATAGGCTATCTACACGGAAAGATGTCACAAGAAGAAAAAGAGTACGTTATGAACAGGTTCAAAAATGGTAAGATAGACGTGTTAGTAAGCACTACCGTTATAGAAGTAGGTGTGGACGTTCCTAACGCTTCTATTATACTTATCGAAAATGCTGATAGGTTCGGTCTATCTCAATTGCATCAACTACGTGGTCGTGTCGGTCGTGGTACTCGAAAAAGCTCCTGTATACTGGTTACCGATAATGTCACTGAAGACGTTAAGGCTCGTTTGAACGTTATATGCCAAAACTCCGACGGCTTTAAAATTGCAGAAGAAGACCTGAAACTTCGTGGTTGTGGCGACTTCTTCGGTAACAGACAACACGGTTTGCCATCTCTAAAGATAGCTGACTTAATAAACGATATGGAACTCTTAGACAGTGCTAAAGATACCGCTTATAGTATTATTCAGGAAGATAGCACGCTATCCAGTAAAAAATACGCTTCGTTACGTACCGAAATTTTGAGAATGTTTGAAAACTCTTCCAGCAATTGATTGGTAATATATCCCTTATGTTATAAATATTCACTGTATACTGAATATACTGAATATTATTAGGTGAAATATGTCCAAAAATGAATATTAATTCAGTGCAACTTTAACAATAAATATCGAATTTTTAGGGAAAACTATTAAAATATCTTGACGTATTCTATTTTACGGTGTATAATCATATTACAACAGTACGATAAAAACTTTCGGAACAGTGCCTAACTTATTTTAGGAAAAGTTTTTTAAAATATTATTTTTTAGAAAGGAATAGTTACTATATAGTATATAAAATGTATATACGTTAGTGACTGAGTGATTATTATGGCAAACGATATTAAAAAAGTAGTATTAGCTTATTCTGGTGGTTTAGATACCTCTATTATTATTCCTTGGTTAAAGGAAAATTATAATAACTGTGAAGTTATTTGTGTATCTGGTAATGTAGGTCAGGCTTCTGAGTTAGAAGGTCTTGAAGAAAAGGCTATCAAAACAGGTGCTTCTAAAATATACATTGAAGACTTAACGGATACTTTTATTAATGACTATGTATTCCCAACGGTTCAAGCAGACGCTATCTATGAAAACAGATATATGTTAGGTACTTCTTTTGCAAGACCTATTATCGCTAAAAGAATAGCTGAAATTGCTTTAGCTGAAGGTGCTGACGCTATCTGTCACGGTTGTACTGGTAAGGGTAACGACCAAGTTAGATTTGAATTAGCTATTAAGGCTTTCGCTCCTGATATGAAGATAATCGCTCCTTGGAGAATTTGGAATATTAAATCAAGAGATGAAGAGATTGACTATGCAGAGGCTCACAACATTCCTCTAAAGATTAACAGAGAAACTAACTATTCTAAGGATAAAAACTTATGGCATCTTTCCCATGAAGGTTTAGACCTTGAAGACCCTGCTAATGAACCTCAATACGAAAAAGAAGGCTTCTTAGAAATGGGCGTATCTCCTATACAAGCTCCTGACAAGCCAACTTATGTAACTATTCACTTTGAAAAGGGCGTTCCTACTGCTATCGATGGCGTTACTATGGGCGGTGTAGATATAGTTAAAAAGCTAAACGAACTTGGCGGTGCTAACGGTATAGGTTTAGCAGACTTAGTAGAAAACCGTCTTGTTGGTATGAAGTCAAGAGGTGTATACGAAACTCCAGGTGGTGCTATACTATATCATGCACATGAAGTTCTTGAAACTATTACTATAGACAAGGAAACTGCAAGAATGAAGCAATACATCGCTATCAAGTTTGCTGACATAGTATACAACGGTCAATGGTTTACTCCTTTAAGAGAGGCTCTTTCTGCTTTCGTTACCGAAACTCAAAAGACTGTTACTGGTGACGTTAAGTTAAAGCTATACAAGGGTAACATTATCAATGCTGGTGTTACTTCTCCATATACTCTATACGATGAAGAAGTTGCTACTTTTGATGAAGACCATGTATACAACCAAAAGGATAGTGCTGGATTTATTAATCTATTCGGTCTACCTATTAAAGTTAAAGCTAAGTTAGACGCTAAGAGAGAAGCTAACAATAAGTAGTTTTAAACTAATATAAGCAAGAGTTTAGAGTATATAAGTCTAACTCTAATTTAAAGAATATTTCCGCAGTGTGTATAGGAAAGATTTATGATATTATTTATATCCTTTTAAGTTTTTCCTATAACTGCGGTTTTTTGATTATTATACACTTTATATTTATACCGCATATTTAAAAGGAGTTGAAACTTTTGGAAAACATTCAAAACAATAACGAAGTTGAAAACGTTAATGTTACTATCGAAAATACCGAAGCTGTAGAAAAAGTACACTATGAACACGTTTCTGGTGAACCTATATGTTTTGCAGATGACCAATTCGCAGGTTCGGAATTTGTTAGATGTGGTTTGGAAAACTGTACCTTTAGTCAGTTAAACCTATCTTCTGCTATATTTGAAGACTCTAACATGGAAAATTGCGAATTTGCTCGTTTAAGTCTATCTTCTGTAATATTTGAAGACTCTAATATGGAATGTGCAGCCTTTAATGCTGTTGACCTTAACTGCAGTAACTTCGAAAATGTGTATATGGACCACACTACTATTGCAGATGCAAGTCTTACTCATATCACTTTACAGTACGTAAACTTGGAAAAGTCCGATATTAAAGACGCTAACCTTTCGGATACCGAATTTAACAGAATTACTATGAATAATGCTAAGTTTAAAGACTCCCATATGGAAGGTTTAAAACTACATAACTGTAATCTTAACAACTTAGTTATCGAAGACTGTAACATAGACGGTTTAGTTATAAACGGAGTGGATATTTCTAAACTTCTTGCTAACTTAGATAAGTAACTTCGATGGGCGGATATCTTTCCGCCCTATACCTTATTTATTATATTTGGAGGTTTTTATACTATGGCTAAAATGTGGGCTGGAAGATTTTCTAAAGAAGTGGACGAAACCGTAAACGCTTTTAACTCTTCTATATCTTTCGATTGCAGAATGTACGCTAACGATATTAAAGGCAGTATAGCACACGCTACTATGCTCGGTGAATGCGGAATTATTTCTAAAGAAGATAGCAATAGCATTATTCAGGGTTTAAAGGATATCCTTAAAGACCTACAAGACGGTACTCTTAACTTTGATATGTCAGCAGAAGATATTCATATGTTCATAGAGGCTGAACTTACTAAACGTTTGGGTAGCGTGGGTAAAAGATTACACACTTCCCGTTCAAGAAACGACCAAGTGGCTTTGGACCTTAGACTATATCTTCGTGATGAGATAGACCAGATTACTGAACTATTAAAGTCATTAATTAATACTCTATGCGATTTGGCAGATGAGCATTATGATACTATTATGCCTGGTTATACTCACTTACAGAGAGCACAACCTATTACTTTTGGACACCATCTTATGGCATATGCTAATATGTTCCTTAGAGATATCGACAGGCTTAAAGATACCTACAAGAGAATGAACTACTGTCCTTTAGGTAGCGGTGCTTTGGCTGGTACTACCTATCCTATAGATAGACAACTTACCTCTAATCTATTAGGTTTTACTGCCCCTATGGAAAACAGTCTTGACGGTGTTTCCGATAGAGACTACTGCATAGAACTCGCTACTGATATTTCCTTGATTATGACACACCTTTCAAGATTTTCAGAAGAGATTATTATGTGGTGTTCTTGGGAGTTTAAGTTTATAGAGTTAGATGACGCTTATGCTACGGGTTCTTCTATTATGCCTCAAAAGAAAAATCCTGATATTACCGAACTTATTAGAGGTAAGACGGGCAGAACTAACGGTAACTTAATTACTCTTCTTTCTATGATGAAAGGTCTTCCTTTAGCCTACAACAAGGATATGCAAGAAGATAAAGAGGCTATATTCGATTCAGTAGACAACGTTAAACTATGCCTAAAGACTTTCATTCCTATGGTCGCTACTATGAGAGTTCTAAAAGATAATATGCGTCATGCAGCTGCTAAAGGTTTTATCAATGCTACCGACTGTGCAGACTATCTTACTAAAAAAGGCGTTCCTTTCCGTGACGCTTACAAGGTTACTGGTCAATTAGTGGCTATCTGTATAGAAAAGGGTCTTACTCTTGAAACTCTACCTTTAGACGAATACAAGAAACTTTCTGACGTATTTGAAGACGATGTGTACTCCGCTATTAGTTTAGACACTTGCGTAAACCAAAGAACTTCTTTTGGTGGCCCTTCCCCTGTGGAAGTTAAACGCCAAATAGATACCGTTAGAAAGTCGTTGAAAGGATAATATTATTGCTTAACAAAAGAGTGTTTATAGTTAGTCTAATATGTGTGGCTATTTGGATAGTAGGTGAGGTTATTATCCTTAATATTAAGATTACCGATACCGCCTCAGTTACCGCTTCAAGAGTTTGGGCTATTATCTGTTTGATAGTATGCATATTGATTAACACTATATTTAGTATTAAAAATAATGGCGATGACGACGACCAACACTATACTAAGTTATAGTAGTTGGTTCGGTTCGCTATACGTTACTACGTTTTTGATTGGAGTTTTTATATATTATGGTTACTGTTTATATTGATGGTCAAGAAGGTACTACTGGTCTTAAGATTATTGAAAGATTTAAGGACAGAAAAGATATCAACTTGGTTAGAATAGATGAGGATAAAAGAAAAGACTTGAACGAAAGAAAAAAACTTATCAATTCTGCTGACTATGTCTTTCTTTGCTTACCTGACAAAGCCTCTATAGAGGCTGTATCTTTATTGGATGCCGATAACGACCATACTAAAGTTATCGACGCTTCAACGGCTCACAGAACTAACGACGCTTGGACTTATGGTTTCCCTGAACTTTCCACTGAACACAGAGAACGCATAAAGTCTTCTAAACGTGTCGCCGTTCCTGGTTGTTATGCAAGCGGTTTTATATCTTTAGTATATCCTTTAGTGGCTAATGGAATTATTCCTAAAGACTATCCAGTGTTCAGCTACGCTACCAGCGGTTACAGTGGTGCAGGTAAAAAGGCTATCGCTATATACGAAAGTCAAGATAAACCTTATGAGTACAACAGTCCAAGACAGTACGCTTTAACTCAATGTCACAAACATCTACCTGAAATGCAAAAGATATGCGGTCTTACTTACAAGCCTATGTTCAACCCTATGGTGTGCGACTACTTTAGCGGTATGGTAGTATCAGTACCTATTCAAACCAGAACCTTAAACCATAACGTTACTTTAGAAAGAGTACATCAAATGTACTGCAAACATTATGAGGGTTCTAACTTCGTTAAGGTTCAACCTATAGGTGGTGAAGGCGTTCTTGCTGACGGATTTTTGGCTTCTAATACCCTTAGTGGTTATAATGGTATGCAAATATTCGTATTTGGTAATGATGACCAAATATTGCTATGCTCACGTTTGGATAACCTCGGAAAGGGTGCTTCTGGAGCAGCAGTTCAATGCCTTAACATTATGATGGGTATTGACGAAACTACTGGTTTACTATAAAAAAATATTTTTCTATTAAAAGAGGTCTTATTATGGAAAAGATTAATAACAGCGTCCGCTCTCAAATACTTATCGACGCTTTACCTTATATTCAAACTTACAATAACAAGGTGGTAGTAGTTAAGTACGGCGGTAACGCTATGACTAACGAAACTTTAAAAGATGCCGTTATGAGCGATATAGTATTACTATCTTTAGTAGGTATCAAAGTAGTATTGGTTCACGGCGGTGGCCCTGAAATTAACGATATGCTTAAAAGACTTAACATTCAAAGCAAGTTTATTAGTGGTCTTAGATATACCGACAAGGATACTATAGATGTAGTTAAAATGGTTCTTGCTGGTAAACTTAACAAGGAGTTAGTGGCTCATCTACAACAACATAGCGGAAAGGCTCTCGGTCTTTGCGGTATAGACGGTAAGATGCTCATGGCTGAAAAGATGGAAAACGATACCGATTTGGGCTTCGTGGGTAAGATTAAAAAGGTTAATACTAAACCTATTCTTGATGCGTTAAATAACGGTTACGTTCCCGTTATAGCTACCGTTGCTACCAGTGAAGACGGTACTACTTACAATATCAACGCTGATACAGCCGCCTCACGAATTGCCGCTGAACTACAAGCTGAAAAGTTAATCCTTATGACCGATATTGCAGGTCTTTTAAGAGATAAAGATGACCCTAAAACTTTAATTCCTTTTGTGAACGTTTCAGAAGTACCTTTTATGAAACGTCAAGGCATAATATCTGGCGGTATGATACCTAAAATCGATTGTTGCGTTGAAGCCGTTAGACGTGGCGTTAAACGTACTTCTATTATCGACGGAAGAGTTCCTCACTCTATATTGATAGAATTACTATCTAATGAGGGTATCGGTACTCAGTTTAAATAGTACTATATAATGAAAAGACTATTTTGCATTACTACTCAACCTACTTTGAAAATGTATCGTCAACTTAATAAGATGAACATTCAACGCTTTATTAGTATGAAAGTTTTAGTCGCCGTATCCTGTATCTTCGGCGTTATGGGAATACTCTCTATTATTAACTATAATACTATATCACATGGTATTAGCAAGGGTATACTCTCGATACTAATAAACGTGGCAGTGGTACTATTCTATCTTAAAGGTCACGAACTTTTGGCGGAAAAGTCTATGCGTCTACAAGGTAAAGACGCATACCTTGAAATATATTACACCTTCTATGACGATAGAGTAAACGTGCATACCAAAAGTACTAAGGGTTCTATCCCTATAAAACATATTAACGGTATACGTGAAGATAGTCAATATTACTATATCTCTTACGATAAGGTGAACATGGCTAAAAGCTACATCGTTATAGATAAAGACGGTTTTACTCTTGGCGATAAACTCGCCTTTAAAGACTATATTATTAATTTGATACAAAAAAATAAGGCTGAGGCTAAAATATTAAGAAAGTCTAATAGCTTAAAGTGACTTTTAGACTTTATATTCGGAGGCGTTTTTTATGGACACTATTCAACAGTTTAATTCTTATGTTATGCAGACTTATGGAAGACTTCCTTTAGTTGTGGATAATGGTAACGGTAGAACTTGTTTCGGTGAAGACGGTAAACAGTATATAGACTTCGGTAGTGGTATAGGTACTAACTCTCTTGGCTACTGTGACCACGATTGGGCAGAGGCTGTTTCTGAACAGGCTCACAAAATGCAACATACTTCTAACTACTACTATACTAAGGTTCAAGCCGATTTTGCTAAGGCTCTTTGCGATGCGACTGGATATCAAAAAATATTCTTCGGAAATAGCGGTGCAGAGGCTAACGAATGTGCTATCAAATTGGCAAGAAAGTATAGCTTCGATAAGTACGGTCTTGGCAGACACAATATTATTACTTTGGTCAACTCTTTCCACGGTAGAACCCTTTGCACTCTATCCGCTACTGGTCAAGATGTATTTCATCAATACTTCTTCCCATTCGTGGAAGGCTTTATAAACTCTAAGGCTAACGATATTGAAGACCTAAAGTCTAAATTGGACGGTACTATATGTGCTATTATGATAGAGTTTATTCAGGGTGAAGGTGGCGTTATTCCTTTAGATAGCCAATATGTATCTCAAGTGGCTAAAATCTGTAAGGATAATGATATACTCCTTATCGCTGATGAGGTTCAAACTGGTGCTGGTCGTACTGGTAAGTTCTTGACTTCTCAAATTTTTGGTGTGCATCCTGACGTTACTACTATGGCTAAAGGTTTAGCTGGTGGCGTTCCAGTCGGTGCTTGTCTTACTACTGACGCTCTCGGCGATGTACTATGCAAAGGTACTCATGGCTCTACTTTCGGTGGAAATCCTTTGGCTTGTGCAGGTGGTCTTGCAGTTCTAAATAAGGTTACTAAACCTGAATTTTTAGACGAAGTAGTTAAAAAAGGTCAATACATTAAGGATAGACTCTCTAAGTGCGATGAAGTTACCGACGTATGCGGTTTAGGTCTTATGTTGGGAATTTCTTTGAAGTCTAAAGTGGCTGGCGATGTATTAACTAAGTGCTTCCAAAACGGTCTATTAATACTGACCGCTAAAGACAAGGTTAGACTACTTCCACCACTAAATATTACTTATCAAGAACTTGATAAGGGCTTGGATATCCTTATGGGTGTTCTTAATGAATAGTTCCATATCACGACAGACTATACTTGACAGACTTACTCTTTACTGAAAGTGAGGTATGAAGTCGCCTTGTGGCGATAGTGTTACTTATGAAATTGGAAGTTTCTCAAAAGGGCAGTAAGATGCTCGCATTTAAAAAAGAAAACAAAAAGGATGTTATATACTCTATGGCTAAAAAGGGTATACTATCCAATACCAGAATTGAACTACGCAATAAGATGGGTTATAGTCTATACTACCTAAAGTATGACCTTAAAGGCAGACGTGCTAATTTTGAAGTGTTTATGAATGAAAAGATTGTACTAAAGGCTTCTTGCACTGCTACGTTCCTTAATCCTGCTATTGCCATAAAGTATTTAGACGTTACTTATATTCTAAGAAGTACCGATAGAGTAAAGTTCTTGATTATTAAAGATAAAGTCGAAATCGGTAAGATTACTGTTTTTGAAGACCTTAAAGGTGAACTACTATTCACTTTGGAGGTCGACGATACCCAATTTGAAGACTTTATGCTACTATTTATTCAGATGATATATATATCTTTCTATCTTAAAAAGTAGCTGTTATATATTTTTTGGAGGTTTTTTTGACATGAAACATTTATTGAAAATGCTCGATTTGAGCAAAGAGGAGATTATCGATATTCTTGATACTGCTGACCAACTAAAGTATGAACTAAAGAATAATATCCCTCATCAACAGTACAACCTAAAGGGTAAAACTTTAGGTATGATATTCCAAAAGGCTTCAACAAGAACCAGAGTTTCTTTTGAAACTGGTATGTATCAATTAGGCGGTTACGCTCTATTCCTATCTTCTAAAGACTTACAGATTGGCAGAGGCGAACCTGTTCAAGATACTGCAAGAGTTCTATCCCGTTACTTAGACGGCATTATGATTAGAACTTTTGAACAGAAAGAAGTTGAAGACTTAGCACAGTACGGCTCTATTCCTATTATTAACGGCTTAACTGACTTCTGTCACCCTTGCCAAGTATTAGCCGACTTAATGACTATCCGTGAGTTTAAAGGCTCTTTTGACGGTCTTAAGATGTGTTATATCGGCGATGGTAACAATATGGCTAACTCTTTAATAGTTGGCGGTCTTAAAGTCGGTATGGACGTTTCTATAGCTTGCCCTGATGACTATCAACCAGATAAGCAAGTTTTAGACTTTACTAAACAGTTCGGCGATAAGTTCTTTATGACTAATTCTCCTGCTGAAGCTGTTAAAAATGCTGACGTTGTATTCACCGACGTTTGGGCTTCTATGGGTCAGGAAGGCGAAGCTGAAAAGCGTAAGGTGGCTTTTATGGGCTATCAAATTAACGACGATATTATGGCTCTTACTAATGCCGATTGTATGGTTCAACACTGTCTACCTGCTCACAGAGGTGAAGAGATTACGGCAGAAGTGTTTGAGGCTCATGCTAACGAAATCTTTGAAGAGGCTGAAAACCGTCTTCACGCTCAAAAGGCTGTTATGGTTAAGTTAATGGCTGATTAATTACTATATTATGTGGTTCTTAAGTGTCGGAATGGAAACGTTCCGATACTTTTTTACTATTTTAGATATTATGCACATATTTTTCTTGAAATATCTTCTGATATTTGGCTTGACTTTTCGGAAATATTATGATATACTTAACAAGTCGCCAGTTGAGGCGGGCGAGTGGATAGGATATAACCCACAAGTTAAAACCTCTAAAAGCTAAAAATTTTTAAAAAGTTCAAAAAAACACTTGACATTTTAAAAGTTTTATGGTATACTTAAATAGTTGCGTGAGGTTCTTCCTTACAAAGACTTAAAGTCCTTTAAAAAAGATTTTAAAAAATCTTAAAAAAAGACTTGACAAACTTCAAAAAATGTGATATAATAATTAAGCACTTTAGAGTGCAAGTCACAAAACGGTATCTTGAAAATTGAACATTTACACATTAAGTACAAAACCCTTGAAAATTCCTTTGTTAAAAAGGAAAAGTCAAGCGAAGACTATAAAATTTTGCACAAGGTAATTTGCGAGTATTCGTAATGAGCTAATTTTTGATAACTATTCACTCGAAAGAGTGGTATTTATATAACTTTTTTAAAGAGTTTGATCCTGGCTCAGGACGAACGCTGGCGGCACGCCTAACACATGCAAGTCGAACGGTGAAGATTAGCTTGCTAATCGAATCAGTGGCGGACGGGTGAGTAACGTGTGAGCAATCTGCCTTTAGGACGGGAATAGCTTTTGGAAACGAATGGTAATGCCCGATAATATATCGAGGTCGCATGGCTTTGATATCAAATGAATTTCGCCTAAAGATGAGCTCGCATCTGATTAGATAGTTGGTGGGGTAACGGCTCACCAAGTCGACGATCAGTAGCCGGACTGAGAGGTTGAACG
>CAKSDC010000023.1 GCA_934444765.1 uncultured Oscillospiraceae bacterium
GAGGTTCTTCTTCTGTAGTGGAAGTTTCTATAGTTTCGGTAATAGTTAAGGATACTTCTTCTTTAGGTTCTTCTTGTGCTACTGGTTGAGGTTCTTCTTCTGTAGTGGAAGTTTCTATAGTTTCGGTAATAGTTAAGGATACTTCTTCTTTAGGTTCTTCTTGTACTACTGGTTGAGGTTCTTCTTCTGTAGTGGAAGTTTCTATAGTTTCGGTAATAGTTGAAGATACTTCTTCTTTAGGTTCTTCTTGTACTACTGGTTGAGGTTCTTCTTCATTAATAGTATCTTGTCGTTGAGTTGGTATATCTGGTAGACTATAGGATATATTATTTCCTGATATTATATTATAGAACAGTATAGCACCAAAGGTATTATTTAACAGTTCGGCATATTTGGTTAAGTCTGTAATTTGATGAGTAATATATAATAGTGCTATCTTATAAGGTTCTAATTGATTGGTTATTTCTTGAATATCTACGAACTTACTCTCTACATTTTCTATAATGGACTGTATTTTTACTTTGTGGTCTTGTAGTAGACCGTCGGTTATTATATTGTTAGAGGTTATCTTTAAAAATTCATAGGCATAGTATAAAGTTTCATCTTTTAGATTGATAGAGTTTTTGTGATGCTGTTCTACTCGTTTAGAAAGTTCTTCTATGGATTTAAAGTCCTTAACTACGTCTATATTTTCGTCTTCGTCCATAATAACTTTAGACTTTTCTATGCACGCTTCTTTGATTAATGCGTAGTTTCTAATGGAGTTTATAAGTTCGTCGATATTTTTTTCCGAAACAAACTCATACTTAGAGCAAAGGCTATCTATAATATTTATTGAAGTATGTAGTATATCTGATTGTTTTTTTAAGGCATTAAGTTGAGTATTAATGTCATTATATATATACTCAGGAGCATATTTAAAGTTCATAATATAATCACTCACTTTCTTTTACACGTTCAGCTTTGCTGTAACCGTTTTTTTTAGCCAATTCTATATCAAGGCGGAGAAGTTCTACCACGTTAGAAAAGTATCTTCTTTTATCCTCAGGCAAACCACAATAGCAATGAGTTTTTAGTCCTTTCATGATATATATGTTTTTATATAGGGTAGTAATGTTATATTGTGGACATTCTCCGTACTTACTTATAACGTCTTTAATAATTTTAACGAACGAAAAGTATTCGTCTCTTTTTCTTTCAGGTGATACTCTAAATTTAGAGTGTGTATAAAAGTCTATATCACTCCTTGCTTGTTTAGGTGAGCCTACATATTCATTATCTTGAATATATATGCTCTTTATCAATTCGGAAATATTTACCTTCTCTATAAGACGGCTAATTCTTTTAACCAACATATCTTTATTAAAGTTTTTTCCGTCTTCCATAATCTTTTCATAGTACTTTTTATACTCTTCAAGACTAATACTATCAACACGTTCCAAAATGTTATTAGGATTAAACACAAACATTGGGGTGTTATCTACATCTTCTGCAATAGGAATTTCTACTGACTTAGTAGTAGGAGTAGGTTCTACTATTTTAGCGTTTCCTCTCTTAGCCAAATCTTTTTTAACCTTACCGCAATAAGTCTGTTTAGTGGAAAAGTAACTCATGTAACGTTCTATGTGCTTCATATCGTTACCGTTTTCTTTAATGTACTTACTTAGACTAAGTCCCAACTTACAACCAGAGTGTGCAAGGTTAAAGTCTTGAATTTTCATAGTTTCCTCAATAAACCAGTGGACTATTTCCATACATAGTAGAACTGGTTTATTCCAATTATATAGTTTACGTTCACAGGTGGGGATTTTTTCCACCATTAATACTGAATTTTGATACACCTCACTATACAATCCGTTAGAGCCTCTAAGCATTTGAACCTTCATATAATGTTTAAAAAATTCATTCTCGAATACATCTTTTTCAAAGTATTCATTAATAATGTTTAGCATTCTAACGCAATCGATATTTTTATACATATTATAGATATTTCTAAAGGCATCGTGACGTTCTTTAGAAGTCTTACTTATAGTTATAGCCTCTCTATACTTATCCTCTGCACCTTGAAAGTCGTTGTTAGACTTTAAAGTTTCAGCCTCTTTCATCAGGTCGCCAAAGGATATGACTATACTATTATCCACGTGTTTGATAACGGATAGTTCTTCACGAATTTGATTGCACACCGTTTGAAAGTTCTCCCTTGAAAAGAAGTCTTTATTCTGTAGGAACTTTAAACTTATACTTTTAACGTCTGCAATCTTTATCAAACAGTAGTAGAAGTATTTAATCTTATTATCTTTGAGTTTAAAAGGTCTGTTATATACTATGTTTATCAAAGAGACTATATAGGTATAGTCATTATCTTTTATGCACTGTTGCAAAACGTATTGAAAGATAGCATAGTCTATAGACTCATCATACTTATCTTTGCATTCATATTCAAGTTCTTGTTTAGCAAGTTTTATAGCCTCTTCCAAGTAGGCCTCATCTTTAGTATTTTTAAAAGCGTTATAGCATACGTAAAAAGCATCTCCATAGTATTCTGAAGACAAAAAGCTACTCTTAGACTGTTTATAGTCTTCATCTAAATAACACAGATATCCTATACACTGATTTATAATGTAATCATACTGATTATACTTTTGAGACAATGCCATAACATTAGCTTTAATAATGCTCAATTCTTTAGAACCTGCATATATCTCATTATTTTCACTGTATCTATCAAACCATTCGCTATTTTCTTCAAGTTCATCGTAGAAGCCTTTTTCTTCATCTTTAGCCTGTTCCAGAATGTCGTCGAACGTAACAAAGTCGAACTCTTTATTTTCATCAAATATGGATAGAACGTCGGATATTTCATTTTCAAACATATAATATTTTCATCTCCTTTTTATACTATTGATAATATAAATTATATCATATTCTACACTAAAAAGCAATTGTATATTACTACAAAAAAGTCACTGAAAAGTTGGTCACTATAACAGTATATTAATACTTTAATAACCAAAATACACAAAAAAAGTTTCCGTTTTTTGATGTTTGAATGAATATTACACAACGATATAACAGATATTGGATATTTTCCAAAGTAAAATTGAGAATATTAAAATAAACTAAGATAAACTCATCGTATTAAAAAACGACTGCAAAAAATACAGTCGCTTTTTTATTATACTACACTTCCAAACTATCGAATAGCGATAGTTGAACGTTTTCTTTAGTTTCAGTTTTTTGATTTCGTATGGTATCTATTAGTATACCGTCTTCACTGCGAGACTGTTCTAATATTATTTGACGTTCAAACAGTATTTGACTAACCGTAGGTACGTTATGAGCTAAACACAATAACTGTGCATCGTTTTTATCTAAAAAGTTTCTAACAGGTTGCCAGAGTTGTACGTCAGAGGCAGAAGCAAAAGGATTATCCAAAAAGATAAACAGCGGTGCTTTGTTAGTATCTCCCATCACGTTACTAAAGTACTTAACCATAGTAACCGTGAACATAACATACATAATGTACTCTTGACCGCTTGAAGCTATAACGTTTTCCCAATTTTGATATATAGGTTTCTCTTGGTCTATCTTTAGTATTTGAATGTTCAGTCGGTTCATATCTATACCAAAACGAATTATATTATCTATAGATAGCAGTTCACGAACTTTGTTTTTATCGTAATACTTAATTGAAATATCCTTTGCAATTTCGGAAACGTACTTTCTGATGCTATTTTTAATGCGTTCCTCACTAAAGCGACAGCCTTTTCCACCTTGATATAAGTTAATCTTAAAAGTTTCTAAGTAACTATTGCCAATCTTACATTTGGATATTTTAGGTATAGCACAAGTTTCGTCCAGTATTTCGGTAAGAATACGATATAGTTGGTCTGTGATATCCTCATCTATTCTGCCTATGTTTTCTACAGTAGTCTTTAGATTTTTAATCATAGCTTCCGTTTGAGCCTTCAACTGTCTTAGACTGTTAGCGAGTTCCACTATTTGAGAGTATCTTTGCTTAACTATAGCGTTATTTTTGATAGTATACTTCACCTGTTCGGAAATGTTTAGACTGTCTATGCTACTGTATAGGTTTTTAATAGAACCGTTCACCATATTCAAAGCGTTAGTATAGCTATCGTGTAGAGCATTAAACTTAGAAGTCATATCGTTAAAAGATACCTTTTCAACGTCTTTGATAGTAACGTCTAAGTTTAGTCTTCTTTCCTGACAGAAAAACTTATATAGTCTGCTTTGAACTATTCCCTCATCGTACATAGTCTTTAACTTAGAACGTTCTTCAGTCAATAGAGCGATACGTTCTTTAATGTGGTCTACTCTGTCGTGATGTTCTGTCAATAGTCTTTCCACGGCACTAATGGAATACTGTCTGTACTGGTCATATTGAGTATCGTCTGCATTTAATCGACCGTCAAAACTGTTCATATACACTTCAAGAGAACTATTTTCGGAAATAATATACTCACTCTGACGTTTTAATAGTATCTCAGACTTTTCTAAGTCCTCCTTACACTTGCCGATAGTATCGTCATCAAAAGGTATGCTTTGAGTGTTCAAATTATAGGTACTATCGAAGTCCACCGTTTTGAAAATTTCCCTGTGTTTTATGGCTTCCAATACGCTGACTAAGTTAGGTTTAATAGGTTCAAAGCCTACCAAAGTAGACTTATTTTTCAGTAGTCTAAACTTTTGAACTAATAGTTCTAAGTCTTTGCTATCTATAGGTTTAACGGACTTATTAACATAGTCCTTAACTTCAAGAATATAAGACTTATATATTAATATACTACTCTTTTGATATTCAAAGTCCGAAGTTAAAGAGGTTATCTTACTCTCTATGGAAGTTAATAGTATATTAGCGTCTTTTATATCGGAAGTATACTTGTTAAGTTTTTTCTTTTCGGCACTTATGAATATCTGGTACTTATGAACTTCATTAGTACAGGATATAACCTTTTCTAACAGAGCCTTTTTATCGGTAGCTCTCTTAATACTCTGCTTTAGCGTATCTATTTCATTAGAGTGTTCCTCTAATAGTGAGGTGTTTTTATCGATAGACTTTTTAAACTTAGATAGTTTACTATTGAGTTCCAACCTATTTTTAGAATACTGTTCTAAAGCGGAGTTAATCTTTTGAACCTCATTATAGGAGTAAGTTCCTAAGTGTGCGGATATTCTGCTACATAGTACTTGTAGACTATCATACTCTTTGTGAAGTCGTTCTATTACGCTTTTATTTTGGAGTATCTTTTTGTTGCGAGCCTCTATAAGTTCGTTAGAGTTCATGGCGGACTTGTAGTATTCTAAGTTTGGAGTAAGTAGCATCATTTCAGAAAAAGTTAGCTTATTGATATTTCTAATAGTATCGTATGGCATAATGGCGAAGTTCTGTTTAGCTACATATTCTGGAATACGTTTTTTACCATTCTTTAAGTTTTGATAGTCTTTATTGGATACTACTACCACTTCTGCTAAAGACGGGAACTTTTCTAATAGTATGCCTTGTAGTATATCCGTACCGAAACAAGCAGTTTCTAACTCATTCTGTAGCCATTCCAAAGCGTCATAACGGGATTTATCTCTTAATATTCCGTACTTTTTAATAGTAGCCACTTCATCTTTAAGAGTGTTAATTTCCTCCAATAGAGAGTTTATTTCTATAGTGATATCGTTTTGACGACTTATAAATTCGTTGTACTTATTTTCAAACTCAAACTCTTCAACAGAGAGTTCATTCTTCAAGACTTCCAAACTACTCAGATAGCCTTTCTTTTTAGAAGAGTATGCGTTTAATATCTTTTCGTTATCTTCTATTGAAAGTTTTATAGCTTGATACTTAGCCTTATAGACTTCAAGATTAGTATTCACTATAGCATACTTTTTGGAAACGGTATCTAAATTGACGTTGTACTCTTTGATAGCATCCACTATAGCGAATAGTTCTTCATTTTCAAGCATAGATTGACTGTATCTATCATAGTCGTTTAGTTTAGACTGTAACTCTTCAACCTGTACAAGATAGTCATTTACTTGGTCTTGCCACTCCATGATGTTATCTTGTGAGATTATAGATAACTTTTTCAAACCACCAATACTTTCCATGCAACCGTATAGACTTTCATTCAGTTCCGTGATACGTTTTTTAACGTAGTCCATTTCGTATTCGGTTTTGACTACTTGCATATTAGAAATTTCGTATATAGTATTAGCATAAGATGAAATATCTTCCGACTGTAAAGTAGTATCGTTTAGCATATTCAAAATATTTTCTATACTCTTGTACTCCAATACACTATTAGTGGCTACCATTTGGTGATACTTATTTAATAGAGCGTTTCTGTCTTCCACGCAAGAGTTATAATACTGTTCGGATTTGGTAAGTTGTGCTTGAGTATCTGCAACGTTACATTCCATCTTACGAGTGATTAGATATTCTATACTTTCGTTTAGATTGGAGAGTTCTAAGGTTAAACTTTTAACTTCTTCATCGTTCTGTCGTATGGATAGTTTAAGGTTTTCAACGTCGTTAGAGTATGCGACGTACTGTTTAGGATATTCATTCAAAAAGTCGACGTAGTTAGTAAAGTCGTTATGATTATTTTCAAGCACCAACAGAAAAGCGTCTATCATAGATACTACTTTTCCGTATTCTACCACTTCATCTTGTACGGTGCGAAGTTCGTTTATACTCTTAGACTTTTCCAATAGACACTGTGCCAATATAGAAATATCATCGTCTTTAGACTTTAAAGAAGACTTTTTTTCGTCCAAAGCTGAAATAGTATTAGGAATAATAAATTCGGTTAATAGTCCTTGTTGAGTTTTGCAATGCTTTTCAAAATACTGCTGAATGTAGTTTTCAGTTCTATTGATACTCATTATAAACTTGAACACGTTAGAGTATATATCAAACTGTTTTAGATATTCGGTATATTCGTCTGGTTGGTCTTCAAATATAGTAACCTTGACAGTATCGGAAGACTTTTCTGCTAAAGACTTTTTTAAATCGGCTATGCTAAGAACCTTATCGTTATTGATTAAGTGTATATCGTCTACACCCATACCATTGGCGTTAGAGTTTTCCACTACGTAGTTGATATAGTGCAAGTCTCCAAAAAATTCCTGAGACTTAGTGACTGCAAATCCTAAACAGATAGTATTGTATTCGTGCTGTTCTTCTAACTGAAAACAGGATACACAATGCATAGTAGTCTTTAAAGGTACACCGTCGAATAGTGTAGATATAGTCTTATTCTTTTCAAAGTAAGAGTTAGGAAGTACAGTTTGAAACAACATTTGAACGGCTAAAGTCTTACCACCGCCGTTTTTACAGTCTATTAGAGTGTTTTCCTCATTAAGATTGAACGTAACGTCAGGATATACTATAGTATTGTTATTAGCTCTAACGTTTACCAACCTAAAACTTTTTAGTTTAATCATAGTCACCTATTCCCCTGCCTTTTGAATAATATCGAATATCTGATTTTGAACGTATCCGCTATTATAAGTATTTAATAGTATAGCTTTTAGCCTATCTTGAATGTAGATGTTTTTGTTATCTATACCCGCAAGTTTTACCAGACGTTGCTTTTCTAAGAACTTAATAGCAGTCATGCATATTTGATACCTTGAATTTTTACCCTTTTCTACTATTTCACCACTTTGATTTCTGCTAACTGGTAGTAGTTCATTCCAACGATTAACACTATCGTATATATTATAAGAATTTTCTTTAGATAGTGTTTCGGTATCGTCTAAAGAGGTAAAGTATTCAAACTTTTTTTCCACAACGCTGACGTACTCATTAAAAGAGATTAGACTACTTTTAGGTTCTGAACCGTCTGGCGAAACGTACGTAATAAATATTGAAACTATCATTAATACCAAGTACATATCTACGTTATTAAACTGACTTCCCAATTCACGTTTAAGTTCTTCATTAGAGTATGCGAAAGTTTTAGCTTTAGGCATAGAAGATACATAGTAACATTCGTTATAGTTAGCGATATATAGTCCCATAGAGTTACATAGTTGAGATAAGTCGTTAAAGCTATTCCAATTAGAAGAGAGTTCTTTATATAGTTCGGCATCTTTTTTTAAAGATAGTTGACCGTCTTCTAAGAGTATTCTTAAAGCATTACCTATAGTATTAATATTCATGTTAGATATCACCTTTCAACGTTAAACTTATATTACCGATACTGCGTCCACCGTCATCGTCTAAGGTTACGATATCTTTAACGTTAGTGGATACGTATATCTTTGCGGAATATTCCTTGTGTAGTCTGTTGCACCAAAAGTCCGAGAGTGTTCGTTCAAACGTGTTAGAGTAAACATCGTTAGAAGTAACGTTCAACCTTATGGTTTGGACGTTAGACTGTGTAGAGGTATTAACTTCGGAGAACATACTCAAATCGGTTAAGAAGCTAAGAAAGTCTATGGAGGCTATAGCAGTATCGCCTTTTATATCCCTAACGATATTAATATACTCTCTAATATCATCGATACTGTGTGTAGATAGAGTATCTATTAATATCACAAAGAACGTGTAGTAGTTATTAATCTTTCTGTCTTCGTATAGTTTAGAGTAGTCGATATACTGTGTAACTGCATCGATTTTAACGTTAGACTTTTCCATATCTTTAGACTTTACTGGTTGCTTCATAAATGGGACGGAGATATCAAAATAGTGTATCTTTTTAGGCAACATGATAGGTGTTAATAGTTTCAACAGAGTATCAAAAGGATTGTCGGTATAGTAAGCCTCATCGAAGTGTCGTTTAAAGTTGAACTTATTTTCAAATATAGTGCTTATGTTAGATAGACTTAATTTAGACAGTTCCTTACCCATAGAAGAGACTTCTAATATATATCTATTCTGTAGAGTAGTACTAACGTTAAGTTCAACGTCTATCTTTCTAAGAACTTCTTTATCACTGATAGTCAAGTTTTCGGTTAAGTCCTGATACTTCTTTAAAAAGTCTTTAGCTTGCTGATAGTGTTGTTGCTCTTCACTTCGTAGGGATATAAAGTCTTTCCAATATTCATGATACATACTATTTCCCAATACTGGGTCGTAATGTGCTATATCTAATACCTTATCTTTTAGGGCTATCTGTCTTTTAGTTTCCATGTTGATATTTTTTATAGTATCCAAAGCGGACTTGTACTTATGCTTTTCTATTTGCAGTCTAAACAGATACAGAGATACTGTAAGTTTAGTATCTTGTGGAACTTCGTTAGAAGATATTAAAAACTGCAAGCCCATATCTGTGACCTTATATCCATTACCTTCTATATCGTAGGAAATATAAGATAGCTTTTTATCCCTATTAGCAAAAGAGTACACTATAGGTGTACCGTCTGGATTAACACCCTCAAGCCTATTTAGTATAGAGTTTAAGTCTTCGTTACTTAATGGATTGTGCATATTAAGACCTTTAAAGTAACTATCTGTGAACTTCTTAATATCGGTAGACTGTATAGCGTGGAAGTCTATACTACCATTTTCCACAATATAAGATAGCAACGTTATAATATAGTTGCCCAAATCGAAGTTAAACCTATTACGCTGACACACGTAGAAGTATAGATAGTATATACTTAAAAAATCCTGTCTACTGTTAGCCGAAGAGTAGTCAATATTGATAGTATAGTCCAAAGTATCAACTCCAAAATAATAATTCTATATAATAATACCACAAAGTGAGCAACTTTTCAATAGATGTAGATAAAAAAACGGCTCGTAGTAGTTACGAGCCGTCTATGATATTCAATATAAGATATATTACTTAGCTAAATCAGCCTCTTCGATAATACCTAAGAAGTACTTCTTTAACTTTAATAAGTCACCAGTAGAAATCTTCTCATCGTGAGTAACGTCACCGTTAATCTTACCTTGAGCTGATAGGTCTTCAATACCAAGTAAGTGTTTCTTCATAGCGATTAAGTCAGCAGTAGAAACCTTACCGTCTACGTTACAGTCGCCCCAAAGAACATCAGATGGAGTTTCAGAAGTAGTAGTATCTTCGGATGAAGAAGAAGTAGTAGTAGTACCTTCGGATGAAGAAGTAGTAGTGTCATCAGGGTCAGAAGTAGAAGTAACAGTAGTTTCAGAAGGCTTAACTGTTACAGTAACAGTAGCAGTATTACCGTTAGCATCAGTACCAGTGATAGTAACTGTACCTTCGCTTTTAGCAGTAACCTTACCGTTTTCGTCTACGGAAGCTATGCTGTCATCAGAAGTTTCCCACTTAGTAACAGTACCCTTGCTTGGCTTGATAGTTTCAGTATCGCCAACTTCCATGTCTAACTTATCCTTACCGATAACTAAATCGCTGTCTGGCTTGTCTGGCTTATCAGGATTTGCAGGTTCAAAGTTATCTGGGTCTACTAAGCCCTTAGCAATAGGAGCGTCGTATTCGTCTTCCATGAAGGATACTACCCAAGATAGTGGAGAGTTCCAGTTGATAGTACATTCGTTAGCAGACCAAGCTTCGATGTGGTCTAAGTAGCAAAGTTGAGGAGCTATAGTACCAACCTTGTAACCAGCACCCTTGATGTATGGGTCTTGCATTGCAGAGTTAGGACCACCAGCAAGTACACCAGCAGGAGCTAATGGGAATGTAGCATCTAATAAGTAAGACCAATATCTGTGGTGAACGTACATAGTATAGTGAGAACCATAACCAGTAACGTAAGAGTTTTCCATTGGGTTTCTACCTAATAGATAGTCCATAGCAGTAGTAACACCGTCTACGTAAGCACCTTCGCCAGTGATATCATAAGCGTAAGCCATAACTATAGCGTTGTTTACTACGAATGAGTTAGAACCCCATTCATAACCAGTAACAGTATCTTCGCCGTCCTTGTAAGTAGCTTGTTGATATGGAATACCGTAACCTTGTTCGTCTTCCTTATTTACATAAGTGTTAGCAGCCGTAACGATACTCTTTTGGCAAGTCTTAACGTCATCAGCAGAAACAGTACCTTCAGTATTTAAAGCAAGAGATAGAGTACCTAAGCTTGCAGTACAACCCCAGTTGAAAGATGAGAATGAACCCTTGTTTTCGCCACCTTCAAGGTTTGTAGTAACAGTTAAAGCTTCGGAATAAGACTTTAAGTCAGTTTCATACTTGCTATCACCAGTAGCAGCGAATAGTTCGCAAGCTGCCCAGTAGAAGTCGTCACTAACTTCAGTATCACCGTAAGGGCCACCACCAACAGATTGGTCCATAGGAGCATATAGGCTTGCACCGTCAAGTTCAGTAGCACCACTATCATATAAAGTCTTAGCAGCACTATAAGCCTTTTCAGCAGCGTCTAAGTACTTTTGAGCTCTTGAGCTATCGATATCTTTCCAAACTCTGTAACCTTGAGCACCAGTAGCAGCTAAGTTTAAAGTAGCAGCATAAGTAGCAGGCTTAACTATACGCATTAACTTAGTCTTACCGTCAGGACCTACGTCTTGAGAAGGGTTAGTAGCTAAAGCAGTCCACTTGTAGTCGTGAGTCTTGTGGTATACCATACCGTCGTCTCTTTGCATACAGCCAATGAACCAATCAAGTTCTACAGCAGCTTCATCAAGGATATCAGGAGTACCATTGCCACTTTCAGGAATGTACATAATATCTTGGTTACCGTCTGCCCACTTATCAGTAGTACCTTGAGCCATAGCTCTTTCGTAGATGTTTTGTAAAGTCCAAACTGAGATACCACCGTTAACTACGTACTTACCATAGTCACCAGCGTCGTACCAACCACCAGTTACGTCGATAGAACCCTTATTTTGTGGAACGTCAGAACCGTCGAATTGGTAGTCGCATCTCCATTCATTAGTAATAAATGCAGTATCAGTCTTTCTCCACTTATCACCAGAGATAGTTAATGCTTGGGTGTGTTCATCAGCAGAGTTGTATATAGGTTCATTTCTCATGTTTAGTACTGAACTATCAGCATAACCACCAGATATGTATTCAGTAGTAGTATCTTGGTTACCACGGTTTAAGAAGAAGTAGTTTAAAGCATCCTTAGTCATATCTTGGTAAGTGCCACCTTGAGTGCTAAAGATTTCAAACTGATAACTTGTATTACCGTTACATTCTACAGTGTAAGTACCAGCGTCTCTTAATTCAGAGAAGTCAGCAATAGTAACCTTGTTGCCAGAATCTGCATCGTCGATTAGTTCGCCAGTAGTACCGCTGTATACTGTAGTGCCGTTAGCGTCCTTAACTTCGAAAGGAAGATTACCGCTATCAGCTACTACTGTAGCTTTCTTAGAACGGTTAGCATAGTAACCTACTTGGTTTAGTGAGATGTTGTTAAATACTTGTGGGTTAGGAGCTACATAGTCGTCTTCATCACTGGTTAGGTTTTCAAGAGACATATTATCAAAAGTTAGAGTAGTGCCTTCTGGGAAGCAGTCTTGTGGAGTGTATTGACCAGCACCACCGAATTGGAATGTCCATTCAGCAACGTCTACATCTTCCTTTGGAGTGAATGTGCAATCCATGTGATAAGTTTGACCAGCAGAAACTTGAATTAAATCCCACTTTTGGTCAAAGTCGCTTGCACTTGTGTTACCGTTGTGCCATACTTCAACGTCACCGTTTAAGTTACCTATCTTAGTATAGAACATACCGCTATTAGAAGCAGTTAAGTCGAACTGTGCACGGTATTGACAGTTAGCTCTAATTCTTAAGCCTCTGTGACGGAATTGGCAGTCCCATCTGTCTTCACCACCACTTGCTTTTCCGCCTGGCTTAATAATAGTGATATTATAAGTACCACCTTCAATATCAAAGTCCATCTTAGCAGTTGCAGATTCACAAATATGCCAAGGTAGACCAACACCATCATCGAAATTTAATTGACCAAGCATTTGACCAGCAGATGCACTCATAGGTGTAACCATCATGGAAGCCATTAAGCAGATAGCTGAAATCTTAGCCATAGTCTTCTTAAAAGTAGACTTCATCGTTCTTTTTCCTCCTAAATGTTTGTTTTTTAAATATTACTTAATAATTAGGTACTTTTCGGGAACACGACCTATACTAAACGTATAGTATAGAATGTTTCTTAGAAGTAAGGGATACCTCAAAACGTTCCGCCCCTACCTCTGTATCAGTGAACTATTAAAGTATATCAAATTAAATTCACACTCTTATCACTGTTTCAACTAATATTATTATAATATATTAATATTAAATTGTAAATAGTCACACCAAAAAAACGGCATTTTTTCCATATTATGTGGTTATTTTTTGTGCATTTTGCCTAATATAGGAGCATTATCAATGAAAAGCTCAAAAAAATCCTCTAATGTAAACCATTACATTCTATAATTTGCTCTAAACGTTTAAGATTTTTTTCCAAAAATGCCGAATTGGAATATCAAAAACCCTAAAAAATACTAACCAAACTTTTAGCCCAAATATTGTGCAAAATTACCAATATTGAAAATCCCCCTATATTTGACACACTATAGATTAAATGCTATAATTATACTAATACAATAATATTGGAGGTTTATATGAACATAATATTAGCGTCAAACTCTCCACGCCGAAAAGAGTTACTAAAGTATATATATCCTAAATTTAATATAGTTCCTGCCGATATAGACGAAACCGTTCCAAACGGAATGGCAGTTACAGAGTATCCGCAATACATAGCTACTCAAAAGTGCAAGGCTGTAGCAAAAGACTATTTAAATAGTATAGTAATAGCCTGTGATACTACAGTAATCTATAATAATACTATATTACGAAAGCCTAAAGACGTTGCTGAAGCTACTGATACTCTAACCAAACTATCCGGAAACGTTCACCAAGTAACTACTGGTGTATGTGTATATCATAATGGAACGTTTACTACATTCGATGAAACTACCAAAGTAAAGTTTAATACACTATCTAATGAGCAGATATCCGAATACGTTAGTACCAAAGAACCGTTCGATAAAGCAGGCGGATACGGTATTCAAGGATTAGGAGCTCTATTGGTGGAAAAAATAGACGGTGACTACTACAACGTAGTAGGTTTACCAATCTCTAAGTTAAATATAGTCCTAACAGAATTAGGACTTAAATAATACTTAACGTTAGGCTGTTTCAACTTTGTTTGAAATAGCCATAATACTATTTGGAGGATGATAACTTATGAGTAGTAGCAACGACAATACTGTAGAAAGATACTCCCCTACTATAGAAGAAGGATTAAGTAGTAATCAGGTAGCTAAAAGACTATCACAAAAACTCAACAATGTTCAAGATACTATTAAGACTAAAAGTATAGGTAACATTATATTACAGAATATAGCCACGCTATTCAACGCTATAAACTTAGTATTAGCGTTAGCATTGTTTTGGGCTGGTTCGTATAAAAACACTCTGTTTATATTCGTAGTACTGTTTAACTTGATAATAGGTACAGTTCAGGAAGTTAGAGCTAAACTGATAGCCGATAAGTTATCATTAATATCGGCGGTAAAGAGTACGGTAGTCAGAAACGGAACTCTAACGCAAATTCCAATAAACGGTATAGTGTTAGACGATATTGTAAAGTTCAATACTGGTGACCAAGTAACTGCCGACTGTATAGTACTAAACGGTTCTTGTGAAGTAAACGAAGCGTTCGTGACTGGCGAAGCGGACGCTATACAGAAACTTCAAGGAGATACTCTGCTTAGTGGTAGTTATGTAGTAAGTGGAGAAGTATATGCTCAAGTAGACAAGGTAGCCGAATATACCTATATTTCCAAAATTTCCAGACAGGCTAAAGACCTAAAAAAGCATAAGTCCGAAATCAATGAAGCTATAAACAAGATACTTAAAGTAGTAACTATAGCTATAGTTCCAGTAGGAAGTCTGTTATTGTATAGTCAGTACTTAGTTACTAATAACATCAAGAACGCTATAGTTCAAGCTACTGCTGGACTAATAGGTATGATACCTGAAGGTTTAGTACTATTAACCAGTATGGTATTCGCAGTTAGTGTAATAAGGCTATCCAAACAGAAAGTGTTAGCCCATGACCTATACTCTGTGGAAAGTTTGGCACGTGTAGACGTTCTATGTTTAGACAAGACGGGTACTATCACTACAGGAGATTTATACATCGATAAGATAGTTCCTACTACCAAAGAGTTTTCTATGGACGATATACACTATGCGTTAAACAGTATAATATCTAATGAACCAAGTCTTAACGCAACCTCTACGGCTATAAAAGAATACCTATCTAAACTTACAGACAGACTTCCAAAGTGCAAAGTAGATACTTTTGTAGCCTTTTCCAGTATTAGGAAGTGGTCAGGTTGTAGCAAAAAGGGTATAGGTTCTTTTATAATGGGAGCGTATGAGTACGTATTCCCTAACGATGATAGCATTAAATCCACTATAGAACACTACTCTAAAGACTATAGAGTAGTAACGGTGGCATACTCTAAAAAGAGTATACTAAATAAAAGAGTTCCAAGCGATGCCAAACCTATAGCTATAGTACTATTAAAAGATACCATTCGTACTAACGCTAAGCAGACTATAGACTATTTTAAGTCTCAAGATGTGGACGTTAAAATAATATCAGGTGATAGTCTAAAGACTGTATGCAACGTAGCTAATGCCGTAGGTTTAGAAAGTTCTAACGCTTTAGATACTTCCACAGTATCAAAAAAAGAGCTATCTAAGTTAGTAGAAGACTATTCTATATTCTGTAGAGTAACACCAGAAAATAAAAGAGTAATAGTCAAGGCTCTACAAGATAGACAGCACATAGTAGCAATGACTGGCGACGGAGTAAACGACGTTCCCGCATTAAAAGAAGCAGATTGTAGCATAGCACTCTCTAACAGTGCTGAGGCTACAAGAAACGTTTCACAGTTGATACTATTAAATTCAGACTTTTCGGCACTACCAAAAGTAGTAGCTGAGGGAAGACGTTCCATAAATAATATAAAGCGTTCAGCGTCGCTATTTTTAGTGAAGACTGTATATACTGCTCTATTAGACGTTATATTCATACTACTAACTTTAGAGTATCCTTTTGAACCTATACAACTAACTCTGTTTAGTGCTACCTGTATAGGAATACCTTCGTTTATATTAGCCTTAGAACCCAACTCTAAAAGAGTTACAAGTTCTTTTCTAAAGAGTGTACTGTATAAAGCAGTTCCCACTGCATTAAGTATAGTATTAAACGTAACCATAGTAAGTATACTATCTAATAGTATACTATCAGGAAGTATTCCAAAAGATGAAGTTTCTACTATATGTTTAATAGTCACTGAATTTATAGGTATGCTACACTTAATTAGACTATGCAAGCCATTTAATATAATAAGAACCATACTATTGATAGTATTAATAAGTATATTCTTAGTAGGAGTGTTAGCACTTCCACAACTATTTTCTATAGTAAGCGTATCTACAAACGGATTGATACTAATAGTATGTATGCTAATAGCCTCTACGATAACGCACGGTATATTTCATCAAATTTTCACAAAAAAGTCTTGACATATATAGAACATAGTACTATAATGTAAGTATCCTAACAGTAAGTACACTAACAAATTTCAACATAGTTGGAGGTGATACTTTGGAGACTGTTAAGCATAAGGCAGTATCTTTAGAGATTAAAAATCTTGCAAACATATTAAAGTACAAGTTCGATGAAAGAGTACACAACAACACTATACAGGAGTGCAATGGTTTAACCGTAGTACAAAGTCATGTAATAGGCTTTATATACTTCCATGAAAATCATGAAGCGTATCAATCGGAACTTGAAAAAGTATTTTGTAGAAAGCGTTCTACCATTAGTGGTATACTACAATCCATGGAAAAGAATAAACTTATTACAAGATACTATTCACAATCGGACGCAAGAGCCAAAATAGTCAAGCTAACCGATAAGGCTATATCTTTACAAGAAAAAATATCTAAAGTAATAGACGAATATAATCAAGAAATAGAAAGCTGTCTTACTTCCCAAGAAGTGGAAACACTATTAAATCTTCTTGAAAAGATAAAAAACAACGTATAAGAGTAATGGATATATATATACTATATATCCATTAAATATAGTACTAATTGTTAGGTAGCTTACAATATTTAGAAAGGAAACTATACAACATGATTAAAAAACTTCTTGCACACGTTAAAGAGTACAAGTTAGCTACTCTGCTTGCACCGTTGTTTGTAATAGGCGAAGTATTCTTGGAAGTATTAATACCATTCTATACGGCGAAACTTATAGATAGTGGTATATATCAGCAAGATATGTCTAACATTACCAAATACGGTGTGATATTAGTAGTAATGGCTATGCTCTCATTAACCTGTGGTACATTATCGGGAAACTACGCTGCAATAGCCTCTTCTGGCTTTGCAAAGAATTTAAGAAAAGCTATATTTGAAAAGGTACAGACCTTCTCTTTTAGAAATATAGATAAGTTTTCTACTTCAAGTTTAGTTACACGTTTAACTACCGATATCACCAACATACAAAACGCATTTCAAATGGTAATTAGAATAGCCGTTAGAACTCCTGTAATGTTCATATCGGCGTTCGTCATGGTACTAAGTATTAGTCCAAAGATGTCTTTAATATTCGTGTGTGTAATACCTATACTGATAATAGCACTTGCTTTGATAGTTAAAAACGCTCACCCAGTATTCGAAAAGGTATTTAAAACCTACGATAAACTAAACAACGTAGTACAAGAAAATATTAGAGGCGTTAGAGTAGTAAAGTCGTTCGTTAGAGAAGACTACGAAATTAAAAAGTTTGATAACGTATCTGAAGAAATATACAGGCTATTCAAAAAAGCTGAACAGATAGTAAGTTTAAACAATCCAGTTATGATGTTATGTGTATACCTAAGTATGATACTAATATCTTGGATAGGTGCAAAACTTATAGTACTATCAGGTTCTACAGCCTTAACTACTGGCGAACTTACCAGTATAGTAACCTACACCATGCAGATACTTATGAGTTTAATGATGCTATCTATGATATTCGTAATGGTTACTATGTCTAAAGCCTCTTGTGAAAGAGTAATAGAAGTATTAGACGAACAGAGCGACTTAACCAACTGCCAAAGTCCAGTTACAGAAGTTAAAGACGGTTCTATCGACTTTGAAGACGTATCCTTTAGCTACTCCAATAGAATGGATAACCTATGCTTAAAAGATGTGAACGTTCATATCAAGTCAGGCGAAACCGTGGGAATATTAGGTGGTACAGGTTCTTCTAAGTCTACACTGGTACAGTTAATACCAAGAATTTACGACGTTACCAAAGGTACTTTAAAAGTCGGCGGTGTAGACGTTAAACAGTACGATATAGAAACTCTTAGAAATCAAGTAGCCATGGTACTACAAAAGAACGTTCTATTCTCTGGTACTATTAAAGAAAATCTACGTTGGGGCGATAAACAGGCTACAGACCAACAGATTGAACACGTATGTAAGTTGGCTCAAGCAGACGACTTTATTCAAGGCTTCCCTAAAAAGTATGATACCTATATAGAACAGGACGGTTCTAACGTATCAGGCGGACAGAAGCAAAGACTATGTATTGCAAGAGCTTTACTTAAAAAGCCTAAGATACTAATCCTTGACGACTCCACAAGTGCAGTAGATACCAAAACTGATAGTCTTATTAGACAGGCTTTCAGAGAAGAAATTCCTAACACTACTAAGATTATTATAGCACAGAGAGTATCTTCTATAATGGATGCTGACAAGATTATAGTATTAGATAACGGTAAGATATCCGCTATAGGTAGTCATGAAGAACTACTAAAGTCAAGTCCTATCTATCAAGAAGTATACTATTCTCAAAATACTACTAAGGTTGTAATAACACCAAAAGCCTCTTCTTCAATAGACGCTGACAAGGTTATAGTATTAGACGACAATGGCAAGGTATCTATTGTAGACAATCAAGAAACACTATTAAAGTCAAATACTACTCATCAAAAAGGATACTATTCTAAGACTAAGGAGGACGATTAATATGGCTAAGGGAAGACCTCCAAAGGGTATGCCAGCAGGTGCATCTATTAAAACCGTAAACAAAGACACTGTTAAGCGTCTAATGGGATATATCTTTAAAGACCACAAGGTACAGTTTATAATAGTACTGATATGTATAATAATAACTGCCTTGACTGGTGTTGCAAGTTCGTTATTCTTACAGACACTAATAGACGACTATATTGAACCTCTACTATTAGAAACTAATCCTAACCTAAACGGACTACTAAAGGCTATAATATTTATGGTTGGTATATATATAGTAGGTATACTATCTTCTTTAATATATACTCAAATGATGGTAAAAGTTGCACAGAATACTCTAAAAGATATCCGTGACGATATGTTTGAAAAGATGCAACGTCTACCTATTAAATACTTTGATACTCACACTCACGGTGACTTAATGAGCCGTTATACTAACGATACCGATACTCTTAGACAGATGATTACTCAAAGTATTACACAAGTATTTTCATCATTAATTACTATAGTTTCGGTATTCTTTGCTATGGTTACTACCAGTGTATACTTAACTATATTAGTAATGCTATCATTAGTAGTAATGCTATTAGTATCTAAGACCATAGCGGGTAAGAGTTCCAAGTTCTTTATTAAGCAACAGAAAGCTATAGGCGACGCTAACGGCTATATAGAAGAAATGATAAACGGTCAAAAGGTTATCAAAGTATTCTGTCATGAAGAGGAAACTATAGATAGGTTCAACGAACTAAACGATGAACTATGTTACTGTTCTACCGAAGCTAACCGCTTTGCTAATATATTGATGCCAATTATGGGTAACTTAGGAAATCTACAGTATGTACTAATAGCTTTCGTAGGCGGTATACTATTAATAAATGGTATAAGCGGAATTACCGTAGGTGCTATAGCAAGTTTTTTACAGCTATCCAAATCTTTTACACAACCTATTAGCCAAGTAGCTCAACAGATGAACTCCATAGTAATGGCTTTAGCAGGTGCAGAACGTATCTTTGAACTTATGGACGCTACTCCTGAACAGGATAACGGCTACGTTACACTCGTAAATGCAGAAGTTAAAAACGGCAACATAGTAGAAAGTAGTCATAGAACTGGTATGTGGGCTTGGAAACACCCTCATGAAGACGGTACTACTACTTACACTCAGTTAAAGGGTGACGTTCAAATGTTCGACGTAGACTTTGGCTACACCGAAGAAAAGATAGTATTACACAATATATCCCTATACGCACATGAGGGACAAAAGATTGCCTTTGTAGGTTCTACTGGTGCAGGTAAGACTACTATTACTAACCTTATAAACCGTTTCTACGATATTGCAGACGGTAAAATCCGTTACGACGGCATTAACATCAATAAGATTAAAAAGGCAGACCTTAGACGTTCTTTAGGTACAGTATTACAGGATGTAAACCTATTCACTGGTACTGTTATGGAAAACATTCGTTATGGTAAACTGGACGCTACAGACGAAGAAGTAGTATCAGCCTCTAAGCGTGCAAACGCTCACGACTTTATTATGATGCTACCAGACGGCTATAATACCGTACTAAAGGGCGACGGTTCAGGACTATCTCAAGGACAAAGACAGTTAATATCTATCGCAAGAGCCTGTGTAGCTGACCCTCCCGTTATGATATTAGATGAGGCTACTTCCTCTATAGATACTCGTACAGAGGCTATAGTTCAAAAGGGTATGGATAATCTAATGCATGGTAGAACGGTATTCGTAATAGCACACAGACTATCCACCGTTAAGAACTCCGACGTTATCATGGTACTTGAACATGGTAGAATTATCGAAAAGGGTTCACACGATAAGCTAATAGCAGAAAAAGGTAAGTACTATCAACTATACACTGGTGCTTTTGAACTTGAATAGTACTTCATATAACTTAATACTAAAAAAAGCGAACGGTTTAAAACGTTCGCTTTTTTGTCTACTTATTAACTTTAGACTTCTTCTTTTTCTTCTTTTTCTTTCTATACTTTTTAGGGTGCTTCTTTCTATCTACAAGATATAGTATTAAAGATAGTATCACTAACAATCCTACTAAACCACCGACTATAGCGAGTATAATCTTAGTATCTACTGGTTGAGGAGTTTCCACTTCTTCATCATCGTTTACTACAGAATATACTTCCTGAGCTTTAGGAACTTCAAAAGTATCGGTAGTTTGAAAGTTTAGCGTCTTACCCTGAGCGTACTCTTGTGCGGTACTGTCTTTTTCACCTACCAAAGTAAAGCCGTCTATCATGGAATACGTAGTATGAATATCGTTATACTCAAAGCCGAAAGCCATATCTCCTATCTGAGTTACAGACTTTGGAATTATAGCGTACTTCAATCCGCTACAAGATACAAAACACTTTTCACCTATAGATAGTAGACCGTCATTGAAAGTAATCATAGCCAAATTTTTACAACCATAGAACGCTTGATTTCCTATAGATAGCACACTACCAGAGATTACGGCAGTCTGTAAGTTTTCGCAACGATAGAACGCACCACCCATAATCTTTTCCGTACCGTTTTGAACCTCTATTCTGGTAACGTTGGAGTTTAAAGCGAACGCTTCGTTGCCTACTATCTTAACTTTAGCGGGTACACTAACCGTGCCACCCTTACCGACGTACTTATACAGATAGTCACCCACTACGGCGAAACCACCCTCACATTCGTCTATCCAAGCGGTATTAGTGAAAGCTCCTTCGCCTACGTACTGAATACCTTCATTAGCGTTCACTTCTGCTAAGTCGGTGCAGTTGTAGAACGCTTTATCGTAGATAGTCCTTAAACTTTCAGGGAACGTTACAGAAGATAGTCCTTCTATATCGCTAAATGCGTTGCTTGAAATGGATACTATACCTTCAGGAACTTCCTCATCAAAGGTATTCACCACCTGTTCATACTGAGCAGTATTTTCGTTATACTGATAGCTATAGGTATACTCTGGAAAATACTTATAGAACACACTACCCAAAGTGACGTTTTCTAACTTTTCGGCACGTTGAGTATAATAAGGAGTATCGTTTATAGCGTAGTTTCCTAAATAGACTAAACTATCAGGAACGGTTATACTTTCCAATACCACGCAACCATCGAAAGCGTGTTGCATAATGGATACTAATCCTGAATGGTCTACAGTTATGCCCTCGTTCACTTCGGTAGACATAGTAGTAACTTCGGTAGTATCAGTAGTTTGATAGCCATAGTAGTTATATGAAGCCTGTGTAGTCTCGTTATAGAAGCCGTAGCCGTTGTAATCGTAATTTGTAGTAGTATCTGCGTCTTCGTCGTCATCACTATTAGAGTATCCCGTTTCAAACTGAATGTTCTGTAGATTAGCACAACCTGAAAAAGCATAAGCGTCTACATTCTTAACGGTATTAGGAACTACCAAGTTTACTAAAGAAGTACAATCTTTAAAGGCGTACTCACCTATGTTAGTTACAGGATATCCTAATATTACCGAAGGTATAGTATAGTAAGTATAGTCCAAATCGGGATTGTAACCTGTAATAGTAACTTGGTCATTTTTTATAGTATAGGTAAGGTCAGTAAACTCTTCTTGCTGTTCTTGAATAACTTCTACAGCGTCGTTGTCGTTAATATAGGCATTAGAATAGTCGTTTAAAGCATCATAGTTGCTATCGGTAGTAGTTTCAGCACTACCGTAGGAGTATCCATTGTTATATGAATAGTCGTAACTGTAAGTAGTGGTGGTATTATAGCCGTAGTTGTAACTATTATAGTCGTAACCGCCATAGGCGTATATAGTAAACGAACTACTAACCACGGATAGTGCTACAGATAGCGAAAGCAAAAACTTCTTATTTAACATCTTTTCAATCCTTTCAAAGTATGCTATTAAATTAGAATACCTATCTATTATAACTCTTTTTTTTACTATTTTCAAGCTATTAATACAAAAAAATGGTGAGCAGTAATATACTGCCCACCAAATAACACGATACTATAGTATTAATCGTCTATATATTCAAATTCGCTTTGGTCTATCTTAACCATATCCTTTTTATTGAAGATATCGTATATAATAGGAATTATAAATAGTGTAGTGAACGTAGCGTATACTAAACCACCGATAGTAACTATAGCTACTGGTTGAATCATATCGCTACCCATACCATTACCTATAGCCATCATAATTAAGCCTAATATAGTAGTAATGGCAGTCATAAGGATAGGTCTTAAACGAGTCTTACCGGCTTCTATAATAGCCTCACGTTTTTCCATGCCTTCAAGTCTATTTTGATTTATACAGTCTACTAATACTATACCGTTATTAACTACTATACCAGCTAACATTACAAAGCCTATCATAGCTATAACGCTTAGTTCGTTTCCTGATAGCAATAGAGCGATAAATCCTCCTGTGAACGCTAACGGTAGAGTGAACATTACTATAAATGGTGACTTTAACGACTGGAACTGTGCAACCATTATTAAGTATATCAATAGTATAGCTAATACTAACATTAATCCTAACTGTTTGATAGCTTCCATAATAGTTTCATTTTCGCCGTCGAACTCTATGCTATAGCCGTCTGGAACTTCTATATCTTTAATAGCCTGTTCAACGTCGGAAGTTACTAAAGTAACGTTATGGTCTTCGTCTACAGTACCCGAAACGCTGATATAACGCTTTTGTGAACTACGATTAATAGAAGATAGTGTATAGGTATCTTCTACAGTAGCTATATCGGTAAGTTTAATCTCCTTAGTAGGAGTATCTTCTGTTTGATTAGCCGACATACTCTGTAAATCTTCTAAAGTGGAAAGGTCTAAGTCTTCGTCCTCGTTCTGACTGTCGTCATCCTTTTTAGTATCGTCTTCTTCTTCATCCTTAGCGTCATTATCTGGAACGGTAAACTTATGATTTTTGATACTGTCTCTGGTAGCCTCTAAGGTACTTCCGTCTTGAACTATTACACTATAAGACTTATCGTCCATAGTAATTTGAGTAGCAGTAGTTTGATTAGAAATATCCTTAGCTATTTCCATATATACTTGAGCCACTGTCAAACCGTTCAGCATAGCCTTTTCTTTATCCACGGTAATTTTAAGTTCCTTAGTAGGGTTGTCCATACCGTTATCGACTTCAGATATACCCTCTACATTGGATATCTTATCGGATACCTGTGTAGCTAAGTCTTGTAGAGTGTCTAAGTCGCTACCAGTGATATTTATAGTTACTCCCGAACCACCTAATGCGGACATATCCATACTTGAACCGCTCGCCTCTATGGTACAGTCGTAATCTTGGAACGTTTCGTTAATCTGTTTAGCAATGTCTTGACTTGAACGCTTTTTATCATCTTTAAGTATAGCGTACATGGATACCGAAGTAGTACTATCGGAAGAACTCATACCAAACATGGAAGCAGTACCACTCGATAGCATAGCACCTACAGTGTCTACGTCGTCTATATCCTTAACCTGTTCTATAACCTTTTGTGACATTGCTACGGTATCTTTTAATACAGAACCCTGTGGCATTTCAAGTGTGATAGTAATTTGAGTACTATCCATTTCAGGCATATATATAAAGCCTCTTGAAAGTTCCGCCATAGTGGAAGTTACTAATATCACTAATACCAATATAAGCACTAACGGTTTGAACTTTAAAGCTCCACCGATAGCTTTTCCGTATACGTTTTGAAGTCTATCAAATATAGATACCTTTTTAGTAGCGTTAGAAGTCGCTTTAGTACTATTCTGTCTATCTTTGAACATTCGAGAAGTCATAGCAGGTACTAAAGTTAAAGATACTATCAAACTTGCTACTAACGAATATGCTATCGTTAAAGCCATATCGGTGAATAACTGTTTAGTTAGTCCATCTACAAATACTATAGGTGCAAATACACATATAGTGGTCAACGTGGAAGAAGTTACTGCCCCTGCTACCTGTTTAGCACCGTTTACTGAAGACTTAACCGCTGAGTGTCCATTATTTTTAAGTCGGTAGATGTTTTCTATTACTACTATAGAGTTATCTACTAACATACCTACACCTATAGCTAAACCTGATAGAGATATAATATTTAGTGTAATTCCTGAGAAGTACATCAATACTATAGCAAACATCAAACTTATAGGTATAGAGCAAGCTATTATTAAAGTAGGTCTAAAGTCTTTTAAGAAGATAAACAGTACTATAATAGCAAATACAGCACCTTCCAATAGGTTCTGTATTACAGAATCTACTATTAAGTTGATATAGTCGCCTTGGTTCATAAGTTCACAAAAAGATACGTCTTCATTATCGGAAGTGATATCGTCAAACTTATTTTGAATGCTTTCGGATACCTCAGCAGTAGAGTATCCAGTCTGTTTTTGAAAACTTAATATTACACCGTCTTCACCGTTGATACTTGCATATACTTTGTCGGAATTATCTGTAATAAATACGTCTGCCACGTCGGATAGTGTAATAGGGTCTACACCGTCGATGTTTAGGTCGAATAGTACTAAGTCTTTAAGTTGGTCTAAGTCTTCAACCTTATCACCTACACGAACTAAGTAGTCTACACCGTCTTCGGTAACGTATCCCGAAGGCATAGAAAAGTTTTCAGCCTGTAGTATCTGTGATACCATATCTACAGTAATAGTATCACTAACTGACGCTTTATCAAGAGCATCTTCTACAGTATCGTCCCAACTGTCTAATTGGTCTTTAATAGTATCTTGTGCTTGATTGATAGCGTCTAAACCGTCGTTCAACTTTTTACCGTTTTCGTCCTTAGCGTTTTGAAGTTCAGCGTCTTTTTCGTTAAGTTGAGACTTGCCGTCTTGTAGCTTGTCGCTACCGTCTTGTAACTGAGCCTTAGCTTTGTCTAAAGCCTCTTTACCCTGTAGTGCTTGAGCCTTAGCGTTGTTAAGTTCTACCCTTGCAGAAGCCATTTGATTTTTAGCGGAAGTGACTTCTTCTAACTTAGATACTAATTCAGCACGTTGACTTTGTAACTCTGGCTTAGTGGTCTGTATAGTCTGTATACCAGCATTAACCTCATCTAATTTAGACTGCAAAGCCTTTAATAGTGATGGCATATCTTTGATAGTGCTACTATCTAATTGAAGCTGTTCTATTAACTGCTTCATAATAGCTATTTGAGATAGTATGGTATC
>CAKSDC010000024.1 GCA_934444765.1 uncultured Oscillospiraceae bacterium
CTAAACCTATCATCAAAAAGACAGACACTCCTAAAGAAGACACTGTCAAGAATGAGGCTAAACCTATCATCAAAAAGACAGACACTCCTAAAGAAGACACTGTCAAGAACGATACTAAACCTATCATCAAAAAGACAGACACTCCTAAAGAAGACACTGTCAAGAATGAGGCTAAACCTATCATCAAGAAAACAGACACTGCCAATACCAACAATAAATCCACTGCTAAAAATTCCAACAGTACTAAAAAAGTCGGCAGACCTAAGACTAAAAAGAATAACACAGTAAAGCCAAAAGACAATCAAAAGTTTAGAGGACACATTCCACAAGATAGATTAGACACCATGTTAAATACCATATCAAAGATGGACGCTAAGAACGAAATAGTTCAAGAAGACAGAGTTACCATATGTAAGATAGTAGCATTTTCACAAGAAAAGCGTGAAGTATATCAAGCATTGATGAGTTGTTTCGGAAAGCAAAAAGGTATGGCAATCTATCACATAATAAAGAGTGACTTCAATAAGTTAAAAGAAAATGGATAAAAAAATATAGTCGGAGCTTTAAAGTTCCGACTATACTTATATATTCAAGACTTAGTATCTTATTCGTTCATGAATACCATAAAAGCCTTGTAAGCCATGTATACGTCTATTTTAGCGACCACTTCAAAAGGAGCGTGCATAGATAGTACAGGAACGCCAACGTCTATAGTATCGACGTCGAGATTAGCGACGTACATAGCTACAGTACCGCCACCACCAGCGTCTACTTTACCGAGTTCACCAGTTTGGAAGACTACGCCGTTGTCTCTTAATAGGTTGTGAACCTTTCCAGTAAACTCAGCGGAAGCGTCGGAAGTACCAGACTTACCTCTTGAACCTGTAAACTTAGTAACTACTACGCCATAGTTTAAGAATGCGAAGTTCTTTCTATCGGCTACTTCTGGATAGGTTGGGTCAAATCCAGCGTTTACGTCAGCGGATAGGCATTCGGAGTGAGATAGTACGGTTCTACCATTAGCACCGAAACAGTCTGCTAAGTCCATAATAAAGAACTTCATATAAGAAGAGTTCAAGCCAGTGTTACCGTCTGAACCTATTTCTTCCTTATCGGTTAGTATTACTACTGAAGTCTTATTAGGAGTGACGGTATCCATACAAGCCATTAGAGCAGGATAAGCACATACTCTGTCGTCGTGACCGTAAGAGCCTATCATACTCCTATCGAAACCGAGGTCTTTCGCTTTAAAAGCTGGTACGGCTTCTAATTCAGCAGATATAAAGTCTTCTTCTACTATACCGTACTTTTCGTATAGTATATTTAGAATGTTTAGCTTAACCAATTCGCTTTCGTCGTCATCTTTAAAAGGTCTTGAACCTATTAGAATGTTTAAGTTTTCGCCTTTAACACCAGTAGCGAGAGGTTGTTTCATCTGTTCGCTTGCTAAGTGGATTAATAGGTCAGTAACGCAGAATACTGGTTCGTCGTCCTTTTCGCCGATATTGATTTCGACTTTAGAGCCGTCCTTTTTAACTACCACACCGTGTAAGGATAGAGGAATAGCAGTCCATTGATACTTTTTAATACCGCCGTAGTAATGAGTTTTAAATAGAGCGAGTTCGCTATCTTCATATATAGGATTTTGCTTTAAGTCTAAACGAGGGCTATCGATGTGTGCGACGCAGATTTTAACGCCCTTAGAGATATCTTCTTTACCTATAACGGCTAATACTATCGCCTTGCCTCTGTTGTTGTAGTATACCTTATCGCCAGCCTTTAAGGACATACCCTTTTTAAAAGGAACGTAGCCCATACGTTCAGCAGTGCTGATAGCGTACTTAACGGCTTCACGTTCAGTCTTAGATTGGTTTAAAAAGTCCTTGTAACCTTCACAGAACTGGTCACACTTAGCAATATCTTCATCACTTAGAGTGATACCAGCATTTTTTCTGTTACAGAATAGCTTCTTTTTTAATTCTTTTGTATCCATAATAACAAATCCTTTCTTTATAACTCTTATAACTATAATATAGTTATTATATCTTAGAGATGACACTTAAAGTATTAAGTTTAAGTTCATCAACGGTTCCGTTATTTTCGATAACGTAATCGGAATGAGTACGGAAAAACTCTTCACTTAGTTGAGCCTTAACTCTATTTTCAGCTTGGGACTTAGTCAAACCGTCACGGGCTATAATTCTTCTAATGCGAAGTTCTTTGTTAGACACTACCGAAACTATCTTATTACACATAGAATACGCACCGCTTTCAAATAGTGTAGGAGCGTCTAATAGTATCTTATCAGCACCAAAAGTAGTAGCACTTACTATCATCTTTTCAATCTGCTTTAGTATATAGGGATAGGTTATACTTTCTAAAGCCTGTAGTTCCTGTCTATTACAGAATACTATATCGCCCAACTTTTTGCGAATTAAGTTTCCGTCTTGGTCTAATATGTCATTGCCGAAGTGTTCGACCACCTCTTCCAAACAAGGCGTACCCTTAGCAGTAACCATACGTGAAACCATATCAGCATCTATAGTATAGTAGGTATTTTCTAAAAACGTCTGTGATACGGTAGTCTTACCTGCACCAGTTTGACCAGTTAGACCTACTACTATAGCTTGTTTTCTTTCCAATTTAGTCAAGTTTAATCACCTCAAAACCAGCAGAACGGATTAGTCTGTTATATACGGCAAGACCCACGCCGTCCACGTTAGGTTTACGAACGTAAACTGTACCAGCATTAAGGGTATCCAATTCACGAAGTCTTGCAAATAACAGTTGAGCCTGTTCTACATCAGTATCGCCATAAGATAGGCACTTAAACGGATAGTTAGAAGATACTTCATGTTCAAACATCAAAGCGTAGGTATCGTTAGAACTATGTTCAGTAACGTATTCCACGAACTTTTCCAACGAACTATCTATAATTATAACGTCAGCAGTAGGAGAATAGTGTCTATACTTCATACCAGGGGAAGCCACTCTTTGATTAGCATCTATTTGGTTTAGTATACCCTTATCCAATATGACGTTAGGAGTTACCGTTAAAAAGTCTTCTTTAGTAACGTACCCAGGGCGAAGTATTCTAATAGTATCTTCATCGTCAAAAGATATTACAGTACTTTCCACACCTACCGAACACGCTCCACCATCCACTATAGCGGAAACTTTTCCGTTCATATCGTGTAGCACGTGATATGCAGTAGTAGGACTTGGATATCCCGAAGTATTAGCCGAGGGGGCAGAGATTGGAACTTTAGAGAGTTCTATTAACTTTCGAGCGATTGGGTGGGAAGGCATTCTAATGCCGACGGTTTCCAAACCACCAGAGGTTTCATAAGGGATAGTATCATTCTTAGGTACTATCATAGTCAAAGGGCCAGGCCAAAACCTATCCGCAAGAGTAAAGAACAGTTTAGGGATATCATGGGCTATACTGTATACTTCCTGAACGTTTGCGATGTGTACTATTAAAGGATTATCAGCAGGTCTGCCCTTAGCCTGAAATATCTTTTTAACCGCTTCAGGATTGGTAGCGTCTGCACCCAATCCATATACAGTTTCGGTAGGTATTCCCACCACGTGACCATTTCTTAATAGTCTGCTTGCGATTAAAAGGTCTTCATCGTTAGTAGATAATACTATAGTTTCCATTATATACTATTCTTCTTCCTGCATAGCTAACTTAGCTGCTTGGTCAGCAGTTGCCAAAGCGTCGAACACTTCATCAAGATTACCATTTAGAATATCTTCAAGACGGTATATAGTCAAGTTTATTCTGTGGTCAGTAAATCTACCTTGTGGATAGTTGTAAGTTCTAATACGTTCGCTTCTGTCACCAGTACCTACTTGACTACGTCTTTCGGAGGCTATCTTTTCGTTCTGTTCAGCCTGTAGAGCGTCGTATAGTCTTGAACGGAGTATCTTCATAGCCTTATCTTTGTTTTTGTATTGAGAACGTTCGTCTTGACATTCTACCACTACGCCAGTAGGTAAGTGAGTAATTCTAACGGCACTTTCGGTCTTATTGATGTGTTGACCACCAGCACCACTGGCACGGAACACGTCAATCTTCAAGTCTGTAGGATTAATTTCAAGTTCCACTTCGTCAGCCTCTACTAATACGGCTACTGTAACGGTGGAAGTGTGTATTCTACCTTGTGATTCAGTTTCAGGAACTCTCTGTACTCTGTGAACACCGCTTTCATACTTCAAACGAGAGTAAGCACCTTCACCTTCGATAGAAAAACTTATCTCTTTAAAGCCACCGAGTTCGGTAGGGTTAGCGTTTAGGACTTCTATCTTCCAACCCTTGCTTTCGGCGTACATAGTGTACATTCTGTATAGAGAGTTAGCGAATAGAGAGGCTTCTTCACCGCCTGCACCACCACGAATTTCTATAATAACGTTTTTATCGTCGTTAGGGTCATGAGGAAGTAGTAATATTTTAAGTTCTTCAGTAATTTCGCCCATCTTTTCCTTGCTTTCTTCAAGTTCCATTTGAGCCATTTCCTTTAGTTCCTCATCTAAACCGCCACCGTCGAGAAGTTCTTTAGCCTCATCGAAGTTATTCTTAGCGGAACAGTACTCTTTGTACTTTTCTATAATAGGAGTTAGCTGTTTATGTTCACGCATTAGTTCGGCATACTGTTTAGGGTCGCTAATAACTTCTGGGTCGGAAAGTTTAGTATTTAGCTTTTCTAAGCGTTCTTCCATAAGTTTCAATTTTTCAAACATATAAATATTATTGCCATCTAAGATATATAATAGATAGCTTTTCCTTTCATAAAATTTTTAACTAACAGTGCGATATTAATTCTATAAGTTTTACGCTATGGAATTTCTTGACTACGAATAACCTTTTTTATGTTCTTTTCTATCTTATTCCTTGGAATAATAAACTCTCTTGAACATTTAACACAGTGTAGTCTAAAGTCTGCACCAGAGCGTAATACTAACATTCTGTTATCGCCACAGGGGTGATTTTTTTTAAGTATCAATATATCGTTCTCTCTAACGTCCATAAAGGCTCACATCCTTAGTACTTATAGATATCAAGTACTATTATAACGCAATTTTTAATAGTAGTCAATCATGAATTTGGTATTTATAATATTTTGCCCTACAATATTTTAGTAATAACGATATCTTGACAAGATAGTTAGAATGATATATAATAGTAAAGAATACTTATACGGGTACTAATAATTAGTATCGCAAGTCGATACAATAAATATAAAAAGGTGGACTTTATACATATGGGATTTTTTGAAAAAATATTCGGCTCTTATAGTAAAAAAGAGTTGGCAAGAATTGAACCTATTAAAAAATCTGTTTTAGACTTAGAAGACGATATGGAGGCGCTTTCCGACTCTGCCCTTAGAGCTAAGACTGACGAGTTTAAAGAACGTTTAACTAAAAATGAAACTCTTGATGATATACTCCCAGAAGCTATGGCTGTATGTAGAGAGGCTGCTTATAGAGTATTAGGTAAAAAACCTTACCCAGTACAGGTTATAGGAGCTATAGTACTACATCAAGGCCGTATTGCAGAAATGAAAACTGGTGAAGGTAAAACTTTAGTAGCCTGTTTAGCCTCTTATGTAAACGCACTATCAGGAAAAGGCGTACACGTAGTAACTGTAAACGACTATCTTGCTAAGTTCCAAGCTGAAGAAATGGGTAAAGTATATAGATTTTTAGGACTATCTATAGGTGTAATACTACACAATCTAAACAATGACCAACGTAGAACCGCTTACAATAGCGATATAACCTATGGTACTAACAACGAATTTGGTTTTGACTACCTACGTGATAACATGGTAATATACAAAAAAGATATGGTTCAACGTGAACCTAACTTTGCTATAGTCGACGAAGTAGACTCTATACTAATAGACGAAGCAAGAACTCCTCTAATAATATCAGGTCAAGGCGATAAGTCTACCGAACTATACAACATAGTAGACAAGTTTGTTAAGACCTTAACGTTCTCTACCGTAGTAGAAATGGATACCAAAGAAGACCAAGAAAGCATCTTAAACGACTGCGACTGTATAGTCGACGAAAAGGCTAAAAATGCTACTATCACTCAAAGAGGTGTTCGTAAGGCTGAAAAACACTTCCACGTTGCAAACCTTATGGACTCCGAAAATATGACTCTACTACACCACATTAACCAAGCCCTAAAGGCTAACGGCATTATGAAACGTGATACCGACTATGTAGTAAAACCTAACGAAAAAGGCGAACTTGAAGTAGTAATAGTAGACGAATTTACTGGTAGACTTATGGAAGGTAGACGTTTTAACGACGGTCTACACCAAGCTATTGAGGCTAAAGAAGGCGTTAAAGTAAATCACGAATCTAAAACTTTAGCTACTATAACCTTCCAAAACTACTTTAGACTATACAAAAAACTATCTGGTATGACTGGTACAGCCATGACAGAAGAAGACGAATTTAAGGAAATCTACAAACTCGATATTATAGAAGTTCCTACTAACAAGCCTATTCAAAGAATAGACCACCACGACCAAATATACAGAAGTGAACGTGGTAAGTTCAACGCAGTAATAAATCAGATTATTGAGTGTAATAAAAAGGGTCAACCAGTGTTAGTAGGTACTGTATCTATCGACAAGTCGGAAATGCTATCCGCTATGTTAAAGAAGAAAGGTATCAAGCATAACGTTCTAAACGCTAAGCAACACGAACGTGAAGCGGAAATAGTAGCTCAAGCTGGTAAGTTCGGAGCAGTTACCATAGCTACTAACATGGCTGGTCGTGGTACGGATATCCTACTCGGTGGTAACGCTGAATTTTTAGCTACTGCTGAACTTAAAAAGATAGGTCTATACGATGAACATACCATTAACGAAGCTATCGGTTATGCTGAAACTACAGACGAAACTATCTTAGAGGCAAGAAAGAAGTATCAAGAGTTTTTAAAGAAGTACAAGGCAGAAGTAAACGAAAAGGCTGAAAAGGTTAGAGAAGCAGGCGGTCTATTCATTATAGGTACTGAAAGACACGAATCAAGAAGAATAGACAACCAATTAAAAGGTCGTGCAGGTCGTCAAGGTGACGTTGGCGAAAGCCGTTTCTTCCTATCCGTAGAAGACGACTTAATGCGTATATTCGCAGGCGACAAGTTAGAAGTCTTAATGAAGTCTCTTAACGTTGAAGAGGATATGCCTATAGAGAGTAAGGCTCTTACTAAGATTATAGAACAGTCTCAAAAGAAGGTTGAAGGTAGAAACTTCTCCATAAGAAAGAACGTCCTTAACTACGACGACGTTATGAGTACTCAAAGAGAGATTATCTACAAACAGAGAGCGCAAGTGCTTAACGGTGAAGACCTACACGACAGCATTCTAAAGATGATGCGTGAGTTAGTAAAGGAAACCGTAGACTCTTACCTTGTAGACGATGAGGAAAAGGAATCTTGGAACTTAAAGGGCTTATATATGCACTTTATGGGTTGGGGTTTCTTAGACATTCTACCAGAAGACGTTCAAGTTAAGCTAATGGCAGAGGCTCAGGCTCAAGCCCTAAAACTTGAAAAGCAAAGTCAAGTAGACGTTAAAAACGAACGTCAAGAGGGTGACGAAGATACCACCTTTGAGGACGTTGGCGAAAATGCAGACAGTAAGGAAGTCCAAAAGATAGAAAAACGTGAACAGGCTATGTTAAAAACTCCTGAAGTGGACGAAGAGGCTGAAAATAGCAACACTGAAATTCCAGAAGATGCTACTAACGGTATAAACTTCAACGCTACACAGATGGAACAGCTTGAAAAGATTTCTAAAGAAGATATTACTAAGTTCTTAACCGATAAGATGATATCCTATTACAACAAAAAAGAAAAACAGTTCGGCGAAAATACTATCCGTGAACTTGAAAGAGTAGTACTATTAAAGGTAGTAGATAGCAAGTGGACTGCTCATATCGACGATATGGACGAACTAAAACGTGGTATTAGCTTACGTTCATTCGGTCAAAAGAACCCAGTAGTTGAATATCGTTATGAAGGTTTTGAAATGTTCGACGCTATGGTTCAATCTATTAGAGAGACTACCGTTAGAATGTTATTAACCGTTAGACTAAAACGAAATCAGCCACCTAAACGTGAACAGGTAGCAAGACCATATCCAGCTAACGGACAAGGACCTAACGTAATAGTTACTAATAGAGTTCCTAACCAGAACAGAAAGTAATCTTTAAATAACGGTGCATAAAGTATCGGGATAGAGTGTACTCTCTATCCCGATTGTACTATATTATATAGTCTACAGTCGTAAACTTATAGTCCCGAAAGGTCAAACTCTGGAGTGTATTCCTCTCTTGCGGAACGCTTTTCTTGAGTATAGCCGTTCAGTTTTAAGTCTATAGCCACATCAAGAACGCTACCGTATTCAAAAGTTGAAGTTCTACGGTTTATCTTTGGATACTGTACACACTGTTCAGTTGGAGTATACTGCCACATTAGACTTAATATAAAGTCGTCTTTAGGCAAACTTTCAGATAGCCAACGTAGTATGTTAATGCTGTCGTGTCTGCCCGTAGGTAAGACTAAGTGTCTAACTATCAAGCCTTTTTGGAGTATTCCTTGGTCATCGTATACCAACTTAGGTTGTTGAGAGTGCATCTGTAGTACGGCTTTAGAGGTCACTTCAAAGTAGTCAGCACACTTTGAATATTCAGTTGACATCTGTGAACTATAGTATTTAAAGTCGGTTAGAAAGATGTCTACATAGTCTTTTAGATACTTTAGCGTGTCCACTCTTTCGTAGCCACCGCAATTGTATACTACTGGAACTTTCAGCCTATGTTTGCAAAGGTCTAAAGCCTCAGCTATACTATAGGAATAGTGTGTAGGCGTAACTAAGTTGATGTTGTTAGCACCCTGTTCTTGTAGACGTAGCATGATATCGGCTAACTGCTGAGTGGATACTTCCTTACCGAACGCTCCCGTACTAATCTTGTAGTTTTGACAGTAGCAACACTTTAGATTACAACCACTAAAGAATATCGCACCAGAACCATTTTCACCACTAATACAAGGTTCTTCCCAGTAGTGCAACATAGCCTTAGATAACTTTATAGTGTTAGATACTCCACACACACCGACGGTATTAACTCTGTCCACGTTGCAACTTCTCGGACAGACGTTGCATAGGTTCATATTAGGATAGTCTTTGCTTAAAGTCTTCATAGCCGAACTCTCTAACTACAGTAATGCCTTTACCCTCACGATACACCGCAATAGATGGCAACGGAGTGCCATTAAAAGTATTATTCTTGACCATGGAGTAGATAGCCATATCACAGAAGACTAACTTATCGCCTTCTTTTAGAGGCTTATCAAAGGAGTAGTCCCCTATGATATCGCCAGCAAGACAGGTATTTCCACCCAAACGATAGGTATACTGTTTTTCGTCAGGTAGACCGCTACCTATGACGTTAGGTCTGTAAGGCATTTCAAGAACGTCAGGCATATGGCATTCTGCTGAGGTATCCAATATAGCTATATCTATACCATTTTTGATAGTATCGTATACCGAAGATACCAAGTAACCGCAATCGAGAGCCACGGCTTCACCAGGTTCTAAGTACACGTCTATGTTGTCGTACTTATTCTTAAAGTACATGATGCACTCTATCAGAGTATCTATATCGTAGTCTTTCTTAGTTATGTGATGTCCACCGCCGAAGTTTATCCACTTCATACTTTTGATATACTTTCCGAACTTTTGGTCTACTACTCTTATAGTACGTTTTAGAGTATCCGCACCCTGTTCGCACATGGTATGAAAATGGATACCCTCTAAACCGTCAAGAGAGTATTCGTCTATACTATCTAAAGTAGTACCCAATCTTGAACCCGTAAAGCAAGGGTTGTATATATCGGTTTCTATTTCGGAGTATTCAGGATTTACACGCAAACCACAACTTATATGTTTAGGATAGCTTAAAACCTTATCTTTGTATCTCTTCCACTGATTAGTGGAGTTAAACACTATATGGTCGCAAATGCTTAGTATTTCGTCCATATCTTGTGGAGGATACGCTGGTGAAAATATGTGTGTTTCCTTTTTAAACTCATCGTGACCCAGTTTAGCCTCATATAGACCACTTGCAGTAGTTCCGCTTAGATACTTTGCCATTAATGGATATTCGCTAAACATTGAAAAGCACTTCTGTGCTAACAATATCTTACAACCCGTTCTATCTTGGATATCTTTTAGTATTTCAAGATTTTTAATCAATAGCCTTTCGTCTAAAAGATAGCAAGGTGTCTTTAAGTTTGAAATATCGATATCGAACATTTTAAAAACTTCCTTTCTTAAAAAATAGACGGATTTTTTAAATCCGTCTATTGAATTTAGATTAAATATTAGGTTTAGACATTCTGTTATTAGTCTACTAAGGTTGGATTAAAGTCTTCAATCCAAGGTAGACCCCACTTGTTAAGTTCTTCCATGAATGGGTCTGGGTCGAACTCTTCAATGTTGTATACACCAGCCTTGTTCCACTTACCAGTGATAATCATTTCAGCACCAATCATAGCAGGAACGCCAGTAGTATAAGATATAGCTTGTGAACCTACTTCCTTATAGCATTCTTGGTGGTCGCAAACGTTGTATAGATAGTAAGTTTTAGGTTTGCCGTCCTTAACACCTTGGAAGATACAACCTATGTTAGTCTTACCGACAGTCCTTGAACCTAAACTTGCAGGGTCAGGAAGTACAGCTTTTAGGAACTGTAAAGGGACTATCTCTTTACCCTCATACATGATAGGTTCAATGGAAGTCATACCAACGTCTTCAAGACACTTTAGGTGTGTTAAGTAGCTTTGACCGAAAGTCATGAAAAATCTAATCCTCTTGATACCCTTTATATTGATTGCAAGGCTTTCAAGTTCCTCATGGTGTAGAAGGTACATATCCTTTTCGCCCACTTGGTCGAAGTCGTATACTCTTTTAATTTCCATCGGTTTAGTTTCAATCCACTTACCGTCTTCGATATAGCTACCGTTTGCAGAGACTTCTCTAATATTAATCTCTGGGTTGAAGTTAGTAGCGAAAGGATATCCATGGTCGCCACCGTTACAGTCTAAGATATCGATATAGTTAATCTCATCGAACTGATGTTTTAGAGCGTACGCTGAGAATACACCTGTAACCCCTGGGTCGAAACCGCTTCCAAGTAGAGCAGTAATGCCAGCCTTTTCAAACTTTTCACGGTATGCCCATTGCCACTTGTACTCAAACTTAGCAGTATCAAGAGGTTCATAGTTAGCAGTATCTACATAGTTAGTCTTAGTTTCAAGACAAGCGTCCATAATGGTTAAGTCTTGATATGGTAGTGCTAAGTTTAGAACCACGTCAGGTTTAAAAGCGTCTATTAGTTCTACAAGTTGAGGAACGCTGTCAGCGTCCACTTGTGCAGTATGGATAATAGTCTTAGTAGTGCCTTGAAGTTTTTCTTTTAGAGCGTCACACTTAGACTTAGTTCTACTTGCAATCATAATTTCGGTAAACACTTCACTATTTTGACAGCACTTGTGAATAGCTACTGAAGCTACACCACCACAACCGATTATTAAACATTTTCCCATTTTAAAAATCCTCCTACAATATATATTATAGCCTAAACCGTGTAGAATAGATAGAATAGTTTAGGCTTATCCACTAATTAGCGGTAGTCTGACTACTACCCATAGTAACCATACTCTTATCCGAATAGAACGTAGCCGATTGAGTAGTATCGTTGATATAAGTAAGTATCAGTTCATCTTTAGATACTAAGTCGAAGTAGTACGATACTTGCGAACCGTCGTCATCATACGTTATATGAATAGTATCATTATCCACAGTAAAAGTACCACTATCGCAGTATAACGAAGTGTTATCGTTTGAGATATACACCGTTCCGTCGTCACAAAAAGCTATAGTTTCGCCATTGGCATACCATGTATTGTACAGTGCGGAACTCTCTTCTAAGGTAGTATGAAGTACCGTTTCATCGTTATTTGAATAGGTAGTACCGTCGCTACTGTTAGAGGAACTCTGTCCACTACAACCCACTAAAGAGATGCACATAATAGATACGATACCGATAACGGTTAATATTCTGTTCAAAGCGTATCACCACCTATACTTAACGACTTTTAGGAGTAACTAATAGTAGTACTTCCCTTAACAGTTTGCAGGCTAAAGCAGTAGAACTTCCACTTGGGTCATAAGGTGGAGATAGTTCGTTGATATCCAAACCGACTATGTTCAACTTAGAAACTTCTATAATAGCGTCTAAGAGTTGTCTATAGGATACGCCGTCAGCCTCTGGAGTACCAGTACCACAGAATACCGAAGGGTCTAAAACGTCCAAGTCGAGGGTAAAGTATATAGGCTTGCCCTGTAGTTTAGAACATACTTCTTTTAGAGTATCAAAGTTGAACCTATTCATATACGTGTGACTTTTAGACCATTCAAACTCCGTCCTATCGCCACTACGAATGCCAAATTGGAATATTCTGTTATCACCTAAGATGTCGTGACACCTTCTCAATACGCAAGCGTGAGAGAATTTCTGTCCTAAATAGTCATCTCTCAAGTCTGCGTGAGCGTCAAAGTGAATAACGTGTAAGTCGGGATACTTTTCAGCCACGGCTCTGACGCTACCTAACGTTACCAAGTGTTCGCCACCTATCATTAGAGGGAGCTTACCGTCGGTTAGTATTTGAGCGGTCATATCCTGAATATCTTGTAGAGCCTTTTCTGGACTACCAAAGCATAGTTCCAAGTCGCCACCGTCGAATACGGATATATCGGTTAAGTCCTTATCAAGGTATGGACTATAGGTTTCTATACCGTAACTTTCGTTACGAATACTTGCACTTGCAAAGCGTGTACCAGGTCTGTAAGAGGTGGTACTGTCGAATGGCGCACCAAATATTACGGTCTTAGCCTCTGAGTATTCACAGTCACAAGCTATAAAAGTATGGATATTCTTTTCCATTTAAAAGTCTCCTTTATAATATTACTCTCTTAGTTCATCACGAACGTTGTTAGGAATGGCAAAGCAACCCGTATGTAGTATAGTATTATAGTACTTAGTCTTCAAGCCTAACGAGTTCCACCAGTCCGCCTTAAGGTCTGTACGAGGGTCATACTTTTTAGAGGCGAAACCGAATAGCCAGTGTCCCGATGGATAAGTAGGTATATGTGCCTGATATACCAAAGCCGTCTTGAACAGTTGTTTAATTCTGCTATGCGCTCTCTTCATGGAGTTAGCATATTCGGTATAGAAAGTACTCTCATGCTGATTTACCAATATACCGTCATCAGTAAGAGCCTTATAGCAGTTGCCATAGAACTCTTTAGTGAACAGTCCCTCACCCACACCGAACGGGTCTGTACTATCGACTATTATCAAGTCGTATTCGTTAGGGTCTGCATCACGTACGAACTTCAAACCGTCCTGATAGTATATAGTAACTCTCTTATCTTCCAGTTTGCAAGCCGTTTGAGGGATATATTCTTTGCATAGTCTAACTACAGCCTCATCTATTTCCACCATGTCGATGTGTTCAATAGTACTGTAGCGAGTGAGTTCTCTAACGGTACCGCCGTCGCCAGCACCTATTACGAGAACGTTCTTAATATTAGGATTAGTAGCCATAGGTATATGAGTAATCATTTCGTGGTAGATATACTCATCTTTTTCGGTAAGCATTAGATAGCCGTCTAATACCAATATTCTGCCAAACTCCACCGAGTCGAAAATATCTATCTCTTGAAAAGGACTAATCTCATGTACCAACTGTTGTCTTATCTTTATAGATAGTTTTACGTCGTCGGTATGTTTTTCCGAAAACCATAAATCCAAAATAAAAGCCTCCTTTAACCTAAATCGTAAGTGTACCAATTGAACCGTTCCAACTCCATTTGAATTTTAAAAAATTCAGGGTAATATCTTTGATACCAATACTTATTGTTTCAATCCACAGTCGGTAATTTCACAGAGTCTGACAAGCCAGCAGAACACTGACTGTAGTTTGCCTCATGTCAGTGGGGGATACCGATTTCTCTCCGCCCACCACTGCCGTTATTTTTCCTACTTGCAATTCATCTCACTCACCTATAGAGGTGGGAGAATCCTTGCTATTATTTGTTAAACCACCACGTCAAGATAGTTAGTTTCGGTATCTCTTGCACCAGTTAGGGAGCAACCCTTTTGCTTTGCGTACTGTATGTAGCTAATGATTTCGTTGGTGATGCGTTCCCCTGGAGCGAGAATAGGTATTCCTGGGGGATAACACATAACGAACTCACCACAGACCATATCGTTACACTCTTCTAAAGGTATAGACTTCTTATTGCTATAGAACGCTTTTTGAGGTGTCATGACTACGTCGGGATTGATATACTCATGGTCGAACATACCTGATTTATCCTTACTGTATATACGCTTAATCTCATATAGTGAGGATATCAAACGTTCTATTTCTAAAGCGGTATCACCTGCCGAAACTATAGCGAGTATGTTTCCTAAGTCGCCGAACTCTATTTGAATGTCGTATTCATCTCTAAGGATATCGTATACTTCTATACCTGCAAGACCGATATCACGAGTATATATAGATAGTTTGGTCTTGTCAAAGTCGAACACAGTATCACCGTTACATAGTTCAGTGGAGAAAGCGTAGTAACCGCCGAGTTTGTTTACTTCTTTACGGGCATATTCAGCAAACTGAATGGTACGCTTAAAGATATCCTTTCCGTTAAGTGCTAAGTTTTTTCTTGCGATATCTAAAGAGGACATCAATAGGTACGAAGCACTGGTAGTCTGAGTTAGGTTGATGACCTGTCTAACGTAGCCGGCATTTACGGAACTATTACATAGCAGTATAGCACTCTGAGTTAAAGAACCACCCGTTTTGTGAACGCTAACTCCTGACATATCAGCACCAGCTTCCATAGCCGATATGGGCATATCGTCGCCAAAGTAGAAGTGCGTTCCATGTGCCTCATCAGCTAATACTAACATATTGTGTCTGTGTGCCAACTCTACTATAGACTTTATATCCGAACAGATACCATAATAGGTAGGATTATTCACCAATACGGCTTTAGCGTCTGGATTTTCTAAGATAGCCTTTTCTACTTCCTTAACTGACATACCTAAAGGAATACCTAAGTGTTTATCAGTTCCAGGGTTGACGTATATAGGCACTGCACCGTTTACTACTATAGCATTTATGGCACTACGGTGAACGTTACGAGGCATTATAATCTTATCCCCAGCCTTACAAGTAGCCATAATCATAGCTTGTACACAGCTTGTCGCACCGTTCACCATAAAGAATGCGTTATCCGAACCGAAAGCCTCAGCGGCTAACTGTTGAGCCTCTTTTATTACCGAAACAGGGTGACATAGATTATCCAAAGGTTTCATAGAGTTCACGTCCGCCTTTAGACAGTCCATACCCAAAAACTCTTTAAGTTCTCTATTACCACGACCGCCCTTATGCCCCGGAACGTCAAAAGGAACTACTCTATTCAGTTTATGTCTAACCATAGCCTCGTGCAAAGGGGCTTTACTTTGAGAAAACTTATTTAAGGTCTTCAAAATGAAATTCAACTCCCTAAAAATAGTATTTTTAAATAATAATAGAATACACTAACCGTATATGTTAGCACCGCTAAAAATTTCTATCATTTCACGCCTTAGCCTATTAGATATATCCAAACGTTCTTTAGGAGGAATTTCGTATATATCGGTATTAAACAGATAGTTTTGTAGTGGTTGCTCTTTAATTAGCATCTTAGTATGAAATATGTTGGATTGGTATACGTTGACATCTATAGCGTCGTACCTATCTAAAGTACTTTCGTTAATGTAGTTCTGTATAGAAGTAATATCATGGTCTATAAAAAACTTTTTGCCATGAACGTCTCTCGTAAAGCCTCTAACACGATAGTCAATAGTAATAATATCAGAGTCGAAACTCCCTATAAGATAGTCAAGGGTATTTAGTGGAGAGATTTCCCCACAAGTAGAAACGTCTATATCCACTCTAAAAGTAGATATTGCATTGTCTGGGTGAGACTCTGGAAAAGTATGGACTGTAACGTGGCTTTTGTCCAAATGGGCGTGTACAGTTTCATGGGTAGGAGTTTTTAAAAAGTTCCTACCTTGATTACACGATATGTCTATATCGTTGGGTGAAATATTACCCTCAGCTATAAGGATATTTACCGACGCTCCCTGTGGTTCATAGTCTTGTTTGGAAATGTTCAATACAGTAGCTCCAATAATATCGGTAACATCGCAAAGAATTTTAGTCAAACGTTCGGAGTTATACTGTTCATCGATATAGCACAGATAGTCTTTACGTTCACGTTCGCTCTTAGCGTAGCATACGTCGTATATATTAAAACTAAGAGTCTTAGTCAAGTTATTAAATCCATATAGTGTGAGCTTGTTTTCCAACTCCAACATCACTACCTTTACATAAATATATTTAAGGCTATTATATCATATTCTATAAGAAAATTGTTAATATTCTATGAATAGGTCATCTATTCAGCGTACCACATATATTATAGACCTTAATAGATATTATAACACAAAAAGACTACGTATTCAATAAGAATACATAGTTTTAACATAATTTTTAAGATAGACTTTAATAGTTCGGCTTACTATAAATATAATCCTCATAGCAAAAGTTTAAACGGGAATAGAGAGTATCTATTCCCGAATATTAATATACGTTAAGTACTACATATCTTTAGAAGTCTTTCTTCTTGAACGGTATAGCACCCTTGCTTCCACTTCGTTTAGTTCGTCTTGAACAGGGGCTTCTGCTACCCAGTCCGACCAATCCGACCAGTCGGTAAAGTATTCCCTCTTGTAAGTGTAGATAGTTTCTATAGCCTTTCTGCTATGGTATAAGAACCATTCGGTACTTAAAGAACCGTACTTCATAGCGTAGCGTCTACCGTCTACTATGTAAGAGGTCATCTTGATATTGCAGTCTATGTCGTCACCTGCAGGGGTAACTCTTTCGATATCGTTAGTAGGGAACCAGTCTATAGTATCAGGTTTGATATCTTGGAATAGTACCACTTCGTTATACTCCCAATCTTCTGGCTTAGTGTTAGGATTGAATATTAGAGCGGTCTGTTTGGTACTGTAGCAAGTATCTATACCCTGTTGACTGCCTATGTAAGAGTATCCGCAATACTTAAAGCCTATTAGGTTAGTACTGATATCGTTAGTTTCGGAAGTCGGTCTGTCTTCGGTAGTATAGTAGCCTTCGTCTTCCCAATCGGAGTAGACCGTCTTTTGGTCTATGCAAGTATACCCAGGTAGGTTACGTTCAGTACTGTCATGAGTTTCAATCTCTCTGTTTCTCGTACGGAAACGGAACTCTTTCTTCTGTTCTATAACGTACATAGAGTTGTCCATAACCTTGGTAGTAGACCATTCCGACCAAGTGCCGACGCTAACTACTAATTGGATAGTAGTACCCTTTACGACTTCAGTACCAGTACGTACGCTTTGACTGATAACACACTCTGGCTTGACTATGTTAGAGTTGTCGGTATTGATTGCTACCTTTAGACCTAACTTTTCGAGTTCTGTGCTTGCCAACTCTTGATTTCTACCGGTAACGTCTGGAACTTTGATTAACTGTATAGGTTCTTCACTTTGGTTTGGCTTTGGAACGTATGCAGGCTTTGGAACGCCTTGATTACTCTTAACCGACTGTGGTTGTGCTACTTTAGGAGTAGGAACTTCTTGCATATCGGTTACTACTGGCTTGAACTGTTGCTGAGGCTGTATTGGAACGTTAGGTCTTGCCTGTCTTGGTGGTACTGGTGGAACGATAGGTTGAACCTTTGGATTTGGAGTATCCTTTACAGGTTCTGTAACTGGCTTGAACTGTTGCTGTGGCTGTATTGGAACGTTAGGTCTTGCCTGT
>CAKSDC010000025.1 GCA_934444765.1 uncultured Oscillospiraceae bacterium
ACTACAGAGTATGTTAATAATGCTAAACTATTCGCTACTGTTAGAAGTGGTGCTAATGCAGAGGTTCAAAAGAGAGTAGCTAACCTTTCCGATAGCGACTTCGTTAGACTACCAGCTTTTGAAGAACGTGAAAAGGTTCAAAAGGAAGAGTTTAAGCTACCTATACTTCCTACTACTACTATCGGTTCTTTCCCACAGACTGCCGAAGTTAGAAAGAATAGAGCCTCTTTCCGTAAGGGTGAAATTACTGAACAGCAGTATGTTGACTTCAACAAAAAGCAGATAGCTGACTGTGTAGCACTTCAAGAAGAGTTAGGTATAGACGTATTAGTTCATGGCGAATTTGAACGTAACGACATGGTTGAATACTTTGGCGAATGCTTAGACGGTTACATCTTTACCGAAAAGGCATGGGTACAGTCTTATGGAACTCGTTGTGTAAAACCTCCAGTAGTATGGGGCGACGTATCACGTGCTAAGCCTATGACTGTTAAGTGGTCTACATACGCACAAAGCCTAACTAAAAAGTACATGAAAGGTATGCTTACAGGTCCAGTAACTATATTAAACTGGTCATTCCCAAGAGAAGATATTTCCTTAAAAGAGAGTGCATATCAAATAGCACTTGCTATTCGTGAAGAAGTGTTAGACCTTGAGGCTAATGGCATTAAGATTATCCAAGTAGATGAAGCGGCACTTCGTGAAAAACTTCCTCTAAGAAAGTCTGACTGGAAGAGTGACTATCTTGATTGGGCTATCCCTTCGTTTAGATTGGTTCATAGTGGTGTTAAGCCTGATACTCAAATACACACTCATATGTGTTATAGTGAATTTGCAGATATCATCAAGGAAATAGACGATATGGACGCTGACGTAATCACTTTTGAAGCAAGCCGTTCCGACTTAACTATCCTTGACGTATTAAAGGAAAATAACTTCCGTACTGAAGTTGGCCCTGGTGTGTATGATATTCACTCCCCACGTGTACCTTCTAAGGAAGAGATTAAGAGTGCTATTCATAAGATGCTTGAAAAAATCCCAGTAGATAAGCTATGGGTAAATCCTGACTGTGGTCTAAAGACCAGAGGCAACGCAGAAACTATTCCAAGCCTTAAAAATCTTGTAGAGGCTACTTTGGAGGTTCGTAATGAAGACTTCTAAACTTTTTAAAGATAAGACTGTACTATCTTTTGAAGTTTTTCCTCCTAAACCTACGACAGACGCAAGCACCATATACTCTACACTTGACGGTCTAAGCGACCTAAAGCCTGACTTTATAAGTGTAACCTATGGTGCGGGCGGAAGTTCCAACTCTGCTAAGACTATAAGTATCGCCTCCGACGTTAAAAATAAGTATAATATCGAGAGTGTGGCACACTTGCCATGTATCAACCTTTCGGAAGAGGAAGTGGACAACATACTACTTCAGCTTAAAGATAACGGCATAGAAAACATACTCGCATTACGTGGGGATATCTCACCAGACGTTGAACCTAATGGAAGATTTACTCACGCTAACCAGTTGATAGAGTATATTAAGTCTAAGTACGACTTTAATATAATAGGTGCGTGTTATCCAGAAGGTCATGTGGAAAGTAGCAGTCTAACACAGGATATTAGGTATCTAAAAGATAAGGTGGACTGTGGAACTGACCAGTTAGTAACTCAGCTATTTTTGGATAACTCTTACTTTTACAAGTTTAAAGAACTTACCACTATCGCTGGAATAGACGTTCCTATTGAGGCTGGTATCATGCCCGTTACCAGTAAAAGACAGATAGAACGCATGGTTAAACTATGTGGTATAAGTCTACCTAAAAAGTTCATTAAGGTTATAGAAAAGTATGAAAGTAATCCTGTAGCCTTACGTGATGCTGGTATAGTATACGCTATAGACCAAATAGTGGATTTAATCTCACAAGGTGTAGATGGCATTCACCTATACACTATGAATAATCCTTACGTAGCAAGAAAAATCTATGAGGCAGTACACAGAATATTAGTTGCTTAATTTCACACGCAAATATATTTACAAAAAATAAGTAGTCTACTCAAAGAATGGGTAGACTACTTATTTTAGAATAGAATAGTTCTATTCCAAATTTGGGTATATATTATAATAGTTGGCATAGTTAGGGATAGCATCACACGGGCATGATGCAAAAAAACACATTAAAATTAAAAAATAAAAACACAACACATTCTAAAAAATAATATCAATTAGGTAGTTTTAAGTATTTTAACTACCTAATTAATATCAGCTTAATTGGAATTTAAAATCAAAAGAAACGGTAAAAAAACACATTAAAATAGACCAATTACCATGTTACGAATACTATTATATCACAAAAAAATATCTTGTGGGGCATTTTGTAATATTTTAGCTGTATTATGTAATATTTTTTTATATATTCAGTTGAACTACCGTAGTGAACGAATTATCGTCGTATTCGGTGTAGAAGTTTCCACCATAGGTTTTGGAAATATGCTCTATAATTGAAAGTCCTAATCCGTGATTTTTAGTATCTGCTTTAGAGGTCAATATTTTTTTCTGTTTGGTTTTAATGGTGTGTTCTTTAGAGTTGACCGTTTTAAATATTATCATATCTTCATCAACCCAAGCGGAAAACTTGATATACTTAGCTATTTGGTCAGAAGATATATTTCTTACTGCCTCTATGGAGTTGTGCAGTAGGTTATTGGATAGGTTACAGATATCTATTTGACTAATAGGAATATCTTTAGGAATAGAACAGTCTATAGTAAGTTCGATACTTTCTTTAGAACACACTTCAACTGAATGCTTTAGTATTACGTCTAAGATAGCGTTTTCGCAGTAGGTGTAGGTAGTACTTTTGTACTGACCTTCTATTTGTGATACCAATTTAGAAGCGTTAGATATGTCGTTGTTATCTATTAAAGACTTTATAGTCTGTAAAGAGTTATTAAAGTCATGGCGTATCTTACGAATTTCCATTAGATTGTTTTCTAAGTTGGTTTGATACTCTGTAGCCATAGCGGAATAGTGTTCCATAAACTCTTCTTTCTGTTTGGTAATCTTATTTTTGATTATGTTATCGGAAACTTTTATGATTAACACGTTGGAAACCATGCAAACACATACTGTCAAAGCATACAGTACTATAATATGTTTATGTGTTATAGTAATTTGATATGTACGCAGTATATATCCTAATAGCACTACAAATAAAAATTGGCATATTGGATTACACAGTAATAGTTTATCTATTTCGTTAGAACTGCTCTTTTTTTGAATAGTATATACTATAGTAGATAGCAATACCATGACTATAGTAATTAGAGGTAAGATTAATATTTCATTATTAAAAGAATGAGTTTGTGTAACGTCAAAAGAATATCTACCTAATAGTATGAATATCGCATATGATAAAAAGTCGGTTATTAGTATACACGTTAAACATAATATTCCCATGAATAGCCTAAACTTAATAGGCTTTTCTTTACTGCTAAATGTTACGAATAATACTATAGCTATGTAGTTGTACATACAAGCATAGTCTCTTCCTAAAGTCATATATACAAAAGCGTCACCCACCATAGCCATAAAGTACAGTATCAAGGCGGATATTTTAGGTTTACCCACATTTAGATATGTAAAATAGGTATTCTGTGCCACTAAAGAAATGCTTTCGGCAATAAAGTTTACGAATAAAGTAGTATCCATTATCAAGTCCTCCTATTGATGATTAATAACTTTTAGCTTTAAAATTTCGTGTTCCTTGTCGGTGGGCGAGGTTCTGTTTATGTTGGTTAGTTTAATATTTAAAACTTCGGTTTTTTCGACAGTTTGGAACTTAATAGTTACTATACCATTGGAAACGTTCTTGATATAGGCGATATTTATTATATAGTTTTGACTACATTGGTAGAACGTATTAGGAAATTGGTTTAAAACTTTAAAGATTTCAGAGGCACTATAGTAGCCAGTATATGTACCATTAACCGTATGTATAGTGGCATCTCTAAGATGTTTAGATACGTATATTACGTCTTTGTATCTAATAAATATAGAACCTTCTTTAGGAATTTTAAACTCAAAGCAAGGGCAGTCTGGGAGTTCTTGTTTAGAAAGGTTTAAATATTCCTGTAGTAGCTTTTTGCCTATAGGCTTTTGGAGTATACCATATGGTGATACTTTAGGTCTTTGTAGTAGTATGCTTTGAACATACTTTTGTGTATATCCGCTAATAATTATAATCTTTATTAGTGGATAGTTTTTAGCGATAGTACTTGCGTACTGAATGCCGTTTTTGTCTTCATCAGGAGTTTCTATATCCATAAATACAAGGTCAATATAGTTATAGTTATCCATAATAAAGGTTTCTAAGTGTAACCACTTGGTAAAGGTCGTAACGTTAATACTACTATCAATAGAAAGAATTTGCGATTTTAAATCGTCACATACCCTCTTACTATCATCAAATATTATTACATTCATAGTTATTCTTCCTTTTTAATTTTAAATGTGTGTTTTTAGGGGAATATTATAACATATATAACGAATATTGTCAATATATAGAGAGTAATATTAACAAAAAGATAACAAAAAATACTCTGCCAATAATAGGCAGAGCATCATTATTAAACGTTATATGTAACTATTCTAAGCTAAGAAAGTCAAGTCCCATATAGTGAGAACCGTCTTCCAAACCTTTATTACCTACTTCCATTCTGTAGGTTTGACCATCAATTCTAACTTGACAAGTAAAGTGTTGCCATGAACCGTCTTTTAGGAATATTAAGTTAGTATCATAACCCATATATGCAAGCATATACGCTAACGCACCGTTGTATTGTAAACATTGACCCGCTTGTTGTACAAATCCACATTCTGCAAAAGAACTTGGTAGTGAAGCATAGTCTTGTGATAGTGTATAGTTGATGTTTTGATGTAGCCAGTTCATAGTATACTCTATCTTTTCTGAGTTATTCATATCCGAAGTAAAGTGTTGATTCATAAAGTCTTGAAGTATCTGCTTATCGTTATCGGTAAGTTTAAAAGTGTACATAACTTCGGTAGAGGCTAAAGAGTTAGAGCAATCGTAACAGTATACTACATCTTTAGAAGATAGTGTGGCGGTATCTAATACAGTAGTAACCCTTACAACATCGTTAGAAGGTGTTTGAGTATCGTTTCCGCCGTAGCTTGGTAACTGAATACTTCCTAAGATGGTACGTTTGATAATCATTAAGTCTGCCGTGGTAATAACTCCGTCTTGATTTGCATCAAGTTTAAAAAAGTTTTCCTCTTCAAGATAGTCATTACCTAAAATGTGTTTTTTTACGTTTAATAGGTCGTAAGTGCTGAACGTTTCATCAGCAGATACGCATTGTTGAAAGTTGGTAGTCTGTGGAGATACAGCGTATAAACCACACATAATTAATGCCGTCGCACAAGCTACCGTGTTTTTAAAGCCCATGTTTTATCCCTCCCATAGTTTAAATGGTAGCACATATTAGATAAAATGTCAATAGATATGCGAATAATTATTGGTCTATTAGCACAAAAATTGAATATTACCATATTATGGATAAGATAGCGTATTATCTGTAAATTTTGGGCGTGTATGTTGACATCTTTTTGGTAATATGTTATAATACGTAGTGTAGGTGGTTACAAGTATTAATATACTCTGCTATCTAACAATAATACGTTGGAGGTTATATGTATATGAACTTTAAAGAATTACAGTCTGGTTTAAAGGACGCTATGAAAAACAGAGATACCGAACGTAAAGAGGCTATCTCTACACTAATAGCAAGCGTTAAAAAAGTGGCTATAGACCAAGGTATTCGTGAAAATATTCCCGATGAACTGGTAGATACCGTTATACTTAAAGAACTTAAAGTCGCTCAAGAACAGGTGGATACTTGTCCTAAAGACCGTGTAGACCAACTTGAAGAGTATAACAAAAAGTTAGAGGTTATTAAGTCTTATGCCCCTAAGCAACTAACAGAAGAAGAACTTACTACTATTATTACTGAAAAGTATTCCGATTTGATAGCTACTGGTAACAAGGGCGTATATATGAAGTCTATTATGGCAGACTTAAAGGGTAAAGCAGACGGAAAGTTAATAAACTCTGTAATATCCAAAATTGCTAACGCTAAATAGTATATAAATATTATATAGTATTATTTGGTCGAATGTCCTTATGTGCCATTCGACCTTTTTAGTTGACTTTTACTACTTACTATAGTATACTTAAACTATACTACTATATACTTATACATATTGGAGGAATATATATGAAAAGAGTATCTAACATAAGCGACGCTGAATTTGAGGTCGTTAGAGCTATTTGGGAAAATGGTAACGAAATGAATACTTCTCAACTAAGAAAAGAACTTCAAATTCGATTAGATTGGAACGCTTCTACTACTAAAACTTTAGTGCGTAGACTATGCCAAAAAGGAGTTCTTAAAGTACAAAAACGTGAGGTATTATACTATACTCCGCTTATTACTCAGCAAGAGTACAATCTTTACGAAGTAACAAAATTAATCAACAAACTATACGACGGCGATACTACCAAACTATTAGATACTCTTATCGATAATAAACTTATCTCTAAACAAGATGTAAACTCTTTAATTTAGTGCGTATTAGACAAAGTCCCCTATTGACGATATATCCATTAAATGGTATAATATGGATATATAGAAAGGGGCGTTTGCACTATATGAGGACACTAATCTATAGAGAAGATATCAAAAACGTATCGTATAGACTATTCAGCAGAAACTTGAAACATAATAACTACATATACGATATAGAAGTAGAAACTATTACTAATAGTCACCGTTTAGTAGAGAGTATTCCAGCAGTCTCTATGGATTGCCAGACGGCACTACTATTAGTAGAGATGCTAATAAGAAAAGACATAAAACCACAAGCTATAGTACAATCTTATGAGAGTTTAGAGTACTGTCTTTAAAGTGCGTACTAACTCACTTGAAGACTAAAAAAGAACGTCAAGTTAAGACGTTCTTTTTTTTGTTATGTGTAGCTATCCAATAGTTGTGATAGTTTAGAGTAGTCTGTATTAGGATTTTTACGTTCTGCTATGGTTATTAGTACTTTAGCACAAGATATATACTCTTGCTTAAAGTCTTGATTTAGTACAGAAAGATGTTGTACTATAGTATTTATGTCATTTCGTTCTACTGGACCAGTTAGACTGTTTACCACTCCTTGATTGAATATATTTTCTATATTTCCGAGTATTAAGTCTTTGGGTATCTGTAGGGATTGACTTTCCGAAAAGCCACAGTCTTGTAGTAGTTTAGAACCTGTATATATCAAAGCAGTTACAAGGTTACTCATAATAGAGGCTGAAGTGTGATACTTTATCTTATTATCAGCCTGTAAAGGTATTACAGTATTTCCACAATGAGTTATTATATCGTATATGGCGTTATCTTGTAGTACAGGTGTTTCAATAGTGAATATAGCATCTTTTAGTTTAGTGTAAGAACTATCTTTTGTGCTTACTGCTTGTAGCATATGTAGTGAAGTAGGTATAGCACCGAGTTCCATAGCATCGTTGAACACTTGTGAAGTCAATAGTCCACTACAATGACATATATACTTATCTTTTAGGTTATACTGTTTAATAGTGTTCCAAACGTTGTGTATGTCACTATCTGGAACGGTAGTATATATAGCGTTGCTATCTTGTATTAGACTATCTAAGTCGGTGTAACTTTTTGAGTTAGTAAGTATAGCTCCATAATCCGATGAACTCTTAGAACGGCTATAGTAACCGTTAATGTGTACTCCGTTAATAGATAGATACTTTCCTAAAGAACAGCCTACTCTACCTGCACCTATAAAACCAACTTTCATTAATATAGTACCTCCTTAAAGTTTTTATATACTATTATATCATATATAATGTGTTAATTCAATGTGATTGTTAATAAATAGTTCATGTTTAGATGCTATAATACTATTTACTACTATAATATTATAAGGAGTGTATAAACTATGGGGAGAGTATTAACTAAAAATCAGCAGATAGAACAGAGTATTACTAATATATACCATAAGACTATCTGGAATAAGTTCATATTAGCTATAGATAACTATAAGCTAATATCTAATGGGGATAGTATAGCAGTATGTATTTCAGGTGGTAAAGATAGTATGCTTATGGCTAAACTAATGCAGATGTATCAACGTTATAGTGGTGTACAGTTCAGCATCACCTACTTAGTAATGAACCCTGGCTACAGTACGCCTAACGTTCAAAAGATTGAACACAACGCTAAACTGTTAGAACTACCTATACAGGTATTCAATACTAACATTCTAAGGGTGGTTAATAAAGAGGCTAAAAATCCTTGCTTTTTGTGTGCTAAGATGAGAAGAGGTTCGCTATATGCTAAGGCTAAAGAGTTGGGTTGCAATAAGATAGCTTTAGGGCATCACTACAACGACGTAATAGAAACTACTCTAATGGGTATGTTGTACGGTTCTCAGATACAAGCTATGCTTCCTAAACTAAAGAGTGATAACTTTGAGGGTATGCAACTTATTAGACCCTTATACTGCATAAGGGAAGACGACGTTATATCTTGGAAAGACTACAACGGTTTAGAGTTCTTACAGTGTGCCTGTAAGTTCACGGCTAATAGTATAGTAAACACTTCTAAACGTAAGGAAGTTAAACTACTCATTAAGTCTTTAATGCAGACTAACCCTAACGTAGAAAAGAACATCTTTCATAGTATACATAACGTTCAGTTAGATAGCTTAGTGGAATACAAAACTAAAGGAATAAAACACTCTTTTTTAGAAGAGTTTGAAGATTGATACAAAAGGTGATTATATGAATACTATTAAAAATATCAATAAGAGTGCATTCGTGAACGATACTATTAGAGATATCTCTACTAAACAGTTAGTAAAAGATATGGGTTTGGGTATCAACTTAGGCAACACCTTAGAATGTTGTGGCGATTGGATAGACAGTAGCAACGTAACCAACTATGAAACTGCTTGGGGAAGTCCAGTAATCACTTATGATACTATAAGAGGCTATTCTTTGGCAGGTTTTAAAACTTTGAGAGTTCCAGTAGCATGGTCTAATATGATGCAACAAGACTACACTATCCATAAAGACTATATGGCAAGAGTTAATACTATAGTCGATTGGGCTTTAAGTTGCGGAATGTACGTAATACTAAACTTACATTGGGACGGCGGTTGGATAAACGACTTTCCTACTAATAAGCAACAGTGTATGTACAAGTATAATAGAATATGGTCACAAATATGCAACAGGTTCAAAGACTACAACGACTACCTAATGTTTGAGGCTCTTAACGAAGAAGGTTGTTGGAACAGTCTTTGGAACAGGTACGATAATACCAACTCTAACCCACAAGGTAAACACAAGGCATACGCTCTACTAAATGAAATAAATCAAACCTTTGTGGATATAGTACGTGCTTCCAACGGTAATAATCCAAAAAGACACTTGTTAATATCTGGATACGCTACAGATATCAAACTGACTTGCAATGAACTATTCAAAATGCCTAACGATATAGAAAGTCGTTGTGCTTTATCGGTACACTATTACACCCCTGATGCGTTCTGTCTATTGGATAAGGATACTGAATGGTGCAAGGCTACAGACGTTTGGGGTTCTCAACAGGATTACTCTCAGTTAGAACGCTACGTTCAGTTATTGAAGACAAACTTTATAGATAAGAAAGTTCCTATAATATTAGGCGAATTTGGTGTAGTAGCTAAAAATAAGTCTAAAGATAGCATTAAAGAGTATCTATCAGCAGTATGTAAACAGACTACTTCTTTAGGTATCTGTCCAGTAGTCTGGGATATAAATAGTCTATACTACGACAGAACTTTATGCACTGCAACAGATACTTCTATTATACAGTCTATGTTAAACTCGACAGTTTAAGTGGATTAGTCTATTAGTAGAAAGTATTACTAAAATTGAGAATTGACTTTAAATATATAGTCTGCTACAATATTATTATACTATATATAATACTTTTATTAAGGGGCGATGTAGACAATGCCAGACAACAACGAAAACGGAAAAGAAAAGTTAAGCGTTATGGAAAAGGTAGCTTCTTTTATAGTCGATAGAAGAAACTTATTCTTTTTAATATTCATAATAGCCTTAATATTTAGCGTATTCGCAAGCAGTTGGACTAAAGTAGAAAACGATATTACTACCTATCTTCCTGAAAGTACCGAAACACGTCAAGGACTTACTCTTATGGACGACCAGTTTGTTACTTACGGTTCAGCAGAAGTAATGGTATCTAATATCACCTATCAGGTTGCTGAAGACCTATGTTCTAAAATTGAAGAAATAGAAGGTGTCGACAGCGTGGAGTTCGACAATACAGACGAACATTACAAGGATGCTTCAGCACTATTTAACGTAACCTTTACGGGCGAGGCGGACGACCAAGTAAGTCTTGACGCTATGGACAGTATTAACGAACTGTTAAGCGACTACGACCTTTACGTTTCCACCGAAGTTGGTAGCGACTCTTCGGCACAGTTAGACCAAGAAATGCAAGTGGTTACTATGATAGCAGCAGTAATAATATTTTTAGTACTGTTGTTTACTTCAAAGTCTTACGCTGAAATTCCAGTATTAGGTATGACTTTTGGTGCGGCTGCACTGTTAAACTCAGGTACTAACTTCGTATTAGGAACTATTTCGTTTATATCCAATTCGGTTACTATAGTATTGCAATTAGCATTGGCTATAGACTACGCTATAATACTATGTCATAGATATAGTGAAGAACACGAAAAACTTCCAGCCCGTGAGGCTTGTATAACTGCTTTAAGTAAAGCCATTCCAGAAATATCTTCAAGTAGTTTGACTACTATATCAGGTTTAGGTGCTTTAGCGTTTATGAAGTTCGGTATCGGTAAAGACTTAGCGTTTGTACTTATAAAAGCTATAATGTTCAGTCTGCTATCAGTATTCACTTTAATGCCAGGACTGTTGATGTTATTCTCTAACCTTATAGATAAAACTCAACACCGTAACTTTGTACCTAAGATATCAGCAGTAGGTAAGTTTGCTTATAAGACTAAATGGATTACTCCATCGGTATTTTTGGTATTAGCAGTGTTTGGATTTGTATTCTCTAATAAGTGTCCTTACGCTTACGGACAGTCAGACCTACACACTATACGTCAAAATGAAAATAAAGTTATCACTCAAAAAATAGAGGATACGTTTGGTAGTACCAACTTAGCAGCGTTAATAGTTCCTGTTAGTAGTTACGATAACGAAGCTAAACTTATCGATGCGTTAGAACAGTACGACCAAATAGACAGTGTTATGGGACTTTCTAACATAGAGGCTATGGACGGCTATATGTTGACTGATAAACTTACACCTCGTCAATTTTCCGAACTTATAGACTTAGACTATGAAGTTGCAGAGGTTCTATACGCTGCTTATGCTGCCGAGGAGGGGGACTATGGCGACGTTATAAACTCACTATCTTCTTATAGTGTGCCTTTAATAGATATATTTATGTTCTTGTACGATATGGTTCAAGATAACTATGTAAACTTAGACGCTGACCTAAACGATGAACTTGAAGACGTTCACGCACAGTTAGAAAAGGCTCAACTACAACTTAGTACCGATGAATATAGTCGTATATTGGTATACTTAAACCTACCTGAAGAAGGTCAAGAAACTTTCGACTTTTTAGATACTATTCATGATACTATGGCTAAGTACTACACTGAAGACTATTACATAGTAGGTAACACTACCAGTGACTACGACTTATCTTCTTCATTCTCTACCGATAACTTGATAATTAGTATACTATCGGTACTGTTCGTAATAGTAATATTGCTATTTACTTTCCAATCGGCTGGATTACCTATACTACTTATAGCAGTAATAGAGGGTAGTATTTGGATAAACTTCTCATTCCCATACTTACAAGATAGCAACCTATACTTTTTAAGTTACTTAATAGTAAGTTCAATTCAAATGGGTGCTAATATAGACTACGCTATAGTAATATCCAGTAGATACATGGACTTAAAACAGAAAATGCCTATCAAAGAGGCTATTATAGAAACTTTAAACCAAGCGTTTCCTACTATAATAACTTCTGGTACTATATTAGCGGCAGCAGGTATATTAATAGGAATACTATCTACCGACGGTGCAATATCTTCTATAGGTATATGCTTAGGTAGAGGTACTATAATATCCATAATGTTGGTTATGTTCGTACTTCCTCAGTTGATGTTATTAGGCGATATAATTATAGAAAAGACTTCGTTTACCATTAAAAAGCCAGAAAAAACTCATGCTTTGGGTTCTGTAATAGTAAACGGCTATGTAAGAGGTAACATCAACGGTACTGTAGACGGTATAGTTAGAGGTATCATTAAAGGTGAAGTAAACGCCGTAATAGATACTAAAAACTCTACTATAGAAGAAGACGGTACTACTCCTGAAAGTGAGGTGTCAGACGACCATGAATAAAAACAGACTATTCGCTTTAGTGACTTCTGCTATTATGATGGTTACATTCTGTACTAATAGTACTAACGTAATACGTTTAAACGCTACACCTCAAACAAACGCTAATACTAACGCTAATGCTAACAGTCAGCAAACTAATCAAGCACAACAACAAGAAGAAGACCAAAATACTATATATATCGATAGTGTAGACGACTTGATACAACTATCTAAAGACTGTCAAGACGATAGCTATTCAGTAGGTAAAAAGTTTGTGCTAAATAAGGATTTAGACCTTAAAGGTTCTACTTTTGAGGCTATACCTTCATTCAGTGGTACGTTCGACGGTAAAGGTCACACTATATCAGGATACTCTGTAAATAAAGACTGTTCTCTATTTGGACTGTTTAGGTATGTTCAAAAAGACGGCTTAGTTAGAGATTTAAACGTAACGGGTAATATAGTATCGACGGGTACAGGCAAGACCATAGGTGCTATAGCTGGTACTAACTATGGTAGTATAGTATCTTGTAGTTTTGCAGGAGCTATAAGTGGTAGTAACTATATAGGTGCTATAGTAGGTCTTAATGAAGAAACTGGTATAGTAAACAATTGTACGTCTAAGGCGGTAGTAAAGGGCGACCACTATGTTGGAGGTATTGCAGGTTCTAATTCAGGTGTTATACTTAGAAGTACCAGTAATTCCGAAGTGAATATCACTGTGGAAGAAATTACTATAGACCTTGAAAGTATAGATATCAAGAACTTAGTAACTACCGAAAATTTCAAAAGTGTAACCGACGTTGGCGGTATTACAGGATATTCTAAGGGTACTATTCAAGGTTGTATAAATAATGGTAACGTTGGATATCTTCATATAGGATACAATATAGGTGGTATAGTAGGTAGACAGAGTGGTTATATAAACGGTTGTACTAACAACGGTACTATATACGGTCGTAAGGATATAGGTGGTATAGTAGGGCAAATGGAACCATACTCATTGCTACAGTTTTCCGAAAGTAACGTTCAATCTCTTAGAAACGAACTTAAAACTTTAGGTAGCATACTACAAAAGACTTACAACGATATCAAAGCGGAAAATTCTCAACTAAACGTAGATATGAATAAGGTTCACGATAGCATAGCAGACGCAAAGTCTAACGTGAACGACTTAGTAGACCAGACTACCGATATAATAAATAGTGACGTGGGTTCTATAAATCAGTTAAGTGCGTACGTTTCGCAAGCTATGGACGATTTAGCTTCGGTATCCAATTCGATAAAAAAGTCTACAGGAAACCTTTCTGGAGTAATTAACGGATACAGTAACGCTTTAAACAGTATAAAGTCCACCGTTGCGGGAATGTCTTCTACTGTGGATAGCATGACACCTATACTAAATCAACTATCTAATACGCTATCGCAAGTGGATAGTACTTTTAATTCACTATCGGATAGTTTAGCGTCTATTAGTAACTCTATTGGAGATAGTCAAGAGTTAGTAAACCAAATAGAAAACTTAAAGAATATAGTATCGCAACTATCGAATATTTATTCCGAAGCCTCTAAGATAGTTAAGCAGTTAGGCGATATCGCTAATAACTATCAAGGCGATGAGGAACTTAAAGCATACTTTAATAACTTTTCTAACAGTTTAAATACGTTGGCAGGTTCGTTACAGAATATGTATAACTATACTAACGATATCAACAAAAAGCTACAGGCTCTTGAAGACTTAGTACTTAGTGGTAACTATACTCCCGAAGAGTTCGACAACGCTATTAGAGGTATTCTTTCCGACGTTAGCAAACTTAAAGAACTAAACGCTAATATGACACAAAACGTTACTAACTGCCTTAACGATTTATACAACTTAGTAAGCAAGATATACAGTATCAGTGGTTCTTTGGACGGAATTACTATAGGTAGTTCTGAGAGTATTAAAAATATCGGTGACAGTTTAGACAGTATCAATAATAGCATTCAAGGTATGGGTAGTATCGATGCTGATACTATAAATCAAATGGTAGCTATAATAGATAGTCTAAAAAACACTTCCGACCAAATAGGAGATATGGCTAACAGTACTAAAGACTTAGTATCTATCATAAAACAACAGTGGCCTAATATGGACGATACTTCCGCTAACATATTAGCAGTGTTAGATAGTGTAAACAGTCTAAACGGACAGTTAAGCTCTATGGGTAATAACATTAATAGTGCGTTCAGTGGACTATCTAATATGTTCAGTTGGCTATCCGATAGTAAAGATATAGTATTCGTAGGTACTGATAAGGACTTTGACGTTTCTAAAGATAACCTATCAAATTCCATAGACGATGTAATGGACGCTGTTAAGCATATCACAGACGGTTCTAACTTAGAGGGTTCTGTAATATCTCAGGATTTAGAAAGTCTATATAACCAATCGGAAAGAGTAATAAGCATTATGTTAGATATCTTTGAACAGTATCAACTACCCGATATAGATATAACAGACGATAACATATCAGAGTATATAGACGATATATCCACACAAGATACAGTATCTCAAACGATAGGTAAAGTAGCTTCAAGCATAAACTATGGCGAAATAGAAGGTGACCTTAACGTCGGAGGTGTTGCTGGTACTATGGCTTTTGAACTTGACGTCGACCCAGAGGAAGACCTTAACGTACAAGGAAACACTTCTTTAAACTTCTTATACAAAACTCGTGACGTTATTAGAAACTGTTATAACTATGGTACAATATCTTCTAAAAAGAATAACGTCGGTGGTATAGTAGGCGATATGTCTTTAGGTTGCGTATTGAATAGTACTGCTTTCGGTTCAATTAAGAGTAATTCAGGAAACTACGTTGGCGGTATAGCTGGTCTATCGGAAGCTACTATAGTTCATTGTGAGGCTAAGTGTGACCTATCGGGTGGAAACTATATCGGTGGTATAGTCGGTAGTGGTGAAGACGTTTCTAACTGTGCCACTATGGTTAGAGTAACCGAAGGTGATGAGTTTATAGGTGCTATAGCTGGCGAAACTACTGGTAGTGTTACCAATAATATATTCGTTAGCGACGACTTAAACGGTATAGAT
>CAKSDC010000026.1 GCA_934444765.1 uncultured Oscillospiraceae bacterium
TGCCGTTATTTTTCCTACTTGCAATTCATCTCACTCACCTATAGAGGTGGGAGAATCCTTGCTATTATTTGTTAAAATCCCAACAGTATCTTTTTAAGACCTACTAAGTCGGAAGTAGTAGCCTTACCGTCGCCGTTGATGTCGCCACATACTCCATTGATGAAGTTGTCACTGGTAGATTCGTTAGTGCCTAATAGTAACTTCTTTATGATTAATAGGTCAGCAGTGGAAGTCTTGCCGTCACCGTTGATGTCGCCGTATACACCGTTCACGAAGTTATTCGCAGTAGTCTGACTGGTAGTATCGGTAGGGGTTTCAGGTTCAGTAGTAGTAGTGGTAGTTACGGTAGTATATTTAGGTTCTGTAGTAACTGTAGTGTACTTAGTTCCAGTAGTACCGATAATAACCGTAGTATACGTAGGTTCTGTAGTGACTGTATCTTTGTAGTCGTATACTATTTTGACGTTATCGCTACCTATAAAAGCACCTTCATTAACTTTAGTATTATGAGAAGTTATAGTCACAGTCTGTAGATTAGTACAGTTAGAAAAGGACGTATAGCCTACACGTGTAACGTTTTCTGGAATAGTAACGTTGGTTAGTGACGTACAACCTTTAAAAGAACACGACTCAATAGAAGTAATACTGTCTGGAATGGTTATATCTTCTAAAGACGTACAGTCTACAAACATACCCCAACTGATAGAAGTAGCACTATTAGAAAGTTTTACACTCTTCAAGGACGTACAGTTAAAGAATACACTATCTCCAAAAGAGGTGACACTATCAGGAATGGTTATATCAGTTAAAGCCGTGCAACCGTAAAAGGCATTCTTACCGATATAGGTAATACCGTCAGAAAGGTTCACACTGGTTAATAGCTTGCAATCGTGAAAGGCATTGTATTCAATGGAAGTTACACTGTCAGGGATAGTCACACCAGTTAAAGACGTACTATCTTTGAAAGCCTCTTCACCGATATGCTTTACGCTATCTGGAACGGTAACGTTGGCATCTGTACCTTGATACTTATGTAATACTCCGTCGCCTAATATCACATAGTCTTCAGTATGGCTATCCATAAAAGGAGTATTACCGAAAGCGTTGCGTCCGATAAAGGTTACACTATCTGGAATGGTTACGTTCTTTAGTGACGTACAACCGTTAAAAACACCATTACTAATAGAAGTAACAGTATCAGGAATAACCACACTCGTTAGAGAAGTGTAACCTTCAAAAGCACTAAAGCCGATAGCAACTACAGTATAGCCGTCTATAGTTTTAGGGATAGTTACTTCTGTGTCTGTACCAGTATACTTTTTAATGGTCACGGTCTTTTTAGCAAGGTCATATATAGAGTATTCAAAAGAACCGTCAGTGGAAGTCTCTGCATATACGTAGTCTGTAGGGTGTGATATCGCACCGTTAGGGATTGTCGAAACCGTAGTAGTCAAAGCCAATAAGCATATTAGTATCTTTTTAACGTCCATTTTAAAAACGTCCTTTCTTATGTAGTATATAGATACTATTATATCACATAATTTTTGGAAAGTCAATATTATTCTATATACACTTTTGTGAACTATACACAAAAAATGCTTTACTTATTCTTAAAAATATGTTATACTCTATACATAAAAAATATAGAGTACAAGGAGAGACTACTAACATGACTATTACTATAGACATCTGCAACGTGGTTAAGGTGGAAAACATCACCGACCGCAACAACGCCACCATAGTATACAAAGACCAAAACCATTCCGAAAATAGAATTCCTTTAAAAGTTGCTGAACTGTGTTGGTTGAAAAAGTATCCGCAAAAGTCAGCATTGGACAAGCTATCTTATAAGGTTAATAAGATGCACTACATAGCAGACCGAAAAAGGATATCCAATACTGAACGTATAATAGTGTTCTACTTACCACAAGATACTACCATAGTATTATATTCCGATAGTACTACCGAAAAAAGCTACTTTAGACTTCTTAACACTTTGAATAGCCAACGTTGGTGTACTTTCGATTGCAATTAGGGGGGTTAATATCATAAAGACTTACTATATGGCTACAAGAACTAAAAGACTACCTCTTAAATGACTACTAAAGCAATAGATTAGGTCTGTTACAGAAAGTCGGTTACACTCTGTAACAGTCGGTAACACTCGGTAACAGAATAAAGCACGTGTCTATGTGGATATTGCACCTTTGTTACAGTGTTACAGAGATTTAGGGTAAAAACATTTTTCTGTGTATTTAAGTATCATAAATATATAGAAGTACATAACTATGTGGTTCTATCTACAGGGTATATATATATATTTCAAAAAAAGTTTTAAAAACACTGTTTTTCTGTAACTCTGTAACAGTCGGTTACAAAGTCGGTTACAGTCAGTTACAGTCGGTTACAAGATAAATCACACAACTATGTAGTCTAACGCACTTTGTAACCGTGTAACCGAAAATACTATATAGACTTATTTTCTAAGTAGTATAATATATCAATACACATAGCTATGTGGATTATATCTATAGCTAATATTAAACGATATACTTTTAAAAAAGTCTTGAAATCTCGGTTACACGGTTACAAAATTTCAAGCCTCTAACTTAATATTAAAAAATAATAGTCGTCTGTATGTAGACGACTATTATAGTATATTCTAACTCTTAGTATCGATAACTACTCTATACCGTGTTGTAGCTTACTTGCCGTTAGAGTGTTCTTCATTAACATGGCAATAGTCATAGGACCTACACCCCCTGGGACTGGTGTAATGTATCCTGCCTTTTTAGAGACTTCTGCAAAGTCCACGTCTCCGCATAGTCTACCGTCTGCCATGCGATTTATACCTACGTCTATTACTATCGCTCCTTGCTTTACCATATCGGCAGTCACAAAGTTTGGTCTACCTACAGACGCTACTATAACGTCAGCATTCAAACAGATACTCTTTAAATCCTTAGTCTTGGAATGGCATATAGTAACCGTTCCGTTACTATGTAGTAAGAGCATAGCCATTGGCTTGCCTACTATGTTGCTACGACCGATGACTACACAGTCTTTTCCCGTTAGGTCTACACCTGTAGACTTTATGAGTTCCATAACGCCAGCTGGTGTGCAAGGTAGAAAAGCATAGTCACCAACCATAATCTTACCCACGTTTATTGGGTGAAAAGCATCTACGTCCTTATCTGGTGAGATTGCGTCTATTATAGCGGTTTCGTCTATATGCTTAGGTAGTGGAAGTTGTACTAATATACCGTTGATATTATCGTCTTGATTTAGAGCCTGTACTAACTCTAATAGTTGAGATTGAGTAGTCTCTTGTGGTAGGGCGTACTCAAAAGATTTAAAGCCTACTAATTCGCAAGCCTTTTTCTTGTTGTTTACGTACACTCTTGAAGCTGGGTCATCACCTACTATTACTACTGCAAGACCAGTAGTTATTCCCATATCCATTAGCTTTTGATTTTCCAGTTTAACCTGTCGTTTAACGTTAGCGGATACTATCTTACCGTCTATTATGTTTGCCATTGTATACTTTCCTTTCTAATCTTTGTCTTTAGCGTTGTACTCTTTTACTGATATGTCGGTTAGTAAGAGTTTGCTATCTGGAGTATCTCTGTATAGAGTATAGTCCGAACCCATTCTCTTGACCTTAGAACCGTACACTATTAGTAGTATCACAGATACCAATACTAACACTACGGACAGTGCTTGAGATACTCTAATATTGCCTAACATTAGGCTATCCATTCTTAAACCTTCTATTACAGACCTTCCTAAACCATACCATACTAAGTAGAGCAAGAACATTTGACCGTCGAACTTACGGTGTTTGGATATCAAGAACAGCACTATAAATCCCAATATACACCAGATACTCTCATACAGAAAGCATGGGTGAACCGTTTGATACATATCTATACTCTTGCCTTGGTCTATCATGGTCGCTATGTGTGACTGCACTAATCCACCTGACATTCCCCATGGTAGAGTGGTATTACTGCCGAAAGCCTCTTGATTGGTGAAGTTTCCCCACCTACCGACACCTTGCCCGATTAAAAAACTCATGCCTACTATGTCGAGCAGAGGCAGAATCTTGACCTTTTTGAACTTAGCTATAGTCAAACCCACCAGTAAAGAACCTATTATTCCACCGTAGATTGCCAATCCACCTTGACGTATATTAAATATAGAGGCTGGACTGTCGGCATAGTCTTCCCATGCCATGACTACATAGTATGCCCTTGCACCTACTATTCCGCCGACTATACCACCTATTACACAGTCGATAACTCTATCAGGGTTTAGACCGTACTTTTTCATCTGTGAAAATCCGAACACTAAAGCGAGTATCATACCTACCGATATTATGACTCCATACCATTGGATATCCACACTACCTATACTGAACGCCGTTCTGTTTACGTGCAAGTCTATACCGATACGTGGGAAGACTATCTCATCATTAGTTAGTCCTGTAAGTTTTTCTGAAATATCCATATATACACCTATCCTTTTATTACCGATAGTACCGCATATTCAGGATTAAGTCGGGTTTGTAAGCAGTCCTGAACGTCTTGATACGTTATACTACTCAATACGTTTAAACTCTCAAACGGTTGAACCCCCGAAAAGTAAGAGTTTACAAGTTCATTAGCTACAGAGCTTACGTTGTTATACTCTTTAATCAGGTCACCATAGATAGACTTTTTTATCGCCTCAAAAGACTGCCTATCTATACCGTTAGCCTTAGCGTCGGCAATGGCTTTGAACAGTCTATCTCGAACCTCTTTCGGACTTTCCGACTGTCCCGAAATGATAGTAGAAAAGAAGCCGTCACCGTTGAACACCTCAGCCTCTAACGTTGAGTTGATAAGTCCTTGTCTTAACATCTGTTCACAGGTTGGTGAAGATACGTCTATTAACACGTTGGCTAATACGTAAGCCTCTAACTCTGCCTTTAGGTTAGCGTGTGCGACTTCCGGTTTAGACTTGAACCCTAAACTGAATATCGGTGTGCCGACTGGTATAGTTTCCTCTACCTCACTACGTACTATAGTAGAAGGTTCTTGTGGCATAGCAGTCTTTAACTGAATGTCCTTGCAAGGTTTAAGGAGTTCGTCTGCTATAGTTAAGACTTCCTGTTCGTCCACGTTGCCAGCAACGGATAGCACCATATTATTTAAGTTATAGAACGTATTATAACACTTGTACAGTAGCTTGTAGTCTATCTGTGCTATACTTTCGATAGTACCTGCAATGTCTATCTTTACTGGGTGGTTATGGTACATTCCCCTTAGTAGGTTAAAGAATACTTTCCATGAAGGGTTATCGTTACACATCTGAATTTCCTGTCCTATGATGCCTTGCTCCTTGTCCACGTTCTCTTTAGTAAAGTAAGGCTCTTGAACGAACGATAACAGTATTCTCAAACTATCCGCAAAGTTTTCCGAACAGCTAAACAGATAGCAAGTCTTATCGAACGATGTGAACGCATTAGCAGAAGCTCCCGTCTTAGCGTATAGTTCAAATACGTCTGTATCTTCATTTTCGAACAGTTTATGCTCCAAAAAGTGTGCTATACCCTCTGGAACGGTAGTATATTCGCTATCTTGCATAGTCTTGAACATGGTATTGATAGAACCGTACTTAGTACCAAACAGAACCTCTGTAGTAGAAAAGCCTTCCATTTTGCATATCAGTATCTGTAGACCGCTACTATGCTTTATACTTACTACCTCATCACCAGTGATAGAGTTTCTTATAACTTCCCTTGAATTGACCATGGCTACTGCTCCTTTCTATCTAATGGATTTAAAGTATATATAGTATCTAATACTAAGGCTTTAGCGGACTGTACTATCTGTGGTTTGGTGACTTTGCGGAACTTTTCCAACTCACTGTCTAACGTGCGATTTAAACCGTGTACTATGTCGGTTAAGTACCAACTAACGTAGTCAGCGTGAACGTCACCTAAAGACTTTAGACTGTTACTGATATAGGTTATCGCCTCGTCAACGTCATGTTCAGAAAAGTTGCCGTCTTTAAGGTCTTCAACCTGTTGTAGAATGGCTTGCTTAGACTGTTCATAGTTTTTAGGCTCTATACCACTATCTATATATAGTACTCCCTTAGTGTTGTCTATTGAACTTTGACAGTAGTAGCATAGACTTAGCTTTTCCCTAACGTTAGCGAACAGTTTAGAAGTAGGTGTTAGACCTAAGATAGCGTTCATTACTATGTTAGCGTGACGGTTGGAACAGTCTGTCTTAAAAGCCATTATAAGTTTAGTCTGATTAACGTCCATACTTTCGGAAAGTTCAGCTACTGTAGACTTAGCTACACTCTTAGCACTCTTTGGGAATGGTTGAACGGTTCTATTATCCAGTGTAGAAAACGCTTTGGTGAACTGTTCCTGAACGTACGGTTTATCTTCTCTGCCAACGTAAAAGATTTCTATATTTGCAGTATTGATAAGTGTATTCAGTCTGTTCAACACTTGCTTAGAGGTTATCTCTCTAACTAAGCCTCTATCATCGTATATGCAGTACTGAGCAGGTTCTCCAGCAAAGATAGTCTTATTAGCTTGAGTTACAGCGTAGTGACGCTTGTTATTAATCTGATTTTCTATACTATCAGTGAGTTCATTCTTTATTATGTTAAAAGTTTCGGCGTGTAGGTCGCCATTGACTAAGTACGGATTGAATATACAGTCCACTAAGATATCCACCATAGACTTGGTAATATCCTCTTCATCGAACGTGTAAAGGTCGTCTATCCAGTTAGCCTGTAAGGTTAGTATCTGTAAGTCCGCAAAAGATTTAAAAGAGTATCCTATTCCAGAACCATATAGTTCTTGTAACCTTTTGGACATCTTAGCTATAGTAGGATACTTACTATTAGTTTCACTAACGGTAGCTATAGCGAAGCAGTTCAACAGAAAGTCTTTAGCCTCTAAAGGAACTATAAACTTTATGGTCAAGGTGTTAGACTTGAACTTGCTATCTATTACGGAGTTATAGTATATACCGTCTAATAGTCTGTGTCTTGTGTAGTTATACGACATTAATATTTCCCTCCAATATTTTTTTAAAACACATATTATATTATACCACAAAACTTTTAGAATAGCCATACTTATTGAAAAATTTCATGTATCGCACACATTTGACTTTTTTCACTAAAGGTGCTACACTATGGATAGACTTTTTTTTGAGGTGATACACTTATGAGTTTAAATAGTACTCCTAACGCTAACAGATTGCACATAGGATTTTTTGGCGTTACTAATTCTGGAAAGTCAAGCATAGTGAACGCTATAACCAATCAACAGTTGGCGATAGTTTCCGATACTAAAGGAACTACCACTGACCCAGTATATAAGGCTATGGAACTTCTTCCATTGGGTGCGGTTACTATCATAGATACCGCAGGTATAGACGATATTAGCGAACTGGGTTCTCTTAGAGTGCAAAAGACTATTCAGGTTATACATAAGACCGATATAGCAGTATTAGTAACTGAGGCTTTCCGTTCACTACTACCTTGCGAACTGGAACTTATACGCACTTTTAAAGATAATCACATTCCCTACTGCATAGCCTACAACAAGTCAGACCTACTGACCGATACTATAGATACTCCTAAAGACGGCGTACTGGTTAGTGGTCTTAATCGACAGAATATAGAGGCTCTTAAAGAGTATATCGCTCACTTAGTACCTACCGATGACGGCTCTGTTAAACTGATAGCGGACTTAGTTCAACCTAACGACTTTGTGGTATTAGTCACTCCTATAGACCAATCCGCACCTAAGGGTAGATTGATACTCCCTCAACAACAGACCATTCGTGACGTGTTAGAGGCTGACGCTACCGCTATAGTAGTCAAAGAGTTTCAACTCAAAGATACTCTAAACAGCTTGAATAAGAAGCCTACTTTGGTAGTTACAGATAGTCAAGTGTTCGCTAAGGTATCAGCAGATACTCCGACGGATATCAAGCTGACTTCTTTTTCCATACTAATGGCAAGGTATAAGGGTCTTTTGGATACGGCAGTACGTGGCGTTAAGACTTTGGACACTCTCGAAAATGGCGATACTATACTAATAGCCGAAGCCTGTACACACCACAGACAGTGCAACGATATAGGTACGGTCAAACTTCCTAACTGGATTAAAGACTACACCCAAAAAGATATCCACTTTGAGTTCTGCTCCGGAACGCAGTTCCCACAAGTGCTTACACCTTACAAGCTGATAGTCCACTGTGGCGGTTGCATGATAACTCCACGTGAGGTTAAGTATCGTATGCAGTGTGCGTTACGACAGAACGTTCCCATTACTAACTATGGAACTACTATAGCTTACATACACGGCATTCTTAAACGCAGTTTGGAAGTCTTTCCTGAACTATTAAAAGTTATCCAATAGACAAAAAAAGATACCGCCCCAAGCAAGAAAGAAATCGGGACGGCATCTTTTTGACCTTTATGTCTATCTTTTTCGTGATACCAAAAATAGTTAACTAATGGTTTTACCCTTACGTTTAGCACGCTTGTTAATCTTTTCTTGTGCCTTTTTGGATACTATAGGTTTTTCTTTACCACCCATATCGGTGAATATAGCATCTTCTGAAGGCTTTAAGTAGTCATACTCTGGACTTTCTTCTCCACGTTGTTCATAATAAGGGTTTATTACAAACTTCTGTATTATAGGATAGAAGTTAAAGCATACTATTAAACCTATAATGGTAGCAGGGGCAAATATCACGCAAAACTTAGCGTAATCATTAGTGATAAATAAAAATATTCCAACAAAAGATATTATAGCACATATTAAGAACGTTGTCAAGCTCTGTTTTGCACATACACACGTTAAATAGAAAGAATTTTTTAAGATGTTCTTAAACGATAGATTAGTAGTTACTATCATCAAGTAAGCATAACCACTCATAATGAACACCGTAATTCCTACCGCTAACGAAATTATAAACGGTACATACCACATATTATTTTGGTACGTCTTAGCAAATAACGGATATATATAACAGGCTAATCCCACACTTATGAACATAAAAATATCTATAAAGCCCATAGCTAAGGCTTGCTTCATGTTCTTTCTAAAACTTTCGATAAAGTCCCCCCACAAAAAGACTGGTCTTTGTTGCGAAAAGTTTCGTAGTACCTTAGTAACGCCAGCCGTAGCAGGACCTATAGTAACTATAGGCAAGCAGAACAGCATATATATAGCGTTAAGTCCCAGTAACTTCCAAAACTTACCGAAAAAGATATCAAAGAATACGGCTATTCTCTTCTTTTTAGGAGCGTTTTTAGGAATACCAGCACCAGCACTTTCGTAATCAAATGGATTTGAAAACTTCACTAAATATACAATCCTTTCAATATATTATTAACGTTTACGGGATAGTTATGTCTTAACGGCTCTATTTAAGCATAGCGTTAGTAAGCAGATACGTAATAGTGGTATCTATCAACCCGATAGCTATTAGTATACCAAATAGCGTTAAAAACTTTATGCTATACTGTTTGATATCTATAGGGTTATAGCGTTTTCCTAATATAGTATAGGCTATGTTAGTAGACTGTTCCATAGAATGGACTACTCCGTACACCAAAACTATAGTAGAACCCACTATATTAAAGAGCATCATTAATAGAAATATTAGTATGCCTTTACTTTGATACTGCATATATGTAGCTATTGCTGAAATGCCTATAGCAAAGCCTCTAAAGAGTAGTGTTAAAAGTTCTAATAGTTGCGTTATGGCAGAGTATCCGCAAAGATACACAAATATTAATAGATAACCTGTCCAACTTACAGAGTTAAAAAATACTCGTAGTAGGGTCTTTTTAGAATAGCTTTCCATAAAGCCATGCGTTGCATAGTCACAGTATAAGTATCTACAGTTGGGATAGTGGTATACTAACCATATACCGCCACATACTCCTAAACATATAAGAATTAGTAGTAGTATAATGAGTAGAGTCTTCCCACTATGCAGAGTATCTTCCACATATCGCATAAGTACATATCACCTTTTCTTTTTTATACTATAGTATGTACTCACGCTGAATAATATGCTAACTATTTAGAGAGTTCGTATGCACGCTTAGTACAGCTTTGGCAACACTTTTTAGTGATACCTAATAGGTCGCCCTTGTATAGTTCGTCAAGACCGGCTAAAGTAGTACCCCCTGGGGAAGATACCATCTTAATGAGTTCGTCTAAAGAGTATCCCGATTGAGTAATCATTTTAGCAGAACCTATTAACGACTGTGCGAATAGGTTAGTAGCTGATTGCTCACTTATACCGTTTTCCACTGCATAGTCTATAAAAGCCTTAGCATATAAGTATATAAACGCTGGACTGCTACCGTTTATAGCTATAACTTCCTTCATCTTGTCTGGAGTGAGTATAGCAGTTTCGCCACAACTATCAAAAATACTCCTAACAAAGTTGAACTCTTCATCAGTAACAGGTTCTACTGGTGATAGTGCCGAAGCTCCATAGTTTAGTAGTAAAGGAGTATTAGGCATAACCAATACTACCTTAGCTTGAGGTATAGTCTTAGACTTTATATACTCTCCTGTGATACCTGCTAATATAGATACTATTACAGTATCTTCGGTAACGTAGTCTTTAATCTTATCTAATACGCCGTCTACAACCTGAGGCTTGATAGCTAAGAATACGTACTTACAAGTAGTAAGGACTTCCTTTTCGGAACTACATAGTTTAGCTATAGAAGAACATCTTTCTAAACTTTCAGGTTTAACGTCAAAGGCATGAATTTCCACGCTATCTTTTAAAGCACTTTCGGAGATACCTTTCATAATAGCATAGCCCATATTACCAGTACCTATAAAACCTACTCTATTCATAGTAACATACATCTCCAATTTTTTGAATATTCTAAATATATATATTATACAACACAATGCACAACAAATCAAGAGTATTTCGCTAAAAATTCGACAAAGTTCAAAGTTTCCATAGATTGCAAAAGCTGATATATACTATACTAACTTAGTATACGTTATATCAACATAACGCTACTTTTTTGATACTTTCACTAAAAAAAGCTTAAATACTATTGATTTTTCATTAAAAATATGATATAATCAATAGTATAATAATAAATTTAAAGCAAAGTTCTTTCACCTACACGGTTACGGAATTAATTGCCAAACATGATTTAAGAAAGGTCGTATATATATGATGTACCAAAAAAATATACTTACTATATGCGTTACAGCGTTAATATCCGTAATAGCTATGGGTGGAATATCCGCTAACGCTGACACTTTAAACACTATACAGTCTAACGGGGAACTCTATATTCCTAAACAGACTAACGCTATATACAATAAGAGTAGTCTGTTACTATCCTATAACAGTCCAAGTGAACCTGAAGTTCAAGAGAAGACTCTACAAGATACCATAATAGAAGGTATCAGAAACTTTGAAGAAACTATAGATATTTCAGCATACGGTATAAAGGCTACCGAAGAAGGCTTTAATACTCTATCTGACGTGGTAAATGAAGTCTTTATCACCCACCCTACGTTTTTCTACTTAGACGGTGGCTTTACCAGTGGTAGTTTGAGTGATACTATAGTACAGATTCAGTTTAACTACAACTGCACACAGGAAGAGTATACTCAAAAGATGGCTGAAATAGATAGTAAGTTTAACGAAATACTATCGGTAATCACCGACGATATGTCCGACCAAGAAAAGGCTCTATTGGTTCACGACTACCTATGCAATAACTTCAAGTACGACTTAGACTATCAGTATCACGATATGTACAACTTTGTCCATACGGGAAAGGGCGTTTGCCAATCGTATACACTATCGTATTCCTACTTAATGTCAAAACTGGGCATTGAAAACTACATGGTAATGAATAACGATATTCAGCACATTTGGAATATGCTAAAGATAGACGGCAACTACTATCACGTAGACGTTACTTGGGACGACTATACTCCCGACCTGTTAGGTTGGTCAAGTCACACATACTTTTTAGTAGACGATAAATATATGTCTACTACCAACCACGCAAAAGACGGTTCTAACTGGTACTTATATCAAGATATTTCAGCTACCGATACCACCTATTCGGAATACTTTTGGAGGCAGATTAACTCACCATTTATAGTGTTAAATTCTAAGTGTTACTGTCTTGACAAAGGTATATTTTACGAGTATAATTTTAGTGATAACAGTCTAACACAAGTTTGCGATTTAATCTCAGACGTTAAGTGGTACAACCTTACTGCCAGTGTGCCATCGTTCTATAAGAATAAGTTCTCTACCCTACAGGTTTATAACGACGTATTTTTATATAATACTCCTTATCAGGTGTATATTTCTAATAGCGACGGTTCTAATATAGTGCCTATTTACACTTACGAAAGTGCAGACGGTAACGACGCTATATTCGGTATGAAACTTGATAGCAATGGAAACGTTATCTTACAGATAGAGTACAACGTAAACGCCAGCAGAGAAGACTTTTCTACTAACTTTATAACTATTCCTGCTGAACAGGTTGCTAAACTCTATCAAGACTACAAACAGGGCTTGATTACTACCGCTACCACCACAGAACTAACCACTACTGAACCTACTACTATTACTACTACTACAGAACCTACCACTACTACCACCGAAGTTACTACTACTACAGTTCCAGACACTACTACCACTACAGAAGTTACAACTGTAACCTTAAACTACGACTTCAACTCCGATGGTGTAGTCGATAGTTCCGACTTGCTAATTATAAAGAAAAGCATCTTAAATGGCAAGCACGACCAAGCCTTAGACCTAAACGAAGACGGTAGCGTAAACGTTTTAGACTACATGATTATCAAATCTTATCTAATGAAAGAGTAATAATTGTGAAAAATAAGGATAAACAAAATATAGTTAATTTGAACATAGGAAAAAACAGAGTCTTTCCGTATCTGCTGACGATATTAGTTAGCTTGATGTTTTTAGTAGTATGTGCTACTGCCTATTGTGGCTATATGGTGGACGTTCTAAACGACTACAAAAACGATGACTACAACTCTATTTCGGAAATATCCGCAACGACGTTAGCCTCTAACATAGACAAAGAGTGTCAAGCCATAGAGGAGTATAGTCAAGAACTCAGTAACTTTGACTACAGCAATGTGAACACCTACTTAGTTAGGTCTTACCTTGAGAACTTACTGAACTATAACGAATATTCCAATATATACATAATGAACACCACGGGTAAAGGTTTTAACTATCTTAATGAAAAAGTGGACGTATCCAATCAAGCATTCTATCAAAGTATAGATACCTCCGAACAGGCTATAGCATATCAAGACGAAAAGATAATATATACTACTCCCGTTATAGACGACCAAGGCACTCTAAAGTTCTACATAGTAGCAGAAATGAGTTCCGAATTTGGTAGTAAAAAACTCCTACTTGAAAACTGGAATAACATAGGCTACTATATATTAGACGGCAACGATAACATAATAGCCTACAGTAAAGGCGATAAGCCTATGGTTACGTATCAGCAACTAATAGACTATGGCTTGCTATACGGTTCGGATAGCGTCTTTACCGTAGATAAGATAGACTATAAGAACTTCTTTCAAGCTATAAAGAACGTCCTGTTTAGAAAACAACAGTATCCAGTAGTATGGTATCAACACCCATTGAAAATAAACGATTGGTCTATACTGATTGGGCGTTCCATACCAAGCACCGATAAGACTATCGACTTAGTAATGAGTCTTTCGGTTACACTACTAAGTGTATTGATAGTAACTCAAATACTAATAATGTTGTTATTCTTGATTATGAACTTTATAAACCGTAAACATCTAACCAAAGTGTTATTTTTGGATAACATCACGGGTGGAAACAACTGGTTGAAGTTTAAGTACGACGCTACAGAAGAACTTCAAAAAGGTAGAAGTCGTTACGCTTTAGTATCGTTTGATATCTACCAATTTAGAGTGTTCTCTGACTTAAACGGTCATAAGAGTGGTAATGAGGCTTTAGTTCAAATAGATGCCCTTATGAAGAAGTTCGTTAAACGTAAAGAGTACTACGCCCATAACACCGCCGACGTGTTCGATATGCTACTACTATACGATAACAATGAAAATATATACAATCGTCTAAAGAAGTTTTCCGATACGTTGCACCAGTCCGAAATACTATCTAATATGCGTTTTGCGTTCGGTGTGTACGTAATAGATAACAAGAACACTTCTATTAACAGACTTAGTACCATGGCTAACATCTGTAAGGATAACGATAAACTTAAAGACGTTACCCTTAAAGAAACCATTAGCTTTTTCACTCCTAAGATGCACGAACAGATTATTAAAGAACGTGAAATATATAACAGTTTCAGCCGTGCCATTAAAAACCGTGAGTTTTTACTATACGTTCAGCCTAAGTATGACTTAAATTCTGAAGTGCTATCAGCTGGTGAAGCCTTGGTTCGTTGGCGTGACCAGAACGGAAAGATTATAAGTCCTGCCGACTTTATACCTATATTTGAAATGAACGGTTGCATTCGTGAATTAGACCAATATATGTTAGACTACGTTTGCAAAAAACAACGTGAATGGCTCGATAGTGGAATGGATATAGTACCGATATCGGTAAACCTTTCAAGAGCAAGTTTTTCAAGTAAGACGTTGGTTAAGGATATAGTCCGTTTAGTAGATAGCTACCGTGTTCCACACGACAAGATAGAAATAGAACTTACCGAAAGTGCATTCTTTGACAACAAGGAAATATTAATAGATACTGTTAAAAAGTTAAAAACTTTTGGTTTTCCTATCTCTATGGACGACTTTGGAGCGGGATACTCTTCATTAAATTCACTAAGAGAACTCCCTATAGATATAGTCAAACTTGATGGTGGATTTTTTAAACCTAACCCTAATCAAACCGAAGAGGACTTACAGCGTGGCAAGATTATAGTAGGCAACACTATAAAGTTAGCAAGCGATTTAAACTTGAGAGTAGTCGCCGAAGGTGTAGAGTATCAATATCAAATAGACTTTTTACGTTCGTTAGGATATGATATTCTAATACAAGGTTTCTACTTTTCTAAGCCTATACCTAACGACGACTTCTTTAAGCTACTATCTAATGAAAGTTCTAAACAGACCAACTAATCGTAAACACAGGATGCTATTAATATTAGCGTCCTTTTAACAAATAATAGCAAGGATTCTCCCACCTCTATAGGTGAGTGAGATGAATT
>CAKSDC010000027.1 GCA_934444765.1 uncultured Oscillospiraceae bacterium
ACTTTGAGCCTCTTTTAAGGCTTGCAAAGTATTAGGTGTAATAACCTTTTGGGAGTTAGTGAGTGTACCGTCGATGTCTAAAAATATTATTTTGCAATTCATAAAGTTGAATACCTCTTTCTATATATATTATTAACTTTCTTGACTATAGTTTAAACCATAGTTGAAGTTAATAGTATTGTTAAATGGATTATATAGTATGTCATCTATACCCTCACCACAGACTAAGTAGGTCTTATCATGATAGATTGGTACAAATATACACTTTTCTAATATCGACTTTTCCGCCTGACTATAATAACTAATAGCAGTATCGGTGGTCTTGCTCTGTTGAGCGGATATTAACAGATTATCCAATTCGGTACTATCGTATCCAAATGAATTATTGTCGGAAATAAAGTTACTCATAAAAGAGTATGGTCTATCGTCTTCGGAAGTCAATCTATATACTGCTATTTGATAGTCTTCATCTACTAAGGCTTTTTGATACTCTTCCGAACTTAATGGGTCTACTATCACTGTAATGTTGAATAACTTCTCCCAAGCATCTATTATAGACTTTATATAAGAACTGTCTACACTACCACTTTCCATAATGAGCCTAACTGTAGACAGACCGTTCAAGTCAAGTTCTTGCAATGCCGTACTGTAGCAAGATTTCGCACTATCTTGATTGGTAATATACGGATTTACAGAATTATCTACTACTAAGCCACGGTAACTCTGTCCATTGTACTGACACCCCGACGGTACTATTCCTAAAGCTATTGAGATATCAGAGGTAGTATCCTTTATAGCCTCTCCACGATTAATTCCATATGCGAACGCATTTCGTAAAGTAGCATTACTAAAGTATTGGTCTTTAACGTTGAATATCATTCCTACAGTAGATATATCATAATATTTAACCGTATCGTTTCCGTTAATAGAAGACTTATCCACACTATTAGTATAGTATAAGTCCGTCTGTGACTTATAAAAACTCTGTTCTATATCGTCTAAGGTAGTATTTTCATCTATAGTGATGTTTACAGCGTACGGGTTATACTCTTCAATGTCAGGATTTACAGGATTTTTATCTAACGTGATAAAGTTTTCTTTTCCGTACTTATCATAGAACCACTGTTTTATATAGTACGCTCCATTTGAAATCGTTGCATAGTCGTATAGTCCGTACATGGCATGAGTACTATTAAAAAACGCTTCATTGCATGGCATGGCATACGATTGCGATAGTAGGTTCAAAAACTCTGGATTAGGATAGTCTAACAAGAATACTAACGTATACTTATCGCTTGCATACACTCCTAAATCGTCATAAGTATAACCGTCTTCTTGATTTAATATACTCTGTGCATTTTTCAAGCAAGAAAACTTTTTACCATATGGAGAGTGTGTATCGGTGTTGAACATTCTTTTAAAAGCAAATTCAAAGTCATAAGCGGTAACTTCTGTTTCTGCACCACCGTTGGTGTACCATTTGCAATCGTTACGTAGAGTAAATATATATCTTAGTCCGTCGTCGTCTACAGAATAGGATTGTGCTACTCCATAGTCCAAAGTACCGTTAGAAGTCTGTTCCATTAGTCCAGTAAATATACTGTTTATTATAGTAATAGAGTTGCTATCTGTAGCTATTTGAGGGTCTAAATTCTGTGGATTTTTCATCATAGTGTAGTTGAATAGATATCCTTTACCGTCGGATACTTCTTTACTGCACCCACTGGAAGTTATTACAGTACCACATAATAATAGTATACACATAGTCTTTACTATGTAGCGTTTAAGTTTCATAGTTCACCGCCTAAATAATTATTAAGTATATTATATCATAGTATTTTGAATATTGCAACTTATACAAAAATATTGGAACGGCTTAATATATACCGTTCCAATATACACTTACATTAAATATGAAAAATCCGAACACATATTCCCAAAAGTTCTAATAGTTCTGCCTATAGTCTTTTTCATGTGTCTGCGTTGTTTTGGATTAGTATTAGCTACTACACAGCATACCGCCCCAATAGTAGAACCTATTACTACACCCTTAGCTATAGTCTTTACGGTCATATAGTATCACCACCTTAGATATTAATATCATACTACTATTATTACAATATTTTTAAATATAATTCAAGGTGGATATTACCAACCATTATTTAGTAAAATTTTGATGTTCCAACATTAGTTCATCTAATAGTTTACGATAAGACCATTCTACGTTGGTAGAAGTTGCTACGGCTTTTAGCATAACTTTAACGTGACTACTTCTTAGTGAATACAGATACTCATCTATCGACTTTTTATCAAAGTTGCACATTAACAGACAGGTATCACAATCGCTTGAATAGTGTTCTAAATTGGTTTGCGAAACTTTTAGTAAATCTGTTATTTTTATATCCAATTCAGAAGGCATAACCTGTCTAACGATTACATTGCACGTATTGGATACTTTTAATACACCCTGTAAGGCATCGTCCACAAGACCGTAAGTTAATACTATCTTAGGAAGTTTATGCACTATTTTAGACTTCATATATAGTTATCCTTTCTAAAGTATAGAAAACGCTAATATCAAAATATATAGCGTTTTCTATAATATATTGTATTAAGTAGACTAATCTTATATGGTGTTAGTTACCAAGTAGTATCTTCTTTAGTGCAAGTAGGTCGGCAGTAGATACCTTTCCGTCCTGATTAGCGTCTGCATAAGTTAGACTATCGTCTGTTAGAACAGTGATACTTAATAGATGCTTCTTTAATGCTAATAGGTCAGCAGTGGAAATCTTTCCGTCGCCGTTGATATCGCCATACTGTCTATCACTTGGATTAGGATTAGTAGTGTCAGAAGTTTCGGAAGTATCAGTAGTAGTAGAAGTATCGGAAGTTACTGTGGTTTCAGTAGGTGTAGTAGATACTGGTACTGCATATAGTCCATATATAGTAGCGGATGAACTTGTAGCACCTACGAATAGATTAGTCATATCTTCAAGAGCTACATCGTTAGCGTCTAATACGTTTTTGATGTCGTCATATGTAAAGCCAACCATAAAGTCGGAACTTAAACTATCGTTAGCAGGTACTTGATACCAACCACCTTGGAATATAATGTTAGGTTCTACAGAAGAAAAATATACTACTCTTAATTCGTAATCTTCAGAGATATATTGTTTCCAATCTTTAGTGATGTTGATATTTTTCCATGCTGATAGGCTTTCACCGTCTTCCGACTTGTATAGTTCTACCCAATCATCACCTACAGGAATGCTATCCCATGAAAACTTAGGTGGAACGTACTCTTTATACTCTGGAAGTACATAGCCAGTAACTCCAACGGTATCCATCATAGCGGATAGAACGTCAGCAGAGTTTGGATATATAGTATTAGTAAGTCTGTATATATATCCGTGAGCTTCACCAGTATTGTTATAAGATACGTTGTTATCCCAAAGTACGCAAGGTATACCTACTTCTTTAGCGTCGGATAGATAGTATTTTGCCCATTCTACACGGTCAGTGGTATTATCAAAGTCAGAAGCACTAAATTCACCTATGATAATAGGTACGCCTTTACTTTCAGATACACTATCTAAGTTTTTAAATAGACTATCTAAAGCTACTTCATAACTTTCACCCCAACCACTCTTACCAGGGAAAGTATGGTTAGCATATTCACTGGTATCCATAGTAAAGAAATATGGAGAGTATGCATGTACTGAAATAGCCACGTTTCCGTAACTTTCAGGAACAGAAAGATTTTCTAAAGCGGTAGTATCTGTAGTAGCTACATAAGCAGGTATCATAAGTAGTCTTTCCTTGTTGTTTTCTGAACTGCTACTTCTAACAGTATCTACAAACTGCTTGTTTAGAGTGTTTATGTAAGCCCAAGAGTAACCGTTATCACCACTACCATTACCCCATTCGCTAACACTACTATTTTCTTTTTGACGAGGTTCATTCATGCCCTCAAAGATTAGGTGTTGGTCGTAGTCTTTAAAAGTGTATGCTATCTGTGACCATACATTATTAATGTATTTAGAAGCAGTAGCTAAAGTATCATCGGTAAACTTTGGAACGTTAATAATACCTTCTTCATGGTGAATGTTAAGTATTACGTACATATCTTCTTCATAAGCCCAATCGACTACTTTCTTAACATAGTTTAACCATTTTTGGTCTATAGTATAAGAATCAGTAGTTTCATCAAGTGTTACGTGCTGAAACCATGTAGTAGGTATACGTATAGTATCAAAACCTGCTTCTTTAACAGTCTTGATTAATTCTTTAGTAGGTTCAGGATTGCCCCATGCGGTAGCAAACTTACTTGGAGAAGTATCTATAGTATATGCGTTGTTGTAACTATCAAGGCTGTTACCTAAGTTCCAACCTATAGTCATATCAGATACTATATCTTCTGCTACCTGACCTGTTAAAGCCTCTACACTGTTAGCAGTATTAGAGTATGTTGTAATCTGTCCAAACACACATAACATGGATATTACACAAGCTATGGACGTAAGAGCAGATACTAAACGTTTACGTAAGTTCATATTTAAAAAGCCCTCCTATTAATTAACTGAGTATATTATACACTACTACAGATAGCTTGTCAATATAATTCACAAAAATATTATACATATCACACTCTTTTTGGTTATGATTTTTTAACAAAAAATAGTGCATAGAATAAGTACTGACTCTATACACTATATATTATACTCTTAATATCTAACTACTACTGCAGGACAGTTTGCCAGTCTGCCTTCTACTATAGATTTATCGTTCCAAGCATCTGTATTAATTTCAGTATCTTTTGACATCATTACTTTGGTTAAATTTTGACAATAGGAAAATGCACCATAGCACACAACATTAACACTCTCTGGAATAGTAACTTCAGTAAGACCACAATATGCAAACGCTGATTCATCAATTCTTTTAATAGACTTATTAGTTATATTTAAAGTTTTTAGATTAGTACAACCTTCAAAAGTAAACTCATCTATTTGTACTATATCGGCATCTAAGTTTACAGTTTCCAAAGATGAGCATTCCTGAAAAGCATACCTATCTATAAATCTAACATTATCACTTATGTCCAATTTTTTTAGACTTTTACAATGAGAAAAAGCCTTATACTCTATTTTCGATACGTTAGGCATATACACATCGACTAAGTTTTTACAGAAATTAAAACAGCCATAGTTTACGTTTTTTACATTACCACTTATTACTGCGTGTTCAATCTTATTTCTAAGGTCATTCCAAGGAGCAATCTTGCCATGGTCATCATACCATACCATATCATTGTCAAAATTTTCAATAAAACCGTCGCCACAGAATATTAAAGCCTTAGTATCCTCGTTATAGAAATACTTTACATCTTCAACTTTATTATAATTATGGTCGCCACAGTAACCACCATAACCGTTAATGATGCTGTATAGGTCTAACACAGCTTTTTTTAACAGCATTACGTCCATATACGTTACTTCATTATCTATGTTAAGGTCGGCGGTATATCTTCCTCTTCTATCGAAGCTATCGTTAAGCAGTTCGTCTTTTAAAGTCATAACGTCTAACACGTCTATCTTACTATCATAGTTCATATCGCCTAATGGATTGCTATATCCTAACGTAATATCTTCCGCTTGAACTTTTAAAGTGTCTTTAGGTATGACTATAAATACTAAACTTACCAATATGGCTAACAGATATTTTTTTATATTCATAGAACATTCCTCCTTATGCACTATACTATACTATTATGAATTAATATAATATCTAACTATTTCTATATCAGGGTTGTACATAGAGTCGTCGTCTTTATAATTACTGCCATCAAATTTAGTATTTTTCGACATCGTTAACTTAGTTAAATTTGGACAATGAGCAAATGCACTATAGTTTAATACTTCAACACTATCTGGAATAAAAACTTCAGTAACGGCACACTTCTCAAATGCATAACCATCAATACTTTTAATAGAATTAGTGGTTATATTTAAATTTTTCAAATTAGTGCAACCACTAAAAGTCTCCCATTCCACACTTTCTATGTCTGCATCTAAGTTTACAGTTTCCAGCGACGTACACCCATAGAAAGCACATATAGACATATATTTAATATTATTGCTTAGGTCTAAAGTTTTTAAGCTTTTACAACCATAAAAGGCGTCATCCTCTAATCTTGCTACGTTAGGCATATACACATCGACTAAGTTTTCGCATTCGTAAAAACAGCCAGCACATATATTTTTTACCCTACCGCTTACTACTACGTGTTTAATCTTATCTGTAATGTCATACCAAGGTACAAGATATTGACGAAAGCCATACTCATATTCATCAATAAAACCATCACCACAGAGTGTTAAAGTATTAGTATCTTCATTATAGAAGTACTTTACATCTTCAACATTATTAAAGTAACGGTTACCACAGTAACCACCATAACCGTTAATGATGCTGTATAGGTCTAACACAGCTTTTTTTAACAGCATTACGTCCATATACGTTACTTCATTATCTATGTTAAGGTCGGCGGTATATCTTCCTCTTCTATCGAAGCTATCGTTAAGCAGTTCGTCTTTTAAAGTCATAACGTCTAACACGTCTATCTTACTATCGTAGTTCATATCGCCTAATGGATTGCTATATCCTAACGTAATATCTTCCGCTTGAACCTTTAAAGTGTCTTTAGGTATTACTATAAATACTAAACTTACCAATATAGCTAATAGATATTTTTTTATATTCATAGAACATTCCTCCTTTTCTATAGTATACTACCTTAGTTAAGAATTGTCAAGTATATACGGTGATTTTTTTGAAAATTTTTGCCGTAAGTTTAGTCTAAATTATCAATAGAATACCCACCCTGCTAATTGACATACTATACATTAGGTGATATAATATACTTATAGGCTATACAGGAGAAGAGTGTGCAATTCACTCGCAACAGCCATTACTGTGATTTATTGCTTGCAATAATTAGTCAGGTCGCTTGTATGCCTATATTATGAAATATCTTTGAAAGGAGTAGCCTAACTTATACTTAGGCACACGTAACTATGAAGTTTAAACAGACTATCATTATTTCATCTTTAGGAGCTTTACTGGTTGGGGCAACGTTACCATGCGTGGTATCGGCAACTGGTGATAGCTCAAACGAGGTAACCGTTCGTATAGAAGGTATCTCTAATAACCTATACTACGATACCGTAGACCTTTCTAAAGCTACTGACCTAAAGACTGTAGCTGACGTTCTTAACTATGTTGATGAACAAGACGACAACTTAACCATTACTGGTATCGCTGATAACTATATAACCGACGTAAACGGCGAAACTGCTGGTAAGTTCGGAGGATACGACGGCTGGCTATACAGAGTAAACGACACCGAACCTAACGTAGGTGTGGGTGACTACACTATCTCTAATGGGGATAACATAGTACTATACTATGGCGACCCTTTCGGTGTGGGTATGCAATATCCTAACGTTGAACTTAAAGATAATGTGTTGACCGTTACCAGCTCCGATGCAGTATACGACGAAAACTACAACGCTACTTATGTTACTAATCCTATTTCCGATTTAACCGTGTACTGGGATTGCAATGGTTCTGTTACCACCTATACTACTAATGAACAGGGTCAAGTTACCATAGACGCTAAACTTTTAACTAAGGGTAAACACAACGTCGCAGTTAGTAAAGTTAGCGAAAGTGGTATTCCTTTAGTACTTAGACTTCCTAAAGACTACACCGTTGAAGTTACTACTACCATTGGCGAAAGCACCACAGTTGGCGATAGCGAACCTACTGGTGTTCGTGGAGATATAAACTACGACGGTAAGGTTACTACTGTAGACTTACTACTATTAAAGAAGTATCTACTTGGAATAGTTAAGTGGTAATAGCTTAATTTTAAATATAACAGAACGGCACTATGCAAGGGTTATCCTTTGTATGGTGCTATTTTTATACACTTTGTGAAATATTACTAAAGATTTGCTCTAAGTTTGTGCATATTGTATATTGACTTATTATTTTCAAAGTGATATACTGTATTTATAGTAAACGAACTAATGTTTGCACTTTTAGTGCTAAAAGAGATATTTTAAATATGAAAAGGAGAAACTGTTATGAAAAACTTTAAAAAGATTTTAGCCACTGTTATGGCTTTAGCTACTTTAGGTTGTGTATCTGCTATGCCTACATACGCCGACTATACCTATGGTGACTACTACAATATGAGTGATGTTCAAAAGGACGAAAACAGAGTAGATAGGTCTGCTTTTGAAACAGTTCTTGAAGAAAATGGATACACTTATAAAGATGTAATATTTAACGAAGCAAAAAATACTTCTACTGTAGTATTTGCAAATGGAAACACTTTAACTTTACCACTAAACGTTACAGAATTAATACTTTCAAGTAAAATAGAAAATCCTCGCAAAGAAGCTGTTATATATACCGATGATGAAGGCAATACTGTAGATACAAGTGATAATTGTTATTATGTATTAGGCTATGCTATAAGTTATACTCATACATATAAATATACAGGTGATATTGAAAAAGACTATAGATATGATGATGAAAATCGAGAAGCAGTCTATACTCCATTAGGCGATAGTGTTACTCTACCAGACGGTACAGTATTAAACTGTGAAGGTCTTGTTGATGTACAAGCAGTATATGACCTTAACGGCAAGTATATGGGCTTTAGAGTATCTACATCAGGTGCTGAAGAAGGTACTTTTAGTGATATATACACAGTATCTTCCGATAGCAACGTTACTGTAGGTAATAGTAACACAGTAGGCGAAAGCGAACCTACTGGCGTTCGTGGAGATATAAACTACGACGGTAAGGTTACTACTTTAGACTTACTCTTACTAAAGAAGTACTTACTTGGAATAATTAAATGGTAATAAGTTGGTCTTTGATATAATAAAATAGCACTATGTCAATACGTTTGGCATAGTGCTAAACTATATACACAAAACGGAACGCTAATGATAACGTTCCGTTCTATTAGTCTAATAGTAGTATACACTGTCTACTAAATAGGTATAGTTATCGTCGTCGTAGTCTTCTAAAGAGTCGTAGTAGTAGCAACCGTTGTAATCTTGGTCAGGAACTATGTAACCGCACCAGATATAGTTACCATTAATGGCTAAAAGTTGGTCGTTAGACTTAGCACCTCTTCCACTGTTACAAGCATCGTAGTTAAGCCAAGCGTCGCCAACAAGAACTTGGTTCCAATAGTGTACTCCGCTACCCTGTGTACCGTATACTATTCGAGAAGTATAACCAGCCTGTCTAAATAGGTAGTCTTGTAAAGAGGCAAGATAGTAGCAACTTGCGGAACTATTATTAATAGTATACAAAGCAAAGCAAGACCAACCAGTAGCATTAACGCTTGAAACGGATGGATTGTAGTCTACTATTTGCTTAGTAACGGTATCGTTAGTAGCACTAAAGTTCAAAGTAATTCCGTCGGAGATGTGTTTGTACCTATGATAACTTCTCATATATGAGTATATTTGGTCTGGTGTATTGCAAGAAGATAGTACCATGTTAGCTTTAGTTTTAAGTAGACTATTAGCAATACCCGTAGCATCTATAACCCATTCTCCGACTATACAGTTGTGCATAAGTACGGCTGTATCACGATTAAAGTAGTAGTTGTTACCGTCTATTTGGTGTATACCTTTAACGGCTTTAAAAGTAGTATCATCAAAGTAGTAAAAATCTTCACCTACAGTAACCCAACCAGATACTAATTGACCGTTTTGGTCATAGTAAGATAAAGAACCGTCTTGATTAGTAGTCAATCCCGTTAGAACTGGTTCAGTGGTAGTTGTGGTAGTATCTGTAGTAGTAATAGTAGTTACAGTAGTAGTGGTATTGATATCATCGCTTTGACCTATAGTAATAGGTGGAATTATACCCAGTAATACTTTTTTAAGGTATATCAGTTCAGCAGTAGTAGTCTTTCCGTCGTTATTGACATCAAAAGGATAATAGTTTACGGTTATATCTGCACCCAGTAGATACTTTTTAGTAAGTATTAAATCGGCAGTAGAAATTTTTCCGTCCCCATTAAAGTCTCCTGAATATAGTGTACTACTTCCAACACTATCGCCAATAGCCTCTTGTTGATTAGCCTTTGTAACTAAACCTTGTACCGAAAACAACATGGTAAAAGAAGTTAGTACAGCTAATGCGTTTTTAAGTTTCATAATAGTTATAGAACCCCTTTCGATATAGTAGTATATAATAGTAATTATAGTACTATTAGTTTAATATGTCAATAGTTGCGATATATGACTATTAATAGTAACACATCAATATAGGAGGGGCATTATGAATACTTGTCAATTAACTACTTTTGTTACTGCTTTAGCTAACTTTTTAGCCTGTCGTCTAACCGATGACGAACTGAATATGTTAGCAGTAATAACTACTCAATTAGGTGATACCTTAGATACTATAGCCACTCAACGTGAGATATGCAACAACAAGCCAGTATTGAATAATCAATAATAGTCAAATAAAGGATACTATATATTCAAATTAACATAGTATCCTTTAACTTTAGTTATCAATATTCTGTTTTAGACGTTCTAAAGTGTTCGTCTTAGATAGTATAGCTAATAGTACAATAGCTATAATAGTTCCGCCACATGAACTAATGAAAAACGGTATAACATAAGCGAACAGTGTAGCCTGTTTTCCCAATACGTATACTACTATAGGATAAGCTAACGTTCCGCCTATTATACTCGTACCGAATAGTTCACCTATACACGCAAGGGGATACTTTTTAGTAACTTTATACAGTATTCCGCTAAGTAATGCACCGCACATACTACCAGCAAACGCTAACGGTGTACCCAATCCTAACAGATTACGTAAACATGAAGATACAAACGCTATAGCTACTCCATACCATGGACCTAATAACACTGCGGATAGTATGTTTATCAGATGTTGCACGGGACAACATTTAGATACTCCTAACGGTATATACACCATAGAACCCACTACACATAGTGCAGTTAGTATTCCTGATAGCACTAACTTTTTAGTCTTATTCATATATATGTGATATCCTTTTTATATAGTATTATAGAGTATCCACTACACCTAATAGATACTTCTTTAAAGATAGTAAATCAGCAGTAGATACTTTTCCGTCCTCATTGATATCGGCAGAAGTGAACTGTTGGTCAGAAAGTTCCGTAATACCCAGTAAGTACTTCTTTAAAGATAGTAAGTCAGCAGTAGATACTTTTCCGTCTAAGTTTACATCGCCCTTTATAATATCGTCTACTGTGCTATAGTGAATGTTAGCAGAAGTTAGACTATCGTTACCAGTAGCTATAGTTATGTTGTCCCAATCTTCCTTAGTGCTATCGTAGTATACGTCAGATAAAGAAGTACAACCGCTAAATGCAAGAGTTCCCACTTCTGTTACGGACTTTGGAACTGTAACGGTCTTTAAACCCGTACAGAGTGCAAAAGCACCATTTGGAACAGTCTTTAAGCCGTTAGGTAGTGTAATATCCGTTAGAGAAGTACAACCACTAAATGAATAGTCGCCTATAGTTTCTACATCGTTAGATAGACTAACCTGTTCTACCTTGTTGCAGTTTATGAATGCGTTATCGCCTATACTGGTTACGCCGTCTTTAACTACTATAGAAGTGATATCTTGTGCATGGTCGCTCCATGGAGCTTTGGATAGTAGAGTATAGTCTTCCATATTGCCAGTACCAGAGATAGTCAATACTCCCTTATCATCTAAAGACCACGTTAAGTCTTCACCACAAGTACCACTATCTACCACGGTATCAGTACTTGAACCGTTATAGTGAATGTTAGCAGAAGTTAGACTATCATTACCAGTAGCTATAGTTATGTTGTCCCAATCTTCCTTAGTGCTATCGTAGTATACGTCAGATAAAGAAGTACAACTACTAAATGCAAGAGTTCCCACTTCTGTTACGGACTTTGGAACTGTAACGGTCTTTAAACCCGTACAGAGTGCAAAAGCACCATTTGGAATAGCTTTTAAGCCGTTAGGTAGTGTGATATCCGTTAGAGAAGTACAACCACTAAATGAATAGTCGCCTATAGTTTCTACATCGTTAGATAGGCTAACCTGTTCTACCTTGTTGCAGTTTATGAATGCGTTATCGCCTATACTGGTTACGCCGTCCTGAACTACTATAGAAGTGATATCTTGTGAATAGTCGCTCCATGGAGCTTTGGATAGCAGAGTATAGTCTTCCATATTGCCAGTACCAGAGATAGTCAATACTCCCTTGTCGTCTAAAGACCACGTTAAGTCTTCACCACAAGTACCGGACTTATCATCTACTGGATTACTGTTAGTCTTAGCAGATACACTAATAGTGTAATCGTTAGTAGAGTGTTCGTCACTACTACTTACTCTTACATAATACTTTCCTGAACTTAAACCTTTTGCCGTTAGAGTAGCACTTTCAGTATCGCCTGAAACTTCCATAGTTTGAACAGGTTCACTTACTATACTAAGTGCAGAGTTGTATATAGATACCTTCCAATAGTTAGAAGTACTATCTAATACAGAGTGTTTTAGAGTAACTGTAACGTCGGAAGTATCGTCTATATTAAAAGAGTAGTAGTCTAAATCGGCTATAGTGCCTATGCTACCAGTATAAGGAGTATCTAAATCGATAGCGTTTGCAGTGATAGTAGTATCGTTAGGTTCAGTTTCCTTGTTAGTATCGTCGTTAGTGTCTTGTTTAGTAGTAGTGATAGTAAACTTGTAGTCTTCATCACTATAGTTTAGTAGTCCAGCAGATACTTTCAAGTAATACTTACCTGCTTTTAGATTAGTAGTATTAGAAGTATTTTCTTCTCTACCGTTTAGTTCCCAAACGCTCGATAACTGTTCGTCACTATCATAGATAGTAGCGTTCCAGTATATGCCATACTGTTCACCTATGACTTCCCTATTGAAGTTTAAAGTAACGTCGCTGTCTTGGTCTAACGTGAAGGAGTAGTAGTCTACGTCTTCTTTAGTGGATAGCGAACCAGTATATTCAGTAGATAGTTCTATAGGGTTAGCGTTAGAAGTAGTATCGTTTAGTTCCTTTTCGTGGTTGGAAGCCTGAGAATAGTTTACAGTTAGTTGATAGTCTCTTGATACTTCCTCAACAGATAGTCCTAAAGTAACGGTAGATACTTTAATATAGTAGTCGCCCTTAGCAAGACCTACACCGTTTACGGTGGTAAGTTCCTCATCGGAGTTTAAACGCCAAGAAGCTACTTCTTGTAGACTGTTATCGTATGAATATAGTTTAATATTCCAGTATACACTGGTGTTAGTGTTAGATATTACGTCCCTTGCAAAGTCTAAACTTACTATACCGTCGTCGTCTAAAGAAAACTTGTACCAATTTTCATCAGAGAAGTTTTCTATAGTATCCACATAGGTTTTGTTTAGATATACTTTAGTAGCGTTATCCATAGTGGAGTTATCACTATCGGCATATACCATAGTACCGTTTAAACCTTGTTGATACGTTGGTATAGCAGTACCAAATATAGTTAATACAGATACACCACATAATACTTTTTTCCAAACTTTCATAACAAATGTCCTCCTTATGTTTTAGGTGTGTATATCAACGCTTATAGTGTGCTGAAAGATATTCAACACACTAATAATACGTTATCTGTTATTATTACTTTTGTTCTTTTTTCTAACAGTAGCGGTTACAGTAGTCTTAGGTTTACTCTTAGAGGTAGTGTTCATAGTTATAGTAGGGAATTGAGTAGCCTCTACTTCGTCATCGCTACTATTATTGATAGGTTCTTCTGTTATAGGTTTAGACTGTTCAACTTTAGTATCGTCAGTGTTTACCGTTGGGAAGTCGAACTCTATTTGAGGGAAGTCCATATCTACGTTATTATTGCTAACGTTAGATTGACTATCTATACTTATATTAGAAGTCTGTTGTTTTTGAGTATCACTAACTGATGACTGCTCTACTGGTTGAGTAACTATAGGTTCTTGCTCAACTGGTTGAGTGTCTACTGTTGGTTGCTCTGTAGTTTGAGTATCTGCTAATGGCTGTTCTGTAGATTGAACGTCTTGAACGTCAGCATTGCCATTAGAAGTCTTATCTATCTTTATAACGGTTTCCTGTTCCTGTTCGGACTTTTTAGAACCCTTTAACTTTTTAGCCTTTTTAGGCTTTTCTTTTTTAGGTTTAGGAGTTTTAGCTACCTTTTTAGGCTTAGGAGCTTTAGGAGTTTTGTTCTTACGCTTTAGACGTATTAACACTATTAACACTAATACTATTAACACTGCTATTACTATAAGAGCTATAGTCAACCAACCCTCATTATCTACTGAACATATAATAGTATCGTTAGAGTTTACGTCAAATAGTATATAGCTACCGTCTTTGGTAGTATCTGCCTTGTGCCATACGCCGTCATCAAGAGTGTATATACTGTAATCTTTTTCAGTATCTACTGGTAGATATCTTACGGTGTAGGTATCGTCGGTAGCGTCTGTAATGGATATTTCTAACAGTTCACAGATATTTTTAGATAGGTTAGTAACTTGTGAAGGTGTAGTGACTTCCACAGTAGAACGTGCTGAAAAGTTTCCGTTTACCAATATTTTAGCCAAACCGTTTTCACGAGTATCAGTACTTGCTATAGCGGTGATGTATCTTGTATATACTGCGTTGATAGTTTCATCGAACGTTAAGTTGGAATAGTCTGTCTTATCCCACTCTGCAAAGTAGCCGTCTTTTTGTGGAATGTTAGGTATCTGTCCATCGGTTAGACTGTCGCCATAGTTGAAGTTTACCACATCATAGGTTTTATCGTCTACTTTAAAAGTCAATGTGAACTTAGAAAAAGTTTCGCTAACGTCTTGCTTGATAAACTCTTTATAGTCAAGTCTTTCAGCTACTCCAGAATAACTGATGCTATCTATAC
>CAKSDC010000028.1 GCA_934444765.1 uncultured Oscillospiraceae bacterium
GTCGTAAACATCCCCCAACCGTTATCAGCGACAGACTTTCCAAAGTTTAATGCTTGTGACATAGCTTTCATATCCAAATCTTCAATACATATGCAGTCATAGGTATTGGCTATCTGTCTTGATAGTCTATGCAAGAAGTCTTTTCTTTGATTAGCTACTCTTTCGTGCAGTTTAGCAATTTTTAGACGTTGCTTATTCCTATTTTGACTACCTGTCACACATTTAGAGAGTTTTCTCTGTTCTCTTGCTAACTTTTTTTGGGATTTTCTAAAATATCTTGGATATTCAGCAGAAGTATTATCGCTTGCAACATATGAACTTTGGAAATCCACTTTTAGGATTAGTGAAAAAGTTAGTAGAGGCTTTCTGTAAGTTCATTTGAGCGTTGGCAAGTGCTAAACTATCCACTTCTTTTAGCCATTCAAATTCAGTCTTATACTGTGCAGGTGTATTATTTAATCTTTGTTTGGTTTGTTGGTAGTAGTCTATCTTATCTGATAACATCTTATTATAGATAAATCTTGCACAACCAAACGTTTTAGCAAACATTATCTTCTGTTCTTCATTTGGATATATTCTAAATTTGTATGCCTTATTTTGTTTCACGTTTTTCACCTTGCCTTTTTATTCGACTGATTGTATTATATTACACTATTTTTAGCTTGTCAATAGTGGGGACGTAATTCATTCCTCACCTAAAGAGGTGGGGACTTCTTGCTGTATTTAGTTAAATGGATATACCATTCTTTTGTAATAGTATCTGTGCAGTCTTTACTGAGTCTACACCGACAGCGTTTTTAATTGGTGCGAACTCTTTAGTACGGTCTACTTCATAGGCTAAACAGTCATCTTGTAGTCTAACCATATCTAATACTAAAGTTTCGTACTTGTAACCGTTAGGAGTATCTGGAACTATAAGGTTGCCTTCTTCATCAAGATACTTTAACTTTTTATGTGCTGAATATACTGGAAGTATACTGTTACTGATTTCTTCTAACTTGTCAAGTCTAAATAGATAGTTAAGTATTACACCAAATCTATACGATAGAGTGCCGTCTGGTTCACGACGATGTATCATTTCGTCGGTCATTTCGATGTATTCAACTATGGAAATCTTTCCGTCTTCCTTACATAGTACGCCTACTCTTTCGTTAGGGTCTGCCTTAGATACTACTTTAGCACCGCTTGAATAGTTAGATAGTATAGTAGCACCTATAAAGCAAGGGTCTGCCATACGTTGTAGTACGTTATCCACTGCAAAGACGTTAATCCATTCTATTCCGTATTGGTGTAGTTTAGGTAGCAATCCATTAGACTGCATAGACTGAAACCAACCACCGTTTCCGTTAGGTACTGTAAGAATATGGTCTTTTCTGTCCAATACTAAGTGATACTGTTCATCTACAGCAGGTTCCATATCTTGTATAAAGAAAGTTATGTATTCTTTAGGATATCCAAAGTAGTTATGTTCTTCTAAAAATTCACGTGTTGGAGTATCGTTGCTTTCACTCGTCATAATAAATAGATGAATATAACTTTCTGCTTCATCTACTACTTCCATAAGATTGTTTATTAAACATTCAAAGATGTATAGTTCTCTGTCTATACCAATATTGAAAGTTCCCTTTGGACCATTGTAGCCTAATCGTGAACCTTGTCCACCTGCCAATAGTACTAAACCGACTTTTCCAGCTTGAATAGTCTTTAGACCAATCTTCTTGTAGCGTTCCTTGTTAGTGGCTATTTCTGGAATGGTTACTGCGGATACTGGTTCAAAGTGACCACGTTTTTTACTTAGATTACTTTCTAAGTACTTAGAAAATCTATCAAGATTCAATGAAAATATTTGGTTTAATAGGTTCTGTTGCTCTGCTAAAGATAGCGTATTATAGAACCTTAATACTTGCTCCTGTCCATAGTTGGATAAAAAAGTCTTAGCTTCTTGGTATGAGTGTGTCATAATATACTCTCCTTTAATACATTTTTATAGTAACATGGTATCGTCCTAAAGTGTTATTTTAACAGTTTTTTCGCTTCAATGAAGGCTTGTTTTTCACCAAATTCTGCGGTTACTCTTAGCAAGTGTTCTAACTTATCGGAAGTTTCTTGATGCATAGTCTTATTTTTATAGTTATTAGAGTTTAAAAAGTATTCTAAAGGGGCTACTGTGGTGTAGTCATCTTTAAGGTATGTTTTAGTAGCAGATAGTCTATCACAGAACATTTCTACGATGTACTTATTAGGCATAGGTATTGGTTTGATATCTCTATTTACGTAGTCTGTCCAATATTCAAAGTGATGTTTGTTTCTGCCTTTATGGTGTAGCCATGCCTTAGAGTAACCATATACTATACGTTCTTGCGTATTAGGACTTTTATCGCCTTGATAAAACTTTACTCCCATAAAAAATTCTGTAGGTGAAAATTTTGACATATCATGAAATACACCTTGCCAAAATATTCCACACTTGCAACAGTATATAAATACTAACCGTTTATGGTGTAATATTGTACCTAAGTGACCAAAGAATTTTTTTAATATCATTAATATACGCCTCGATAGTATAATAGTATGTGCTGATACTACACGTAGTATAAGCAATTATTAGTATAACATATTACTCAACAAAAAGCAACAATCACTATAGATATTTAAACTCCTTAATAAAATATATCTTTAAATAAGTATTAACTATTTAAAGTACATATATAGTTGACACTTAATCATACCATTATAGAGTTTTCTTCTCTTGTCTGCTTTTTTGCCGAAGAAAGTTTCAAAGTCTTCATGTGGTGAGATTATATAGCTTGGATTTTCCCTATTTTTTCCGAAGCATTCGCCCATGATAGTGTATAGTTCTTCTGCCTCTTTAATTTCAAGCATTCTTTCGCCATAAGGAGGATTACATATAGTAATAGCGTCTTTCATAGGTATATAGCCTGCTACGTCTCCTTGTCTTGCATGAATTTTGGACTTTATACCAGCCTTAGCAAAGTTGTTTAGAGTAAGTTCTACAGCGTCTGGGTCTATATCGTAGCCATATGCTTCAAACGTAGCGTCACGATTGACTAAGTCTATAGCACGAGTTCTTTCTTCTTTCCAGACTTTAGGGTCTATACACTTCCACCTTTCAGCATCGAAGTGACGGTTAATACCTGGAGCGATGTTCAATGCTTTAAGACCAGCTTCTATTAGTATAGTTCCGCTACCACAGAAAGGGTCGCATACTATACTGTTTGGACGTACTCTTGCTAAGTCCACTATACCAGCAGCAAGAGTTTCTTTTATAGGTGCTAAGTTAGAAACTTTTCTGTAACCACGCTTATGAAGACCCATACCACTGGTATCTAAAGATATAGTGCATATATCCTTCATGATAGCAAACTGAATAGTAACATTAGCACCAGTTTCTTCTAAGTAGGTAACGCCGTATCTTTGACATAGTCTTTCTACTGCACCTTTTTTTAAGGTTCTTTGACAAGCTGGAACACTCGATAGTTTAGAGTTTAAAGAGTGTCCTTTAACTATAAAAGCATCGTGTTTGCCTATATAGTCTTCTAAAGGTAGGGACTTTATAGTATAGAATAGGTCGTCAAAAGTAGTAGCCTTGAACTGTGCTAATTCGATTAATACTCTTTCAGCAGTAGCTAAACAATAGTTAGCCCTTGCGAGTACGTATTGGTCGCCCTCAAAAGAGACTTTTCCGTCTGTGACTACTATGTTCTGTCCGCCTATTTTGGATACTTCAAACTTTAGTACACTTTCTAATCCAAAGTGACAAGGACAGGTTAGTTTAAAATTATTATTCATATATAGAATATCCTTTCTAAGTGTTTAATGATTTTTTGTCAAAAAATGGGCGAACTTTTATATTCGCCCATGGTACTTTAATATAAGTATTAGTGTCTACCACAGTATATAGCGTTAGAAGATTTGTAGTATCCTACGTCGGAAGACTTTGGACAACCACTATTAGCTAAGTATCCAGTAGAAGTACAGAAACGAGCCTCTATTACAGAGTCGCATTCAGGATAGGTAGCGTTGCTATCTATATTGTTAGCGTATCCGCCGATTACGTTTTTCCAAACCTGTGCAGAACTTAAACTTGGTGATAGTGAAGTAGGAGTATCATAACCTACCCATATACCACTTACAAAGTCTTCAGTTAAGCCTACAAAAGTGATATCGTTGAAGTCGTTAGTAGTACCAGTCTTACCACATACGGTCTTGTTACTTAACTGAGCAGCAGTACCTGTACCGCTTGTGATAACTTGACGTAGTAACTTATTCATAACGTAAGAAGTTTCAGCGTCTATAACCTGTTCACCTTGAGTAGTATTATCAAGAAGTACTTCACCAGTAGCACTGTTTTCTATCTTGCTGATAACGTGAGCATCTTTGAAGTAACCACCGTTACCGTATACCATAAATGCGTTTACTAAGTCTTCTATACAAGTACCACCGTATAGACCACCTACGGCTAATGCGGAGTATGTCATATCACCGATACCGTTTTCGGCTTCTTCTGGAGCTATTAGGTTTAAGCCTAACTTATCTCTTGAAAATTCAAATACGGTTTCTAATCCAAGTTCTTGACATAGTTGAGCAGGTATAGTGTTCTTTGACTCTCTTAAAGCGTTATAAGTATAGTATGTACTATATGACCATGCTAAGTCTGTACCGGAAGTAGTATAGTTTCTTGGCCAACTTTGACCGTCTACAGTGATACCCTTATCGGTAAAGATAGTAGACCATGTAATATCGTCGTTAGCTAATGCACAACCGTAACTTGCTACAGGTTTCATGGAAGAACCTACTTGACGTTTACACTGTACCGCACGGTTGAAACATAAGTCTGTATCTTTATCACCGATACCACCAGCTAATGCAAGCACGTTACCATTATAGTCCATAGCTACAAAAGCTGATTGAACGTATTCACCTTCACTATTTTTAGAGTATGTTAAAAAGTTATCTCTTGTCTTGTAACTGTTGTCTACGTACGCTTGCATATCAAGGTCGATAGTTAAGTATAGAGTGTAACCACCAGCATTGAATATAGATAGTGCTGTATCGGAGTCTACACCTTCTTCTTTAGATATCCAATCTTGAACTTCATATATAGCAGCGTCTACATACCAAGGAGTTATAGTCTTAATAGGGTTTCCGTTTTCGTCGTATTCTATGTTTTCGTCGTCATCGTCGAATAGTTTGAAGTCAGGATTTAGAACCTTAAACTTAGCAGAATTAGTAAATATAAGTTCTTCGTTTAGAGCCTCTTCGTACTGTTCTACTGATATTACACCATTTTCATACATCTTGTAGAGTACGTATTCTTGACGTTCTTTGTTATCGTCTGGATTGTTTATAGGGTTATACTTAAAAGGGTCTTTAGGAATGGAGGCTAAACAAGCTGCTTCAGCTACGGAAAGTTCGCTTGTTGACTTACCAAAGAAGGCCAATGAAGCTGCCTCTATACCGTTTAAGTTGTTACCGTCCATACGTCCAAAGTAGATACAGTTTAAGTACGATTCCAATATAGTATCTTTAGGATATTTTTTTTCCAACTGCATAGCACGGAATATTTCTCTAATCTTACGAGTAGAACTTACTTCGTTTTCACCTGTAACGTTTTTAACCAACTGTTGAGTGATAGTAGAACCACCCTGTTCGGAGCTATAGATGTTTATGAATATGTTCACGAATGCACCTAAAGTTCTCTTAAAGTCTACACCGTCGTGAGCGTAAAAACGTTCGTCTTCGGTATACACAAAGGCGTTTCTTACGTCTTGAGGTATCTGTTCTATAGTGATAGGTATTCTCTGTTCACCGTTAGAAGACTTAGCCTTGTATACCAGATTTTCTGTACCGTCTTTGTCCACTGTGTATATGTATGAAGCGTAAGACATTTCATAGTCGGTTAGATTTACGTCTGTAGTGGTATCCATAAAACTTAATACGTATATTACGAACGCTACGGCACATATAGTACCAGTCATAATTAGTATCAAGAATACCGATACTATAGTAGTTCCCACTGCTTTGAATAGGTGCTTAAAGAATGCTAAAATATAGTATAGTACACCTTTTCCTTTTTTAGGGGTAGTAGTAGGTTCTTCTTGATTAGTTTTATTAGGACGTGGTTTGCGTTCAAACTTTGGAAGTGCAAAGTTGATACTTTTTTTAGCCTTAGCTGACTTTTTAGGTTTTTCGTCCTCAGTCATATTGTAAGGATTTTCTTCTGTAGAAGTATCGTCTTCGTTGGCACTGTCTTCGGTAATATTTGAACTATCTTCTGTAGTAGTTTCGTCTGAGGTATCCTCTAATGGAGGTATTTCTGAAGTATCTTGATACTGTTCGTCGTCTTCGTAGTACTCATCATCGTCGTAGTACTGACCGTCATCGTCATAATACTCGTCATCTTCGTAGTATTCGTCGTCGTCATAGCCTTCGTTGTCTGGAAGATTTTTGTTATCGTTATCTTTCATCGAGTAGCTCCTTTCGATATTATATATAGTAAACTGTAACACGGTTACGTGCTATAGTAATATTACGACCTATCTCTTAAAAAAAATATTCCTACAGAGTTTTATTATATCACACAAATAAGATTTTGTTAAGTGGTTTTTGAAATTTAGTCACATTGAATAAATCGTTTAAAGTATTCCAAGAATAAGAGTACAAAATAAACAATTGAAAGGATTTGAATACTATATGATTTCTAAGGTTACTGCTTTAAACGTTGGTATACTGTTGTTTGGTGTTATAGCCTCTACTACTATTATCAACATGGCTTACGCTGAAAAGGAAACACATTCGATACCTATAGAAACTACCGTTCCAGTAGAAAAACGTGGTGGATATATACTTAAAGAGTACAACGGCAAAATAGGGGTCTTTCGTACTAACGCACAAAAACCTTATACTTATGTAGATATGGACATTAACTATCTTACAGAATACGACCGTGAACTACTTACCATAGGCATAGAAGTAGATACTCAACAACAACTGAACTCTTTAATCGAAGATATTACTTCATAGACTAAAACAAGGAACTATATAATAGTATATAGTTCCTTATTTTTATTTTTAACCAAACGGTTTAGAACTTTAAATTAAACGTAACAGTTGACTATCTATCTAACATTCTTTCAGCCTCAAGAAGTATACGTTCTATTCGATTAAGTTCATCTATTGATTTGGCATAGTACATTTCTTCTCTTAAGTCCACAAGTTCCCAATATTTTTTGGCATACTCATTATTTTTATCGTTTTCATTAATATGATACTTATCTATAAAGTTAGAGAATTTAGTTACTATATTAGCTGAAAATTCTCTTAAAACCTCTAATTCTAAAGTGAAGTCATAGTTGCCCATAATATTAGTCGCCGAATTTTATGCCTAAGTCTTTAGCAGTTATGATAAGTTCGTCATTAGGAGATACAAACTTAGTTAAACCCGCAATATCTTCTAAACTGTTAGAGGATATTTTATTGTTTATCATAGCTACAGTTCTTCCATAGCGTTCGTCACGGATAAGTTGTGCAGCATGAACGCCAAACTTAGTAGCTAATACTCTATCATAAGCACTTGGACTGCCACCTCTTAGAATGTGTCCAGGAACACAAGTTCTGGTTTCAATGCCAGTAAGCTGTTCTATTTGAGTAGCTATTCTGTTAGTAGCGGTAGTAATACCAAGTTCGGAACGTCTTTTAGCACGTTCTTTCTTTTTAAGTTTAGCTTCTTCTATATCGTAGCAACCTTCGGCTACTGCTACTATAGAGAAGTTTTTGCCCATGTTAGAACGCTTAACTAAAGCGTCACATACCTTGTTTATATCGTAAGGGATTTCAGGAATAAGTATAACGTCAGCACCACCAGCTACACCAGAATATAGAGTAAGCCAACCAGCCTTATTACCCATAATTTCGCAAACCATAATTCTTGAATGGCTTGTAGCAGTACTATGAAGTTTATCTAAAGCATCGGTTGCAGTATCTACTGCACTATGAAATCCAAAAGTAACGTCTGTACCGTAGATATCATTATCTATAGTCTTAGGTAGACCTATAACGTTAAGACCGTTATCGGCAAGTAGTTTAGAAGTTTTATGAGTACCATTACCACCTAAAGTTAATAGTACGTCTAACTTTTGTTTTTTGTAAGTTTCCTTCATGCATTTAACCTTGTCCACGTTGTCTTCTTCTATTACGGTCATCATTTTAAAAGGTTGTCTTTTAGTTCCAAGGATAGTACCACCAAGAGTTAGTATACCAGAAAATTCAGAAGGTTGCATATCTCTTGCCATGTTATTGATAAGACCATAGTATCCATTGGATATACCTACCATTTGAACGTTGTCTTCACCTAACATTTCGTAGCAAGCCTTAGCTACACCTCTTATAGTAGCGTTAAGACCTGGACAGTCTCCACCACTTGTAAGAATACCTATTCTTTTTTTCATAACCAATTAACCTCCAATATCGTCTAAAATATTAATATTATATAGTATTATTTACCAATTAATACTTTTTAGGATTTTTTGCGTTTTCCTCAAAATATTCTTGAAGTTTTTCAGGTGGCATAGGTTTACCATATAGGTATCCTTGAGCGAAGTCGCAACCCAACTCTCTTAGTATTCTAACCTGTTCTGGATTTTCCATACCCTCTGCGATAGTTTCTATGTGTTTGCACTTAGCAATATTAATAATAGCAGATACTATTAACTTATCTATTTCGTCGGTTTCCAAGTTTATTATAAACGACCTATCCAACTTTAGTAGAGTAATAGGCAGTACGTTGATGTAGCTAAGAGAAGAGTGTCCTGTACCAAAGTCGTCCATAGCTAAACGGATACCGATATCTCTAAGTTCATGCATCTGTTTAAGGGCGGAGTCTATATCTTTCATAGCCAAAGACTCTGTAAGTTCTACTTCTAACCATTGAGGCTCTAAACGAGTTTTAGCTAATACGTCAAGAATACACTCTTTGATGTTTTTTTGGTAGAAGTCTTCCGACGTTAGATTGATAGACATGATAATTTTAGGGTATCCCATATCTTGCCAAAGTTTATTCTGTTTGCAAGCCTCATCGAGTACAAAGTCGCCAATTTTGGTGATTAGTTTAGGGGAGTTTTCGGCTACTGGTATAAACTTATTAGGAGTGATTACAGTACCGTCAGGTTTAACCCATCTAATTAAAGATTCCACACCGATAATCTTGCCAGTCTTAATCTCTATCTTAGGTTGATAGTATAAGCATAGTTCATGATTTTCTATAGCGTCAGCGAGTTCCTTTTCCAATTCGCTGGTATCGATAATCTTATCGTGCATATTTTTATCGTAGGCTACTATAGAAGAAGACTTCTTTTCTGCCGAAGATAGGGCAAATTCGGCACAGTCTAAGATACCTTCAAAAGAAGAAGCGTCACGAGGCATTAAAGCGTAACCACCCGAACAGGTGAACTCTTGAGTAGAAAACTTAGTCTTCATTAACTTTGCAAAGTCGTTTTGAATGCTTTGGATAGTCTGTTTAGGTAGTTCCATATCGCCGTAGTTACGAATTATCAAAGCGAAGTTATCGCCACTAATACGGGATACTGAACTACTTAAAGTAGAATGTTTACATACTATATGTGCAAAGTCTTTTAATACCTGATTACCTATATTATAACCACATATATCGTTTATAATGTGAAACTTATCTATATCTATAACCATTACCCAATAGGAGTAGTTTAATTCTTTAGCACAGTTATAGATTTCCTGTCCAGAAGACATTAACCTATTACGATTGCCTATACCAGTAATTTCGTCTATATAGGCTAACCGTTCTATAAGTTGGTCTTTTTCCTTATCTTTAGTGATATCTATAAAAGCACCACCGACGGTGAAATTATCTTCAGTATTTATGGTAGCCTTGTACTTGTACACATACCAATGATACTTTCCATCTCTGTTTAGTAGACGAAGTTCTATACTATGAGGTTTAGAAACTTCACCTAACTGCATCAGTCCGCCAACGTAGGTATCGAATACGTTTCTATCGGACTTGTGTATCTTTTTTCTAAAGTTTTCTACAGATATATAATTATCTGGAAAGTCGATAGTCTTTTTAAGTTGGTCGGATATGTAGTATTTGCTCTTACCTTTTTCTGCAAGCATCAAACCTATTTCAGATAGTTCCATAGATAGCGAATATCTGCTTTCAGACTGTGCCAAACTCTTGGAAGATAGATATAGTTCATGTTGCATCTTTTTTCTTTCGGTCAAGTCGAAACCGATAGATACAAAGTAACAGTACTTTTTAGACTTCATTAGTATAGAGGTATTCCAAGCGATAATAACCTGTTGACCGTCTGCCGAAGTGATATAAAACTCATCACCTTTATTTTCAAGCATACGTTTGATACCCGTTTCGGTGAATACGTCTTCAGTAAATAGTCTGGTTAGTATAGACTTTGTATCATAAGGCGTATTGGCATTTAAACCTATTAACGTCTTAACGTTTTCATTAGGAATTACCTGTTTAAAGTCGGAACGCCAAATTACTACGTTTCCACTGATAGTATTTATTAAAGAGTTTATTTGGTACTTATTGACTTCTACTTCTCTTTTTCGTGAAAATACCGAGAATATAGTAGCCATAATAACTAATACTAACTCTACTAATAGATACGTTACGAATATTATAAATGCATATTCTGAATTGAACCATGCAAACACTATTACTATTAACGTACATATTAAAAGAGCTATTTCTGTAACGAGAAAATCATATTTTTTTAACATGGTAAGTAATCTTTCTGTAGTGTATATTTTTTTGGTGTACGTCATAATAGTGTTATTCTATACGACGTGTGCTAAACTGTTTAGTACAAGAATATTATACCATAATACTCTATAAATTGCAACTTTTTTTTACTGAAACGTTTAGGGATATTATTCACAGATATGTATTCAATAAGCGGTAAATAGGGTTGAAATATCTAAAATATTATGGTATAATATCTTTTGATATGCGATAAGGCAAGTACGCATTACGCAAAAAATATATATAAAGGAAGTTGACCGTATTTATGAAACTTGGAATGGTAGGTTTACCTAACGTAGGAAAGAGTACACTATTTAACGCATTAACTAACGCAGGTGCTGAAAGTGCTAACTATCCATTTTGTACTATAGAAAAAAATGTTGGTATAGTATCAGTACCAGATGAAAGATTAGACAAGTTAGCCGAAATGTATAGTCCAGATAAGTTTACCCCTGCTACTTTAGAGTTTGTGGATATCGCAGGCTTAGTAAAGGGTGCTTCTAAAGGTGAAGGTTTAGGAAATAAGTTCCTTGCAGATATTAGAGAAGTTGATGCTATAGTTCACGTGGTACGTTGCTTTGAAAGTACAGATATTATTCACGTAGACGGAAGTATCAACCCTGAAAGAGATATCGAAACTATTAACTTAGAGTTAATCTTTTCCGATATAGAAATTCTTGAAAGACGTATCGACAAGACTAAAAAGGCTCTTAAAGGCGATAAGTCTTTACAAGCACAAGTTGACTTTTTAGAAGACTTAAAGTCTTATCTTGAAGAAGGTAAGTCTGCAAGAGGCTATGACTATACCGACGACGAACTTGAATGGATAAAAGATACCCCATTACTATCCGCAAAGCCTGTAATATACGCTTGTAATCTAAGCGAAGACGACTTTAGAAACAACATAGAAAACAATGCTAACTATCTAAAGGTTAAGCAGATAGCTGAACAGGAAAAGTCCGCAGTACTACCTATATGTGCTCAAATAGAAGCAGAAATCTCTGATATGGACGCAGAAGACAAGGCTATGTTCCTTGAAGACTTAGGACTTGAAGTGTCTGGTCTTAACAGAATTATTAAAGAGGGTTACTCTCTATTAGGATTAATTTCATTCTTAACAGCAGGTAAGCAAGAAGTTCGTGCTTGGACTATCAATAAAGGTACTAAAGCACCTCAAGCAGCAGGTAAAATACACACTGACTTTGAAAAGGGATTTATTCGTGCTGAAGTAGTAGCATATGATGACCTTATGGCTTGTGGCTCTATGGCTAACGCAAGAGAAAAAGGTTTACTACGTCTTGAAGGTAAAGAGTACGTTATGAAGGACGGCGACATAGTAGTATTTAGATTTAACGTATAGTATCAAGGAACTGTTTAAATGGATATTTGGGACGAACTATATAAAAAAGCGTTGGCAGTCCAAAACTACAGCAAAGATATAGAAATCCTCATGGATTACGATACTAAAAAGACTATCACATTAGGCGAACTAATTCCCGATTGGTGGGGTACTGCCGAATTTGAAAAGTTATAAAACAGTTAATACGTTAATATACTTCCCTTATTATACCTGATAAGGGAAGTTATACTAAACTATCATCTTTTAGAGTATAAGGAGGCTTTGAACAGTTAATCAAAAGTTATAATAAGTTATAACTAACATTAAAAATTTATAATTGAAAGGAGTTGAAAATCGT
>CAKSDC010000029.1 GCA_934444765.1 uncultured Oscillospiraceae bacterium
CTTTTAAAGATGAGTATTCTAAAGAGGTAGTATTAAAGTGGCTCAAAAAGTTCTACTGGAGATTTTTCTCACTACAGTTTAAGCGTTCTTGCCTACCTGACGGTTGCAAAGTCGGAACGGTTACCCTTTCGCCTCGTGGCGACTTTAGAATGCCATCGGACGCTTGCGTAAACCTATGGCAAAAAGAACTGGATAGCATAACACTATAACGTAATGTGGTAGAGATTGTAGTAGTAAAGAAAACTATAATAGTATAAATCTTAACCATGTCTTTAAACCAAAAGTGGACGGAAAACTATGCCGATACCGTTCATACTGTTATGGAAACGATGACTGGTGTCCATACGCAGACTAATTGACAATTATTATTAATTAATATATGGAGGATTTTTTAATATGACTTACAAAGAAGAATTTATCAAGTTTATGGTAGAGTGCGGAGTACTAACCTTTGGAGACTTTACTCTAAAGAGTGGAAGAAAAGCTCCATACTTTGTAAATACTGGTAACTACAAGACAGGCAAGCAACTCGCTAAGTTAGGCGAATACTATGCACAATGTATCATGGAACACAACGTTCCAGTAGAAACACTATTCGGACCTGCTTACAAGGGTATTCCATTAGCTACTGCTACTTCTATAGCACTTGCTAACCTACACAATACCGAAGTAAACTATTGCTTCGACCGTAAAGAGGCTAAAGACCACGGCGAAGGCGGTATGATAGTAGGTAAAAAGTTAGTGGACGGCGAAAAGGTAGTAATTATAGAAGACGTTATCACCGCTGGTACTGCTATTAGACAGGTTCTACCTCTACTAAAGAGTGTAGCTAACGTGGATATCACAGGAATGGTAATATCTGTAGACAGAATGGAAAAGGGTAAGGGCGAACTTTCAGCCGTTCAAGAAGTTAAGCAAGAGTTCGGTATTACTATCTACCCTATAGTAACTATTAACGATATCATCAAAGCTATTCAAGACGGTATCATAGGCGGTCAACAGTACTTAGATAAGATGTTAGAATACCGCAAAACCTATGGCGTAGAACAGTAGTATAACTCTACAATAATAAACTCCCCCACCTATTCAAGTGGGGGGTTTTTTAATATATGAACACCAAAAAAAGAGTACCTAAAATAGATACTCTTTTTTAGCTGGGGTAAAGGGATTTGAACCCCTGAATGGTGGAATCAGAATCCACTGCCTTACCGCTTGGCGATACCCCAAAATACTATATTTGAAAATAAAAAATCCATCGTGTTAAGAACTTAGTTCCGAACACAATGGATATTATATCATAACTTTAGAACTTTGTCAAGTACTTTTTATAATATTTTTAAAAATATTAGTTAGTAGTTTCAGTAGAAGTATCTGTAGAGGTATCAAACTTGAATATGTTGGTGTTCACGTCGTCGAAGATGTTAGAACTATCGTCTGTAGTATCTTGTGAGGAAGTATCTTTATCACCACCGAATATAGAACTGAATAGGTTAGATACCCAATGACAGAACCTTTGCCATGCGTTGGAAGTATTCTGTTTAGTAGTACTAATGGTATCACTTGCAGAGTTTAAGAAGTCGTTCAGTTGGTCTATAGACTTTTTAACCTTGTTTACGTCGTAGTCTAAAGTCTGTAGTTGGTTAAGCCATTCTTGAAGTTTAGTCTTTTGGTCTTCTGTTAAAGATACGCCGTATTCGTCGGCTTTGTCGGTAATTAGTTTCATGATATCGTCGGTAGACATATCACCGTTCATAACTTTGGTTTTAAGGTCGTTGATAAAGTCGGTTACTTCGTCTTGAGTGTTATCGTCGGTAAGTTCTGCCGAAATTACCACTTCTTGAGTAGCAACTTCTTTTTTATCTTCGTCAAGAACTTCATCGGAAGCCAGTTCATAGGACTTTAGTATACCAGTTAAAGCACCCGTACCAGAGACTTCAAAAGGAGCAGTCGCTATTACCTGACAGTTTTCAACACCTGCGGTGACTAAAGCGTTAGCTAACATAGTATCGGTTACCCAGTTTAGGTTAGCGGTCTTTACTTGAATACCACCTTCAGTAGTAGGATTGATATAGCAACAAGATAGTGTATGTGTACCTATAACGGCATCACTTACTAATCCCTCTAAGTACTGACGTTCTTCTTTGTTGTTTACGGTAGTAATAAGTACCTGACTTTCATCAACGTTAAAGAACTCCAAAACTTGTGTTTTTTGAGCCTCTGTAAGGTCAGCACCTAAAGTAACCACTTTAGAGGCATCGGCACTAACGTTAGTAGGCATAATAGAACCAACCATCATAGTTGAAATCATGATAGCAGTAATCAACTTTCTTTTAAAACTTTTAATCATGGAATATGCGTCTCCTTGGAATATATTTTGGTTTATCTTTCTATAGTAGTATATTATAGCACAGTATTGAATATAGTGCAACAGTAAATATAGCCAATTTCCATAAGAATATTTAGTCAAAAGCCACTATATTTTTCAAAATGTTTTGGTCGTCGGTATCTTCATTGATAAAAGTCTGGTCGCCGTCGAAGTCTAAAGTATCATCGGTGCTTAGCATAACCTGTTTATCTTCTAAAACGGTTAAGTTACTGGATATGTTAGCGTACATACTGTAGAACTTTTCACGTTGAGAGTTATTAAATATCATAACCACTTCACCGTTAGATAGCGTATAGGCATATAGACACTCTATTCCGTATTTAGAGTTTAACGTAGAAGTCAAATTGTAGTCGTCGTAGCTGTTACCGTCAGTAAAGTTGGTTCTTATTGCGTGATATGGAGTATAATTAGAAGTATCTTCTATACCAGTAATAGTAATAGTTCCCGATTTGTAAGTAGCATTAATAAACTGTTCTTGTGCGTCGTATATGTCCTGATTGTTAAGATTATAGCCAACAGTAACGGTATCGCCAACTTTAGAGCCAGCAGGAATTACCACTCTTAAGCGATATATAGTTCCGTTGCCTACTATATTAGTAACATCATCTTTTAATATTAAAACTTTTTGATTAGAGTCATTCATTAAAAAGTCATCATCGGATATTAAGCAACTATCGTCTACATATGCAAAGTCGTTACTCCACTTAGCCTCTAACGTATTAGAATATAGTTCATGAGCGAACGTTCCAGTACAGAAACCTGTACTACTACTATATATGACAGGAACTTCAACTATAACGTCTTGAGTAGTAACACCATTTTTAAGTATGCTCGATACGTCATAAGAAACGTCTGCTATTCCAAAGTATACCGAACTGCTACTATTGTCTGTAGCATTTGGTGGAGTAGTTACAAGTTCTATAGTGGTAGTAACTTGATGTTCTTGAGTAGTAGTTCCGTATGTTTCAGTAGTTGTTTCAGGTAAAGTTGTACTTTCAATTATTTCTGCTCCTGAACTTTGGGTTGAACCGTTTGCATTGTTTCCAGTAGAACCCCCACCACCGTCAATAGTAGTCTTTATAGTAGTTTCCGATTCAGTTGGAACTTTGATAGTAGTATGAAAAGTAGTATTGGTAAACGTAGTAGTAGTAGTAGTAGTAACAGGATTAGTAACGATAGCGGTTGCACTCATAGTAGTATTACTACTATTAGACGTAGACGTGGTCGTCTTTGTAGTGACAGTAGTATTATTAGAAGTGGAAGTATTTGTGTTGGTGTGTGAAGTAGTTATCAGACTTGAAAATATAGGCGTATTAGTGATATACTCCGACTGTGTATCAGTACTATATACAACTTCAGCGGTGTTGTCGTCTAAATACGTGTTAGGAACTGTAGTGGTAGTAGTAAAGCGTTCAAGAATGTTCTCTGACCACTTCATAGTACTTTCGTTATCACCCGACTGTAACGTAGTACCTGAACCTATAGTAGAAGACTGTATATTATCGGTAGCGTAACCGCATAGTTGAGTATTTTCTGGATTTTCTTCATATTCAGTAGGAACGGTAGTAACAGTATACTCTTGATTATCGTCATAAGTAGTATCTTGTGTAGTATCGTCTTGTAGTATCGAAGTAGTAGTTACAGTATCGGTAGCAATAGGAACGTCGGAAGTATTAGTACCGTTCCAAAGTTTTACAGCAAATATAGCAAACACTAAAGTACAAGCCAATACACCGTATCGTTTAAATCCAGTATTCAGGAATATGTTATTAATCTTATTAGCTTTTAGGTTAGTAGTCTTGTACTGTTTAGAGTTATTAAGTTTAATCTGTTCTTGAACCGCTAAGTTTATAGTATTTTTAATTAGGTCGTCGCTTGGTTTAACAGAACCCATATACTTAACGTATTCATCTTTAAAATTTTTATTAGCCAAAGTTGTATTCACCTCCTAACTTTTGTTTTAGTGCATTTCTTGCACGAGATAAAGTAATTCTAATTGCAGGCACGGTAGAACCCATAGCCTTAGCAATATCATTAGTTGAAAGTTGCTCAAAGTAGTACAGATATATGACAGTTCTATATTTAGCGGGTATAGAGTTTAAAGCGTTTTTAAGGTCAAGACTAATTTCGGAGTTAGTATCTAAACTACTACCATCGGATATATCAATAGGGTTATCGTCGTCATCTATTGAAGAGTTTTTATTCCATTCCGACGAAACGGAGTCTTTACCACAGTTAATGCACACTTTAATAAGCCACCTTTTCAGATGTTCTTCGTTTTTAAATTCATACTTATCTTTATACTTAATATATTTTAAAAACACCTCTTGAAAGATATCGTCAGCATCGGGCTTATTTTTAGTAATCGAAAAAGCTATTCTAAAAATCATATCGCCATACGTATTAATAACAACTTCAACAGAGTTAGAGTATATTTCCCCCAAAATGCTCACCTCTGAAATCAGTAATATTAATTCGTCATATAATTAGGCATTAATAATATAATGGACTAAGTATTATATTCACCCTACTATTATAACTCAATAGCAGAGTAAAACGTAACACTTTTTTTAAAAAGTTCCAAAAGTTTGTAGATTTGCACAAAAAGTGGAATGTATTCTATGCAATATACATAAAAATAACGGGTAAATTATGTTAAATCTACCCATTACAGAATATATTACTATAGTATAAAACAGATTAACCCGCCACAACCCTCATTTATTACACGTTCAAGAGTTTCTTGCATTTTCAACCGAGCCTCTAACGGCATCTTGTATAGCTTGTTATGAAGTCCTTCGTTTACCAGTTCGTGAAGTGACTTACCAAATATGTTAGACTGCCAAATCTTAACAGGGTCTTCTTCAAACTCTTTAAGCATAGACATTACTAACTCTTCACTCTGTTTTTCCGTACCCACTATAGGACTAACCGTAGTAGTGATATTAGCTTTCATTAGATGTATCGAAGGAGCGGAAGCTCTTAAACGTACGCCGTACTTTCCGCCCTGTTTGATAATTTCAGGTTCTTCAAGCGAGAGTTCTTCCATAGAAGGCATAACTATTCCGTAGCCAGTAGTTTCAGCCTCTAAGAATGCTGAGCGTATACGTTGATACTCTTGTTTCATTTGATTAAGTTCAGTGAGTAACGGAAGTAGGTCGGCTTCACTCTGAATGTGTATGCCAGTAGTTTCGCCCAGAACCTTATAGAATAAGGTACTATCTAATATAGCAGTGATAGTAACACTACCCTTGCCCAAATCCATACTGTTGATATACGCATTACTGAGTTCTTCACAACAGTTTAGCCTATCGGCTATAGCGGATACGTCTTTCATAGTAGATACACCCTCTACCGACTGTCTAATAGTATTGAATATACTATCTTTAAGCCAATGCCCCTTATTTAAAGAAGTTATCCACTTAGCAGTAGATATATTCACCTCTTTAACTGGAAAAGAGTATAACACCTGTTTGATGATATCTTTGATATCCTGTTCCGAAAGTTCTAAACAGTTTATAGGTATTACTGTAGTACCGTACTTTTCCGAAAGCTGATTACACATAGTAGCAACCTTTTCGGTATTAGGATTTACACAGTTCATAACCACGGCGAAAGGTTTTTTAATAGACTTTAGTTCATTAATAACACGTTCTTCACACTCTTGATACTCTTCACGTGGGATATCGGATATAGAACCGTCGGTAGTTACTACCAATCCTATGGTAGAGTGTTCCGAAATTACTTTTTGAGTACCTATTTCGGCAGCCATATTAAAGGGAACTTCTTCATCGAACCAAGGAGTTACTACCATACGAGGCATTTCGTTTTCTATATATCCCAAAGAACTTGGTACTATATAGCCTACACAGTCTATCATTCTAACGTTTAGTGAAGTGCCTTCACCTACCGAGATGTTCACAGCCTCTTCTGGGATAAACTTAGGTTCGGTAGTCATGATAGTCTTACCTGCTGAAGATTGAGGAAGTTCATCTATAGCACGTTCTTTTTTAAAGTCGCCGTCTATGTTAGGGATAACTAAAGTTTCCATAAAACGCTTAATAAAGGTAGACTTACCCGTTCTAACGGGACCCACCACGCCTATGTAGATATCACCATTAGTACGTTTAGCTATGTCGTTGTAGATATCTTTAACCATTAAAAAAACTCCTTCCGTTATATTACACTATAGGTATTAGTATCATACCGTCGGATTGAAGTATTCTACTTTCAAGACTGTTTTCTTCCAGTATGCAGTCTGCCGAGGTGCTGTATTTTTTAGCTATATCCCAGATGTCCTCATCTTTTACGCCGTAGTATAGCTTTATGCAGTAGTCACCCTCACGGGTTTTTTTAGCGTCTTGGTCGATAGCGATATCGCTTATAGCCTCTATAAGTTTGGTATCGAGTATAGTACCACAGATAGTAACGTCTGCCTTAATAGACACTTCATGGTTAGAGTTCATAGTATACGAACAGTTAGCAACGTTTATAATAGGTTCTAAAGAGGTAGTATCTGTTACGTTTGGCATAGGAATAGAATAGTCAAAACCACAATCTTTTTCCACTACCACGACCATATTAGAACTATTTTCGGCTAATAAGCAGTACTGAACTACTCCCATAACGTCTATAGTCTTGTTTTCGGAATTTACTCTATAGGATACGTTCTTAATGGTAGCCCAGCAATCACAGATAGTGGAAAGTTCGCTATCGTTGTATTCCAATAGTTCTTTCAAGGCGAACTGTTCGTTTAGTTTAACGGGAGGCATACTAACTTTAATAGTAGCAGTTTCTAAGTGGCATATATGCGATGTAGAATAAGCGTCTACTACTACATTAGTGAACATATCCTTATTAGATACACACTTCAACTTGATAGTAACGTCACAGGATATATTTTTCATAAGGTTGTCGCTATCGGGATTTACCATGATATCGCAAGATACTACTTCTCCTACTATATCGTTATTGTAAGAAGTGTCTAAACAGTCTACATCTATAATCTGATTGAACGGAAAAGCAAAGTATATAGTTTCAGGTAGAGGATTTTCTTTATCGGGATTATACAGTAGTTTAATGCTGACTTCCCCTTTAGCTACTAACTTTTCGGCTATAGTCTTAACTTCATTGATAGTAATAATAGGCTCGTATTTTAGAACGTTCATAATAGGTGGTTTAGACTGTGGTACTATAGTATCTTCCGTAATTATAGCAGTCTTTTCAGCTAACACCTTATTAATAGTATAGTTTAAAGGAAACTTTTTTAGTTGAACGTTCATACCAAAAGCGTCGCATACCACATACTGTTCTCTAATAGCAGTGGCTTTAACCTTAATAGATACTGCTCCCCTGATATCTAAGCGACGTTTATTAACCACTCTACAGTTTATGTAGTCTACTTTAGGGGTTATATCCACATTAGCACCACTACAAGACTTTCCAAATTCCACAGTACGGGAATAGTTCATCTTTTGGTGAATACACCTAACGGCACATTCATGTTCGCTACAGTATAGTATTCTAACGTTTACTATCATTTCGTAGGATACCCTATCTTCAGATACAGTTTGAGATAGTATCTTACTTTCAGTAACGCACTTAATAACCCTAAAGATATCGGGACAGTAGTCAGGTAGTATGCAATCAAGTTCCACCGACTGTTCGTTAGAACCTTCAAAGATAGTTTCGTTAATGCTAACCATTTCTTTATTTACCTTAAAGTCCATAGTTTATACCTCCAAAGATAATAGATATATTGTACACAATAAGTATATTATCCACATAGCCAAAATATTACAGGTAAGTTATAATAACTATGTACAAAACGCTCTACTTAAAGAGCGTTTTAAAATAGGTCTAATCACCACAGGTAACGTTAGGAAGTGTACCCGTTACTTCTATAATAGTTTCGCTTGGAGTGACTGTAACGGTGCAGTCTTCCTCATTGCGAATAATAGTAGCAGGTTCTATAGGAATTACTACATTTTCAGGAGTATTAGTGATAGTTAATAGACCAGTAGTTTCATCGTATATATAGTCTTCCTCATAGATTAAAGGAACACCGTTTACTTTAACGCTTATATTTTTAGGTGCAGGATTAAAAGTATCGGAAAAGACAGCGTCATCACTTGCTGAAACGTTTCCGTAGTTGTATACTTCAAAGGTGTATACTATGGAACCACCATTGACTACAGGATTAGGCGACATACTCTTTACCATTTGAACGTCGGCATACTCTTCTACTAATACTGTATAGTCGTCTTCCACAGTACAGTTGCAAGCAGTAGCTACTATAGTATTAGTTATAGTAGAACCTATTACTAAGTCGGCATAGTTAGTGACTTTAGCCTTATATACCAAAGTAGCAACCGTCTGAGGTGGAATATATGGTAAGTTGAACTCTAAAGGAGCAGTAGCAGTAGGTTTGATGTTCACACAAGTAGTAGAATTTTCTAAGAATAGTTTAGCGTTGCCAACGTACTCTAAAGGTGTGGAAGGAGTTTCTGGGCATACGTTACCGCCTAAATCGTCCACTATCTTAATTGAACATTCCGAACACACGTTATTATTCTTAATAGATACTATATAGGTTATCTCTTTATTTAGAGTATAAGTGTCGTCTAAAGAACACTTAGCTATAGCTATAGGTTCTTCTAAGTTAGTCTTAGCTTCATTAGATACTACCGTAACGTTGTTATACTGTAGTTTAGCTTTGTTGATTATCTGAGCCATACATAGCACTCCTTATTTAAAAGTTATAGAAGTATAATACTATCTATACAGTACTATTATATGAATATTTTTTTGCAATGTTACCATATTTCGACAATATTATTAGCCTACACGATTAATAACTAAAAATATTGTGGACATTTTATCTTATAATAGTAAAAAAAATTCCGAAGTTACATATTTTAGAACGTTTTTGTGCTAATGCGTTGACTTTTGATACTATCTTTGGTACTCTTGTATTAAGATACTATAATACTCAATTGGAGGTGTTTTGTATGGATAGTACCGATTACAGAATACTATCGTGCCTTGCTACTAACTCACGTGAAAAGATTTCGGATATTAGTAAGACGGTAAATCTTTCAGTTTCGGCAGTAATAGAACGCATTAAAAAAATGGAGGCTAACGGAATAATAGAAAAGTATTCGCTAATACTAAATCAAGAGCATTTAGGAAATAGTATATTAGCCATAGTAAAAGTAAAACTATTAGACGTATCTAACTGCCAACTATTTATAGATAATATCATGGATAACTATAATATAACCACGTGCTATTCTATAACGGGAGACTTTGACTATATGCTAAAGATAGTATGTAAGTCTAATGCACAACTACAGAGTATATGTCATAATATACGCCTGATATCTGGTGTTAGTAATACCAAAACTGAACTGGTACTAAGCACCATAAAAGACGAACATTGCACTATTCCCAAAGACCTAAAATAGTAGTATTATAATACAACATATTCTAAAAAATCGGCTACTAATTAACACTTTCTGTTAATTTGAACCAATTATTAACTTTTTGTTAAAAAGTTCTCTTTCGTCTTGACTTATTCGGCTACACACACTATAATATAGTAGTAATTTAAAAAATCAAAGACGATTTTAAAGAATGTACTTAATATTTTCTGTTAAAGCACTTAAGTATGTTATTATTTGATGTGGTCTTTGGTTTTTTTGTTATGTAAAAATTTAATATTTTAGAGGTGTAATTTATGGAAGAATACCGTTATCTTCTATCCATAGCACTAATACTGCTGAGTACTAAAGGCTTAGGATTAGTTTCCAAAAAAGTCAAGTTACCACAAGTAGTAGGTGCTTTGGTTGCAGGTTTAATCATTGGTCCAGCTTGTTTAAACTGGGTACAATCCACCGAACTTATTACTAACATTTCCGAAATAGGTGTTATAGTATTAATGTTCAGTGCAGGTCTTGAAGTTGACATCAAGGAGTTAAAAAAGTGCGGTTTAGCCTCATTTATAATAGCTCTTATAGGTGTAATAGTGCCGTTAGTAATGGGTGCTGTGGTGTTCGACTTCTTTAATACCGATGGCGAAGAACAGATGCGAATTTTTGAAGATATCTTTATGGGATTAGTCTTAACTGCAACATCGGTTAGTATTACTGTAGAAACCTTAAAAGAACTTGGTAAACTATCTACCCGAGCAGGTAACGCTATATTAGGTGCAGCCTTAATAGACGATATTCTTGGTATAGTAGCCTTAACCATAGTAACAAGTTTAGCACCTTCTAACGATGGTGCCGAAAAGAGTAGTGTTGCCGTAGTAATGATTAAAATAGTACTATTCTTTGTGGTAGCTGTGGGTATAGGATACTTATTCCACTACTTATTCAATAAGTGGACAGAAGGCGAAGGCAAAGACCTAAGAAGATACGTAATCACAAGTTTTGTATTCTGTCTATTGATGTCATTCTGTGCTGAAGCGTTCTTTGGTGTAGCCGACATTACAGGTGCTTTTGTAGCTGGTGTAGCAATATCTTCTACTAAACGAATACACTATATTACTAATAGATTTGAAACTCTATCATATATGTTACTATCACCAATATTCTTTGCAAGCATAGGCTTAAAAGTAGAACTTTCAAGCATGAGCGGAACTATTATACTATTTACCGTACTATTAACTGTAGTTGCCTTACTATCTAAGGTAGTAGGTTGTGGTTTAGGTGCTAAACTATGTAAGTATACTAATCAAGAAGCTATTCAAATAGGCGTAGGTATGATATCCCGTGGTGAAGTAGCTTTAATAATAGCTA
>CAKSDC010000030.1 GCA_934444765.1 uncultured Oscillospiraceae bacterium
TTAAGTCTTTGTAAGGAAGAACCTCACGCAACTATTTAAGTATACCATAAAACTTTTAAAATGTCAAGTGTTTTTTGAACTTTTTAAAAATTTTAGTTTTTAGAGGTTTTAACTTATGGGTTACATCTGTCCACTCGCCCGCCTCAACTGGCGACTTGTTAAGTATATCATAATATTTCCGAAAAGTCAACAAAAAGATTACCAACAAATAATAGAATATTCTGTGCAAAAAGACTAAAAAAGTCAAAAAAGGGATTGAAACAGTCTTTAAACCGTTTCAATCCCTGTAGTATTAAACGTATATGTACTTCTTTTCAAACTCATTTTGGTGGATAGCCTTATCGAATAGCCAACCTTGAACCATATAAAAACCGCAATCGCTAAGGAAATCGGCTTGTTGTTGAAGTTCCACACCCTCAAAGATGATATCCTTGTTAGTAGTGCTAATCAGTATGCAAAGCTGACGCACGAAGTCTTGTTTCTTTTTGCTGACCTCAACATCATCGACAAACTTTTTATCAATCTTAACTATATCTATAGGAGCGTCAAGAATAACGCTTAAAGAGGAGTAGCCTATACCAAAGTCATCGATATCTATTTTAAAGCCGTTGTCTTGAAGACGTTTCATGTTAGTCATTAATATGGTGTTGTTGTTAGCAAAAGCGCTTTCAGTGATTTCTATCTCTATCAAATTGTGAGGAATTTCATAAGCATCGGTTAGATTAATAATTCTGTCCACAAAGTCCTCATAGTTGTTGTTTACACGAGAGAAGTTAATAGAAATAGGTATCAAATTAATTCCGTCGTCCTTCCACTTTTTCATACATATTAGAACTCTTTCAAACATATAGAAGTCGAGTTGGACTATATAGCCAAGTTTTTCAAGAACAGGAATAAAAGTAGCAGGTGACCTCAAAGAGCCGTCATCGTTACGCCAACGAGAGAGAGCCTCTGCACCGATAATCTTTTTAGTCTTAACGTTAAACTTAGGTTGAAGGAACAGTTCCAACTTACCATTAGCTATAGCGGTGTTAAGTTCAGAACCGATAGCCTTTTCTCTGCTACGTTTAGTGTGCATTTCCTGATTATATATAGCCAGTTTATGGAACTTATGACCCTTTATGCTACGTCTTGCCAGATTACTATTATCCATGCATATAGTACTGTTTACGGCATTGCTTTCAAGGAAGTACACACCGGCACATATACAGATACTACCAGCTGGATAGTTTTTCTTTTGAGTACTATCGAACTCATAATTTATATCTTTAAGTTTAGTAAGTAGTTCATCTCTGGTTATATCATGGGAGTACACAAAGCAGTAGAAGTAGTCAGAATATATACGACAGGTTAGAAGAAAGATATCTTGTCTTTTAAGAACTTCGGCATACTCTATAAGCATATTATTGCCTGCTTCGTAGCTAAAATTATCGTTTACATAGGAGAAGTCGTTAATATCTGCGGAAATCATAGCACAGCACGTATTAGAAGATATTTCCAACTTAGAGATAATATTATCGAACCTATTGCAAAATGAAGTCTTATTAAGTAATCCAGTAAGTGTGTCAGTAGAGGATAGTATTCTAATAGTATTTTTATCGCTTTCTATCTTGTTTTTAAGGGTATAGTTTTCGCTAATATCTACAATCTTGCCGAATACACCGATAGTGTTATCCGCCTCATCTTTAATAGCGATATAGTCCGCTCTGCACCATTGATACTCCTCATTATTAGGATAGAGTTTCATTCTAAAGGTATAGCTCTTTCCAGCGTCGTAGTTAAGAATCTTTTTAAACTCTTCAACTAAAGTGCTTTGATATTGAGGGTGAACTATGCCTGAAGTTTCCATATTCTCTATAAACTTGTGAATAACGTTACTTTTAGCCTTATTTGTGCAATAAGTTTCAACGTTTTCGGGTAGAGTAATAGTATCGTTAAGGAAGTTATATTCAAAATACAGTTCATTAGTAACCTTTTGTATTAAAAGATACCTTTCATTTTGAATATTTAAAAGATTAACCTTCTTTTTAAATTCGGTAATATTGGAAACCACCACATAGAGAGTAGGCATATTAAACTTATTATCGTAATATAGTCTACACCTGTAAGAACACCAAATATAAGAGCCGTCTTTTTTAACGGATTTGTATTCACCATTAAAGAGGTCTATTCGGTTGTCGTAGCAGTTCATCATACTATCTTTAAAGGTCTTGTAGCTATCACGGTCTAAAATTTGACCGATAGCTTTAGCACTGTTCAAGAAGTCGTTTTCACTATCATAGCCATAAAGTTTCCAATAGTAACTATTTACGAACATAGCCTCTATAGAAAAGTGTTGGTCAACTCTGCTAATGCCGTACATAGCGATACCACAAGGAACGTTATCCATAGCCTTGTTAAACATATCCTGAACATAAGAATAGCCCTGTTTAGCCTTAATACTGTCTGTAACGTCTGCTATTAATACATTAGAGATTAGCTTATTAAGTCTATCATCAAAACTATCATGACCGTAGCATAGTACATAGATACACTCACCATTTTTTTTAGTTATTTTGTGTTCCAGATAACATTCATCTTTACCGACCAAACTTTTATTAACCATATCGATATACTCATTCAAATCCGACTTAGGGACAAGGTCAAGCATAGTTAAACCGTCGTCTATATCTTTCTGAGTATAACCAGTAACGGCAGTAAATCCGTCATCTATCTTATATATCAGTCCAGTATCCTTAAAGAAGGAGTACTTACCATAATTAACACCTTGTACTATAGATATACTATTCATTAAATCCCACCTACCTAAAAAATATACACTATATAATAAATGCTATAGCAATAGGTATCACTATAGTTTTTCTACAAAACGAGCCTATATAACTACTAATATTATATCAAAAGCGAACAAATAAGTCAATACTTTAGTGTATTGAAATACTATTTTTTTATTACTATTCAAACGGACTTTTTAGTCGTTGACAAAGTCAAATAATCGTGATACTATGTATATAGTGAATAATATATCATAAGAAAGGAGTTGCTGATATATATAAATACACACGTATGTATATAATATATAGCAAGTCGTAAAAATAGCATGAACAATCTTTCATATGAAATAATAGACTATTCCGACACTATAAATATGCGTTTTAGCATATATACAGCCTATGAAGCCTTAGTAGAAAGTCATTGGCATAAAGGAATAGAAATAGTATATATCTTAAACGGTGCTATGAACATAACCATTAACGAAAACACATACACCATACACAAAGACGAATTTTCGGTAGTAAACTCTATGGAGATACACTCTACTAAGTGTATAGGTAGAACTACTGTATTACTGTTACAAATTCCAACTGACGCTATGCCTGTAACAGATAGAATAGACTGTCGAAAGTATAGCAATAATGAATATACTAAAATATTCAGTAGTCTAATAGATATATATAACGCTAAAGAAAAGGGATACTATCTAAAGTTCAATAGTGTAGTATACGATATGTTGTATAGTCTGTTCTTGCAGTTTGGAAAGACTAACGAAGTAGATACTATAACGGTTTCTACCGATAAAGAGGCTCTAACCAAAATGGGAATAGTAATAGACTACGTACAGAAGCACTATATGGATAACATATGTTTAGAAGACGTATCTAAGTTAGCGTGTTACAACAAGCAATACTTCACCAGAATATTTAAAAAGTATATACGTTCCACATTCTTTGACTACTTAAACTCTGTACGAATAAGGCACGTATTTGAAGACTTAATCCATACCGACCTATCCATATCAGAGATAGCAGAAAAGAACGGTTTTTCTAACAATAAGAACTTTCAAAAGGTATTCAAAAAAAGTTATAACTGTACACCGTCCAATATGCGTAAAAAGATTGAAACGTTAAAACAGTCCTCAACCGTTAAAATCGAGGACTTAAAAACAGACGATATTATTTAGTATTACGTTTCTTTTTCTTTCTAACGGAGAAGCCGAAGTCACCTAACTTTCTACCCAAAGCGAAGTATTCACCGTGAGAGTAAGCCATTAGACCGCTCTGTTGTAGATTAAGTTTACCTTTGCTATCTATATACTTTTGGTCTATATCCACGCCTACAATTTCGGACATGAACATAGTATGTGAGCCTAAGTCTATAGCCTCTTTAACCACACATTCAAGAGCCACGGGACATTCTTCAATAATAGGGGTATCTATCTTGTTAGCCGATAGTAGACTAAAGTTGCAAGCCTTAAACTTATCTATATCCTTACCACTCCTAACACCGCAAAAATCGACTTGCTTGCACATAGTGGAAGTAGTCAAATTGATAGCAAACTGACCAGTCTTTTTGATGATATCATAAGAATACCTTTCAGGTCTAATAGATACGTAGGTCATAGGTGGACGAGTATTTAATACACCAGTCCAAGCCACGGTTAAGACGTTGTTACTTTCCATAGTACCACAAGTAACCAATACAGGAGGCACGGGGGCTAATACTATACTACCGTTCCAAAACACTTTAGACATAATAAAAAAGTCCTTTCTGTAATATACTAATGGTATTATTATAGCATATATCATGTATAAGTTCAAGCGACTACCGTATAATAGTAGTCGCTTGTAGTTTTAGAACTTAGTTTCTATAACCTTGTTAGATACGTCGGTAGTATACTTCCAGTAGTCGATATGGTCATCATGGATAAAGTATTCCAAAGGTGGTTGAGGATATTCAGCGTTAAAGACGTCTACTATTACAAGTTTGACCTTCATTTTTTCAGGAATAAGAGCTTTTATGTACACGCTTGCATTTTGACCTACCAAAACGCCTTCTTTGAACTCTGACAGTCCAGCCAGATTAGGAGTAAGTTCTATAAATATGCCGTAGCTTTCTACGGAACGGACTATACCAGCTACAGTTTCACCCGCATTGAATAGTGAGGCGTTCTGTTCCCACGTTCCGAGAAGTTCTTTGTGAGATAGCCAAACCCTGTTGCAACATACGTCTTTAACTACGGCTTTGATATCCTGATTGATATAAAATCTATCGCTTGGGTGAGAAATTCTTGAAACGGATATAGCGTCTATTGGGATTAGAGAAGGTATACCGCAACCTATGTCCACAAAGCAACCGAACTGTTCTAAATGAGTAACTTTAGCGTCTATAATATCGCCAGAGTGTAAGTTAGAGATATAGTTTTTAATACACTCTTCTTGTACTATTCTTCTTGAGAGGATAGCATATTCCTGACCGAGTTCGTTAGTAGAAAAGCCTATAACTTTAAAGCATACAGGTTTATTAACACGTGATATAAGAGCGATATCTCTTGTAGAGCCGTCGGAGATACCCACAGCACCTTCCACCCTTGGGATAATGCCTTTCATACAGGGTAAATCGACTATCAAGTTGTGTTCACCGTCACATACTATAGCTCTTGCCTCTAAAATCTTACCAGTGATAAGACATTCATTAAGACTATTTTTAGACTTAATAGCGTTTAAGTTATCGATAGTATTAATTATACAACCCTCTGGATAATACATTCTATTCATAATTTTTTCTCCTTAATATAAAGTGTAATAGTGTATATTCAATACTATGAGTTATCCAAAACATTTAGAACTAAAAGTATACGGAATACTCAACAAAGAGGATAAGTATTCCGTACGCTTGCTATCTTCTAATATTGTTGCCACCGTTAGATAGCATAATCTTGTATACGTCGTTAAGTTGTTCCTTGTTGCATATGATTTCCAATCTAATGCTTTTCAAGTTAGAGTACCTATCCACCAAACCGCAAGGTAGAGTAGAAAGATTTTCGTATAGTCTTGCGGAGTTCAATATAGAGAGTGGTGTAGAGGCATAGTTTTCGCTACGGGCGGAAAAACTATATACTGCTGGAATATTTTTAACACTGCACCTATTCCCCGAGACTATTTTAATACTTTTGCTACCGTGAATAGTCCTTCTAACCTTGTTAGCACATAGTTCGGCTAAATCGAAACTATCAAAATCGGCTTTAATAGTTACTACCATGATACAAAATCTACCTTTCAAAAAAATATAATACTATTAGTATATTAATATTATAGGCAATGTGGGATAAAAATACTCATCAAGAATATATAACTTTAAAGACTTTCTAAGTGTTCAAAAAAAATTAACAATGTATTAAAAAAAGTATGGTATAATTATCTTTAATAGATTTTTTTAAATAGTACGTTTAGCATATATAGTATATATGCCATTATATAGTTAATATAGCCTTAATAGGTTAATATAGCTACTAAATATAGTTTACGATTTGCAACGTAAATAGAACCACGCAGTATACTATCAATTGATAGATACACATATTCACATAGTAATTAAAAATAAATTTTTAGAAAGGACTTATATTGCAACTATGGACCATTGCAAGCCTAATTTAGCAAGTACTAATAGTTAATATAGACTATTAATATTGAGTATTTGCTATAAACTTAGAGCCTATAGTAGCAAACGCAAAATTTTATGAACTGTTTTTTGATAGACTTTGAAAACGTGAAATCAAGTGGTCTAAAGGGAATAGAATTTCTTAATACTACGGATGACGTATATATCTTCTATAGTATTAATGCCCAAAGTATCACGTTTGATATTCACCATAGTATCAATAAGAGTTCCGCTAATCTAACCTTTACTAAAAGCGACGTTAGTGGAAAAAACTCTTTAGACTTTCAACTTATATCCTATTTAGGATATCTAATCGCTCAAAAGAAGTATAAGAACTACTTTGTAATAACAGGAGATAGAGGCTTTGAGTCTGCCGTATCTTTTTGGAAGAAGTTTTTTAGAGCAAATAAAATGTCAGACTTAAACATAGACCGTTACAATACCATTCAAGACGCTTTAGTAAATAAAAAGAGCAATAAATCCATACATAATATAAAGCCACAAAAACCTACCATGCCAACTATGGAGTCCGAATTGGAACTATATCAACTAAAGTCCAATAGTACCATAATAGATAGAAACACTATCACTTTAGAAAGTACTGTACATGAAGACTTAAGCATACCAGTTCCGCCAAAAGAAAGAGTACTACCTACTAACAGTACACCAACTGAAGATATAGCACCTAACACTAACGGTAACAACAAGTCAGAACGTGAAAACAACGTAGTTAAAGAAAAAGAAGAAGTTAAGGTTCAAAGTGAACATTCCACTTCAAAAGAGGCTTACAAGCCTACTACTAAACAGTCAGAAACGACTAAACCAAAGTCTTTATTCGTAAATAAGAACACCACTAATAGTGCTAAAGCCTCTAACTTTAAAGAGAATAGAGAGGCTAAACCTTTAAAGACTATCAATAATAAGTCTGCTAATAGTAACAATAAAAAACAGCCTCAACAAGCCTCTACCACCAATAAAAAGAATACCAATAACAACAAGAAGAATAAGCCTAACACTGCAACACCTTCCAAGAGTATATTCAGTAATGTGGATAAGAAGAATAACGTCTTAGATAGTGTAGTAACTGCTACCACTACAGATAGTGCTTCTACCCTATCGTTCGGTAAGATAGATATCAACAATAACGATGCAGTGGTGGAAAAGATAACACATAAAAAGACTGCTTTCAAAAAGGTTGAACCTCCTAAAGAAGACACTGTCAAGAATGAGGCTAAACCTATCATCAAAAAGGCAGACACTCCTAAAGAAGACACTGTCAAGAACGATACTAAACCTATCATCAAGAAAGCAGACACTCCTAAAGAAGACACTGTCAAGAACGATACTAAACCTATCATCAAAAAGACAGACACTCCTAAAGAAGACACTGTCAAGAATGAGGCTAAACCTATCATCAAAAAGACAGACACTCCTAAAGAAGACACTGTCAAGAATGAGGCTAAACCTATCATCAAAAAG
>CAKSDC010000031.1 GCA_934444765.1 uncultured Oscillospiraceae bacterium
CCATACAGGTAAGCACTCCAGAGACTATTCCCATAGCGATAGCTTTAATATTGTCTTTTAGAGCGTTAATCTTTTCGTATAGGGGAACTGCTAAACATATAGTCGCAGGTGTCAGCAGATACGTTATAAGTTGAGTACTTTCGGCATAGTCAGTATACGTTATGTTAGCAAGTCTAAGTACGGGAATGAGTATCACTAAAGATATTATCATCGGATTGAATATTGCAAGTTTTAGTCTATCCTTTGCCACTAAACCTATACCATAACATATCAAAGTTAGTGGAACTCCAAAGTAAGTAAAGTCTTTTAAAAAGTCTAACATATTACCTATCACCTTTCTTGTCGTTAGCGTTAGAACGTCTTATTATTGCTTGACATGATACTCCAGTAACTGCCATAACAACCGCCGTGGAAACTATTCCTACTAATATAATAGGCACTATCAAGTGTGAAACTTCCTTATAAGTATCCATTAAGCCCACACACGCAGGCACGAACATTATAGGCATAACTTCGATAAAGAAGTCACTTACAGGCTTAATCTTTTCTACCTTTACTATCTTAAGTTGAAGTAGCAAGTACATTATAACTAATCCGTATATACTTGCGGGAAAAGATAGTGGTAGTACGTAGTGTAATAGCTCACCGATTAGAGCTATTATGGTTATAATACAAAACTGTTTGACATTATTCATAATATAAAAACCTTCTCGTTTGATAAATGGACATATCCCCACTATTACTAATGGGGAAGTTTGAAAGTATAGTCCGTATTTTGGATATTAAAGTTAGTCTAAAAGCATACGTTCATCGCAGTATTCACATACTACCGTAGTGCCTTTACCGATAAAACTTTTAGGTAGATAGCCCTCTGTTTGGGTTATACACTTAGGATTTTTGCACCTTACACCTACATGAACGTTTCCCTTTAGTAACTGCATATTAGAACGGTTTTCTAACATAGTCATAATTAGAGCCATTCTGACATATACGCCGTACTTAGCCTGTGTGAAGTATAACGCTCTTGGGTCGTCGTCCACTTCCACTGCTATTTCGTCCACTCTTGGTAGAGGGTGTAGTACTATTAAGTTCTTATTAGCTAAAGCCATCTTTTTGCTATCAAGAACGTAAGTATAGCGTTGCTCTAAGTACTCCTCTTCGGAAATAAAGCGTTCACGTTGTATTCTTGTCATGTATAGAACGTCTAAATCCTTAATAGCCTCTTCAAGAGTTAAGACTTCGGTAAACTTGCAACCGTTAGCACGTAAGATATCCTTTACGTATGAAGGGGTTTTTAGTTCGTTAGTAGAGATTAACACAAACTCATTACCCTCATAACAGGATAACGCCTTACATAGAGAGTGTACCGTTCTACCATTTTTTAAGTCACCACATAAGCCGATTTTCAAGTTAGTTAGTCTACCCTTTTCTTGCATAAGTGTGAACATATCGGTTAGTGTTTGAGTAGGGTGTAAGTGTCCACCGTCACCAGCGTTTATTACTGGACAGTCGGAAGTTAGAGCGGCTGCCTTAGCAGTTCCTGACATTGGGTGACGTATTACTAATACGTCGGCATAGTTACTTACTATCTTAGTAGTATCCTTTAAGTTTTCGCCCTTAGATACCGATGAGTTGGAAGGGTTATCAAAGCCGATGATACTACCACCCAACCTTAACATGGCAGTCTGAAACGACATCTGAGTTCTGGTAGAAGGTTCATAGAATAGGGTAGCCATAATCTTGCCGTCGCATACGTGACTATACTTAGCAGGATTTTTATAGATATCCTGTGCTAAACGTAATAGTCCATTCCACCAAACCACTGGATAGTCGTTAAGGTCTATAAGGTGATTATACTTACTGTTCATAGTACATACTTCCTTTTTATTTAGATATATATATTAGGAACGCATACCAACAGAGCCGATACACGTTCCGTTAATATTGCTTACTATATTACTTTAACACCGTTAGCAATCATTTCAAACTTGATGTTCAAGTAGCTACACGCTTTTTTGCATAGTAGCATACGTTCCAAAAATATCTCAAAGTATTCCATTACAGAGGAAATTTCGGTATCTAAGGTTAGGTCAAGTATTAGTGAGGTCTTATCTTGGTTAAAGTATAGTTTAGACTGTTCTACGGCATAGTTTACACGGTCGTGAATATCGAAGGTTATAAAGTCGGTATTACGTACACGACTGCGTCTAACGTCGGTCTTATCGGCTATTATTAACGCTGCGGATACTGGACTAATAGGTTCAGCAGTGCTTTCGTCGTGGTTGCCTATAGCCGATACTATAGTACATATTTCGTCTGGAGGCATATTGATGTTGTCTAATAGTCTAAAACTCATAACTGCACCACTTTGAGCATGGTCTATTCTGTTTATAACGTTGCCTATATCGTGCATGATACCTGCAATCTTAACCAGTTCGACTTCACGTTCAGGATATCCCAGTTCAGAGAGTATCATAGCGGAGTTTTTAGCTACTAACTCCACGTGTGCGAAAGAGTGTTCAGTATACCCCAACTTAGCTAATACTTCGTCTGCACGACGTATATAGGTCATAATAGTGGGGTTTTTGTGAATATACTTATAGGTTACTAAACTTGCCATACACTATTCCACCATATTAGAACTGATGCTTTCGTCTTCAAAGTATATAGCGTACCATACTAAGAATATAAACACCGTCCAAATCTTACGGCTGTTATCTTTAACGCCATCTCTGTGTTCGTCTAAGAGTTTAACCAACGTGTCGGTATTAAAGAACTGCTTTGCAGTGTTTCCTGTAAACTTCTGCTTTACTATATTATAGTAGGTATCTTGTTTTAACCAAACTCTAATAGGTACAGGGAAGCCCAACTTCTTCTTAGCGGAAGTAGAGGCTGTCTGTGGTGGAGTATCTTTTTTAGAGGCTAACCTCATGGCATACTTAGTTACGTACTTAGTATGTTCATCGGTAGTCTCTTTACGGGTCACTTTGTAGCGTGTAGGAATTTTTTCAGCTACTGCCATAACCTTCTTGTCTAAGAATGGAACTCTAACCTCTAAAGAGTGAGCCATACTCATCTTATCGGCTTTGAGTAGAATGTCACCAGCTAACCAAAGGTGAAGGTCTATATACTGCATCTTGGTAACGTCGTCCTGATTTTGAACCTTATCATAGAAAGGTTTAGTAATGGCGGTAGGGTCAGGAGCGTTAGTCTTGACTTTGAGTAAGGCTTTACGTTCGGCAGGTGTGAACATATATGCGTTACCTATAAAGCGTTCCTCTAAGTCTTTACCCTTACGAACTAAGAAGTTTACACCCTTATGTGCAGGTATATGACTTGCTATATTACCTATACCACGGCGTAAGCCTCTTGGAAGTCTATCATAAAGAGTGCCGTTAGGTTCGGAGTATACGTTGTAACCACCGAATAGTTCGTCTGCACCCTCACCAGATAGTGCAACCTTAACCTTTTGTGAAGCTATAGAACATACAAAGAATAGTGCTATAGAGGCTGGGTCAGCAAGAGGTTCGTCCATGTGATACTGTATCTTTTTAAGGTTGTTCCAGTATTCGTTAGGAGTAATTATCTTGTTGTAGTTTTCCTTATTGATAGCTTTAGAGAAGTTTTTAGCCCAACCTATTTCGTTGTACTTTTCGTCTTCACCAAAACCTACAGTAAAGGTCTTATCTACGTCAGCAATACAGGCTACATAGCTTGAGTCTACACCGCTTGATAGGAAAGAACCTACTTCTACATCGGCTATCTTATGAGCCTTAACGCTATCGTGGAACACGTCAGATATTTGGTCTACCCATTCGTCAAGAGTAGGTTTTTCGTCTATATCGAACTTTACTTCCCAATAACGCTTAACGGTAAGAACGTCGTTTTGATATATAAAATAGTGTGCTGGTGGAAGTTTATAAGTATTTTTAAAGAACGTTTCAGCAGTAGGGGAGTATTGGAAAGTTAGATAGTTTTCTAAAGCGTCGGTGTTAAGTTCTTTTTTAAATAGAGGGTGTTCTAAAAAACTCTTAATCTCTGAACCGAACATGAACGTATTACCAAAGGTTGCATAGTACATAGGCTTGATGCCAAAGTAGTCCCTTGCACCGAATAACAACTGTTTATTCTTATCCCAAATTACAAAAGAAAACATACCTCTTAGCCTATTTAAAAGGTCAGTTCCATACTGTTCGTAGCCATGTATTAGCACTTCCGAATCGGTATTGGTCTTAAAAGTATGTCCTGCTTTAAGTAGTTCTTTCTTTATGTCCTGATAGTTATATATCTCTCCATTAAATACCAATACTATAGAACCGTCTTCGTTAAACATAGGCTGAGTGCCTGCTTCGGATATATCTATAATACTAAGTCTACGGTGACCCAATGCCACTTGGTCGTCTATGTACTTGCCCTCTGCGTCGGGACCTCGATGTTTAATTCTGTCCATCATAGCAGATAATACCACGTTGGAATTATCTATATGGTTTGTGAACCCTACAATACCACACATAATAAAATAAAAACCTCCTGTTTAGTGTTTAGAGTTTTAGCATATACTATCTATATATATAGTACCACACTAATAGATATTATACTACATCTTAACGTTTAATGCAATAACTATTATAGTAATTTTAAAAAATCCTCTAAATAAAAAAAATGTATTGCAAATTTTTTAGAATTACGGTATAATATAGCATATGTACTTAATACAGATGCAATTCGGAAAGGAAGTATACTAATACTATGGCACAACAAAACTATGATAATAAAAATGGTAACTATTCCCCTAAAAAGAATAGCACCGTTAAAAAAAAGAAGAAGCCTAAGTTTAAGCTATCTTCAGTATTTTCAATATTCTTTATAGTGTATGTATGTAGTTTTTTTGCGTATATGGTTCAAGCTAATACCACGGGTAAAATTCCTACTAAAGACGATACTATAGGTACGTCGTCAGAAGATAGCAACTCTACTATAGACGTAGACAGCCCAATAGAACAGATATCTATTACTACTACCGAAAGTATAGACAGTTCTAACTTAAACTCTAACCCAGTACCAGAAACTACTCCTGTAGACGAAAGCTATTTAGATACCTGTCTATTCGTTGGCGACTCCATATCTATGGGATTTAACGGCTACTTTTTCGTGGACGATGCTAACGTTATAGCTCGTGAAGGTCTACGCCCTGACAACGTGGAAGACGTAAACGTATCTTACAACGGTCAAGAAGTCGCAGTCTTAGACGGTATAGTACAGTCAGGCTTTAAAAATATATACATCATGCTTGGTAGCAACGGTATGGGTTGGAACAGTAACGACCGTATGATAGAAGGCTACGAAAACTTTATAAACGATATTAGGGCTAAAGTATCAGGTGCTAATATATACGTAATATCCGTACCTCCAGTAACTGCCGAACGTGAAGATACCAGCGTATACGCTACAGTAGAAGACGGCTTAATATACAACTCTACTATAGACGAATTTAACGCTCTACTTCTTGATATGGCTAATAGACTTGAAGTTCACTATTTGGATATAAACTCTACTCTTAAAAACGCAGAGGGAAAACTTCCTGACGATATTACTACTGACGGTATACACTTCTACGGTGAAACCTATCAGCAGATACTCGACTTTGTACGCTCCCATGTAGTGGAAAGTTCTAACGATACCGAAGACACTACTACACAAGATACTCTTAGCGATGACGAAACTACTACCGAATTAGAATAGTTTGGAGTGATATTTTTAAATGAATACTAATAAACTTTGTGTTGCCGTTTTGTTGGTAAGTATGCTATCGGCTTGTATGCCTATTCAAAACTCCGCCGAAGAAGAAGTATTAGTTACCGCTTCTACTGATGATACTATCACTACTACTACACCGACAGACCAAACCACTAACGGCGAAAAGGTCACTTTCGTAGTAGACGAAAGTTCTGACGACACCACTAATACGCAAGACACTATAGCCTCTAACTCTATGGCAGATATGCAAGAAGACGACTATTGGAACGTTACCACTACAGATAGAAGTTCCTCTAATGAGAGTACGTATCTTTTTGACGGTAACGCTAAGACTTACAGTACAGAGGCTACAGATATCGATACTACTACAGTAACCTCTAAATCTGCTGAAACTACTCCTTATACTGGAACTTCATATCACAAACAGACTTCCTATAAACCTTTAACGGACGACTACTTTTTTACCGATTGTGGTTTTATAGGCGACTCCTTAACCGTGGGAATGTCTATGTATGGCTTAATACCTTCCGATAAGACTTTCGCACAAGAGGGAGTTAATACTATTAGTATGTTAGATACTCCTCTATCTACCGACTATGGATATATATACTCCTATCAAGCTATGCAGTACTTTCAGGCTAAGCACGTATATATCATGCTCGGTATCAACGGAGTATCTTGGTTGGATAATCAAAGCGTAGTCAGTGCATATGCCAGTCTTATTAGGAGCATTCAGCAAAACGACCAGTACGTTAAAGATATAAACGTCATATCAGTACTGCCCGTTGCTTACAGTAAAGAGTGCATATCTTCAGCAAGTGAGGGAAGAATATTAAACTCCGAAGTCGACGCTTTAAACTCTCAGTTAGAGGCTATGGCTAACAGTCTTGGAGTGAACTATATTAATGCTAACCCTTACTTTAAAAACTCTAACGGCTGTCTATATGATGAACTGAACGTAGACGGACTTCACTTGACTAAAGAGGGCTACAGTAGGTTGATAGATATTCTACTACAAGACGCTCAGATTAAAAACTATTATTTAGATTAGTCTACTATACTATTAGTATAGTAACGTATAAAAAACAACAGAAAGGATTTAATATTATGAACTTTAAAAAGAATACTATAGTAGCTACTGCAGTGTCAGTAGTAATGTTATTAAGTGGTTGTGGTTCTTCTAATGGAGGTACTACTGCTTCTGCTACCGTTCCAGAAATAGCTAAGGGCGTTACAGAATGTGGTGTCACTTTTAACGGCATTACAGAAGTTCCTACAGATAGACTTTCCGCTTACTACGGTATACAGGATACCGACTACTCCGAAGGTGACGCTTACGTTGCAGGTTCTGGCGGTTATGCGGACGAAATAGCTATATTTAAGGCTTCCTCTTCCGATGCAGTAAGCACTATAGAAGATGCTCTTAACAGTCGATTAGAAAGTCGTAAAAATGACTTTAAAGACTATGTGGCTGAACAGTATGATATCCTTAACGATAGCAAGGTGTTAGTAAATGGCGACTACGTATGCTTGATAGTCTGTGCTGACAACTCTACCGCTATAGATACTTATAACTCTTACTTTGAATAGTTTTAACAAATAATAGCAAGGATTCTCCCACCTCTATAGGTGAGTGAGATGAATTGCAA
>CAKSDC010000032.1 GCA_934444765.1 uncultured Oscillospiraceae bacterium
GTGTGGCGACGCTCCAGACTATACCATAAATGAAGACTGGTTAAATCGTGTTCAAGAAGTGGTAGATATGGTTACTGGTTGTGGTATGTATGCTATTATTAACATTCACCACGACGGCAACAACGATACTAATGGTGGTGCTTGGTTGGATATCACTCAACCTGACCAAACCGAAATTCAAGAACGCTTTAAGAAGATGTGGGAACAGATTTCCACTAAGTTTGCAGACTATGACGAATACTTAGTATTCGAGTCTATGAACGAAATCCATGACGGTACTTATCAAGAACCTACTGGAGATACTGCTCAAACTTACTACGATAATATTAACGCTTTAAATCAAATCTTTGTGGATACCGTTAGAGCCTCTGGTGGTAATAATGAGTTGCGTTGTCTATTAGTTCCAGGTTGGAACACCAGTATAGACTATACCGTAAACGGTTTTAACGATGGTGCTACTACTTTTGACCTTCCTGAAGATACTGCTACCGATAAGTTAATGGTATCGGTTCACTATTATGACCCTTACGACTACTGTCTAAAAGAGGCTTTATACGTTACCGGTTGGGGATTAGGTGCCGATAGGTCTGCAAAATGGGGCAACGAAGACTATGTAAATCAACAGTTCCAACTATTAGAAGATACCTTTGTAAGTCAAGGAGTTCCAGTGATAATAGGTGAGTTCGGTGCAGTTAAAAAGGTGGACGAAGACTCCCGTAGATACTATCTTGAATACGTTACTAAGTCTGCAAAAGAACACGGTCTGCTACCAGTGTATTGGGATAACGGTTGGGACGGTGACTATGGCTTCTCACTATTCGATAGAACTACAGGCGAACAACAACACCCAGACTTAATAGAGGCTATAGTTCGTGCAGGTAAAGACCAAGACTATGAAATAGCTCTACCAGCAGGTTACGACGCTACAGCTCTTGAAGCTCTAACCGATACTAACGGCAGTTCAGATAGTAGCGATAGTGATACTAATTCCGAAGATACTACAGAAGATACTTCCGAAGACGGTGGCGAAACTGAAACTGACGATGTAGCTTAATATATCTTAACGTGTAAACTAAAATAAGCCTACAAGATGTTCTATCTTGTGGGCTTATCTATAATAATCAATAATATATTGGAGTGTGATACTATATGTTATCTAAACTTATAGATACTGCTATGAAAAGAACCGTCGCCGATACTGTAATAAAAGGTGGTATGGTGTTCGATGTGTTCAATCATAGGTTTGTAAATACCGACGTAGTAATTCAATCGGGTAAGATAGTAGCTTTAGGTACTGGATACTCTGCTAAACATACTATCGACGCTACTGGAAAGTATGTAATACCTTCTTTTATAGATGCTCATGTGCATATAGAGTCCAGTCTACTAACGCCTACAGAGTACGCAAAAGCGGTAATTCCTAAAGGTGTTACTACTGTAATAGCAGACCCTCATGAGATTACTAACGTATCAGGCGAACAGGGTATTAAGTATATGTTTGAAAGTGCAAAGCGTTCCCCTTTAGACGTTAGATATATGTTACCTTCCTGTGTACCTGCCACACCTTTTGAACACTCTAACTGCACTATAGATAGTGATACTACTAAAACACTTCTAAATAAGTACGACTTTTTAGGTTTAGCTGAAATGATGAACTTTGTGGGTGTAGTAAACTGTGACGACGACACTATTGGTAAACTTCAAAATGACGTTATCATCGACGGTCACGCACCTATGCTCACGGGTAAAGAACTATGTGCTTATGCTTGTGGTAACATCAAAACAGACCATGAGTGTTCTACCCCTGAAGAGGCTTTAGAAAAACTATCTATGGGAATTAACATTCTTATTAGAGAGGGTACTGGTGCTAAAAATGTAGAACAGTTAGTTAAAGCCGTGAACCCTTATAATCTAAGATACTTTGCGTTCTGTACCGACGATAAACACATTAACGATATAGTATCTAATGGCACTATACTAAACTGCATTAAAAAGTCTATAAGTAGTGGACTATCTTTAGAGGACGCTATAACTATAGCTACTATCAATCCAGCCATAATGTACGGACTAAAGGGAATAGGTGCTATTGCTCCAAGTTATAACGCTAACTTGATAGTCTGTGATACCAACTTAGACACTATATACACCGTATTAAAAGACGGTTCTGTAGTAGCCGAAAACGGTAAGCCTACTTTTAAAACCGATACCGTTCCTATAGATAGCGTAAGTAGTACCGTAAATATAAAGCCAGTTACTCCTAAAGACTTTGAACTGCACTTCACTAAGGGTATGCCAGTAATAGAGGCTATAGAAGGTAGTCTAATCACTAAAAAAGTCTATCCAGATAGTGCAGAAGGACTATCTATGTGTGCAGTGGTAGAACGTCATAATGCTACAGGAAACGTAGGTAAAGCCTATATTAAAAGTCTTGATATTAAAGATGGTGCAATAGCTCAGACCATAGGTCATGATAGTCATAACATTACTGTAATAGGTGATAGTCCCGAAGATATGGCTTTAGCAGTAAATAGTCTTGGTAAAAATGGCGGTATATGTGTAGTCCATAAAGGTAGAGTAGTATCTTTTATGGAACTACCTATTGCAGGTTTGATGTCCAATAAGTCCGTAGAAGAAGTATTAGCAGAAGATAACGCTATAGTAGAGAGTGCCAAAGTAGTCTCTAAAAATGGAAGTTCTACACTGTTGATGTTACTATCGTTTCTATCTTTGGTGGTAATACCAGAACTTAAGCTAAACGATAGTGGACTGTTCGACGTGGTAGCATGGAAGTATATATCATAAGATAGGATGAAAATAGGCTCTATGAAGTTCCATAGAGCCTTTACTATATATTCTGTTATTGATACCGTTAAGGTTTAAAGTAGCGTTGACCGTCGCATTCAGCTACTAAGGTCATATTTTCAAAGTAGTTCATGTAACCGCACCACTTAGGGGCATAGTAGTATAATGCACCGTTAGAGTAGTCTATACCGTTATCTAAAACGTATTGACACCAGTAAATAGTATCTTCACTTGCATAGTCTGTTCTACCTACGAAAGAAGATATATTAGTAAACTGGTTCTGTTGAGTTACTACGTCGTAGATGTTATCAGGGAAAGTTCCACTTAGTACACGGTTTATTACTACGCTTGCCACCATCATTTTGGATTGAGTAGAGCAATAGCCTACTTCATGTTGTACTACGTTGCATAGTGCAAGGAAGTCCGTATCGTTGTAGTAGAAAGTACCGTTGAAGTATGTGTTTTGTGGAGTGGAAGTAGTAGTGGTAGTAGGTTCGGTAACCGTTTCAGGAGCAGTAGTAACGGTTGCAGGTTCGTTATAGTTGTTAATAGAACCTTGTTGTGTTTGAACTTGACTACTGCTTTGAGTAGTAGTATCTGTAGTAGTGTTAGCGTTAGTAGTAGGAACGGTAGTAGTAGCAGTCTGTTCTTGTGATAGTCTTTCAGCCTTAGCTTTAGTTTCTGCTTGCGACTTAGCTAATAGTAGTTCTTGTTCCTGTTCTTTTAGAACTTCTAAGTCAGCAGATATTTTTTCCACTCTTAAGGAGTACTCATCTTTAGTAATAGTACCGCTTTCGACTGCTAACTTTAGAGTGTTTATGCAGAAGGTCTCTTTAGCGGAACTCGATACTGTAGAAGATAGTATCTTATCAATAGTAGTGTCTAAGTTTTCGGCATCTGTAAGTCTGTTAAGTTCATAGTCGACGTTGAACTTGATATCGTTCTGTTCGGTAATGGTTAGTATAGGTTTAGAATTTTCTAAGACCTCGTTACATAGTTGGCGTTTTTCTTCTATAGAGTAGTCTGAAGAAGATAGTATATCGTCTATAATAGAGTATGTATCGTCTTTAGCCTCTTGAAGTTTTTCAGCCTCTTGGGTATCTTGATACTTTTCAAACATAGTTTGAATTTCGTATTCAAAGTCAAGTTTTTTTATAATAGAAGCGTCTGTATCATCGTTGTTAGTAGTAGTTTGGTCTGTATCATCTTGTGTATTTTCAGTGGTGATGTTGTTGTCATAATAAGTAGTGTTGTCAGAACTTTCGGTAGCGTATACGTTGGTAGCTAATACGTTAGATATTAAGCTAATCATAATAATACTACCTATTATTTTTTTGTTATTAAAACCCATTTTAAAGAAATTCACCTTTCCGTTGTATTTTATATATAGTATATAAGTTACTGATTGGATACACTGGTAACAAATCAGTAATACAATTATAACACAACGGTTACAGTTTGTAAAGGTATTATTCTAAGTAAATATTAGAAGTTTGGTGTTGTGTATATGAAATTTTTGTGATATGGTATACTATTATATCTATTACAGATAATATATTTAAGGAGTGATTTTTATTATGAATAGTAAGTACTACAAAAAGACGTTCGATGAAAACGACGAATTTACGCCAGTAGCTTCCGATACTGACTTTACGGGTTTAATTCCTACTGGTTTAAACTCTACCCAAGAATTAGAGGCTTATAACGAAATGTACAAGTTTATTCCACCCACTAACGTTTCCACAAATAATAAGGGAAATACTACTAAATAATGGAAAATAGTAGATTTTTTTAGTATAATAGTAGCCATCTTGTTATGTTATAAGGTGGCTATTAATTATTTAACTATCTTATTGACAAGGGGCATTTTTTAGTATATAATAGTGACAAGGTGTCACCGTGACAGGGTGTCATCAATTAATACTTATTAGGAGGTGAATTGGATGCCCAAACCAAGATTTTATAATCTTCCACAAGAAAAGCAAGATAGAGTTATGCGTAGTGCTATCAATGAGTTTTCCCGTGTGCCAGTGAATGAGTTTTCTATCAATAGAATTATTCAAGAGGCTAACATTTCAAGAGGTTCATTCTATCAGTACTTTGAAGATAAAAACGATATTCTCCATGAAATCATGATAAGCTATAAAAATACTCTTATTAGTACCGCTATAGAATACTTAAAAAATGTTAGCTCCGATATCCTTGACTTTTTTGGTTACTTAACCTATAAGATTATCGCTTTTAGCGAAAGTCTAAAAAACAAAATATTCTGTGAAAACTTAATCATGACAGTATCTCACAATAACTTTAGAGACGTACCAGATAAAACACAAACACTATCCATGATAGAAATCGTATTACCTTATATTAATACTGCTAAACTAAAGTATACCAACTTAGAAGATATTATGATAGTTATAGAGTTACTATCTTCTATAATGTGCAAAACCGTTATTAAAACGGTACATAATCCAACACAGAAAGAAGTCTATTTATCAGACTTTAAAAAGCAAATATCCATGGTGGAACATGGTATATACTTACAGTATTAATATAGGAGGTTTTTTATGTTTTCCAAATTTAGTGTAAAAAAGCCTTACACTGTATTGGTAGGAGTAGTGGCAGTAATAGTATTAGGTATAGTAGCCTTTACTAAAATGGTTCCTGACCTCTTTCCAAGTATCGATTTGCCTTATGCTATGGTAATGACTACATACGTTGGTGCAAGTCCAGAAGAAGTGGAAGAAACCGTTACTCGTCCTATAGAACAGGGTATGGCATCTTTAAACAATATCGAAAACGTTAGCTCAGTATCCAGTGAAAACTACTCTATAGTAATAGTAGAGTTTTCCGATAGTGCTAATATGGACTACGTTACTGTAGATATGCGTGAAAGTTTAGACAGTATAGAGGCTCAATGGAATGACGACAGTATTGGCAGTCCTATGATTATGAAGATTAATCCTGACATTATGCCAGTTATGATAGCTACTCTTAGTGTAAAGGATATGTCCGTACAAGAAATATCCGACTACGCTAACCAAACCTTAGTGCCTATGCTTGAAGGTGTCGACGGTGTGGCAAGTATTTCTACTTCTGGTTTGATAGAAGAAAATATCAACGTGGTTATCAGACAAGATAAGATTGACAAAGTAAATGCCATAATTAAAGGTGACGTTAAAAGCACTCTTGACGACGCTAAGGACAGACTGACAGACGCTAACGATACCATATCCGATAAAAAGAAAGACTTAGAAGAGGCTCTAAAAGAGTTCAACGACGGTATGATTAACGGTTCTCAAGGTATTACAGAGGCTCGCTTTGAAATACTTAAGAACGAAATCTCTCTTGCAGACGGTCAAGAGGCTCTACAAGAAAAAGAACAGGAACTTCTTTCAGGTTTAGCCGAAATAGAGGCTGGCGAACAGTCTTTAAACGAAAACGAAACGGCTATTCTTGAAGGTGAACAACAACTAAACGAGGGTATAGCTAAGATAGATGACGCAATATCCCAAATGGATACTCAGTTACCTACTCTATTAGAGGCTAAAAAACAGTTAGAAAGTACTATAAGTATGTTACAGTCTTATAGTACAGGTAGTACTACTATAGGTACTTCTAATCCAGATACCATACT
>CAKSDC010000033.1 GCA_934444765.1 uncultured Oscillospiraceae bacterium
GACATGAGGCAAACTACAGTCAGTGTTCTGCTGGCTTGTCAGACTCTGTGAAATTACCGACTGTGGATTGAAACAATGTTAAGAAATCGGCTAAAATATTTAGTATTAATTAACTTTATCGCTTATGGCATTCAAATATTCCCCAAAAACTTGACAATTCTTCAAATAAGGTATAAAATATACTTATATAATATTGTACCGAAAATACTCTCGGTCGGATTACGAAAGGATTTGATTATAATGGGTTTAACACTCACTGAAAAGATTTTAAAGGCTCATATAGTAGACGGCGAAATGGTTAAGGGTCAAGAAATAGGTATTAGAATAGACCAAACTTTAACTCAAGACGCTACTGGTACTATGGCATACCTCGAATTTGAAGCTATGGGCGTTCCAAGAGTTAAGACTGAACGTTCAGTAGCATATATAGACCATAATACTCTACAAAGTGGCTTTGAAAATGCCGACGACCACAGATTTATAGGTAGCGTAGCTAAAAAGCATGGTATATACTTTTCACGTCCTGGTAACGGAATATGTCACCAAGTACACTTAGAAAGATTTGGTATCCCTGGTAAAACCTTAATAGGTTCTGATAGCCATACACCTACTGGCGGTGGTATAGGTATGTTAGCTATGGGTGCTGGCGGTCTTGACGTTGCAGTAGCCATGGGTGGCGGTGCATACTACATTACCTGTCCAAAGGTAGTAAAGGTAGAACTTACTGGTAAGTTAAACTCTTGGGTATCCGCAAAAGACGTTATTCTTGAAGTGCTAAGAAGACTATCCGTTAAGGGTGGCGTAGGCAAGGTTATAGAATACTGTGGCGAAGGTGTTAAAACTCTATCCGTTCCAGAAAGAGCTACTATAACTAACATGGGTGCAGAACTTGGTGCTACTACTTCAATCTTCCCTTCCGATGAGATTACTAAGCAGTTCTTAGAGGCTCAAAAGAGAGGCGACGTATGGCAACCACTATCTGCCGACGACGACGCAGTATACGACGAATTAGTACAGATTAATCTTAGCGAACTAAAGCCACTATCAGCATGTCCACACTCTCCTGATAACATCAAGACGGTTGCTGAACTTAAGGGCATGAAGATAGACCAAGTATGTATCGGTTCGTGTACTAACTCCTCACTATTAGATATGATGAAAGTAGCTCATATACTAAAGGGTAACAAGGTACATCCTAACGTATCGTTAGCTATAGCCCCTGGTTCTAAGCAAGTACTAAAGATGATGGCAGATATGGGCTTACTATCCGATATTATAGACGCTGGCGCAAGAATACTTGAAAGTGCTTGTGGTCCATGTATAGGTATGGGACAGTCTCCTAACTCTAAGGGTATATCTCTAAGAACCTTTAACAGAAACTTCTTAGGACGTTCTGGAACTAAGGACGGTCAAATATACTTAGTATCCCCAGAAGTCGCTGCCCTATCAGCTATTAACGGTGTATTCTCAGACCCTACAGACCTTGGCGAAATGCCTAACTTTAAACTTCCTGAAGTATTCACCATTAACGACAACATGATAGAACTTCCTGAACCTGAAGAAACCATGGACAGTGTAGAAATACTACGTGGTCCTAACATTAAGCCATTCCCTACTACTGCACCTTTAGACCAAACTATCGACGCTCCAGTATCTTTAAAGGTAGAAGACAATATCACTACTGACCATATCATGCCTGCTGGTGCTAAGATACTACCTTTACGTTCTAACATTCCAGCTATCTCTCAACACTGCTTCACCGTATGTGATGAAACTTTCCCTACACGTGCAAAAGAACTCGGTAAGAGCATAATAGTAGGTGGTTCTAACTATGGTCAAGGTTCTTCAAGAGAACACGCTGCATTAGCTCCACTATACTTAGGTATCAAGGCAGTATTAGTAAAGTCCTTTGCAAGAATCCACCGTGCTAACCTAATAAACGCTGGTATACTACCTCTTACTTTCGTTAATGAGGCTGACTATGATAGCATCTCACAAGGCGACCAACTACTATTAGACAACGTTAGAAAGGATATCGAAGATGGCAAGACTGAACTTACTATACTAAATAAGACTACTGGTAAGCAAATTCCTGTACTTTGCGAACTCTCTGGACGTACTAAGGATATCATTCTTGCAGGTGGTCTATTAGACTATACTCGTGAAAATATGAAGTAATACTGACGTAATACGTATTATAGGCGAATTTGTTAATCGCAAATTCGCCACTTTTAAATATACAGGCGGAGGTGATATTATATGAAATTAGCCGAAGCACTATCTATTAGGGCAGAGCTACAACAGAACGTACTTCAAATAAAGGCAAGGTTGCTAAACAATGCTAAAGTGCAAGAGGGCGAAAAGCCTCTTGAAAATCCTTTAGAACTAATCGACGAACTGAACCAAACTATATCGCAGTTAGAACAGCTTATTAAAAACATAAACTACACAAACTGCATGACTATAGTAGACGGAAACTCTATAACCGACTTGATAGCACAGAAAGACGCTTTAACTAAGAAAGTATCTATACTACGTGAGTTTTTAAACTCTGCAAGCGAAATTACCAATAGATATTCCGCTACCGAAATTAAGACGTATAGCACGGTCGACGTTGCAGAACTACAAAAGAGTCTTAACTTACAGTCTAAACGGTTACGTGAACTGGATATGAAAATTCAGGGTATCAACTGGACTACTGAACTATTAGAAAAGTAACTTATATTGGCAATATATTTTTTAGTGTGGATATTAACCCACGTACTCATGGGAACGTTTGAGTAAATATAAAAGCTCTTTTTACTGGACTAAAAACTTTATTATCACTTAGTACCATATAGAGTATAATATTACTGTTTAATGTGTATCTATTACTACCGAATATCTACTATTAAATATATGGGTGGGGTTGGGGGTTTTTACGATTATGATTATACATAACTTAAAAGTTACTATTGAAAATTCTAAATTGAAAGATAATTTTTCAATTCCCAAAGGTGAAGTTATCACTAATGTTGATATAACAAAAGTTGATAGAAAATCACACTATTGTGTAACTGACAATATTGTTAAAGTTTCTACGATAGACTGTATTCTAAATCTAAGAAAACAGTATGATGAAAATATCATAGCTTTGAACTTTGCAAATGCTAATATTTCAGGTGGTGGATATATCTTGGGTGGTGACGCACAAGAAGAAAGTCTATGTAGAGCATCTTTGTTATACTATTCTATTAAAGGTTGTAACCGATATTATAGTCATAATAGATTTAAGAGTGTTCCATTTATCTATTCTGATTATATGATATATTCTCATAACATACCTATTATTAGAAATGGTAATGATATCCTTTTAAAAGATATTGAAAAATGTTCATTTATAACTTGTCCAGCAGTAAATAGAACTTTTGCAAAACTATTTGTTTCTAATAGTAAGATTAAATCAATTATGAAACGCAGAATTGAAAAGATATTATCTTTAA
>CAKSDC010000034.1 GCA_934444765.1 uncultured Oscillospiraceae bacterium
ATTCCTCAATAGCTCAGTCGGTAGAGCATGCGGCTGTTAACCGCAGGGTCGTTGGTTCGAGTCCAACTTGGGGAGCTAAATAAGTTTTAAGGCGAACTAAATTCTTAGTTCGCCTTGATTTGTTATATATGATTATTTATTGCCTTTTTAGATTAGTAAACAGCATTTTTATCATAGACTTCACGTTCCCAACCTATTTCAGGAAGTTTAAAAGAAGTAACAGTTTCTTTTTTGGGGTATTCATATTCACGTCCTGATATAGGATTTCTTCCAAGCATATGCTCACAGAAAATATGTACAATACAATCGATAGTAGGTTTTCCATGAACATCTCCTGTTGACGAATAACCGTGGAGCCAATTCAAATTATCAGGGGAGTTATAGGCAAATTCAAAACGTTTTTTAATCATATATTCAAATTTTTGAGGGGATACTTCAATAACTATCTTTTCGTTTTCCACGCCACCTATGATAGTTACGTCTTCGCCTCCTATAGTTCCTTTTAGTATGCAACATTTTTTGATATCCATATTATGCACCTCCTATGGAATATAGTATCATTATTTTTAAAAATAGTCAAGTTATTCTAAAATATTTTTGTTTTATGTACTTGACTATTTTAAAATATAGTGCTATCATTATAGTGTAGTTAGCAATAGACAACTACACTATAATATATATATAAGGTGATATAAAATGGTAAAAACTACTGTTAAAGTTGATGGAATGCAATGCGGAATGTGTGAGGCTCATGTGAACGATGCAGTTAGAAACGCCTTCAACGTAAAAAAGGTGACATCTTCACACACCAAAGGCGAAACTGTAATAGTTTCAGAAAATAGTCTTGATGCTAACGCCTTAAAAGACGTTATAGTTAAAAGCGGTTATGACTATGTTTCTTCTTCAGAAGAACCTTATACTAAAAAAGGACTGTTTGGTCTGTTTAAGTAGTGCGTTCTATTATGCGTATAATAAAAAGTCCCTAAGTATGTAGTATACTTAGGGATTTACTAATGTAAACTGTACTATTCAATTCGATTACATCATCTTAGATAGGCGTTCGTTTATAGCCTGTAAGAACTCTTTAGAGTTTACCTTTTGTTTATTCTCTAACTTAGATATTAAGTATAGGTCGCCAGTCATGATGCCGTCTTCGATGGTGTTTATAGTAGCCTTTTCGAGGCAGTCTGCGTACTTAACGAGTTCTGGAATGTTGTCTAATTCACCACGTTTTCTTAAAGCACCGCTCCAAGCGAATATAGTAGCTACAGAGTTAGTAGAAGTTTCTTCACCCTTTAGATACTTGTAATAGTGTCTTTGTACTGTACCGTGTGCAGCTTCGTATTCATAGATACCGTCTGGGGATACTAATACAGAGGTCATCATAGCTAAAGAACCGTATGCAGTGGATACCATATCGGACATAACGTCGCCGTCGTAGTTTTTACAAGCCCAGATGTAGCCACCGTTAGAACGGATAACTCTTGCTACTGCGTCATCTATAAGAGTATAGAAGTAGGTGATACCAGCCTTTTCGAACTTTTCCTTATATTCATTATCGAATATCTCTTGGAAGATATCTTTAAAAGTGTGGTCATACTTTTTAGAGATAGTATCCTTAGTAGCGAACCAAACGTCTTGCTTTAGGTCTAAAGCGTAGTTAAAGCAAGCTCTTGCAAAACCGCCTATACTGTTGCTCTTATTGTGTAGACCTTGAATAATACCGTCGCTATCTTTAAAGTCGTAGATAGTCTCTCTAACTTCGTTTCCGTTAGCGTCTGTGCATACTAACTCTGCCTTAGAACCCTTAGCCACTTTCATTTCGACGTTTTTGTACACGTCGCCGTAAGCATGACGAGCTATAGTAATAGGTTTAGTCCAAGTAGGAATGTAAGGAGTTACACCCTTAACTAATATAGGAGTTCTAAATACTGTACCGTCAAGAATGGCTCTAATAGTACCGTTAGGGGACTTCCACATTTGAGTTAGATTGTATTCTGGCATTCTTGCAGCGTTAGGAGTGATAGTTGCACACTTAACGGCAACGCCATACTTTTTGGTAGCTTCTGCACTATCGAAAGTTACTTGGTCTTTAGTCTTTTCTCTGTTTTCAAGACCGAGGTCATAGTATTCAGTCTTTAGGTCAACGTAAGGATTGATTAGTATATCCTTAATCCATTGCCAAAGAATTCTTGTCATTTCGTCCCCGTCCATTTCGACGAGAGGGGTATTCATTTTAATCTTATCTGCCATCGGGATAAACCTCCAAATATATATTTAGCGATACAATCGCTTAGTAACTATTTAATTGTTTGTTTCAATCCACAGTCGGTAATTTCACAGAGTCTGACAAGCCAGCAGAACACTGACTGTAGTTTGCCTCATGTCAGTGGGGGATACCGATTTCTCTCCGCCCACCACTGCCGTTATTTTTCCTACTTGCAATTCATCTCACTCACCTATAGAGGTGGGAGAATCCTTGCTATTATTTGTTAAATTACTGCAAAGATAACTTTTATACTATCGGGAACTATTTCATTAATAGCATTTTCAAACAGATTGAAAACCATATCTTTTTGATTGCCAAAAACTCCGCAACCCCAAGCACCTAAAACTATCACTTGTGGATTTTTATTCACCATTAAAGATAATATCTTTTCAATTCTGCCTTTCATAATGGATTTAATCTT